>NZ_CP120361.1:3459000-4152000 GCF_029457495.1 Chelativorans sp. AA-79
CGCGTCGCCACCTCGGCCTCATGGTCCGGGTGGCGTTCCGTGAGCATCTCAAGCGCTCGAGGATATCCCGAGATAACCAGCGGCCTCCCACCGTCCGTACCGGCCCGCATGAGCCTCCTGCCGACGGCGGTGCGACCCGTGAGGCTGCGCCATCCATTTTTTTGGCGATCAATCAAATGCGTCCTTTCCAGCTAGGCCTTACTTTACGTTCGCCGCATAGGCCTGTGCTCCCCAGCCGACACCGGAGGTAGGAGTGCGAAACTGGTTGAAAGCCGTCGCGAACCGCATATGGGGAAATCCCATCCTTCTCGCCGTTGCGGGCACGCTTGCCTGGCTTGTCTTTTCGACCGGCTGTTATGCTTTGCTTTCCAGCACGGCCGGTATGGAAGCAGATGTGAAATGGCTCGCATTTGCTGTTCTGTTGCCGAGCGTTTTCATTGCAGCGGCGCTCTATGCCACGGGAAAACAGGCTCGCAGCCTCGCCGATCTCAGGCGCGACTACGAGAACACGATTGGCCGCGACAGCCTGACATCCTGCCTCAACAGCACCTTGTTTTCAGCCTTGGTGGATGCTCACCCGACGCTCGTCGGCTCCCGCGCGGGACGCAGACAAGGCTCGTTTCTCATCGTCGACGTCGACCAATTGTCCGAACTCAACAGAACTGCCGGACAACGAGCAGGAGATCGTGCCTTGCGCGCGGTGGGGGAGATTATCCGCAGTTCGGTCCGAAGCGACGATATCGTTGGCCGGCTCGGAGGCGACCGTTTCGGAGTCTTCCTGCCGGGCGCGACACGCGAGAATGCGGAAGCGGTTGCCGAACGAATCCGCACCACGGTTTCTGAAGCCCGCTTTCGGCTTGGCGGCATCGCACGGCCCCTGGGCGTCAGCATCGGTGCCATCCTGTTCGAGCAGGAGATCGATTACGACGGCTTGGTCCGGGCCGCCGAGCAAACGTTGCGACATGCCAAGGAAAATGGGAGAAACAGGGTCGAATATGCTCAGGTAAAACCCGGCCCGATGGCATCATCCCGCCCCGCGCTTCATTGATTCCGTCATCCGGTGAAGCAGTTCGTGTCGGCACGCACGACGGGCTGCCGGCCAACCGGGATGCTCCCCTTCGGTGGCGTCGCACAGCTTCATCGAGCAGTCCTTCCCGATGGACCATTTCCATGAATCTGTTGCAACACTGCATCAGACAACAATTCAATTGGGACTATAAAAGAACTGCGGAATATTGAGGGGGCATTCGTGAAAATCGATTCTCGAGAGAGCCGGCAAGGGCCGGTATCGTGGTCGCGTCGGCAAATGCGTGCCGCGAGGGCATTCCATCAGGCGCCCGTGCGTGCGCCGCGGCCTCGCGGTCCATACTTGCTCGGGAGCACGGCGCTGGCGGCCCTGCTTGCCGCCGCTCCGGCGTTGGCACAGGACGCCACGTGGAGCGGCGCTGCCATACCAGACGACAACTACAGCACCGGCGGCAACTGGGCCGGGGGAACACCATCCCTCGGCACGGGAACGGCGACGTTCGGGACATCGCAACAGAATACGGTGACACTGGACGGCGATTTAGGTCTCGGCACGTTCCGCATCCAGGACGGTCAAGCCTATGTTTTCAACAAGACCGGTGCGGGCCATGTCACCCTGACCGGCGGCATGGATATCCAGGCGGGCTCCAGCGCCACATTCAACGTTTCCAGCGAAAGACTGCACTTCCTGCAGGGGTCGGCGCAGACCGCGACGATCAACGTCCTGGCGGGCGGCATGGTCGAGTTCCAGAACCTCTCGAATGCCGGCAGTGCCACGATCAACAACGCCGGAGCCCTCAATTTCTGGGGGAGTTCACAGGGCGGAACCGCGGTGATAACGACCTCGGCAGGCGGGGTCGTTTCGCTCAACAATTTTTCGTCCGCTTTCTCCGCTGCATTCACGTTCACCGATGATGGCCGGCTGGACATATCCGATCGCAATTCATCGATCGCCTCGGTCGGTTCCATCGCCAGCGCGAGTGCGATGAGCGGGGTCACGCTCGGCTCGAATACGCTCGCCGTCGGCGGAAACAACGCCAGCACGACCTTTGCGGGGGAGATCTCGGGCAGCGGATCGCTGGCGAAAGTCGGAAGCGGGACGCTGACACTTGCGGGCACGAACACCTATACCGGCGGCACAATGCTTTCCGGCGGCGCCCTGTCGATCTCCTCGGCCGCCAATCTCGGCGACACGAGCGGCATCGTGTTTTCGGGCGGCGCGTTGTCGACCACAGCAACCTTCACCAGCGACCGAAACATGATGTTTCAGGCCAACGGAATTTTCGATACGGCCGCCGGCACCACATTCACCGCAAGCGGGGTGCTTTCGGATATCGGAGGCCTGATCAAAAACGGCGCCGGCACCCTGACACTGACGGGAAACGCCGACTATTCCGGGGCCACCCGGATCATGGAAGGGACGCTTACCCTCGGCTCGAACGAAGCCGGGTCCGGTTCCTCCTCCTATATGGTCAACCGGGACGCCACGCTGGCCTTCGCCGACGCCATCGCGATCGAGCTCGGATCGCTTGCGGATGGGCCCGATGGCGGCGGCGAGGTGCTGCTCGGTGACCAGACCTCGCTGCAAATCGGCCTCGACGACAGAGACACCAGCTTTTCCGGCATCATTTCCGGACCCGGCGGGCTTTGGAAACAAGGCGACGGCTGGCTGACCCTCACCGGAACCGGCAGCGCGATCGGGGGGAACCTCAATGTCGGCGCATCCTCCACGGGTGGTCTGGAGATTGCCGGCGGCACATTCGAGGCCGGCGACTCCGTGCAAATCATCGGCGGCAATCTGATCGTTTCAGGGGGTGCCAAGCTCAACGTCCCGGTCTCCTCCACAATCGGCTTCGTGTTGAACGACGGCACGGTACAGGTGCGCGGCGACGGATCCAAAATCACCGACGGTCACGGGACAGAGGTATTTTCGAGCATCGCAGCAGCCGAACTGATGATAACGGACGGCGGGGTTTTCGAAACCCTGGGCGATGCGACTGTACGGGCGAACGCCGGGTCGACCTCGACAGCGATCATCGCCGGCGACGGATCTCAATGGCAGATCGCGGACGAGCTGACGCTGGGTGGCCCGCTCGGACCATTGGATACGTCCGGGACGGTCACCGTCGCAGACGGGGGCACGCTGGCGGCATCGCTGATCGACATCTCCGCCGGTTCTTTTCTCAACATCGGCACGGGCGGAAGGGCCGGCGCCATCGAGGCTGGCGCGATCAATCTGGCGGGCGACCTCGTCGCTGACTTCACCGACGAAGCATTGCTGGATTCCGACATCACCGGCACCGGTGCGCTGATCAAGCGGGGAACCGGCAGGCTGGTCCTCACCAGCGACGCCTCCGGTTTTTCGGGTGGCACCACCGTTTCGGGCGGTACGCTCGCGGTCAATGGCAGCCTCGGTGGAACCGTGGATGTGCTCGCCGGCGGCCGCCTGCAAGGGATAGGCACGGTGGCCGGCCTCACGACGAATCGCGGCGTGATCGCACCCGGCAACTCGATCGGCAGGCTCACAATCGATGGCGACTATGTCGGCGACGGCGGTACGATCGAGATCGAATCGGTGCTTGGTGGCGACTCCTCGCAGACCGACCTGCTGGTGATCTCCGGCGCCACGTCGGGTTCCACGAATGTCCACCTGATCAACCTGGGGGGCACCGGTGCGCCGACTGTGGAAGGCATCAAGATCATCGATGTCGGAGGTGTCTCAGATGGCGCCTTCGCCCTGCAGGGCACCTATCTGTTCCAAGGCGAGCAGGCCGTGGTTGCCGGCGCCTATGCCTACCGGCTCTACAAGAACGGGGTGAGCGATCCCACGGATGGTGACTGGTATCTCCGCTCCGCGCTCATTTCCGATCCTGATCCGGGTCCTGATCCCGATGAACCGACCGAGCCGCTCTATCAGGCCGGCGTACCGATCTACGAGGCCTATGCGGGCAGCCTCCAGGTGTTCAACGAGCTGGGCACGATCCAGCAGCGCTTCGGCAACAGATCCTGGTCCGTGCTTGCACAGGGCGCCGACACGCCTTCCAAGGAGATCTGGGTGGCTCCAGGCATCGGCCTCTGGGCGGAAATCCAGGGCCTGAGTGGGAGCTTCGAACCGGAAACCGCGACCAGCGGAGCTGACTACGACGCCTCCGTATGGAAGTTGAAGGCCGGCGTCGACATGCCGCTTGTGACCGCGCCGAGCGGCAGCCTCATCGGTGGCCTCAGCCTCCACTACGGCACCCTCTCGGCCGACGTGGTATCCGCTTATGGCGACGGCTCGATCGAAGCCTCCGGCATCGGTGCCGGCGGCACGCTCACCTGGTATGGCAGCAACGGCTTCTATGTGGATGGGCAGGCCGAGGTGACCTGGTACGACGGCGACCTTCATTCAAGCACGGCCGGGATGAACCTGGTCAAAGGAAATGACGGGTTCGGCTATGCGCTCAGCATCGAGGCAGGCAAGCAGATTGCGCTGACGCCGTTCTGGTCGACAACGCCGCAGGCGCAGCTTTCCTACTCCTCCGTCGAGTTCGACGACTTCGTCGACCCGTTCGGCTCGGCGGTGTCGCTCGACCGGAGCGAGAGCCTTGTCGGACGTCTCGGCATCACTCTCGATCGGCAGACGGAGTGGCAGGACGCGGAGGGCAAGACGAGCCGCACACATCTCTACGGCATCGCAAACATCTACTACGATTTCGACGGCGAATCGTCCGTAGACGTCGCGGAGGTCGGCCTGAAAAGCGAAAACCAAGCCCTCTGGGGCGGCCTGGGCCTGGGTGGATCAGTGAATTTCGCCTACGACAAGTACTCTGTCTATGGCGAAGCGCTGGCGAAGACGAGCCTGGAAGATTTCGGCGACAGCCACTCGATCAAGGGCACGCTCGGCTTTCGCGTCAGGTGGTAGGTGGGCTCCGGAAACCGAGGGTGAAAGAAAACCCCGCCGGCCGGAGCTGATGCCAGGCGCGTGATGGATCGCCCCTCCGGGGTTCACCACGCGGTCCGGAGCCCGTCTAGAGATGCTGGCCGACGACGGCGGCGGCAGCCTTGCGCCCTTCTCCATTCGCCTCCATGGCGAAGCCGAGATGCGTCGCCTCGCGGGAAAGCAGGGCCTGCCTGTGTTGCGGATCGGAGAGCCACTGGTCCGTGAAGTGACGCACGTCTGCGGCAACGGGCGCGGTCCCGCAGCCTCCGCAGGCGGCAGCAAGGACGTTGAGGCTGCGCCACTCGGCGCGCTCGCCCGGCAGGAGTTCGAAAAGTTCGGCCGAGCGGTCGATCAGCCGGTCGCCGGAGCCGCCGGCCAGCAGGCGCTCCGCAAGCGTCGTCAGCGCTTCGCTCGCCTCGAGCGGCGGCAGTTCCTCCTCCTCGCGCGCGCGGTTTACCGCGGCGACCGCCTCGTCGAGCTGCTGTGCGGGCGCGAGCGGAGCAGGCTGCTCCCCGGCCTCCAGGCCGGGCGGGGTGCCGGCGCCGGCAAAGGTCTGCACGGCATAGATCCGCCCTTCCGATGCGGCTATGCCGAAGCCGAACCCCTCGAGCCCGTGCGCGAGGATGTTGTGCCGGTGTTCGGGACTTTGCATCCAGCCTTCCTGGAAGCTGCGCACCCGCGCGATGTCGGGCGGCGCCGGGCATCCTTCGCAGGTGGCTATGTTCTCCGCGACGAAGCGCCATCGGCTGCCGCCATGTTCGATATAGCGGTCCTGCGCGTCCTCACCTTCGGGCGACACATGGCTGTAATAGTCGCGCCTGGCCATATCTTCCGCGTGGGCCTGGGCAGCGGCGTTCAGCGGGTCCGTCAGGTCGAGCGTTTCCAGTCCGCGC
This sequence comes from Chelativorans sp. AA-79, assembly GCF_029457495.1. Classification (NCBI taxonomy): domain Bacteria; kingdom Pseudomonadati; phylum Pseudomonadota; class Alphaproteobacteria; order Hyphomicrobiales; family Phyllobacteriaceae; genus Chelativorans; species Chelativorans sp. AA-79. Next base: position 3,464,842 of record NZ_CP120361.1, read on the forward strand.
TCGCGGCGCACCTCGTTGACGCGTGAGAGCGCATCCTGGCGCAGGCGATCCAGGGGACCTGTCACAACGCTTTCCGTCTGGGCGGCCGCGAAACCGCCGGGCAGCAGGTTGGCCAGGAGGAGGAGCACGCAGAGCGCGGCCTTCGCCTTGCCGCTCGCGCCGGCTTGCGCGGAATTGCAGGGCCGACCCTGTTCCTGCGGAATCATTGTGCCACCTCATTCAGGTTGGGCGGTGGCTGAGCACCGCAGCCTCCCTTCGGCTCCCGTTCCCCGCAAGAGCGGGTGCGGCAGGCCAGGAAGAGCAGACCGGCGGGAACCGCGGATCCGGGAATTCCCATCCGCCTCCAAACCACGGCGACGCGGATCTGTTTCACGAAAGGAGGACATCCGGTCGAGAGAGGCCGGGGCGTACCGCGCTCAGACGGCCTTGAAAAACTTCCCCGACATCGCCGGAACAGAGCGGCACGGCTCTGGTTCGGACAATGCGGACGCATCCCGTCCGCAAACGTCGCGAAGGCTGCACGGCAGTCATTCCGCAAGCAAGTTCACGGGAGATCAGCATGAAGAAACTTATCCGCGCCATCCTGACGGGTACGGCGGCAAGCCTGCTCATCCTGACGGGCCAGGCCGCAGCACAGCAACAGGGGCAGAACCTGACGGAAGACGAGGTCAGGAACTTCTTCGACAGCATGGAACAGGAGGCCACGCAGGCCATCGAAGCGGGCGACTTCCAGCGCCTGATCGAATGGACCAGCAACAACATCGCCGAGGAGGCCACTTTCTCCGTCACCAACGAGGTCTATCGCGGCGACGAACGCTTGGGCTTTTCAACGGCTACGCTCGGCAAGGAGGACATGCTGCGCTTCAGCCGGGTCGCGGTCGGCATGATGTCGGGCATGGGCAACGGCCAGCCGGTGCAGGACTACTCGCTTCAGGTCGAGGTCACAGGCTTCACGCCCGCCGGTCCGGATGCCGCGACGGTCACCACCGAGTTCACCGAAAGCGGCACGCTTTCCCTGCCGAATGCCGAGACAGCCGCTGCATCCCAGGCGGACGACGAGACCTTGCAGACCGGCTCCACAGAGGCCGGCGCGCAGCAGACCGATCAGGCGGGTGTGCAAGGCGAGGCCGGATCGCTGCGGATCGAGGCGACGGCCCAATGCAGCCATCTCATCCACCGTGGCGAAGCCGAAGATCAACTCGTCATCGGCCTGACCACCTGCCAGGCCACGACCAACTTCTGACGCAATCGACGCGATCCCCCGCCGGCATGGGCCCGCTGGCGGGGTCTTGCAAGCGCGTACCAACCATTCTTCATGAAGACCAACGGCATCCGGCTTCGCCCTTCCGGTTGAACCGGCAGCGAACCTCCCTGGCTTGAGAAAGCCGGCCCGGTCTGCAGTATGCAGGTCCGGGCCGGCGGCGGTACGAATCGACTGGTCCCGGCTGGCGGGATCGATGAGCCCGTGCTTGCGTTCCCCGCCGATATGTTGATGGGCTAAACCAGAGACCGCCGCTCTCTGGCGCCCAGGGAAGACGAAAGGCCGAAGGAGATATCTTGCTGGGAATCCTCGCTCAACTCGGCGCCCTCCTGCTCAGTGCCACTGTCCTGCTCGCCGGAAACGGCCTGCAGACGACCTTGTTGCCGCTGCGGGCCGGAATCGAGGCGTTCCCGCCCTTTTCGATCGGCGTGATGGGATCGAGCTATTTCGTGGGATTCGTGGGCGGCTGCCTCACCACGGCGCATCTGGTCCGCCATGTCGGCCATATCCGCGTCTTCACGGCCATGGTCGCCGCCGCTTCCGTGGTGCCTCTGATTCATGTCCTGACGGTGGAGCAGTGGGTGTGGTGGGTGCTGCGCGCGATCACCGGCTTCTGCATCGCAGCGCTCTTTCTCGTCATCGAAAGCTGGCTCAACGAGAAGGCCGAGAACCGCACGCGCGGGACGATCTTCTCGATCTACACCACGCTGACCTTCGTGGCCATCATCGGCGGCCAGGTCCTGATTCCGTTCTACGATCCCGCGCTCTTTCCGCTTTTCGCGCTCACGTCGATCATCATTTCCGTCGCGGCCATCCCCATCGCCCTCACCTCCTCGGCCCAGCCCCCACTGCCCGCCGAGGTGAGACTTCGCCCGATCCGGCTCGTGAAGCTCTCGCCGGTCGGTGCGCTCGGATGCCTCGTCGTGGGGCTGAGCAACGGCGCGTTTTGGGCGCTGGGGCCGGTCTTCGCCGCCGATGTCGGGCTCGGCACGACACGGATCGCCGTCTTCATCGGCGTCACCGTCCTGGGCGGGGCGCTGTCGCAGTGGCCTCTCGGCCGCCTGTCCGACAGGCTCGACCGGCGGGTCGTCACCACGATCATCTCCATTCTGGCAGCCGTGACCGGGATCGGGCTGTTCCTGGCAAGCCGGTTCTGGAACCCCGGAATCCTGCCCCTGGCTTTCGCCTTCGGCGTGTTTTCCTTCCCCGTCTATGCGCTGTCGGTGGCCCATGTGAACGACCTGATCACCTCCGAAAGCTTCGTGGAGGTTTCCGGCGGGCTGCTGCTGGTGAACGGGCTGGGCTCCGTGTTCGGCCCGCTCGCCGGCGCGCTCGCGATGGCAATGATGGGACCGGGGGGCCTCTTCCTTTATGTGGCGCTCGTGTTCCTGCTGCTTGCCGCCTTCGCGCTGATGCGCATGCGCAGCACGCCGAGGCCCGCCGAGAGCCACAGCGCCGATTTCGTCACCGTCGCCGACACCGCCGTGGCCGCTCCGGTCTTCGACCCCCGCACCGAAGATGCGGCCGAAACCGACGAAATGCCCCAGCCCGAACCCCGTCCCGAATGAGACGCCCGCTGCGCCTGGCGGATCGATGCCTGCGTCGCGTCAAGGCGAGCGGCTAGGGTTGCCTTTGCCGGGGAGGTGAAGTGGTGCTTGCGCGGAAAATTTATGTCATTGAGAGAAGGAAGCAGTGAATAGCGAAAAGAAAAGGCGCTCTCCAAGAGAGACGGACTTCAACGCCTGAGCTATCCCGTTCACTATTCACCCGGAGGATTCCATGACCAGCCTGCAAGGAAAAACCGTCCTCATCACCGCCGCTGCGCAGGGCATCGGCCGCGCCAGTGCGCTGGCCTTCGCCCGCACAGGCGCCGTGGTCTACGCCACCGACATCAACGATAAGCTGCTCGCCGAGCTCGAAGGTGAGGCAGGCATTCTCACGCGCAAGCTCGACGTGCTCGACGACGCCGCCGTGAAGGCCCTGGTCACCGAGATCGGCGCGGTGGACGTGCTCTTCAACTGCGCCGGCGTGGTGCATGGCGGCTCGATCCTGGAGATGAAGGACGAGGAACTCGAATTCGCCTTCGACCTCAATGTGAAGGCGATGATTCGCACAATCCGCGCTGTGCTGCCGGGAATGATCGAGCGCGGCGGCGGCGCGATCATCAACATGTCGTCGGTCGCCTCCAGCATCAAGGGCGTGCCGAACCGCTTTGCCTACGGCACCACCAAGGCAGCCGTCATCGGCCTCACCAAGGCGGTCGCGGCGGACTATGTGGCGGAAGGAATCCGCTGCAACGCGATCTGCCCCGGCACCGTGGAAAGCCCATCATTGCAAGAGCGGCTCAAGGCCACCGGCGACTACGAGGGCGCACGAAAAGCCTTCATCGCCCGCCAGCCGATGGGCCGCCTGGGCACGCCCGAGGAGATCGCGGATCTCGCCGTCTATCTCGCCACGGCTACCTACACCTCCGGCCAAGCCTATGCCGTGGACGGCGGCTGGACGATCTGACGGCGGGTGTAATGCAGGAAAGGCCGCGCTCCTTCGCGCCCCCCCTCTGTCCTGCCGGACATCTCCCCCTCAAGGGGGGAGATTACGCTGGCCGAAGTGCCGCCGCTTTTCTGCGGCGTTGACGTTTGGCGAAACCTCCGGTGAAAGCCGATCTCCCCCCTGAGGGGGAGATGTCCGGCAGGACAGAGGGGGGCGTGACGGGGCGCGATTCTTCTGAGTTGCGTCAGCTCTGGGATTCGAACACCGCGTCATAGGCCGCAACGGCTACGCGCGCCTTTTCCGCCACGTCCTTCGCGCTCGCGCCCGGCTTGTAAAGGCTGAAGCCGAGACCGAAGGTGCGAATGCCGACGGCCTTGTAGGCCGCGAAATCCACCTCGGAAACGCCGCCCACCGCACCCACCGGGACCTCGGCCGGCAGGACGGCCTGAATGGCCTTGATGCCGTTCGGCCCCAGCACGGAGGCCGGGAAGAATTTCAGCGCCGAGGCACCCGCGCGCGCCGCCGCCAACGCCTCGGTCGGCGTGAAGACGCCGGGCATGGTGACCATGCCGTGGCCGGAAGCGCGCCCTATGACCGCAGGCTCCACATTGGGGCTGACGAGCAGGTCGCCGCCCGCCTCGCGGAGGCGGTCGACGTCCTCGACCGTTAGCACCGTGCCGGCGCCGATCAGCACATTCGCGGGCGCCAGTTTGCGGGCAATCTCGATGGAGCGGAAAGGCTCGGGCGAGTTCAGCGGCACTTCGATCGCCTCGAAACCCGCTTCCAGCAAGGCTCCTACGATTCCTTCCGCTTCCTCCGGCTTCAACCCGCGCAGGATGGCGACGAGGTCGCGTTTCAGTTTCGGCCATGTTGTCCTGCTCATGCGGCTCTCCTTTCCGGCCAAAGCGCCGAGGCGGCGCTGTAAAGCCCCCGGCGCACCAAATCCTGTCCGTCCAGCGTGCGGCAGCCGATGCCGGCAATCGCGAGCGCCGTCTCATAGGCTTGCGCCTGCGTGCCGCCTGCGATCAGCATGACCTCCGCCCGCTCCTGCAGATCCTTCCGCGCGGCGGCGATCTCGGCCCCGACCAGCAGGCCCGATAGCCGCGCCTTGGCGTCCGGTGCGCCATCGCCCGCAAGCAGCGACGCCGCACGGATGGAAAAGAGTTTTCCGGTGAGGCCCGCGCCCTCCAGCATCTCGCCCACGGCTTCCCTGAAGGCGGGCGAGGCGCTGTCGCCCTCCCCCGCAGCGACCATATCGCGCAGGATGGAATGCTGGCCGATGACGGCGAAGAGCTCGCCGGTCATGTAGGTGGTGAAGTCGACGAGCAGCCCCTCCTCCACCAGCGCCCATTTGGAATGGGTGCCGGGCAGGCAGAAGAGGCCGGACATGCGGCTTTCGGCCCAGGCGCCGGCAAGCTGGGTCTCCTCGCCGCGCATGACGTCCTCGCGGCCCTTCGCGCGCTGGCAGACGCCGGGGAGGATGCGCACGTCGCGGTCGGGTCCATCGACCTTCACGGCATCCGCATAGAGACCTTCGAGGCTTGCAGGCGCGTCGCGATAGGCAGCCTCGCGCCAGGCGCCGCGCGCGCCGGCCATGCCGGCCACGATCACCGGCAGGTCGGGCTCGGTGCCTAGCGCCTGAAGGTGCGCCTCCAATACCGGTTCAAAGCGGCTTGGTCCGAACCCGTCCGGAGACAGGCAGGCGCGCATGCCCTCCCCGCTCGACCGCTCGGCGAGCACACCGCCCCCGGCATCGAGAAGCCACAGGCGGAAATTGGTCGTGCCCCAATCCACCGCCGCGCAGAAAGGCGCCATGGGCCGCCGTCCTCAGACGCTGCGAAGGTCTTCGGGAAGCAGGCTCGCCGGCATGTCCTGGAAGGCCACCGGCCTTAAGAAACGGCGGATCGCCAGCGTGCCGACGGAGGTGGTGGAGGTATTGGTACTCGCCGGGTACGGCCCGCCATGCATCATCGCATCGCTCACCTCCACACCAGTCGGGAAGCCGTTGGCGATGAGGCGGCCCGCCTTCCTCTGCAGGATCGGCATCAGCGAGGCGGCAAGCGCCGTGTCGGCCTCGTCCATGTGCAGCGTGAGGGTGAGCTGGCCTTCAACGCGGCGCGCGATCTCGCGCATCTCGTCCTCGTCCTTCGCCCGCACGACGATGCCAAACGGGCCGAACACCTCGTTGTGCAGTTCGGGATTCGCAAGCCACTCCTCACCCGTGGTCTCCAGCAGGTCCGGTCCGGCATTGCGGCCTTCCGCCTTGGAAGCAAGCCGCGCGCGCACGCAATTCAGGCCCACCACCTTGTCGCGCCCGCTGCGATAGGCATTCGCGATCCCCGCCGTCAGCATCGGCTGGTCGGTGATCTGCTCCAGCGCGGTCTGCGCCGCGCCGAGGAAGCCCTCCACATCGCTGCCGTCGAGTGCGATCGCCACGCCGGGATTGGTGCAGAACTGGCCGACGCCCATGCTCAGCGAGGCGGCCCAGCCCTGCGCGATCTTCTCGCCGCGCGCGGCGAGCGCCGCCGGCAGCAGGAACTGCGGATTGACCGAGCCGAGCTCGCCGTAGAACGGAATGGGATCCGGCCGCGCCTGCGCCAGGTTGAAGAGCGCGCGCCCGCCGCCGGTGGAGCCCGTGAAGCCGACGGCCTTGATCAGCGGGTGGATAACCAGCGCCTCGCCCGCCTCGCGGATATTGCTCTGGATGAGCGAGAAGACGCCGGGATGCTGGCCGGTTTTCTTCACCGCCGCATCGATCGCTTCCGCCACGAGTTCGCCCGTGCCGGGATGGGCCTGATGGCCCTTGATGATCACCGGGCAGCCGGCGGCCAGCGCGGACGCCGTGTCGCCGCCCGCGGTCGAGAAGGCGAGCGGGAAGTTCGACGCGCCGAAGACGCCGACCGGGCCGATCGGAAGCTGCATCAGCTTCAGGTCCGGCTTGGGCAGCGGCTGGCGCTCCGGATTGGCCGGATCATGCCGGCGGTCGAGATACTCGCCCTTCTCGATATGGCTAGCGAAGAGGCGAAGCTGGCCGGTGGTGCGGCCGCGCTCGCCATTGATGCGGGCCTCAGGCAAGCCGGATTCCTGCGTGGCGATCTCGGTGATCGCTTCGCCGCGCGCCTCGATCTCGTCGGCGATGGCGTTGAGGAAGGCGGCGCGTTCCGCGCGGCTCGTGGCGCCATAGGTCCAGAACGCCTCTTCCGCGGCCTTGGCCGCGCGGTCGACCTCGGCGGCGGTGCCCACCGCGAAGTCGTGCGACGACCCCGTCACCGGATCGGAAGAGAAGGTTTTCTCGCCTCCCACCCACTCGCCGGCAATCAGGTGTTTTCCGCGTGGCTTGAAGCTCTGAGACATGGGGACACTCCATGATGACTGACGGGGGATGGAGCCTTATCTATTCGTGGAAAGGCCCCACGTCCACCTTTCGGCCGAGAAGAAATGCATCGGCCACCAGCTTGTGCGGGGCGAGATCGACATCGCCTTCTCCCGCCTTCAAAAGCGCGGCGAAGCGGTGATAGATGCCGTCATACTCGGCCTCCAGCCCACCCGGATGCTCGCCGCCGTCGACCGACATGCGGCTGCCGCCGTCGGCCAGCACGAGCAGGCCCTGGTCGGTTTCGATGCGGATCTCCCAGGTCTGGGGGCCTTCCTGCCGCCAGTCGAAATCGGCGGCGACATCGAAGCCCGCGAGGCTGCGCATGGCGAGCTTCGCGGCGATGGGCGTCTGGCAGTTCTCGGGCGTCTCGAGCGTCGCCGCGGTAACGAAGACCGGCGGCACAATGGCGGTGAGGATCGAAAGCGCGTTGATGCCCGGATCGAAGACGCCGAAACCGCCGGCCTCCCAGATCCAGTCCTGGCCGGGATGCCAGCGCCGCACGTCCTCCTTCCAGACGATCTCGACATGGCGGATCTGCTTGCCCTCCAGCCACGTGCGGGCGGGCTCGACGCAGGGCGCGAACCGCGAATGCCAGGTGGCGAACAGGGTCACGTTCTGCCGGCGCGCAAGCTCGATCAGCGCTTCCACTTCGCCCACGGTGGTGCCGGGCGGCTTTTCGAGCAGCACGTGCCGGCCCGCCTTGAGCGCGGCCACCGCCATCTCGTAGCGGGGAACCGGCGGCACGCAGAGGGCGACGGCCGGGATGTCAGGCCGCTCGCGCAGCATGGTCTCGAGATTTGTATAGTTGTCTATACCTTCCACCCGACCATGCCGGCTGACGGCGGCGGCAAGCTCGAACTCGGCCGAGCGCCCGATCGACGGCAGATGCTGGTCGCGGGCGATCTTGCCGATGCCCACGACGGCGATTTTGGTGGCCATGAATGTCTCCCTCTCTCTCAATGGTTGGACGCACGGCCCCTCTCTTGCAAATTCTAAGGACTTGGGCTTTCGCCCAAGACCAAGAATTTGCTTTCTCCCCCGCCAAGGGGGAGATAGGCGCGCTGCAATACCGTCTTTGCAAATCTCCATGTCTGGAGACTGGCCGAGACGGCGGTGCCGCGATCTCTCCCCCCTTGCGGGAGAGAAAGCGATTTCAACATCTTAGCTGGAGCGAAGCGGAGGCTAAGTGTTAGAAATCGCAAGAGAGGGGGCCTGGCCTCGCCGGACCCCAGATCACAAATTCTAATGCGAATCCCTGCCCACCGGGCTGCCGCGGCAACCCTTCAGGAAGTCGAAATCCGCGCCGGTGTCCGCGCCCTGCACATGGTCGTGGAAGAGCTGCGCGTAACCGCCTTCCGGCCGCGTGACGACCGGGCGCCATTCCGCCAGCCGTCTCTCCAACTCCGCTTCGGAGATGTCGAGGTGAAGGCGGCGGTTCGGCACGTCGAGCTCGATCATGTCGCCATTGCGAACGATCGCGAGCGGGCCGCCGACCGCCGCCTCAGGCGAGGTGTGGAGCACCACGGTGCCATAGGCCGTGCCGGACATGCGGGCGTCGGAGATGCGCACCATGTCGGTGATGCCCTTGCGCAGGACTTTTGGCGGCAGGCCCATATTGCCCACTTCCGCCATGCCCGGATAGCCCCTCGGTCCGCAGTTCTTGAGCACGAGCACGCAGCTCTCGTCCACATCGAGGGTTTCGTCGTTGATCTTGGCCTTGTAGTCGTCGATGTCCTCGAAAACCACGGCGCGGCCGCGATGATGCATCAGATGCGGCGAAGCGGCGGAGGGCTTCAGCACCGCGCCCCTGGGCGCGAGATTGCCGCGCAGAACGGCGATGCCGCCATGCGGCGTCAGCGCCCGCTCGACCGGCCGGATGACATCGTCGTTCCAGTTCTTGACGTCCTTGACTTCCTCCCATATCGGCCCCCCGGAGACGGTGAGCGCTTGCCTGTGGAGCCTGCCGCTCTCGCCCAGCATCCTGATGACGACCGGCAGGCCGCCCGCATAAAAGAACTCCTCCATCAGGTATTTGCCCGACGGCATGAGGTTGACGATGGTGGGGATCTCGCGGCCGAGCCTGTCCCAATCGTCCAGCGTCAGATCCACGCCGACGCGGCCGGCAAGCGCCAGAAGATGAATCACGGCATTGGTGGAGCCGCCGATCGCGCCATTGACGCGGATGGCGTTCTCGAAGGCCTGGCGGGTGAGGACATCGGAGGGCTTCAGGTCGTCCTTCACCATCTGGACGATGCGCCGGCCCGACAGATGCGCCATCACGCGCCGGCGGCTGTCGACGGCGGGAATGGCGGCGTTGCCGGAGAGCGCCATGCCGAGCGCCTCCGCCATGGAGGCCATGGTGGAGGCGGTGCCCATCGTGTTGCAGGAGCCCGGCGAGCGGCTCATCGCCTGCTCGGCGTCGAGGAAATCCTCGCGGCTCATCGTGCCGGCCTTGATGGCTTCCGACATCTGCCAGAGCGCGGTGCCGGAGCCGACGCGCTCGCCGCGGAACCAGCCATTGAGCATCGGCCCGCCGGAAACGAGGATCGCAGGCAGGTCGGTGCTCGCAGCACCCATGAGAAGCGCCGGCGTGGTCTTGTCGCAGCCGCCGAGCAGCACCACGCCGTCGAGCGGGTTGCCGCGCAGCGCCTCCTCCACATCCATGGCCGCAAGGTTGCGGAACATCATGGCCGAGGGGCGCAGGGCGCTCTCGCCGGTGGAGAAGACCGGGAATTCCAGCGGCAGGCCGCCGGCCTCGTAGATGCCGTGCTTCACCCGCTCGGCAAGGTCGCGCAGATGCGCGTTGCAGGGCGTGAGCTGCGACCAGGTGTTGCAGATGCCGATAACCGGCCGGCCGTCGAAGAGGTCGGCCGGCAGGCCCTGGTTCTTCATCCAGGAGCGATGATAGATGTGGTCGCGCGACGTGCCGCCGAACCATTCATGGGACCGGAGCTTCCTCGGCCAGGGTTTTGGGGTGAATGCGCTCATGGGTGAGTTCCTTTCCGGGTCCGCCGTCCGGAGTGTGGGTTCAGTATGCTGGTAGAAATGGAAGGTTAGCGGCCGTCGCGCCCCCATCTGGCCTGCCGGCCATCTCCCCCTCAAGGGGGGAGATCACCCCGGCCGCTCGGCTTCGCCCATCCTTCAAGGCCGACGATTGGCGAAAACCCTCGCGAAAGCCGATCTCCCCCCTTGAGGGGGAGATGGCCGGCAGGCCAGAGAGGGGTGATGAGGGGCCAGGTCCTTCAAGCATCTGTTTCTAAAGCGCCGTGACCTTCGTCTCGCGCTTCCCTTCCCGCTTGTGCGGGTTTCTCAGCGGCAGGCCGAAATCGGGCGCCGATATCTCCCACACATCGCCCTCGCCGCAGGAAATCCCCTCCGCGAAGGAGAGCGTCGCCGTGCCGAACATGTGCACGTGCAGGTCGCCGGGCTGGCAGAAGAGCGTGTATTTGAAGTGGTGGTGCTCCAGATTGGCGATCGTGTGGGACATGTTGTCCTCGCCGGAGAGGAATTCCTTCTCCCAGACCACCTTGCCGTCGCGCAGGATGCGTGAGGTGCCGCGGATGTCCCTCGGCAGATCCCCCACCAGAAGCTCGGGGCCGAAGGAGGCGGGCCGGAGCTTGGAATGCGCCAGATAGAGATAGTTGATGCGCTCCGTCACATGGTCGGAGAACTCGTTGGCAAGAGAGAACCCCACCCGGAACGGCCGGCAATCCCGGCCGATCAGGTAGAAGCCGGCGATCTCCGGCTCCTCGCCGCCGTCGAGCGCGCAGTCGGGCGAGACGAGCGGGTCGCCGGAGGCCACGGCCGCTGTCCCCGTGCCCTTGTAGAACCACTCCGGCTGCACGCCCTCCTTGCCCGCTGCAGGCTTGCCGCCCTCGATCCCCATGCGGAACATCTTCATGGAATCGGTCATGCCGGCGGTGTCGGCTTCGGCGTGCATGGCATCGCGCGCGGAGGCCGAGCCCAGATGGGTGAGGCCCGTGCCGGTCAGGAACATATGCGCCGGATCGGGGTGGCGCACGGGAACGTCGAGCGCGCCTTCGGCAGCGAGCTTCTGCAGATCCACGGCCTCGCCCACCCCGTGCCTGTCGATGGCCGCAGAAAGTGCCTCTCCCGCCTCGATCGCTTCCATCGCGAGCGCGTAGGTGCTCGCCGCGCCTTTGACGAGACGCGCGTCCGTTCCCCGGCGGCAGACCACGCCGCCCTTCTTCAACTGCGAAAGATGCATGCCACTTTCCTCGCTCAAGCCGCCTTGTTCTTGTTGTAGACATCGAAGATCACGGCCGCGAGCAGCACGAGACCCTTGATGACCTGCTGATAGTCGATGCCGATGCCGAGGATCGACATGCCGTTGTTCATCACGCCCATGATGAAGGCGCCGACCACGGCCCCCACGATCTTGCCCACGCCGCCGGACATGGACGCTCCGCCGATGAAGACGGCGGCGATCACGTCGAGCTCGAAGGAGACGCCGGCCTTGGGCGTGGCCGTGTTGAGGCGGGCGGCGAAGATCAGGCCGGCAAGGGCGGCCAGCATGCCCATATTGGCGAAGGTCAGGAAGGTGAGCCGCTCCGTGCGGATGCCCGAGAGCTTCGCCGCCTTCTCGTTGCCGCCGAGCGCATAGATGCGGCGGCCGATCGTGGTCGAGTTGGTGAGGAAGGTGTAGGCCACCGTCAGCACAGCCATGGTGATGAGCACGTTGGGGAAGCCGCGATAGGTGGCGAGCAGATAGGAAAGGAAGATGATGGCCGCGGCGATCAGCCCGTTCTTGGCGGCGAAGAAGGCGAAGGGCTCGTCCTCGGTGCCATATTTCGTATGGCGCTGGCGGTTGCGCACCGCCATGAACACCAGGATCGCCGCCGTCGCCGCCCCCAGCAGGACCGCCGTCACATTGGGCCGGCCGACGCCGAAGACGTCCGGAACGAAGCCGGTGCTCAAAAGCTGGAACGAGCGCGGGAACGGGCCTACGGATTGCCCTTCCAGGACCCACAGCGTGAGGCCGCGGAAGACCAGCATGCCGGCGAGCGTCACGATGAAGGAGGGAATGCGCCAATAGGCGATCCAGTAGCCCTGCGCCGCGCCGATCAGCCCTCCCAGCACAAGGCAGGCGACCACCACGAGGAGTGGCGGTAGATCGTAATGCACGAGCATCACCGCCGCCACGGCGCCCACGAAGCCCACCACGGAGCCGACCGACAGGTCGATGTGGCCCGACACGATGACGAGCAGCATGCCCAGCGCCATGATGACGATGTAGCTGTTCTGCAGGATGAGATTGGTGAGGTTGACGGGCCGCATCAAGGTGCCGTCGGTCACCACCTGGAAGAAGGCCATGATGACGACCAGCGCGAGCAGCATGCCGTATTCGCGCACATGGGTCTTGAGATGGCCGCCGATGGTGGCCGTGGCGCTTTCCACCTTGACCTCGGCCGCCTTTCTCTGACGAGCGGACAGTTCTGACATTTCGTTATGACCTCACGATCATGGACATGATCTTCTCCTGGCTCGCCTCGCTCGCCGCGAGTTCGCCGACGATCGCGCCCTCGTTCATGACATAGATGCGGTCGCACATGCCGAGCAATTCCGGCATCTCGGAGGAGATCATGACGACCCCCTTCCCCTGCCCCGCAAGCTCGTTGATGATGCCGTAGATCTCGAACTTCGCGCCGACATCGATGCCGCGCGTCGGTTCGTCGAGGATCAGCACCTCCGGCTCGGTGAAAAGCCATTTGGCCAGCACCACCTTCTGCTGGTTGCCGCCCGAGAGATTCATCACCTTCTGGAAAACGCTCGGCGTGCGCACGCCCAGGGCCTTGCGGTAGCGCTCCGCCACCTGCCGCTCCTCGGCATCGTCGATGACGCCGTTTTTCGCCACCCGCATCAGGTTGGCGAGCGTGGTGTTGCGCAGGATGTTCTCTTCCAGGACGAGACCGAGGGCCTTTCGGTCCTCGGTCACATAGGCAAGGCCGTTGGCCACGGCGCGGTTGACGGTGGAGACGTCGATCTCCTTGCCGCGCAGCCTGACGGAGCCGGAAATGTCGCGGCCGTAACTGCGGCCGAAGAGGCTCATGGCAAGCTCCGTCCGGCCCGAGCCCATCAGGCCCGCGATCCCCACCACCTCGCCGGCCGCCACGCGCAGCGACGCGCCGCGAATCACCTGCCGGTCCGATTGCTGCGGATGCCAGACGTTCCAGTCCGACACCTCCAAGAGCGTCTCGCCGATTTTCGGCGTGCGCTCGGGGTAACGGTGCGCCATGTCGCGGCCCACCATGTCGCGGATGATGTGCTCCTCGCTGATCGTCTCCCGGTGGCAGTCGAGCGTGGAGACCGTCTTGCCGTCGCGCAGCACGGTGATGGTGTCCGCCACGCGGCTCACTTCGTTGAGCTTGTGCGAGATCAGGATGGAGGAGATGCCTTGCGCCTTGAATTCGAGCAGGAGGTCGAGGAGCTTCTGGCTGTCCTCCTCCTGGAGGGCGGCCGTGGGCTCGTCGAGGATGAGAAGCTTGACCTCCTTCGAAAGCGCCTTGGCGATCTCCACGAGCTGCTGCTTGCCGACGCCCAGCGTGTCCACGCGGGCGGAGGGCTTCTCCCTCAGCCCGACCTTGCGCAGCAGCGCCTCGGTGCGCGCGTTCGTTTCGGGCCAGTCGATCACCCCGCCCCGCGCGACCTCGTTGCCGAGGAAGATGTTCTCGGCGATCGACAGGAGCGGCACCAGCGCGAGCTCCTGGTGGATGATGATGATGCCGACCTCTTCGCTGTCGGCGATCCCCGAAAAGGCCACGGGCCGCCCCTCGAAGACGATCTCGCCTTCATAGGAGCCCGCCGGATAGACGCCGGAGAGCACCTTCATCAGTGTGGATTTGCCGGCGCCGTTCTCGCCGACGAGCGCATGGATTTCGCCATGCGCCACCTTCAGGTTGACGTCGTCCAGAGCCTTCACGCCGGGAAAGCTCTTGGTGATGCCGCGCATCTCCAGAATGGGTTCCATGGAGACTTCCATACCATTGCCTCCTCTCTTGGAAATTCCAAGGACTTGGCTTCGCCAAGCCCAGGAATTTGCTTTCTCCCCCGCCAAGGGGGAGATAACGCCTGCATCACCGCTTCTGCCAATCGCAAAACCCTGGCGAGTGATAGCGGCAAGCCTGCAGTACGCCATCTCCCCCTTGGCGGGGGAGAAAGCGATTTCAACATCTAGCGAAGCCAAGTGTTAGAAATCGCAAGAGAGGGGGCTGTTGCAAACCATTTAACTCAAGGGAACCCGGCCCTCTTCGGGCCGAGTTCGCTCGTTAGATTATTGAACCTGATCCATGGTGTAGTAGCCGCTGCCGATCAGGATCTCCTCCCAGTTGGACTTGTCGACCAGCACGGGCTTCAGGAGGTAGGACGGCACGACCTTGACGCCGTTGTCGTAGGTCTCGGTGTCGTTGATCTCCGGCTCGCCGCCCTGCAAGAGCGCATCGACCATGCCCACGGTCACGCGGGCGAGCTCGCGCGTGTCCTTGAAGATGGTGGAATACTGCTCATCGGCAAGGATCGACTTCACCGAGGGGATTTCGGCGTCCTGGCCGGTGACGATCGGCATCTTGAGATCGCCCGAGCCGTAGCCCACGCCCTTGACCGAGGAGAGGATGCCGATGGAAAGACCGTCATAGGGCGAAAGCACGCCACTCACCTGTTTGTCGGTGTAATAGGCGGAAAGGAGGTTGTCCATGCGGGACTGCGCCACCGCGCCGTCCCAGCGGAGCGTGCCCACCGTGTCCATGCCCATCTGGCCGGACGGGATGACGATCTCGCCGGAATCGATCATGGGCTGCAGCACCGACATGGCGCCGTCATAGAAGAAATAGGCGTTGTTGTCGTCGGGCGAGCCGCCGAAGAGCTCGACGTTCCAGGGCTTCTGGTCCGGGAAGCGCTCCTTCAGGCCGTCGACCAGCGAGGTCGCCTGCTGCACGCCCACCTGGAAATTGTCGAAGGTGGCGTAGTAGTCGACATGCTCGCTGTCGCGGATCAGGCGGTCATAGGCGATGACCTTGATGTCGGCCGCGGCCGCATTCTCCAGCGCGTTCGACAGCGTGGTGCCGTCGATCGCCGCGATCACCAGCACATTGACGCCCTTGGTGATCATGTTCTCGATCTGGGCGAGCTGGTTGGGGATGTCGTCCTCGGCGTATTGAAGATCGGTCTCGTAGCCGGCCGCCTTGAACTGCTCGACCATCGAGTTGCCGTCCGAAATCCAGCGGGCCGAAGACTTGGTCGGCATGGCGATGCCGATCAGGCCCTTGTCCTGCGCCTGGGCGGCGCCGGTGAAGAGAGCCGCCCCCAGTGCGAGCGAAGCGAAAATGGATGTGATTCTTTTCATTTTATTCCTCCCCAAAGCCACAGGGCACGGCCCCATGCGGCAACATTTGACCGTGCCCGGCGGTGGTGTGCAAGAAAGAACTGGATCACCCGATCCGCCGGCGAACCTATTGGACGAGGTTCATACCAATCAAATGCATTTTTTGTCCTTTCACATACCGGAAGTGGTATACTAAGAAGATGCAGAGAGATCCCGCCTCCAGGCTGAAGCTGAGCCATTTCCGCCTCATCGCGGCAGTAGCAGAGCATGGGCAGATGAGCCCGGCCGCAGCCGCCCTTTCCATGACCCAGCCCGCGGCCTCGCGGATGCTGCGGGAGATCGAGCGGCTCGTCGGCGCTCCCCTCTTCGAGCGCCACGCGAGAGGCATGAGCCCGACGGAGGTGGGCAGGCTCCTTTCCCGTCACGCGGACACGCTTCTCACCGAAGTGCGCGCGGCCATCGTCGAGGTGGAGGAGTTCAAGCAGGGAAAAGGCGGGCGCGTGCGGGTGGGCGCGGTCACCGGCGCGGCCGTCGGCTATGTGATGCCGGCGATCCAGAAGCTGAAGGCCACCTCGCCCAACGCGGACGTGCATATCGACGTGGCTCCCAGCGACGCGCTGATCCGCGACCTGATGGCCGGCCACTTCGACTTCGTGCTGGGCCGGGTGCCGCCGCCCTTCGACCCGCGCGATTTCATGATCTCCAGCGGACGCAGCGAAATCGTCGATCTCGTGGTGCGCAGGGACCATCCGCGTGCCGGCGCCAACGCGATGTCGATCATCGATCTCGGCGGCTACGAATGGATCCTGCAGTCGGTTGGCGCGCCCGTTCGCGTTGCCGTGGAGCGGGCATTCATCGATGCGGGCGGCAGCATCCCGCCGAACATCATCCACACGACATCGCTGCTCGCCATGATCGCGCTGCTCGTCACCTCCGATGCCATCGCACCGCTATCGCGCGAGGTCTCGGACCTCCTGGGGGGAAACGGCGGCGGGCTTGGCCTGGCGATCCTGCCGATCCGCGAGGCGCTGGTCGTCGATCCCTATCACCTGCTCTCGCTCAGGAGCCGGCCGCTCTCCCCGCTTGCCCTCAGGCTCAAGGGGTTGGTCGTGCAGGAACTGGCGCGGGGCACATCGCCCTGAGTATGCTGGGCCTTCAGCGTGCTGGCGCAACGCCTTGTTTCCGGTGCACAATGAGCAGCATAGGATTATAGCAGGCCGGCTGCGTGATTCGGATTTGGAGGGAAGACAGGATGATCCTTTGCTGCGGAGAAGCGCTGATCGACATGCTGCCGCGCGAGACGGCGGAGGGCGAGGCCGCATTCGCTCCGCATGTCGGAGGGGCGCTTTTCAACAGCGCGGTCGCCCTCGGGCGCCTCGGCGTGCCGGTCTCCTTTTTCTCCGGCCTCTCCAACGACCTCTTCGGCGCGAAGCTCCAGGCCGCGCTGCGCGCGAGCAAGGTCGATTTCAGCCACGCGGTCATTTCCAGCCGCCCGACGACGCTCGCCTTCGTCTCGCTGGACCAGGGCCAGGCGAGCTACTTCTTCTACGACGAGAGCTCCGCCGGACGAATGCTCTTCGAGGCCGACCTGCCCGATCCGGACGACGCGGTGGAGGCGCTGCTCTTCGGCGGGATCAGCCTTGCGACGGAGCCTTGCGGCAGCACCTACGAGGCGCTGATGACGCGCGAGAGCGCCTCCCGCGTGATCATGCTCGACCCGAACATCCGCCAGGCCTTCATCCGCGACCCGCTGGCGCACAAGGCACGCATGCGGCGCATGATGGCCATCGCCGACATCATCAAGATCTCGGAGGAGGACCTCGCCTGGTTCGGCGGGCCGGCTTCGTCCGGGGAGGCCGCGCAGGTGCTCCTCGCCGCGGGCACGAAGCTCGTGATCGTCACGAGCGGCGGCAAGGGATCGGCCGCCTACTGGCGCGGGGGAAGCTTCGTCATCAGCGCGCTCAATGTGGACGTGGTGGACACGGTGGGTGCCGGCGACTCCTTCAATGCCGGCGTGCTCGCCGCACTGCGGAAATCGGGATCGCTGACGAAGGAGCGACTAGGCTCGCTCACGACGGATGTCGTTCGCGACGCGCTCTCCTTCGCCACGCGCGTCGCCGCCGTCACCGTCTCGCGCGCCGGCGCCAATCCACCCTGGGCGAACGAGATGTGAGAAGAGGCGGCGTCCCGCCGGGGTGCCGGCGTTCAAGAAGACGCCTGTGGAGGTGTTCAGGCATGGATCCTCGGGTCAAGCCCGAAGATGACGAGGGGCATAGATGCCCTCGCCAATCGCCAACGCTGGAGCTTTGCGCCGAACATCCCCACTTCGTCATCCTCGGGCTCGACCCAAGGATCCATGCCTGAACGTCGAAGCACGACCAACGCCTGGATCATGATGCCGAAAAGTGGATGCCGGTTTTCGGGATCATGCTCTAATCCCGAGCCCGCCCCTCGGCGATGAAGAACGGGTTGGCGAAGGCTTCGAGCCCCTCCCCGCCCTTCGGGCCGTAGGTGAAGGGCTCGCCGTCGAGCGTGAGCGTGCGGCCGCCGGCGGCGCGCAGCACCGCATCGCCGGCCGCGGTGTCCCATTGCATGGTGCGGCCGTAGCGCGGATAGAGATCGGCATCGCCGCGCGCAAGCATGCAGAATTTCAGCGAAGAACCGATGGAGACCGTCTCCGCGCCCGGATAGCGGGCGATGAAGGCTTCCGTCTCCGGTGTCAGATGGGAGCGGCTTGCGACGATTGCGGGCGGGTTCCCGCGCGCCCGTGCCCGTATCTCGCGGCGGCTCGCGATCGCGCCGTCCGGACATTCGGCCTCGAAGGCCCCGCCCGGCCGCCCGGAATAGAGAAGCCCCCGCGCGGGCGCGTAGACCACGCCCGCGACCGGCGCACCTGCCTTCACATAGGCGATGTTCACGGTGAAATCCGGCCGGCGCTCGATGAATTCGCGGGTGCCGTCGAGCGGGTCGACCAGGAAAAAGCCCTCGTCGCCGCAGGCCGGCAGAACGCCGCCCGAGGCCTCCTCTTCCGAAACGCAGGGCGTGCCCGCGACGGTGGCGCGCAGGCCTTCGAGGATAACGCGCTCGGCGGCGCGGTCGGCCTCCGTCACCGGCGAGGCGTCGGACTTCCGCTCGACGCTCACGCCGGCTTCGTAATGCGCCATGATCTCGCGGCCGGCGGCAAGCGCCAGATCCTCGAACAGGGCGAGAAGGGCGGTTTCGTCGGAAACCAAAGAGGTCTCGGTCAGCAATAGCCGCGCTCCTGCAGCCATTTCTCCAGCTCATCGGCCATGTCCTCGGGCGAACGGGCCGCCGTGCGCAGGTGGACATCCGGGTTTTCCGGCGCCTCGTAAGGCGAGTCGACACCGGTGAAGTTCTTGATCTCGCCCTTGAGCGCCCGCGCGTAGAGCCCCTTCGGGTCGCGCTTCGCGCACTCCTCGAAAGGCGTGTCAACGAACACCTCCACGAACTCGCCCTCCGCCATGAGGTCCCGCGCCATGCGGCGTTCGGCCTGGAAGGGCGAGATGAAGGAAACGAGCACGATCAAACCCGCATCCGCCATCAGGCGCGCCACCTCGGCCACCCGGCGGATGTTCTCCACCCGGTCCTCCTCGGTGAAGCCGAGGTCTCGGTTGAGGCCGTGGCGCACATTGTCGCCGTCGAGAATATAGGTGTGGCGGCCGGCCGCGTGCAGCTTCTTTTCCAGGAGATTGGCGACGGTCGACTTGCCGGAGCCGGAAAGCCCGGTGAACCACAGCACCGCCGGCTTCTGGTGCTTGAGGGCCGCGCGCGAGGACTTGCTCACATCCAGCGCCTGCCAATGGATGTTCGCCGCACGGCGCAGCGGATGCAGGATCATGCCCGCGCCCACCGTGGCATTGGTCACCCGGTCGATCAGGATGAAGGAGCCGGTCGAGCGGTTCTCCGCGAAGGGATCGAAGGCAACGGGCGACTGGAGCGAAAGATTGCAGACGCCCACCGCGTTGAGTTCCAGGCACTTCGCGGCCTCGTGGGCGAAATTGTTGATGTTCACCCGGTGCTTCAGATGCGAGACGGTGGCGCTCACCTGGTCCGTCTCGGTGCGCAGCAGATACATGCGGCCGGGCATCAGGGGATGCTCGTCGAACCAGACGATGTTGGCGGTGAACTGGTCGGCCACATGGGGCCGCGCATCCGGCGCGACCAGAAGCTCGCCGCGCGAGACCTCCACCTCGTCTTCCAGGACGAGCGTGACGGCCTGGCCCTGCACGGCGCTGTCCAGGTCGCCGTCATAGGCGACGATGCGCTTGACGCGGGTGCGCCGGCCCGACTTGGCGACCACCACATCTTGGCCCACCGCGATCTCGCCTGAAGCGACGGTCCCGGCAAAGCCGCGGAAATCCAGATTGGGCCGGTTCACATACTGCACGGGAAAGCGGAAGGGCCTCGCATCGGCCGCCGGCTCGATGTCCACCGTCTCCAGATGCTCGATAAGCGACGGCCCGGCGTACCAGGGAGTACGCTCCGAGGCACGCGTGACGTTGTCGCCGTCGCGCGCCGACATCGGGATCGGCACGACCGAGGCGAAGCCGAGATCCTTCGCGAAGGACTCGTAGTCGGCGACGATCCTCGCGAAGACCTCCTCGTCGAAATCGACGAGATCGATCTTGTTCACGGCGAGCACGATGTGGCGGATGCCGAGCAGCGAAGCGATGATGGAATGGCGGCGCGTCTGCTGCAGCACGCCCTGGCGGGCATCCACCAGCACCACCGCGAGATCGGCCGACGAAGCGCCCGTCGCCATGTTGCGCGTGTATTGCTCGTGACCGGGCGTGTCCGCCACGATGAACTTGCGCCGGGGCGTGGAGAAGAAGCGGTAGGCGACGTCGATGGTGATGCCCTGCTGGCGCTCGGCCTCCAGCCCATCGACCAGCAGCGCGAAATCGATCTCGCCGCCATTCGTGCCGTGCTTCCTGGAATCCTGCTCGAGCGCGGCGAGCTGGTCCTCGAAGATGAGCTTGGTGTCGTAGAGCAGGCGGCCGATCAGGGTCGACTTGCCGTCATCCACGGAACCGCAGGTGAGGAAACGCAGGAGCGTCTTCTTCTCCTGGGATGCGAGGTAGGAGCGGATGTCGGCGCTCTCGGCCTCGGGCTCGAGAAGCGCGCTTGCGGCGTCGGCGGTCAGCATCAGAAATATCCCTCGCGCTTCTTCTTTTCCATCGAGCCGGCCTCGTCGCGGTCGATGAGGCGGCCCTGGCGCTCTGAGGTGCGCGCCGTCAGCATCTCGGAAACGATGTCCTCGAGCGTCGCGGCCGAGGAGTCGATGGCGCCCGTCAGCGGGTAGCAGCCAAGGGTGCGGAACCGCACCACACGTTCCTCGATCTTTTCCCCAGGCATGAGCTTCATGCGTTCGTCATCGACCATGATCGTCATGCCCCCGCGATCCACGACCGGCCGCTTCTTGGCGAAGTAGAGCGGAACGATCGGAATCTCCTCCTGCAGAATGTACTGCCAGATGTCGAGCTCCGTCCAGTTGGAGAGGGGGAATACGCGGATCGATTCGCCCGGTGCGACGCGGGTGTTGTAGATGTTCCACATCTCCGGCCGCTGGTTCTTCGGGTCCCAGCTGTGATTGGCCGTGCGGAAGGAGAAGATGCGCTCCTTGGCGCGGCTCTTCTCCTCGTCGCGGCGCGCGCCGCCGAAAGCCGCGTCGAAGTCGTATTTGTCGAGCGCCTGGCGCAGCGCCACGGTCTTCATGATGTGGGTGTGGACGTTGGAGCCGTGGTCGAACGGGTTGATGCCGTCGCGCACGCCCTCCTCGTTGATATGCACCAGGAGATCGAAGCCCAATTCCGCCGCCATGCGGTCGCGGAAGGCGGTCATCTCCTTGAATTTCCACGTCGTGTCGACGTGGAGAAACGGGAATGGCGGCTTGGCCGGATGGAAGGCCTTCATCGCCAGATGAAGCAGCACCGACGAATCCTTGCCGATGGAATAAAGCATCACCGGCCTGGAGAAATTCGCCGCAACCTCCCGCATGATGTGGATCGACTCGGCTTCGAGACGCTGGAGGTGGGTAAGCTGTGCCGCCATGGTGGTACCTTCTTGCGATTTGGGCGCATTCCGGGAACGCGCCGGTTAGTCGCAATACCATTGCTGCAAGAGCGATCACAAGGCGACCAAAACTAAACGCGCTTCCCGATCGCCCCCATGTTTTGCGCCATTCGCTGTGAAAGCGGAAAGTTCTTCCGGTGCTTACGGGCAACGGCCCTTTACTTCGACCGTTTTGCCGGTTGACCGTTCAGGCATGGGTTCCTCGGGTCAGCCCGAGGATGACGAGAGCATGGGATGCATCCGCCAAGTGCCACTCGGCGATTCGCGGAAAACCTCTTCTCCTCGTCATGCTCGGGCTGACCCGAGCAACCCATGCCCGAACGTCGACGCACCACCATCGGTCAGAGCACTTGGTATAGAAGAGGAGAAGTCAGGCCTCCCGCGCCGCGCGGCGGATCGTGGCGACGACCCGGTCCTGCTCCGCCTCGGACAGATAGGGGTGCATGGGCAGGCAGAGGATGCGGGCGGGGAGGCTCTCGGAGACCGGCAGGCCCTTCGGCGTGCGCGGATAGGCGGCATAGGCCTCCTGCACGTGCAGCGGCTTCTCGTAGTAGACGACGGAAGGGATGCCTTCCTCCCTGAGCGCCGCCCTCACCGCGTCCCGCGCGGGCGTCTCAATCGCATATTGCGCCCAGGCCGAGCGGTTGCCCGACGGGATCACGGGAACCTTCACCACGTCGCCCAGGGCGTCGCTGTAGCGCGCTGCGACCTTCTGGCGCAATTCCATCTCCTCCGGCAGGATGGCCAGCTTCTCAATCAGGATCGCCGCCTGCATCGTGTCGAGCCTGGAATTGAGCCCGACGCGCACATTGTCGTACTGGCTGCGGCCCTTGCCATGGAAGGCGACGGAGCGGAGGATCTCGGCGAGCTCCCCGTCATTGGTGAACATGGCGCCGCCGTCGCCGTAGCAGCCGAGCGGCTTGGCGGGATAGAAGCTCGTGCCGGCCACGTCGCCGAAGGCGCCGCACATGGTGTTGCCCTGGGAGCCGCCCGTCGCCTGGGCCGCATCCTCGATGACGAACAGGCCCTCGCGCTCGGCAATCCGTGCGATGCCGGCATAATCGGCGGCGAGGCCGAAGAGGTCGACCGGGATGACGGCCCTGGGCGCAAGCTCACCCTTCTCCCGCACTGCGGCGATCGCGGCCTCCAGGCTCGCCGCATCGATATTGTAAGTGTCCGGGTCGATGTCGACGAAGACCGGCGCGGCTCCCACCAGCGCCACCACTTCCGCCGTGGCCGCGAAGGTGAAGCTCGGCACGAACACGGCGTCGCCCGGCCCGATGCCCTTCGCCATCAGCGGGATCTGCAGCGCATCCGTGCCGTTGGCGCAGGCGACCGCGTGCTTGACGCCCAGATAGGCCGCGATCTTCTCCTCGAACTCGGCGACCTCGGGACCCAGGATGTAGCGCCCTTCCGCCAGCACCTTGGCCAGCCTCTTTTCCAGCTTCTCCTGGATGCGCTCGCGCTGCTTGCCGAGATCGATGAACTGCATGCCGTCCTGCCTTGCCCCTGAGAATCCGATTGCGCCGCGCCGAAGGCGCGTCGTGCTTTTCGCAACCCGCCGTGCTTTTCGCAAGGAAAAGGAACGTTCACTCTGTCGCAGGCATTGTTACACGCGGTGACTTGGGCGGGCCGCTTGGCGTTTGCGTTGCACAATTTTCACATCTAACACATAGCTATCTGCGCGCCAGACCAGGAGACAGGAAA
Organism: Chelativorans sp. AA-79; assembly: GCF_029457495.1. Classification (NCBI taxonomy): domain Bacteria; kingdom Pseudomonadati; phylum Pseudomonadota; class Alphaproteobacteria; order Hyphomicrobiales; family Phyllobacteriaceae; genus Chelativorans; species Chelativorans sp. AA-79. Next base: position 3,488,107 of record NZ_CP120361.1, read on the forward strand.
CGCATGAGTGCTCCCTTCAAGGCCTATGACGTTCGCGGCCGGATCCCGGAAGAGATCAACACCCCCTTCGCCTACCGCTTCGCCCAGGCGACGAAAGAGGCGCTGGGCACGAAATCCGTCGTGGTCGGCCACGACATGCGGCTCGACAGTCCCGCGCTTGCCGGCGCATTGACGCAAGGGCTTCTGGACAGCGGCGTGGACGTGCTTCCAGTCGGGCAGTGCGGTACGGAAGAGGTCTATTTCCACACCGCCCACTCGGGCGCGGATGCGGGCCTCATGGTGACCGCCAGCCACAACCCGCCCGACTACAACGGCATCAAGATGGTGCTGGAAGGGGCTGCGGCGGCCACGCCGGACAACGCCTTCGACCCCATCGAGGAACTGCTGCGCTCCGACAAGGTGTTCCCGACGGCCCGGAGCTACGCGGAGCGTGGCACGCTTCACCCGATCTGCGACCGCAATCTCTATATCGAGCGCCTGCTGGAAGAGGTCGCCGGGCAGGACCTGAAGTCCATGAAGATCGTCTGCCACGCCGGCAATGGCTGCGCCGGGCCGGTGATCGATCTTCTGGAAAAGCACCTGCCCTTCACCTTCATCAAGATCGACCATGATCCCGATCCGTGGCTGCCGAACGGCGTGCCGAACCCGCTGCTGCCGGAGAAGCGCCAGAAGGCCAGCCAGGCCGTCATCGACCACGGCGCGGACCTCGCCATCGCCTGGGACGGCGATTTCGACCGCTGCTTCCTCTACGATCACAAGGGCCGCTTCGTGGAGGGCTATTATCTCGTCGGCATGATCGCCCAGCGCCTGCTCAAGAAGGCGCCGGGCGGCACCATCCTCTACGATCCGCGGCTGACCTGGAACACGATCGACGTGGTGGAGAGCGCGGGCGGCGTCGCCAAGGCCTGCCGCACGGGCCATGCCTATTTCAAGCGCATGATGCGCGAGGAGAACGCCGTCTATGGCGGCGAGATGAGCGCGCACCACTATTTCCGCGACTTCGCTTTTTGCGATTCGGGCATGCTCGCCTGGCTCGACGTGGTCTGCGAGCTTTCGGCCACCGGGGTCAGCCTGGCCGAAACGCTGGAGGAGCGCATCGCCGCCTTCCCCTGCTCCGGCGAGATCAACTTCACCGTGGCGGACGCCAAGGCCGTGCAGGACAGGGTGGCGGGTCATTACCAGCGCTTCAACCCGGCGCTCGAGACCATCGACGGGCTCGGCATGGCCTTCGACGACTGGCGCTTCAACCTGCGCGCCTCCAACACCGAGCCGCTGTTGCGCCTCAACGTGGAGACGCGCGCCGACCAGAAGCTGCTGGAGGAAAAGGTGCAGGAACTGCGCAGGCTGATCGAGGCATAGGATTGACGAGCGGGCGCGGCACTCCACATTTCTGGCTAATTATGCTAGCCTTGTTGGCCAGGAATTATGGAGCGCACCCATGCAGGTCAATATCCTGGAAGCGAAGAACCGGCTTTCCGAGCTCGTGAAGACGGCCGCGGCCGGCGAGGAGGTCATCATCGCCAATCGCGGCAAGCCCGTCGCCAAGCTCGTGAAGGCGGAGGAATCTTCAATCTCCGGCCGTGATGTGGAACGCAGTGAAATCGACCGTCGCTTGGCGGCATATCTCGCGGACATCGATCGCATACCCGATCGCCCCGATGCCTTTGACCCTCTGGAATGGGACGAATGGGGGCTGCCTAAGTGATCGTCGCCGATACGTCGGCGATCATAGCCGTTCAACTCGCCGAGCCCGAACGCCCGCTGTTCGTCGAGACCATGAAGGACGCCGGAAAAGTGCTTGTCAGTTCGGTTTCAGTGGTGGAAGCTCAAATGGTTATGTATGGCCGACGTGGCCACCCCGGCGTGCTTTCACTCGACCGCTTCCTCAACGATCCTCTCTTCGAAATCGTCCCTCCCGGACCGGAGGAGACGCAGGCCGCCTATGAGGCTTTTGTTTCCTACGGCAAGCGGAACGGCCATCCGGCGTCGCTCAACTTCGGCGATCTCTTTGCGTATGCGCTGGCGAAGACCCGCAATCTGCCGCTGCTCTTCAAGGGAGATGATTTCCCGCAGACCGATATCGTCGCGGCCTGGCAAAGCTGAGAACTGGGGCAGGTCGCAGCCGATTGGCCGGACAAGATCAGGGCAATCCGCCCGTTTTGGCTGGGGCGCCAGGATTCGAACCTGGGAATGGCGGTACCAAAAACCGCTGCCTTACCGCTTGGCTACGCCCCAACGCAGGCAGAGCCTGCCGGAGCCGCTCATATATTGGTTTCGCGGATGGGGCGCAACGGCCAAAAGCCATGGCCGCTTCGGCGCCCGGGAAATATACACAATATAGAGCTTTTTCCTGCAAACGGCCGTAACGCAAATTGATCGACCTCCGGCGGGTTTGCTGCTAGGACGATCTGCCGTTAGGGACCGGAACGGAGCGCGCCCGCAGGCATCTCCGTTGATTTGCATGCGACTGACCGAGGGTGTGATATGCGATTGAGAGGGGCGGTCGAGTGGCTCCACATGCGCTCGCGCCGGACGAAGCGGATCATGCTGCTCCTGGCGGATGTCGTCGGCCTGATGGCGATCATCTGGCTTGCCTTCTGTTTCCGCTTCAACCGCTTCTTCGTCCCGAATTTCGAGCAGACGCTCTTCATCCTGGCCGCGCCGGCCATCGCCATTCCCATCTTCATCCGCATGGGGCTCTATCGCGCCGTGCTGCGCTATCTGCAGGAACGGGCGATCTGGACGATGATCCGGGCCGTCACCTTCGCCACCCTCGCCTGGGTCGGGCTCGTCTTCATCACGCTTTCCTACGGCGCCGAGGGCGTGCCGCGCACGATCGCCGTCCTCTACTGGGCGGGCAGTCTCGTCGGCGTGATCGGCAGCAGGCTCGGTATCAAATGGCTGCTCAACGGCAGCATCGCCAATCCCGCAAAAAGGAGCCGCGTGCTGATCTACGGCGCCGGCGACGCGGCGGTGCAGCTTGCCGATGCGCTGAGCGCTTCGGGTGACCGGCACGTGGTCGGCATCGTCAGCGACGACAGCAGCCTGCACGGCATGGAAATCGTCGGGATCCGGGTCTATCCGTCGACCAAACTGGAAGAACTCCTGGCCGACACGGAGGCGCAGGAGGTCATCATCGCGGCCTCCTCCTCCAGCACGCGCAGGCGGCGGGACCTGGTGGCGCGCCTCGGCCGGTTCCCGGTCAAGATCCGGGTGCTGCCGTCGATCGCCGACGTGGCGGCGGGCAAATATCTCGTCAGCTATGTCCGCGACATCGATATCGACGATCTTCTGGGGCGCTCGCCGGTGCCGGCCGATCCCGCGCTGATGCAGTCGAGCGTCGAAGGCAAAGTGATCATGGTCACCGGCGCCGCGGGCTCCATCGGCTCGGCGGTGTGCCGCACCGTCGCCCAGGCGAACCCGGCGAAACTGGTCCTGTTCGAGATGAACGAGCTGGGCCTGTACGAGATCGAGCGGGAGCTGCGGCGCTATGGCAGCTTCCCCGTCGTGCCGGTGCTCGGCTCGATCTGCGATGCACGTCTCGTACGCCATACGCTTTGCGAGCAGGAGGTGCACACCGTCTATCATTGCGCCGCCTACAAGCATGTCCCCCTCGTCGAGGGCAATCCGCTCGAGGGCGTGCGGAACAATGTCTTCGGCACCCTGACGCTGGCGGAGGAAGCCTGCGCGAGCGATGTGAGGAACTTCATCCTCATCTCCTCGGACAAGGCCGTGCGGCCGAGCAGCGTGATGGGCGCGACCAAACGGTGGGCGGAGCTCATCGTGCGCCATTACGGCACGGAGGCCTGCCGTCGGAACGAAGGCCGCGTCTTCTCTTCCGTGCGGTTCGGCAACGTCATCGGCTCCAGCGGCTCCGTGGTGCCGCTGTTCAAGGAGCAGATATCAGCCGGTGGCCCGGTCACCCTCACGCATGAGGAGATGACGCGCTATTTCATGTCCGTGCGCGAAGCCGCCGAGCTGATCGTGCAGGCGGGGGCGCTTTCGCGCAGCGGCGACATCCTCCTCCTCGACATGGGAGAGCCGATCAAGATCCGCCAGCTCGCCGAAGACATGATCATGCTCGCGGGTTTCAGCGTGCGCAACGAGGACAATCCCGACGGCGACATCGAGGTCGTCACGATCGGCGTGCGCGACGGCGAGAAGCTGCACGAGGAGCTGTTCTACGATCCGAGCGGCGTGAGCACGACCCGGCATCCCAAGATCCTGCGCGCGGCGCAGCAGCTCGGCAAGACGGACCAGATACCCGCGATGGTCGCCCAGTTGAAGCTCGCCTTGGAGCATGGCGACGTGGCGGCCATGCGCCAAGTCCTCTTCGGCCTCATCGAAAGCGGCCGGCCCTCCGCCGTGCCCGATCTGTCCGCGCTGTCTTCGGGCAAGGATCTGCGGCGCCGGGCGTGAACGAGGAAACGCCATTCGCCGGTCCGGTGATCGAGCCGATGCTTCCGCAGAACAGGCGCGCGCGGCAGATCAAGCGCATGATAGACCTGGCCGTGGCGGTCCCCGGCCTGGTGGTGGCGCTGCCCGTGATCCTCGTCGCCGTAGCGCTCATCCGCGTCACCTCCGCGGGGCCGGCGATCTTCGTACAGACGCGGATCGGGCGAAACGGTGCGCCCTTCCGCTGCTACAAGCTGCGCACGATGGCGGCCGGCACGCCTGCGGTTCCCACCCATGAAGCACAGAAGAGCGCGGTGACACCGGTCGGCCAGGTGCTGCGGCGCACGAAGCTCGACGAGCTGCCGCAACTGTGGAACGTTCTCAGGGGCGAGATGGCCGTCGTGGGCCCTCGCCCCTGCCTGCCCACGCAGGAAGAGCTCATCCGCGAGCGCGCGCGGCGCGGCGTGCTCGCGGCCGCCCCAGGCATCACGGGGCTCGCCCAGGTGCGCGGCATCGACATGTCCCAGCCGGTTCTGCTGGCGGAAACCGATGCGGAATATCTGCGGAACTGGTCGGTACGGCTCGACCTGGAACTGATGCTCAGGACTGTCTGGCGCGGGTCATAAGCGGTTGCGCCTGGCCAGGGCCTCCTCCCAGCGGAGCGCGTGGCTGACGATCTCCTGGAGATCGTCATGGGCCGGCCGCCAGCCGAGTTCGGAGACGCAGCGTTCCGCGCTCGCCACGATGGCGACCGCATCGCCCGGACGCCGGCCGCTTTCGACCACGTTGAAGTCCTTGCCCGAGACGCGCTTCACCGCATCGATGACTTCCAGCACCGAATAGCCCCTGCCATAGCCGCAATTGGCAACCAGGCTGCCGGCGCCGCTCCGCAGGCGCCGCAATGCGAGATAGTGCGCATTCACGAGATCCGAGACGTGAATGTAGTCGCGCACGCAGGTGCCGTCCGGCGTCGGATAGTCGGTGCCGAAGACATCCATGGAAGGGCGCTTGCCGGTGGCGGTCTCGCAGGCGACCTTGATCAGATGCGTGGCACCTTTGGTCGACTGGCCGGTGCGCAGCTTCGGGTCGGCGCCCGAAACATTGAAGTAGCGCAGCGCCGTATAGGCGAAGTCGTGCGCGGCGGCGGTGTCGCGCAGCATGATCTCCGTCATCAGCTTGGAGGTGCCGTAGGGTGATTCCGGCTGAAGCAGTTCCTCCTCCGTCACCGGATTCGTGCGCGGGGTGCCGTAGACGGCGGCGGTGGAAGAGAAGATGAAGTGCTTCACGCCGCAGCACACGGCGCTCTCGATGAGCGCGCGCGACTTCACGGTGTTGTTGAAGTAGTAGCCCAAGGGATCGGCGACCGATTCGGGGACGATGATGGAGCCCGCGAAATGGATGATCGCGTCCACGCCGCGCCGCCTGATCGTCTCTTCCACCAGCGTCTGATCGCCGATATCGCCGACCACGAGTTCGGCCGCCTCGGGCACGGCCCAATCGAAGCCGGTGGAGAGGCGGTCGAGCACCACGACCTCCTCGCCGTGGTCGAGCAGTTCCCACACCATATGGCTGCCGATATAGCCGGCGCCGCCCGTCACCAGAACCGCCATGTCTCACAACCCTCAGCCAGCGAAAAGGCCATGGGCGAATTTCCTCGCCCATGGCCTTGTCTTCTATATCCGTCCGTGAAGGAACCTCAGCGGGCGATCCCCAAGCCGCGCAGGGCGGCCCAGCCTGCCGGCACGAGGCAGGCGGCGAGCGCCACCTTGATCAGGTCCGGCACGATGAAGGGCAGGACACCGAAGGTCCAGGCCTTCTCCGTACCGATGAGTACGGTGAGCCAGCCGAAGCCGAGCGCCATCATGGCGACCTCGGCCACAAGCATCGCCCCGAAGAGCTTGACGATGTTGCGATCCCAGCCACGGTCGGCCGCGTAGCCCGCGATGGCGGCCATGACGACGAAACCGATCAGGTAACCGCCGGTCGGGCCGGCCATATAGGCAAGGCCGATGCCCTTTTCCGGCGTGCTCTGGAAAACCGGGAACCCCATCGCGCCTTCGGCCAGATAAAGCAGGAGCGTGGCGACCGCGAGCCGGGTGCCGAGGCAAGCGGCGATCAGGAGAATCGCGAGGGTCTGCAGGGAAAGGTCCACGGGACCGAGCATCACCTTCGTCTTGGCGGACAAGGTCAGGACGAGCGTCCCGGCGAGGACGAGGAAGCCCTGCGTCAAAAGACGCGCGGCACCCGTTTCGGGCATGGCGAGGGAAACGAGCGGTCGAGAAGCGATCGCCTGCGACATGGAGCCTCCTTGCAGAATGGTTTGTTCAAACGCGCGTTCTTCTATAGTCGGTTCCGTGGTAGGCGGCAACACGCTCCCCATGCGAGAAGGAACGGCAATGGCGCTCGAATTCGACACGCATTTCGAACCGCGCTACGGCGAGCCGGTCGACATCGCCCCGGGCGTGAAGCGGATCACCGTGCGCAATCCGAGCCCCTTCACCTTCCACGGCACGAATTCCTATCTCGTCGACCGTGGCGGCGCCCTCGCCGTCGTCGATCCGGGCCCGGACGACCCCGCACAGCTGGAAGCGCTGCTGCAGGCCATCGGCGGCCGTCCGGTCAGCCACATCTTCGTCAGCCACACGCATCGCGATCATTCCCCGCTCGCCCGCCGCCTGGCCGAGATCACCGGCGCCCGAATCGCGGCAGAGGGCCCGCATCGCCCGGCGCGTCCACTGGCGATCGGCGAGGTCAGCCCGCTCGATGCGAGTGCCGACCTCGATTTCCATCCCGACATCGCCCTCGCGGACGACATGCTCGTCGAGGGGGATGGCTGGTCGATCAGGGCGGTCCATACGCCCGGCCACGCCGCCAACCATTCCGCCTTCGCCCTCGAGGGGACGGGGATCACCTTTTCCGGCGACCATGTGATGGCCTGGTCGACCACTATCGTGGCGCCGCCTGATGGGGCCATGGCGGACTATATGGCCTCGCTCGACAAGCTGATCGCCCGGAACGATCGCCTGCTTCTGCCCGGCCACGGCGGCCCGGTCTCAAGGCCACAGCAGTTCCTGCGCGGGCTGAAGACCCATCGGAGAATGCGGGAACGCGCGATCCTGGAGCGGCTTGCCGCCGGCGACAGGACGATCGCGGAGGTCGTCCGGGCGATCTATCGCGATACGGATCCGCGCCTGCATGGCGCGGCAGCGCTTTCGGTTCTTGCCCATCTGGAGGATCTGGCGGCGCGGGGACGAGTCCGCTCGCAGGGCGCCCCGTCTCTCGATGCCGTCTTCCTGCCTATATAGGGTCACAGCAACGGACGGGTCTGGACGCTCTCATCGAGATCGCTGAGAAAGCGCCTGATCCGAACCGCATTTTCCCCGAGATCGTGACGGCCGTAGCGCGAGGCCGACCGCATATCGACATAGGTCGCCTCGCCCCGGTCCTCGATCCGCACCGCGACATCGGACGGAAAGCCCAGCAGATAGGAGCGCGCCACGGCCTCGATCACGACGGTGTCGGTCGCATCGTCCGGCCGCACCGGCGCGACGACCTGCCAACCGCGGTCGCGCATGAGCGCGATCACCCTTTCCACGACGATCTCGCGGGCCTGCTCATAGAGCCGGCCGCTCAGGTCCGGATAGGCTTCCGCCTGGAGGATGACGCCTTCAGCCGTCGGCGGGGTGACCGGGGTCATGGGCGGCACGCGCAGGGCCGTGGCGAAGCCAAGCGGCGGCGGGCGGGCGGGATCGGTGGAAACGTCGTTCAGGGGCGGGTTGACGGAGAAACCATATGCGGAGACCGCATAGGGACCGAGCGCCACCAGGGAAAGAAGCGCACCGAGTGTCGCGGTGCCGAGGCCGCCCACCCCGCGCCGCCACATCTGCGCGAATGCGAGGATGGCCGTTGACAGGCCGAGCACCGCCAGGAGGAAGCACAAGCCAAGCAGCCAGAGAAACGGCACGGTGTCGATGAGCCGGAAGCGATGGGAAATGGCCGAGGTCAGGAAGAGCGCCACCGCAAAGGCGCCAAACCTTCGCGACCATGGCGCGGCCGACGAAACGCGTCGTTCCAGTACTGCCGGCATAGATTTCCACCCAAACTCCGTCGCGCTTCTTATCGGTTTGCGAAGGAGCGGTCAAAACGCCTCATCGGCCCCCGGCCACTCCAGCCGCTTTACCGGCGAAGGCCGGCTCCTTCGATTGCGACCGATCTCCAGAAAGATCACGGCCAGCCCCGAATCGTTATAAGGAGCACACGGAACTTTACTGTATCTTCGTTCATTTAGAGTGACTTATGGGCCGGGGGAAGCGATGGTAGGCAATGGGATCAGACTTACTGGAGGACGAAAGCGCCTCTCCGTCACTGGAAATCGTCGAGCTTGAACTGGCTCTCCGGCATCAGAATTTCCTGGAACTCGGCTTCGAAGGTGCCGTACGCCAAGCCCTGGAACGGGTGGGCGGCGAGCTCCTGTTCCGCATGCGGATGGACGGCGTGTCGGGATATGACTGGCTCGCGGCCGTGGCGCTCGATTCGGACGGCGGCCGCAAGCTGGCCCTTGTCGCCCAGCCAACCGACGGCGGGCCGCTTCGCATCGAGGACGCCGAGACCAGCGACATGACGATCGCGCGTGTCGCCATCGCCTATGCCGACGTGGTGAAGAGCCTCCGCAGGCTTTCCTGATATACGCTTTCAGGCCTTCCTGCAGGCTGCCTGCGCGGCAGCAAGGCGTGCGATGGGCACGCGGAAGGGCGAGCAGGACACGTAGTCGAGGCCGACCTCTTCGCAGAACACGATCGAGGCCGGGTCGCCCCCGTGCTCGCCGCAAATGCCGAGCTTCACGCCTTCACGGGCGGCCCTGCCCTTCTCCACCGCAATCCGCACGAGAGCACCCACGCCATCCACATCCAGCGTGACGAACGGATCGTGCTCGATGATGCCTTTCCCGCGGTAGGTTTCCAGGAAGCTTCCCGCATCGTCGCGCGAGATCCCGAAGGTGGTCTGCGTCAGGTCGTTTGTCCCGAAGGAGAAGAACTCCGCCGCGCGGGCGATCTCGCCGGCATTGAGGGCGGCGCGCGGCAGTTCGATCATCGTGCCGACGAGATAGTCGATCGCGTTTCCACGCTCCTCCTGCACCTTCTTCGCCACGTCGTCGACGATGGCCTTCACGAAGGCGAGTTCCGAGGCGATGCCGACCAGGGGCACCATGATCTCGGGCACCACGGGCGCGCCGGTCTTCTGCCCCGCCTCCACCGCGGCCTCGAAGATCGCGCGGGCCTGCATCTCCGCGATCTCGGGATAGGATATGGCGAGCCGGCAGCCGCGGTGACCGAGCATCGGGTTGAACTCGTGCAGGCTCTCGGTGCGCTGGCGCAGCTTTTCCGCATCCACGCCCATGGCCGCCGCCACTTCGGCGATCTCCGCTTCGCCCCGCGGCAGGAACTCGTGCAGCGGCGGATCGAGCAGGCGGATCGTGACGGGCAGGCCGGCCATGATCTCGAACAGCTCGACGAAATCGGCGCGCTGCATGGGCAGGAGCTTGGCCAACGCCGCGCGGCGTTGGCTCTCCGTATCCGAAAGGATCATCTCGCGCATGGCAAGGATGCGCTCGTCATCGAAAAACATATGCTCGGTGCGGCAGAGACCGATCCCTTCCGCCCCGAAGGAATGCGCGGTGCGGGCGTCGACGGGTGTTTCGGCATTGGCGCGCACCTTCATGCGGCGCAGCTCGTCCGCCCAGCTCATGATGGTGGAGAAATCGCCGGAGAGTGCCGGCTGCAGCATCGGCACGGCCCCCGCCAGCACCTGGCCCGTCGAGCCGTCGATGGTGATCACGTCGCCGCGCTTGAAGCTCCGGCCCATGGCCGTCATCGTGCCCATGCGCAAATCCACGCGCAACGTACCCGCGCCGGAAACGCAGGGCTTGCCCATGCCGCGCGCAACCACCGCCGCGTGGCTCGTCATGCCGCCACGCGTGGTGAGGATGCCCTCGGCCGCATGCATGCCATGGATGTCCTCCGGGCTCGTCTCCACGCGCACGAGGATGACACGCTTGCCCTGGCCGGCCATTCCCTCCGCCTCGTCGGACGTGAAGACGATCTCGCCCGTTGCCGCGCCGGGCGAAGCCGGCAGGCCGACGGCGATCATGTCGCGCTTGGCGGCGGGATCGATGGTCGGGTGGAGAAGCTGGTCGAGCGATGCGGGATCGATGCGGCAGACCGCTTCGGCCCTCGAGATCAGCCCTTCATTCGCCATGTCCACCGCGATCTTCAACGCGGCCTTGGTGGTGCGCTTGCCGGAACGGGTCTGCAGCATCCAGAGCTTGCCGCGTTCGATGGTGAATTCGAGGTCCTGCATGTCGCGGTAGTGGCTCTCGAGCTTTTCCGCGATCTCCACGAAAGCCGCGAAGGCCTCCGGCATGACCTTCTCGAGCGAGGGCTTGTCGGAGCCCGCCTCGCGGCGCGCGGCCTCGGTGAGGCATTGCGGCGTGCGGATGCCCGCCACGACGTCCTCTCCCTGGGCGTTGACCAGGAACTCGCCATAGAGCGCCTTCTCGCCCGTCGACGGGTTGCGCGTGAAGGCGACGCCGGTGGCCGAGGTGTCGCCCATATTGCCGAACACCATGGCCTGGACATTCACGGCCGTGCCCCAGTTCTCCGGGATCTCGTGCAGCCTGCGATAGGTGATGGCGCGCGGGTTCATCCAGCTCGAGAAGACGGCGCCGATGGCCCCCCATAGCTGCTCGCGCGGGTCCTGCGGGAACGGTTTTCCAAGTTCGCTCTCCACCCGCTCCTTGTAGAGACCGACGACCTCCTTCCACTCGTCGGCGGAGAACTCCGTGTCGACATCATAACCCCGCCGCGCCTTCTCGTCCGAAAGAATTTCCTCGAACACCTCGTGGTCGAGGCCCAGCACGACATCGCCATACATCTGGATGAAGCGGCGATAGCTGTCATAGGCGAAGCGCGCATCCCCGGCGTCGGCCGCCAGCGCTTCCACCGTCAGGTCGTTGAGCCCGAGATTGAGCACCGTGTCCATCATGCCGGGCATGGATGCGCGCGCACCCGACCGCACGGAGACCAGAAGAAGCCGCTCGGGATCGCCGAAGCGGCGGCCAGCTATGCGGCCCACCTCCTGCAGCGCCCCGTTCACCTGCGCTTCCAGCTCGGCCGGATAGTTCTGGCCGTTCGCGTAATAATGGGTGCAGACCTCGGTCGTGATGGTGAAGCCAGGCGGCACCGGCAGGCCGAGACTGCACATCTCGGCCAGATTGGCCCCCTTGCCGCCCAGAAGATTCCTGTCGGACGCCCTGCCCTCGGCCTGGCCGTCCCCGAAGCTGTACACCCATTTGGTCATGGCAACCCCACAGATCGCGCGGCGCCTCCCGCACCGCAACATGAGCGATAAGGGCCGTCCGCGGATATGGCAAGGCGGGATGGTCCGCGTCTTTCAACTGAATCGATTTGGTTTTCCAAACCTCCCTTGACGCGGCAGGAAGAGAGCGGCAGAATGGAACATATCAGGAACAAGGAGCGATACGATGCGCGAGACGGGAAAGCTCGACTATCTTGAGATGCCGGCGACCGGCGGCTCGCTCGACAGCGTGAAAGCCTTCTATGCCAACGCGTTTTCCTGGACCTTCACCGATTACGGCCCCAGCTATTCCGCTTTCAGCGAGGGGCTCGACGGCGGTTTCTTCGGCAGCCCGCTGGAGGGCAGCGACAAGCCGCTGCCCGTCCTCTACTCGCACGAGCTGGAGGAAACGCTGCGGCGCGTGGAAGAGGCGGGCGGGCGCATCGTGAAGCCGATCTTCCCCTTCCCCGGCGGGCGGCGCTTCCACTTCACCGATCCGGCCGGCAACGAGCTTGCGGTGTGGAGCGAGAGCTAGAGCGGGATCGCTCGGCTGAAAGATGCTCTGCCGCTATTCCGGTTTGGCCGGCAGCTTCGCCAGCACCTGGCGCAGGCTGCCGGTGGCGAGCGCGACATCGGGCGCCTTGTGCAGCAGGTTCAGGTAGCGCAGGCGGAATTCGGCGCTCTCGCCTTCCTCCTCGCCCAGCAGGCGGGCGACTTCCTCGCGGAACGGGAGAAGGTCGGCGGGCGAGGAGATTTCACCGTCCGCCAGCATCTCGTCCAGCCGGACGATGAGCTGCGAGAGCCCGCTCGTCCAGGCAAAACGCGGATCGCCGATGACGGCGAAGAGCAGCGTATAGGGGTTTTGCAGCGTCGCGTCCTCGCCGGCTTCGGCATGGATGAGCGCGCGGTGGAGCCCCTTCAACGCCAGGGAGAGCTCGCCCGCAAGGGCCAGGACTTCGGTCTTGGTGTCTTCCACTTCGCTGCTCCTTCGCCGTCCCGGTCATCGCTCGGCAATCACGAGGATACCGTGCCGCCATAATAGGACGTTCCTGCTCTTCGGCCAAATGCGTCGCCAAACGGCGTCGCCGTTCAGCACGGCCACGAAGCCGGTCGACGGCGCTGAAGCGGCGCCGTAGCGCCTAGCTCGCCTCGCGCAAGCGTTCGGCCGTCTGCAGGTCGACGGAGACGAGTTGGCTTATGCCCTGCTCGGCCATGGTCACGCCGAAGAGCCGGTTCATGCGCGCCATCGTGATGGGATTGTGCGTGATGATGACGAAGCGGGTCTCGGTCGACTGCGCCATCTCGTCCATCAGATTGCAGAAGCGCTCGACATTGTGGTCGTCGAGCGGCGCGTCGACCTCGTCGAGCACGCAGATGGGCGCGGGATTGGTGAGGAACACCGCGAAGATCAGCGCCATCGCCGTCAGCGCCTGCTCGCCGCCGGAAAGAAGGGTCATGGTCTGCGGCTTCTTGCCCGGCGGGCGGGCGAGGATCTCCAGCCCCGCTTCCAGCGGATCGTCGGACTCGACGAGCTGCAGTTCGGCGGTGCCGCCGCCAAAGAGATGCGTGAACAGGCGCTGGAACTGGGCGTTCACCACGTCGAACGCCGCCAGCAGGCGCTCGCGGCCCTCGCGGTTCAGGTTCTGGATCGCCTGGCGTAGCTTTCGGATCGCCTCGATGATGTCCTCGCGCTCGGAGACGATGGTGTCGAGGCGCTCCGAAAGCTCGTTCTGCTCCTCCTCCGCGCGCAGATTCACCGCGCCCAGCCGCTCGCGCTCGATCTTCAGCCGCTCCAGCCGCCGTTCGACCTCCGCCACATCGGGCAGCGGGTCGTCGGGCTTGAGTTCGGCCTGGCGGATGACGAGATGCGGCGGGACGTTCAGCGCTTCCTGGATGCGGGCCTCCGCGTCCTTGCGCCGATCCTCCGCGGCGGCTTCGCGTTCTTCCGCCCGAACCCGGCTTTCCCTTGCAGAAGCAAGAGCCTGGACGGCTTCGTTCGCGCGCTTGTCTAGCTCCGCCTGGCGATTCTCGGCTTCCTGCAGGCGGTCGGCGGCGGATTTGCGCAGGGCCTCGGCCTCAGAGATCTGGGTGAGGAGCGCGCGGCCACGGGCCTCGATCTCGTCGGGCGCTTCCATGAGGTCTTCGAGTTCGGCAGCCGCCTCCGCGCGCCTTTCGGAAAGGGCTGCGATCTGCTGGTCCGCGTTCTGCGCGCGGGACTTCCAGCGGTCGCGCTCCTCGGCGATGCCCGCGAGGCGGCGCTGGCGCGCTTCGGTTTCCCGCTTCAGCCCCTCATGGGCAGCACGCGCTTCCGCTGCCTTCCCGCGCGCCTGAGCGACCTCGGCCGTCACGCCGTCGAGCCGTGCCTGAAGTGCGGCGATTTCCGGAGCGGTGGCAAGTGCGGCCTCCGCTTCGGCCACTGCCTGCTGCGCTTCCTCGTGCTCCTCGACAAGCCTGGCGCGAGCATCCTCGAGCGCGGTACGGCGGCTCGCAAGCTCACCGGAAGCCTTCTCCGCCGCGGCCAGCGCATCACGCGCAACGGTGACGGCGCGCTGCACCTCGCGCAGGCGCTCCCGCGCCTCCCGTTCGGCTTCCACAGCGGATTTCACGGCGGTCTCGGCCCGCGCGAGCGCCTCTTCGGCTTCGCGCAGCCTGCGCGTCGCGGCCACCGCCTCGCCGTCGAGCTCGGCCAGCCGGTTCTTCTGGGCAAGCCGCTGGGCCGCCGCCGTCGGCGCATCGGCGCTCGCCATGAAGCCGTCCCAGCGCCACAGCGCACCGTCACGGCTCACCAGGCGCTGCCCGGGTTTCAGGTCCCGCTGCAGCCGCGCGCCGTCTGCCGCATCCACGATGCCGATCTGGGCCAGCCTGCGCGCGAGCTGGCGCGGCGCCCGCACGACGTCGCTCAGCGCCCGCGCACCCGCCGGCAGGGCCGGGTCGCCGGCCGCGGGCTCGACATCGCCCCAATGGGCGGGAGCGGCCGGGTCGAGCGGCGCGTCCAGATCCTCGCCGAGCGCCGCACCCAGCGCCGTCTCGAAACCGCGCTCCACACGCACCTGCTCGAGCACGGCGGGAAAAAGATCATTGCCGCCGGCATTCAGGATCCTGGCGAGGGTGCGCGATTCCGTCTCGATCCGCTGCAGTTCCGCGCGGGCCTCCGCCACCGGCGGGCGGGCCGCGGCTTCCGCCGCGCGCGCATCGGCCACAGCCGTTTCGGCCGCAGCCACGGCCTCTTCCGCCGCATCCTGCGCGGCGGCCGCCTCCTCCAATTCCCCGCGCTTTTCCGCCGGATCGGGAAGCCTGCCGATCTCGGCCGCGATCTCGCCGAGCTGCCGGTCCGCCGCCTCAAGCTGGCGGGCCAGCCGATCACGGCGTTCGTTTCCGTCCCGCACCGCGCGTTCGGCCTGGGCGCGGGTCGCCGCGGCCTCCGCCTTGGCGGCGGTGAGCGCCGACAGCGCGTCCTCCCTCTCCGCCAGGAGTGTGGCAGCCTCCTCCAGCGCGGCGAGAAGCTCCGCCTCGCGCTCTCCTCCGCCGGCTTCCGCCTCGCGCAGGGTTTCCTCTTCGAGCTCCAGGCGTTTCAGGACATCCGCGTTGTCGCGGACCATCTGCTCCTCGCGGGCGATGTCGGCATCGAGCTGTTCGACCCGCTTGGAAAGCTCGCCCACACGCCCGCGCACGCGACGGGCCTCCTCCTCGACCTGCGTGCGGGCGATGGTCAGCCGCTGGAGAGCCGCCGCGGCGGCGGCTTCCGCTTCGCGCAGGTCAGGCAGCCTCTTCGCGGCGATCGCCTGCTCCTTGGCGGCCTCCATCTGCGCGCTCGCCTGCTCGGCCACCAGGGCCGTCGCCTGCGACAGCGCCGACTTCGCCTCGGCCTCCTGCTCCTTGGCCTGCGACCAGCGCAGATGGAGCAGGATGGCCTCGGCCTTGCGGATCTCGGCGGAGATGTTCTTGAAACGGGAGGCCTGGCGCGCCTGGCGCTTCAGGCTCTCGATCTGCGTTTCGAGCTCGCGCACCACGTCGTCGAGCCGCTCCAGGTTCTGCTCGGCCCCGCGAAGGCGCAGCTCGGCCTCGTGGCGGCGCGTGTGGAGGCCGGAAATGCCCGCCGCCTCCTCCAACAGGGCTCGGCGGGCCTGGGGCTTGGCCTGGATCAATTCGCCGATGCGCCCCTGCCCCACCATGGAGGGAGAACGCGCGCCGGTGGACTGGTCGGCAAAGAGGAGCTGCACATCGCGGGCGCGTGCCTCCTTGCCGTTGATGCGATAGACCGAGCCCGCCTCGCGCTCGATGCGGCGGGAGACCTGCAGTTCGTCGGCATCGTTGAAGGCGGAGGGCGCCGTTCGGTCCGCATTGTCGAGGAAAAGCGTGACCTCGGCCGTGTTGCGCGCCGGCCGGGTCGCGGAGCCGGAGAAGATCACGTCGTCCATGCCGGAGGCGCGCATGTTCTTGTACGAGCTTTCGCCCATAACCCAGCGCAGGGCCTCGACGAGATTGGATTTGCCGCAGCCATTGGGCCCGACGACGCCCGTCAGGCCCGGCTCGATCACGAACTCGCCCGGCTCCACGAAGGACTTGAAGCCGAGAAGACGGAGCTTCGTGAACTTCATGCGCGCACATCCCGGCGCGCGGAAAGATCGTTGCCGATGCCGGCCGCGTTAAAGCAGAGGATCGATGATCGCCGACATCTGCTCAATCGACATTGCTCCCGAATACTTCTTCCCGTCGATGAAGAAGGTGGGCGTGGCCTCCACGCCGAACTCGGCGCCGCGCGCGCGTACAGCCCTCACATCGTCCAGAAGCTTCTGGTTCGTCAAGCAAGCCTCGAAGGACTCCTGTGAAAAACCGGCAAGTTTCGCGATATTGAACAATGCAGCGCGGGCATCTTGCACCGGCGCCCAATTGTTCTGCTGCTTGAAGAGCACGTCCACCATCGGAAAATACTTGTCCTCCGCGCAGCGGGCGAGCATGAAACCGGCCTCGGCGCGCGGGTCGAACGGGAATTCGCGCATGATGAAATGCACCTTGCCCGTGTCGATATACTTCTCCTTGAGCGCCGGGAATGTGTGGGCATGGAAACTGGCGCAGTGGCTGCAGGTCATCGAAGCATATTCGACGATCGTCACCGGCGCATCCTCGGGGCCGAGGGCCTTCTCCGGCAGTGCACCGGGTTGGAGGAGCTTTTCCATATCCACGGTGCCCGCAGGCTCGGGAGCGGTCGATCCAGTGATGATCGCCTCGTCCGCCCGGGCCTCTCCATCTCCGCCATCGCTGCATGCACCCAGCAGGGAAAGCGCCGGAAGGGCGGCCACGGTTGCGAGAAAGCGTCTGCGCGTCGTCGTCTCAGTCATGCGAATCACCTGGTCTCCAGCGTCCCTGCGTCGATAAATGGTGCGAAAGTCGAACTGAAATAAGGCATCCTGAACATGAGGCCAAATGCTAATTGCCGCAGGATGCTCACGACTTCGCGAGCGGTGGCTTCTTGCGCGCGGCAAGGACGCTGGCGCCGAGCCTCTCCAGGCTTTCGCGCAGTCCATCGTCCTCGATCTTCCGGGTGAGCCATGCGAGCCTCTCCCGTTCAGATTCTTCGAGGGCGCGCGCCGGAGGCCGTTTTTCCGGCCTTGCCACGGGGATGGGCTTCTGCACGATCTTCACCCTCCCGATCGCGGCAAAGCCGAGAAAGGCGTTCGCGCGGGCGATGATCTCGCCCGTCTCGTGCTGCACGTGGAGCGCTGCCGTCCCCTCGCAGGCGATGATCAGGGTGGCGGGATCGAACGGGTCCTCCTCGTGGAGCCGGCGCGGCCAGGCGATCTTCTCCGGCCGTGTGCGGCCGGCGAGACGTTCGCCGACGATCTCCGGCCACGACTGGACGAGGTCGATGGAAAGACCCGCGCGGCGGCGCAGGACCGGATCGAGCAACGCGCTCGCCAGATCGCTCACGGGTACGGGATTGCCTGCGCGCATCTTCCCTGTCATGTGCTGTTCCTCGTTCGGGCGCAATGTAACGCATCACGCAGAGCTATGACACAGCGAATGACGGCGGTGGAAACGGAGGCCGGGAACCAGGTGGGCGATGCCCTGCTCGCCTGGTACGACCGGCATCACCGCCGCCTGCCCTGGCGCATGCCGCCGGATCAGATCCGGCGGGGACATCGGCCCGATCCCTACCGCGTGTGGCTTTCCGAGATCATGCTGCAGCAGACGACTGTCGGCGCGGTGAAACCCTATTTCGACAGGTTCCTGCAACGCTGGCCGACCGTCGAGGCGCTGGCCGCCGCCGACATCGACGATGTCATGAAAGCCTGGGCGGGTCTCGGCTATTACTCGCGTGCGCGGAACCTGAAGAAATGCGCCGAGGCCGTTTCGGAACGCCATGACGGCGCCTTTCCCGCCACGGAAGGCGCTCTCAAGGCGTTGCCCGGCATCGGCGAGTACACGGCGGCGGCCATCGCGGCGATCGCGTTCGACCGGCCGGCCGCCGTGGTGGACGGAAACGTGGAGCGCGTGATCACGCGGCTAAGGGCGATCGAAACGCCGCTGCCCGCCGCCAAGGGCGAAATCCGCGAGATCGTCGCGGCGCTCTTGCCGGAAACGCGGCCCGGCGATTTCGCCCAGGCGATGATGGATCTCGGCGCCACGATCTGCACGCCGCGCCGGCCGTCCTGCATCCTGTGCCCGGTGGCAGCCGATTGCGTGGCACGGGGACGCGGCATGCAGGAACTGTTCCCGATCAAGGCGCCCAAGGCGGAGAAGCCGACCCGGCAGGGCGCGGCCTTCGTCGCCGTCCGGGCGGACGGGGCGGTGCTCCTGCGGCAGCGGCCCGTGAAGGGCCTGCTCGGGGGCATGACCGAGGTGCCGACCACGGCATGGAACGCGAGGCAGGACGGCGCGCGCGATGCCGCCGCCGCCCCCTTTCCCGCCGATTGGCGAGGCTGCGGGGTTGTGGCGCATGTCTTCACCCATTTCGCCCTCCATCTTTCCGTCTTCCGGGCGGAGGTCGAGGGGCTCGCCGCGCCCGCCGGCCACTGGTGGTCGGCGCCCGAAGAACTCCTCGGGGAAGCCCTGCCGACCGTCATGAAAAAGGCGATCGAAGCCGCTATACCCGGCGCCACCAAGGCAAGGAGACCGATTACCCAATGAGCGAAATCCGCCACATCGTGTTCGACATCGGCAAGGTGCTCATCCATTACGATCCCGAGATCCCCTATTCCCGGCTCATCCCCGATGTGGAGGAGCGGCGCTGGTTCTTCGACAATGTCTGCACCCACGAGTGGAACCTGGAGCAGGACCGCGGCCGCGCATGGGAAGACGCCGAAACGGCGCTGATCGCGCTTCATCCCGTGCACGAGGACAATATCCGTGCCTTCCGGCGCCATTGGCACGAGATGGTCCCACACGCCTATGAGGGTTCGGTCGCGATCCTGGAAGGCCTGATCGACGCCGGTCACGACGTGACCATGCTCACCAATTTCGCCTCCGACACATTCGAGGAGGCACGCAGGCGCTTCACGTTCCTCGAAAGGCCGCGCGGGGTCACCGTCTCTGGCGAGATCAGGCTGATCAAGCCCGACCGCGCCATCTACGAGCACCACGCGGAAAGCTTCGGCCTGGAGCCGGCGGCGACGCTCTTCATCGACGACAACGCCCTCAACGTGGCCGGCGCGCAGGCCGCCGGCTGGCAGGCCGTGCAGTTCGTCAGTACGGAGACGCTTAAGGAGGATTTGCGGCGGTTCGGCGTGGAGGTTTAGCAGGGCGCCGGCGCATTCAGAGCGTTCTACGCCCCGACTGCCTGCACGCTCCGGCGGGCGACCTGGCGCAATTCGTCGATGGGCTTCAGAGCACCCGCCTCCTCGAAGTGCCAGAAGGTCCAGCCGTTGCAGGCGTCGAGCCCCTGCACACGGGCGCCGAGGCGGTGGATCGAGCCCGTCTCCGGGCCGACCGCGAGCGTGCCGTCGGCCCGCACATGGGCCGCCCAGCGCCGCTTGCTGTCATAAAGCTGGGTGCCGGGCTTGACGAGGCCGGAATCGACGAGGCTCGCAAAGGCGATCCGCGGCTCCTCGCGCTTGGCCATCATCGGCGCAAGCGCCGCCTTGTCCAGCGGCTCCACGGCGGCGATGCGCTCGCTGGCGGCGGCGATGTAATCCGGGTCGCGCTCGATGCCCACGAAATGGCGGCCGAGGCGCTTCGCCACCGCACCCGTCGTGCCCGAGCCGAAGAACGGGTCGAGCACCACGTCGCCCGGCCGGGTGGAGGACAGGAGAACGCGGGCGAGCAGCGCCTCCGGCTTCTGCGTCGGGTGGACCTTGCTGCCGGCCGCGTTCTTCAGGCGCTCCTTGCCGGTGCAGATCGGGAACAGCCAGTCCGACCGCATCTGCAGGTCGTCGTTGGCCGCTTTCATGGCCTCGTAGTTGAAGGTGTAGCCCTTGGCGTTGCGGTCGCGCGAGGCCCAGATCATCGTCTCGTGCGCGTTCTGGAAGCGGCGGCCGCGGAAATTCGGCATCGGATTGGTCTTGCGCCAGACGATGTCGTTGAGGATCCAGAAGCCCAGGTCCTGCATGATCGCGCCGACGCGAAAGATGTTGTGGTAGGAGCCGATGACCCAGATCGTGCCTGCGGGCTTCAGCACGCGGCGGGCTGCCAGAAGCCAGGCGCGCGTGAAGGCGTCGTAAGCGGCGAAGCTGTCGAAGTGATCCCACGCGTCGTCGACGGCGTCCACCAGGGACTGGTCCGGCCGGTGCAGGGCGCCTTCGAGCTGCAGGTTGTATGGCGGATCGGCGAAGACCACATCCACCGATTTCTCCGGCAGCCGTTCGAGAACGGAGACGCAGTCGCCCCTCAGGATGGTGTCCAGCCAATCGGCCTTGGCAGGAAACGGGGAAAGCTCCTCGAGAGGACGCAAAGCGGACATACGCAAACCTCGACTCAAATCTTTAACTTGCCGTTATGGTTACCGAGGAGGGTAAATATTCCGTAAGGCGCGACAAAAATGCCGGAAGCAGGCGTTCTGGCGACGTGCCGGTTGATCCGCCCGCGCTGCGGGTCTATCTCCCCGGCATCTTTCCTCCCTCTCCGAGAAGTGTTCGCCATGCCCCAACCCGATCTCGTCATCTTCGATTGCGACGGCGTGCTGGTCGATTCGGAAATCGTCGCCGCCCGCGTCGAAGCGGAGATGCTGCGCGAGGCGGGCCACGACATCACGGCGGAGGAACTGGCCGAGCGCTATTCCGGCCTCACCTTCCGGGACATCCTGATGCATATCGAGAAGGAAGCGCAGATGCTGTTCCAGGCCTCCCTTCTCGACAGGGCCGAGGCGAAGGTGGACGAGCGGCTGAGGGCGGAGGTGAAGGCCATCCCCGGCGCGGCCCAGGCCGTGGCCTCCCTGCCGACGGCCAGATGCATCTGCTCCAATTCGAAGGAAGAGCGCATCGCGGCCATGCTGCAGCGGACGGGGCTTGCGCCGCTCTTCGAGGGCGTCATCTTCTCCTCGCTCGCCACGCCCACCAAGCGGCCGAAGCCCGCGCCGGACGTCTTCCTCCACGCGGCGGAAAAGATGGGGGCGGCCCCGGCCAACACGATCGTAATCGAGGATTCCGTGCACGGCATCGCCGGCGCGAGGGCCGCGGGCATGCGCGTCATCGGCTTCACCGGCGCCTCCCACAGCCATCCGGGCCACGCTTCCATGCTGATGGAAGCGGGCGCGGAAACCACGATCAGCCGCATGGCCGATCTCAGGAGCACCGTCGCAGCGCTATCGGAGTGGTCCGAGGAAGGGTAGCCGGACGGCGGCGGCAGACAGGCCTACCGCCCGCCCCCCTCGTCAAAGCCGGCAATGAGCGTGACGCCGCGGTCGATGCCGCCGGGCACCGGGATATCGGGCACCGTCAGCACAAACTGCGTCGCGCCGGAAACGTCGGCAACGGCGACGGGATGATTGTAGAGCTGCGAGTGGATGACTTCCGTCCCCCGCAGCATGACGATGCGTATCGGCAGGGTCACATTCCCCGCGCGGCCTTTCGGCCCGGGGACCACCTTGCCGGCGATGGCGACCGTCACGGAGCCTGCCCCCTGCCCGTATTTGCAGGCGCGCGTGGTCTCGGCGATCGAAGAGAGATAGATGACCCGGTCGGGGTCCCCTTCACCGCCCCGCTCATAGGTGGTGTAGAATGCGGTGCCGTCACGCAGGCTCACTGGCGGGCAATAGGCCCTGAGTTCGCTCTCGCGCACCGCATCGGCCGGAGGCTCGGCCGGCTGGACGCCGGATCCCCCCGACTGACAGGCAGAAAGCAGAACCGAACCCGCGAGGATCACCCCCGAAACAAGAATCCTGTAAAGCAAATGGAAGCCCCCGATCTGCACTTTCCTAGAACAAGGTGGCTGTTCTATACCAACGTCGCGGAGAAATTTCGACTGGCTGATTGCTGTTTTCTCCTGTCTACCCTGGAAATCGCGGAGCGGACGAATGGCGATGGAATATGTAAGCACACGCGGCGAGGCTCCGGTGCTGGGCTTCTCGGATGTGCTTCTCATGGGGCTGGCGCGCGACGGCGGCCTCTATGTCCCCCGCGAATGGCCGCGGTTTTCCCCTGACGAGATCCGCGCGCTGCGTGGCGTTCCCTATGCCGAGGCGGCCTTCACGCTGATGCGGCCCTTCATCGGCGGCGAGATCCCCGACGCGGTGCTGAAACGGATCACCGAGGAGAGCTACGCCACCTTCCGCCACAAGGCGGTCTGCCCCATCGTCCAGACCGGGCCGGGCGAGTTCGTGCTGGAGCTCTTCCATGGGCCCACGCTCGCCTTCAAGGACGTGGCGATGCAGTTCCTCGCGCGCATCATGGACCATGTGCTCACGGAAAGCGGCCGGCGCGTGACCATCGTCGGGGCCACCTCGGGCGATACGGGCGGAGCCGCCATCAACGCCTTCGCCGGATCGGCGCGGGCGGATGTCTTCATCCTCTTCCCCCATGGACGCATCTCGCCCGTGCAGCAGCGGCAGATGACCACGTCGGGGGCCGCGAATGTGCAGGCGCTCGCCGTGGAAGGCAATTTCGACGACTGCCAGGCCCTCGTGAAAGGGCTCTTCAACGACCACGCCTTCCGCGACCGAATGTCGCTTTCGGGCGTGAACTCGATCAACTGGGCGCGCATCATGGCCCAGATCGTCTATTATTTCACTTCGGCGGTGTCGCTCGGCGCGCCGGACCGGGCGGTCTCCTTCACCGTGCCCACGGGAAATTTCGGAGACATCTTCGCGGGTTATGCCGCCAAGCGCATGGGACTTCCCATCGACCGGCTGGTGATCGCGACCAACGAGAACGATATCCTGGCGCGCACGCTCGAGACGGGCGAATACGCCACGCGCTCCGTCGTCGTCACAACTTCGCCATCGATGGATATACAGATTTCCTCGAATTTCGAGCGGCTGCTCTTCGAGGCATCCGGCAGGAAGGCGGAGGAAATCCGCGCCTCTATGGATGGCCTGAGGCAATCGGGCGGGTTCACCATCAGGGAGGGCGCGCTTGCCGGCATCCGCTCCGCCTTCGATGCAGGGCGGGCCAATATGGGGGAGACGGCCGACACGATCGCCGGAACGCTGCGCGAGAGCGGCTATCTCGCCGACCCGCATACGGCGACGGCGCTCAAGGTCGCGCGCGAGAAGGCCCGTCCGGGCGAAACGATGGTCGTTCTCGCCACGGCACACCCGGCGAAGTTTCCGCAAGCCGTTTCCGACGCTTGCGGCGTTTCGCCCGCCCTTCCCGCATGGCTCGGAAACCTGATGGAAGGGCGGGAAAGTTACACGGTCCTTCCCTCGGACCTGAAAATGGTGGAAGATCACATCAGCCGCCACGCAAGGGCGGGAGGATAGAAAGCGAGTAGCATATGGGCGTAGAAGTAAGTCGTCTGTCGAACGGCTTGACGGTGGCAACCGAAACCCTTCCGCATCTCGAGTCGGTTGCGCTGGGCATATGGGTCAAATCGGGGTCGCGGAACGAGCGGGACGATGAACACGGCATCGCCCACCTGCTCGAACACATGGCTTTCAAGGGCACGAGCAAGCGCACGGCCCTTCAGATCGCCACCGACATCGAGGATGTCGGCGGCGAGATCAACGCCGCCACCAGCGTGGAGACGACCGCTTTCTACGCAAGGGTGCTGAGAGACGACATGTCGCTCGCCATCGACATCCTGGCGGACATCCTCACCGACTCCAAGTTCGACTCCCACGAACTCGAGCGCGAGCAGCACGTGATCCTGCAGGAGATCGGCGCCGCGCACGATACGCCTGACGACGCGGTCTTCGACCGCTTCACCGAGACGGCCTTCCGCCACCAGGCGATAGGCCGCTCGATCCTGGGTACCCCGGAAACGGTGGAATCCTTCACGTCCGACCAACTCCGGCGCTTCCTGGAACGCCAGTACGGGGCAGACCGGATGGTCGTGGTGGCCGCGGGCGGCGTCAGTCATGACGAGTTCGTGCGCGAGGTCGAGGCGCGGCTCGGCAGCTTCCGAGACAGGGCCGAAACCGCCGTCCCGCAATATTCCCACTATGTCGGCGGCGATTATCGCGAGCATCGCGACCTGATGGACGCGCAGATCATCCTCGGCTTCGAGGGCCGCGCCTATCACGTGCGCGACTTCTACGCCTCCCAGGTGCTCTCCATGATCATGGGCGGCGGCATGTCCTCGCGCCTGTTCCAGGAGGTGCGCGAGAAGCGCGGCCTCTGCTATTCGGTCTACGCCTTCCATTGGGGCTTTTCGGACACCGGCATCTTCGGCGTTCACGCGGCGACGGGCCAGAGCGATCTCGGCGAACTGATGCCGGTCATCCTGGGCGAGCTCCAGAAGGCCGGCGACCGCATCGACCAGGCCGAACTCGACCGCGCGCGGGCGCAGTACCGCGCGGGCCTGATGATGTCGCGGGAAAGTCCGGCGAGCCGCGCCTCGCAGATCGCACGGCAACTCCTCCTCTACGGTCGGCCGATCGAGATGGAGGAGTTGATGGACCGCCTGGCGGGCCTGACGGTGGAACGTCTGGCGGGCCTTTCCGCGCGCCTGTTCTCCTCCAAACCCACCGTCACCGCGATCGGCCCGGTCGGATCCCTGGCGGCGTTCGAGGGCATCCGCGACACGCTGACGACGCCGCGCCCGGTGCTGCGAAAGCTCGCGGTCTAGGTCCCCGCGGCCCCGCATGTTCCAGCTCCCCTTCTTTCGCCGCGACCTGCCGGCGCTTGAGGGCAAGAGGGTACGCCTGCGGATGCCGGAGCGGGAAGATTACGAGGAGTGGGCCACGCTCCGCGCCGAAAGCCGCGCCTTCCTCGAACCGTGGGAGCCGCGCTGGACGCCCGACGAATTGTCGGCGGCTTCCTTCCGCCACCGCCTGCAACGCAGCCGACACGACTATGACCAGGGCACCGGCGTTTCCTTCTTCCTGTTCGAGAAAGCAGAGGGGCGGCTCGCGGGCGGTCTTTCCCTCAGCAATATCCGGCACGGCGTGGCCCAGTCCGCCAATATCGGCTACTGGATGGGCGAGCGATATGCCGGCCACGGCCTGATGCTCGAAGCGCTCCAGCTGGTTATCCCCTTTGCATTCGACCGGTTGAGGTTGCACCGGCTGGAGGCGGCTTGTATTCCCAGCAATGCGCGTTCGATGCGCCTGCTTGAAAAAGCCGGATTCCAGCGCGAAGGACTGTTGCGGTCCTATTTGCGCATCAATGGCGTGTGGCAGGACCATCATCTTTATGCGCTGATCGCCGGGGAGCATCAGCAACCATCGAGACGGGGTTGAGTTTGCTGGGTTTGAAACCGCCAATGCTGAAGGCGATGGCCATGCTTGCATGGCTCGTGCTCGCCTTCGGCACCGCACCGGCCGGGGCCGTCGAGCCCATCAAGATTTCCCGCGAAGATGTCGCCCTCGACCTTTCGAAGGCCGTCGAGATCCACCGCGACCAGGGCGAGAACTTCCAGGTCTCGACCGCGCCCGGCGCCGATGGCATCGTGCGGCGAATCGAGGTCGAGGCACAGGACGGCCGCTCGAGCGGAGATTGGGCGGTGTTCGCGCTCGCCAACACGACGGACGAGCAGCTCGACCGCCTTATCGTGGCGCCGCATTTCCGGCTTGTCGGCTCGGGCCTGGTCTGGCCGGATCTCGGCTCCCAGCGCATCGCCGCGATCACGCCTTCGGAGGGCTTCGCGCTCGACCGCCAACCCAGCAGCGACGCGGACGAGTTCCTCGTCACGCTCAATCCCGGAACGGTGGTCACCTTCGTGGCGGAGCTTTCCTCGCCCAACCTGCCGCAGATCTATCTCTGGGATCCGGCCGCCTACAAGGACACGGTCAATTCCTACACGCTCTTCCGGGGCATCGTCATCGGCATCGCCGGCCTGCTGGCGCTCTTCCTGACAGTGCTCTTCGTGGTCAAGGGCACATCGATGTTCCCCGCCACCGCCGCGCTCGCCTGGGCCATCCTCGCCTATATCTCGATCGATTTCGGGTTCCTGTCCCGCATCATCGAGATCTCGCCGGGAAGCGAGCAGCTCTGGCGCGCGGGCACGGAGGTGGCGTTGGCGGCGACCTTCGTCGTCTTCCTGTTCGCCTATCTCAACCTCGCCCGCTGGCACAACCATTTCAGCTACGGCATGCTCGCCTGGATCCTGGGCCTCGTCGCCATAGCGGGCGTCGCCGTCTTCGATCCGCCGATCGCGGCGGGCATCGCGCGGATCTCCTTCGCCGCGACTGCCGTGGTGGGCCTCGGTCTGATCGTCTATCTCGGCTTCCAGGGCTATGACCGGGCGATCATGCTGGTGCCGAGCTGGCTCATGGTTCTCGTCTGGCTCACCGGCGCCGGAATGGCGGTGACGGGCATGCTCGACAACGACATCCTGCAGCCTGCGATCAGCGGCGGCCTCATCCTGATCGTGCTCCTGATTGGCTTTACGGTGATGCAGCATGCGCTTTCCGGGAACGCCATCTTCCAGGGCCTCTTCAGCGACATGGAGCGCCAGGCGCTCGCCATCAGCGGCTCAGGAGACGTCGTTTGGGACTGGGACGTGCTGCGCGACCGGGTGACGACAAAGCCCGATATCAGCAAACAGCTCGGCTTGGCTGCGAACACGCTGCATGGGCCCGCGCGAAGCTGGCTTCCGCTGCTTCACGCGGACGACCGCGACACGTTCCGCACCACGCTCGACATGGTGTTGGAGCAAAGGAGGGGACGCGTCGCGCAGAGCTTCCGCCTGCGCGGCGCCGACGGGCACTATCACTGGCTTTCGCTCAGGGCCCGGCCCGTGGTGGGCTCCGACGGCGAGGTCATCCGCTGCGTCGGCACGATGGTGGATGTGACCGAGCAGAAGAAGGCCGAGGAGCGCCTGCTGCACGATGCCGTGCACGACAATCTGACGGGACTGCCCAACCGCGAGCTCTTCCTCAACCGGCTGGACGCGACCATCGCGATGGCCCGACGGGAACGCAAGATCCGGCCCACCGTGCTCGTCGTCGACATCGACCGCTTCAAGCACGTGAACGACGAGCTCGGTATTTCCGCCGGCGACACGATCCTCCTCACCATCGCCAGGCGGCTGCACCGTCTCCTGAAGCCGGGGGATTCCCTCTCGCGCGTGGCGGGGGACCAGTTCGCGATAATGCTGCTTTCCGAGCAGGAGCCGGCCCAGATCGCGGCGGTTGCCGATGCGGTGCGGCTCGCCATCCGTTCTCCGATCACCTTCGCCAAGCGGGAGATCATCCTCACCGCCTCGATCGGGCTGGTCTCCTGGACCGTGGCGCAGACCTCGGCGGAAGAGATGATCAAGGACGCCGAACTGGCCATGTACCAGGCCAAGCGCTTCGGAGGGGACCGCATCGAGCCGTTCCGTCCCGCCTTCCGCTCCATCGGCACGGACCGGCTGCAAATGGAATCGGACCTGCGCAGGGCGGTGGACCGAAAGGAACTGCGCGTCGCCTACCAGCCTATCGTGCGGCTGGAGGACGGCAGCGTGGCCGGTTTCGAAGCCCTGCTGCGCTGGGACCATCCCCGCCGCGGCACCATCCCGCCAGCCGACTTCATCCCAATCGCGGAGAGCTCGGGCCTCATTGTCCAGCTCGGCCTCTTCGCCATGCAGCAGGCTGCCGAGGACCTCTATTCCTGGCAGAAGCAGCTCGGCGACGTGCCGCTCTTCATGTCGGTCAACCTGTCGAGCCGGCAGTTCATCCGGCGCGATCTCGTGGGCGATGTGCGCTCGATCATCGCGCGGGCCAACATCAAACCGCGCTGCTTCCGGCTCGAGCTCACCGAATCCATCGTCATGGACAATCCGGAACAGTCGGCGCACGTGCTGGCCAAGCTGAAGCAGCTCGGCATCGGGCTCTCCCTCGACGATTTCGGAACAGGCTATTCGTCCCTCTCCTACCTGACCCGCTTCCCCTTCGACACGATCAAGATCGACAGGACCTTCCTCAACGACCCGAGTTCCAAGGGCAACATGCTGCTCAAATCCATGATCACCATGGCGCATGATCTCGGCCTTTCCGTCGTTGCCGAAGGCGTGTCGGACGAGCGCGACATCGAGCAGTTGCGCAAGGTCGGTTGCGAATACGCGCAGAGCTTCCATTTCGGCACGCCGGCGGACGCGGAAGCAAGCCTGAAGCTCCTGGCGGACCAGAATCCGGTCACCGCGAGCTGACGTCCGATCGGCCCGCTCTTCGCTGGCGGCCGATCGCAATCCATTTGCGGGCGCTCCCGGGGCATGCGAATCTCCTGGGATGAAACCGAGGATGAAGCGCCTGAAGGTCTGGGCGCGGACGCTCAAGTGGGACGTGTTCGCTCTCCGGATCGCCGCGCGCGACCCGCGTACCCATGGTGCGCCAAGGCCGCAGCCGGCGCCGTGGCCGCTCAGGCGTGGCCGGCGACGTCGCTCAGATGCAGAAGGTCGATGCCGATCGAGGCTAGGATGCGGTCGTAGATCGTGTCGATATCGGCTTCGAAGAGAAGCTCGGGGGAAGCGGGGCAGGCAAGCCAGCCATTGTCCGCGATCTCGGCTTCGAGCTGGCCCGCCCCCCAGCCCGAATAGCCAAGCGCCATCAGCGCCTGGCTGGGGCCGCGGCCCGCCGATATGGCCCGCAGGATATCCATGGTCGCGGTCAGGCAGACCTTCTCCGACACGGCCATGGAAGATTCCACCACATAGTCGCCACTGTGCAGCACGAAGCCGCGGCTGCGGTCCACCGGCCCGCCGCTGCGCACGGCCATGTTGCGCGCACGCGGCGGCAGGCGGATCGACTGACTGCGATCAAGGATGCCGAGCTCCACCAATATATCGGTGAAGCCGAGCTCCTGGCTGCGATTGATGATGATGCCCATGGCGCCGTCGGCATTGTGGGCGCACAGATAGATCACCGAGCGCAAGAACCTTTCGTCGCGCATGCCGGGCATGGCGACAAGGAAATGGTCCTGCAGTGTGGCGGCCTCGCCAACTCTGTCCGCGCCGATCTTCTGTATCATGCGCCAACCCTAACTCTTTTCAGTGAAGCTTGAAAGACATGAGACGATTCGCGATCTCCGCGTTCACGCCAATATGAGGATGCAACCTCATTTCGCGCGTTGCAATCGACGCCTCCGGAAGCCATTGTCCAGCCATGCTTCGACCCCTGACAAGCCTTTCGCTGCTCCTCGCCCTCGCCGCTCCCGCCGCGGCCGCCTCGAGCGCCTGGATCGAGAGCGAAGGCGGCGCCATACGCATCGTGAGCTCCGGATTGAGCGACAGCAACGGCGCGCTTCGCGGCGCCCTGGAGATACGGCTCGATCCCGGCTGGAAGACCTATTGGCGCAATCCGGGAGAAGCGGGCGTTCCACCCGAGATCAACCTCGCGCCCGGTTCCGATGCGGGCAGCGTGCAGATGCTCTTCCCCGCGCCTCAGCGTATCAGCGACCGCTACGCCACCTGGGCGGGCTACAAAGGCTCCACCGCGCTGCCCGTGGTCTTCACCTTTCCGCGGGCGGGCATGGCCGGCATCATAGAGGGCAGCGTGTTCCTCGGCATTTGCGAGAAGATCTGCATCCCGGTCGAGGTGCCCTTCTCCTTCGATGCGGGGGCCGATCCGCAGAATGCAGGCGATGCGGCCACAGTCGAGAGCGCCTTTGCCGCCCTGCCCGAGGAACCCCGCCCCGGCTTTCGGGTAGAGGAGGTTAAACGCCACGACGCGCAGGTCGAGTTCGAGGTGAACCTGCCTGACGATGCCGGTGAGCCGGCGCTGTTCCTCGCGCCGCCCGAGGGCGTGCAGATTGCCATGCCCGAACTCAAGCGCCGCGACGGGCGGAGGGCGGTCTTTTCCGCAAACCTCCTCAACGCGGTGGCGAAAGGAGCCGCCCTGCGCATCGATTACACGCTGACGGCCGGCCAGGAAGCCGTCGCCGGGCAAATTGCCCTGCCCTGACGAAGCACTTATGGTGCCGCCCGCCCCGGGCGGAAAGCCCGATCCCATTCCATCCTGCAGGAGACCTCGCATGACGATTTCCATTGGCGACCGGCTGCCCGACGTCACGATCAAGAAGGCAGGCGCCGAAGGCGCGGAAGACATCAGCACCGCTGATTACTTCGCCGGCCGCAGGGTCGTGATGTTCGGCGTGCCCGGCGCCTTCACGCCGACCTGCAGCAACAGCCATCTGCCGGGGTTCGTGGAGAACTATGACGCGATCCTCGCCCGCGACGTGGATGCGGTGGCCGTGGTCGCCGTCAACGACCACCATGTGATGGCCGCTTGGGCGCGTTTCTCCGGGGCGGAGGGGAAGCTCGTCTTCCTGGCCGACGGCAATGGAGCGTTCACACGCGCGCTCGGCCTCGAGCAGGACATGTCGGCCGGCGGCATGGGCGTGCGCTCGAAGCGCTATTCCATGATCGTCGAGGACGGCATCGTGAAATCGCTCAACCTGGAGGAAGCGCGCGGCCAGGCGGTCACGAGCGGCGCCGCGCGCATTCTCGAACAGCTTCAAACCGCTTGAGCGCGTCGACGCATCGCCGATCGGCGGAGCGCGGCTACGACTCCCCGCGCTTCAGCGCGGCGGCCTGCGCCCCCGCCCTTCGGCGCTCGACGCGGGCCTTGCGCAGCGCCTCTTCTTCCTCCTGCGAAGGGCCGGTCCGAGGAGCCGCCGCGCGGCGCTTCTTCTTGAACGGGGCCATGCCGGCGCGGGCCAGCGCGTCGGCGCGCTCGTTCTCCGGAT
The DNA here is from genome assembly GCF_029457495.1 of Chelativorans sp. AA-79. Taxonomy (NCBI): domain Bacteria; kingdom Pseudomonadati; phylum Pseudomonadota; class Alphaproteobacteria; order Hyphomicrobiales; family Phyllobacteriaceae; genus Chelativorans; species Chelativorans sp. AA-79. Next base: position 3,519,051 of record NZ_CP120361.1, read on the forward strand.
GGCCGGCATGGCCGCGCACCCAGTGCCAATGCACCTTGTGGCGGCGGCGCGCCTCGTCCAATGCCTGCCAGAGCTCGGCATTCTTGACCGGCTTCCTGTCGGCCGTCCGCCAACCATTGCGCTTCCAGCCCTCGATCCAGCCGGAAATGCCGTCGCGCAGATAGTTGCTGTCGGTGTGCAGATCGACCTCGCAGGGTTCCTTCAAGGCGTTCAGCGCCTCGATGGCCGCCGTGAGCTCCATGCGGTTGTTGGTCGTCTGCGCCTCGCCGCCCGAAAGCTCCTTCTCGGCGCCGTTGTAGCGCAGCACCGCGCCCCAGCCGCCCGGCCCCGGATTGCCCGAGCAGGCGCCGTCGGTGAAGATCTCTATCCTTTTCACGCGACGACCACCCCGTATTCGGACGCGGCCTCGACCTGGCGGTGGAAGCGCAGGCGGCGCAGATATTCCATGGGATCGCGCTTCTTCACCAGAGCGCCGTCGGGAATGGTGAGCCAATCGTGCAGCCGCGTCAGCATGAAGCGCAGGGCTGAACCGCGCGCCAGAAGAGGCAGTGCGTCGATCTCGGCCTGCTCCAGCGGCCGCACGCTCTGATAGCCGGCGAGAAGCGCGCCCCCCTTGGTGATGTTGTAGGAAATATCCTTCTCGAAGCACCAGGCATTGAGACAGGTGGCGATATCGTAGGCGAGCAGGTCGTTGCAGGCGAAATAGAAGTCGATCAGCCCCGAAACCTCTCCGCCCAGGAAGAAGACATTGTCGGGGAAGAGGTCGGCATGGATCACTCCCGAGGGCAGATCCTTCGGCCAGCCGTGTTCCACAGCCGCGAAATCCGCCTCCACTTCCCGCGCCAGGCCGGGCTCCACCTCATCGGCGCGCGCCCTCGTGCCGTCCCAGAGCCGCTGCCAGCCTTCCGGATCGAGCGCATTGGCCCGCCGCAACGGAAAGTCGGCCGCGGCCCGATGCAGCCCGGCAAGCGCCTTGCCGACAGCATGGCAGTGCTGCACCGTCGGGCGCCGCATCCACATCCCTTCCAGAAAGGTGATGAGGGCGGCGGGCCTGCCGGCAAGCTCGCCGATGATGCCGCCGTCGCGCCGTGCGACCGGCTGCGGACAGGAGACGCCCTTCTTCGCCAGGTGCTCCATGAGCCCGAGAAAGAAGGGCAGATCCGCCCTCTCCACCCGCCGCTCATAGAGCGTGAGGATGAAGGCGCCGGCAGTGGTGTGCAGAAGATAGTTCGAGTTCTCCGTTCCCTCGGCGATGCCCTTGTAGGACAGCAGACCGCCCACCGCGTATTGGCGGAGAAAGGCGCCGAGTTCTTCTTCGGAGATGTCGGTGTAGACGGCCATCTTGAAATACCGTCCTAGTGGAGACCGGGATGCATGGCCAATGAAGTGAGCGCCGTGCCCCCTCTCTTGCGACTTCTAACACTTGGCCTTCGGCTAAGATGTTGAAATCGCTTATCTCCCCCTTGGCGGGGGAGAAAGAAAATTCTTGGACTTAGCAAAGCCAAGCCCCTAGAATTTGCAAGAGAGGGGGTCATCAGCACAGCCACTCCTATCCCACGCCGTTGACGAAGGCCATGTCGGCCTTGGTCAGTTCCACGTCGCGCAGCGCCCGCATGACGGGGAAGTTCTCGAGCTCCTCGGCCGTCACGGCGAGATCGACGGTGACGTCGTAGCGTTCGGCGAAGGCGTCGATGATCTCGTCGACGATGATCTCGGGCGCGGATGCGCCCGCCGAGAGGCCGAGCACCGAGAGCGGGCCGATCTCGCCCCAAGGGATTTCCGACGCACGCTGCACCAGCAAGGCGCGGCTGGCCCCTGCCCTTTCGGCCACTTCCACCAGGCGGCGGGAGTTGGACGAGTTGGGGGCGCCCACGACGAGGAACATATCCGCGCCCGGAGCGGCCGCCTTCACGGCATCCTGCCGGTTGGTGGTGGCATAGCAGATGGATTCGGCTGCGGGCGCCTGGATATGCGGGAACCGCGCTTCCAGCGCACGGATGATCCCCGCCGTGTCCTCCACGGAAAGCGTCGTCTGGCTCACGAAGCCGAGTTCGGCCCCTTCCGGCGGGGTGAAGCGGGCGGCGTCGTCCACGGTCTCGATCAGGGTCACGGCGCCCTCGGGCAGTTGCCCCATGGTGCCGATCACCTCCGGATGGCCGGCATGGCCGATCAGAAGCACGTGGCGGCCGAGCCGCTGGTGGCGCATCGCCTGCTTGTGGACCTTCGAGACCAGCGGGCAGGTGGCGTCGAGATAGAAGAGATTGCGCGCCACAGCATCCGCGGGAACGGATTTGGGCACGCCATGGGCGGAAAACACCACCGGCCGCTCGCGATGATCGTCCGGAATCTCGTCCAGCTCCTCGATGAAGACGGCGCCGCGCTCCTGCAAGCCTTCCACAACATAGCGGTTGTGCACGATCTCGTGGCGCACATAGACCGGGGCGCCGTATTTCTTGAGCGCGAGCACGACGATCTGGATCGCCCGGTCGACGCCGGCGCAAAAGCCGCGCGGCCCGCACAACCGCACCGTCAGCTTCTGCTTCTGTGAGCCCATCCAATTCCCCTATTCTTGCCGCCCGGAAAGTGGGGGCGGCGGGCGGTCCCTGTCAAGCTTGCGGGCGACCGCCTCCCCGCCCGCGGCGGAACCAGGCGACCAGGACGCAGACCAGCGCGAACGCCAGACCATACCAGGTGACGGCATATTGCAGGTGGTTGTTCGGCAGGTTTATGAGGGTCACGCCGCCCACTGGCAAGCCGCCGGGATTGGGCGCGTCGTTCGCATCCACATAAAAGGGATAGACTTCCGCCGGATCGAGACCGGCCGAGCGGGTCATCGCCGCGAGGTCCTTCCAATAGAAGATGTTCTTGGCGAGATCGTTGTCGGGCACGATGAAGGACGGCTTTTCCGCCGGCGCCGTGCGCGCGAGCCCGCCGATCTCGACCGCGCCTTCCACCTGGCCCTCGGCCCGCGTACCAGGGTCTTTGCGGTCATAGGGCACGAAGCCTCGGTTGACGAAGATGTATTTCCCGTTCGCCAGTTCGAGCGGTGTATGCACGAAGAAGCCGGATCGCCCCTCCCAGGTGGCCAGGTAGTGGCGCTCGGCCCCGTGCAGGAACGTGCCGGAAAGCACGGTCGGGCGGTAGTCGATGTCCTCACCGCGATCATAGAGCGCGGCGATCTCGTCGAACGGTACCGGCTGAGAGGCGATCCGCTCGTCTATGCGCTGCAGGAGCCCTTCCTTCCAATGCAGGCGCTGCACCTGCCACGTGCCCAAGGCCAGAAGCAGCAGAAAAACGGGAATGCTGAATGCCAGCAGCACCCAGCTCCGCCGGCCCATCGCCTTTTGCTCGATGCTCATTCGGGTTGATCCAGGCGCCCTTCCGCCGCCTCGTTGCGGTATTGCAGCGCGATCAGGAGCCCCTTGATCAACCGGAGCGCCGTCAGCGACAGCACGAGGATCAGCGGGATCCAGAGCACGAAATGGAGCCACAGGGGCGCATTCGTGGAAACCTCCATCCAGAGCGCCAGCCCGACGACGATGAAACCGATGATGAGGATGACGAAGACGGCCGGGCCGTCGCCGGCGTCCGCGAAGCTGTAGTCCAGCCCGCAATTAGCGCAGCGCCGACCCACCGTGAGAAAGCCGGAGAAGAGCCTGCCCTCGCCGCAGCGCGGGCAGCGGCCGGAAAGTCCGGCGCGGACCGGATCCACCGGTGGCCATACGGCCTTGTCTTCACTCATCACGCACACCTTCAAAAAACAAGGGGCAGCCGCCCTTCCGCGGCCGCCCCTCTGTAGCGAATGAACCCGCTCCTCAGTGCGCGATCGTGGCACCCGCCGACGCCCACACATAGACGAAGGCGAAGAGGAACAACCACACCACGTCGACGAAGTGCCAGTACCAGGCGGCTGCCTCGAAGCCGAAATGCTGCTGCGGCGTGAACTGGCCGGCGATGGCCCTGAGCAGGCAGACCGCCAGGAAGATCGTGCCGACGATCACGTGGAACCCGTGGAAGCCGGTCGCCATGAAAAAGGTCGCGCCATAGATCGAATCGCGGAATGCGAACGGCGCGTGCATATATTCGTAAGCCTGCACGCAGCTGAAAAGCACGCCCAGCGCCACGGTCAGCGCAAGACCGGCGACAAGCCCCCTGCGATCGTCCTCGAGCAGTGCGTGGTGCGCCCAGGTCACCGTCGTGCCCGATAGCAGCAGGATGATCGTGTTGTAGAGCGGCAGGTGGAAAGGATCGAGCACCTCCACGCCATGGGGCGGCCAGGTGCCGCCGGTGAACTCGGCACGGCTCACCTGTACCGGATCGCCGGGAAAAAGGCTGGCATCGAAGAAGGCCCAGAACCACGCCACGAAGAACATCAGCTCCGAGGCGATGAACATGATCATGCCATAGCGCAGATGCAGCGAGACGACCCGCGTATGGTGCCCCTCCTGGCCCTCCTTGATGGTGTCGCTCCACCAGGAGAACATGGTGTAGAGGATGATCAGCAGGCCGATCAGGAAGATCCAGAACCTGGCGCCGGCGAGATCGATGCCCAGCAGCGGGAACGAGTTGCCTTGCGCCGCCTTCATCCAGGCGATGGCGCCCAGCGCCATGATCAGAGCGCCGACGGAGGCGATGAACGGCCATGGGCTCGGATCGATGATGTGATAGTCATGTTTTTTTGCGTGGGCTTCTGCCATTTTATCCCCCGAGCTTCTGGGTCTTTGAAGTATCCGTCGCCGGCGCCTCGACCGCTTCGGGATGCTTCGGATAGAAAGTGTAGGAAAGCGTGATCGCCTTGAGGTTCTTCAATTCGGGCACGTTCACGATCTCCGGATCGACAAAGAACTGGACCGGCATGTCGTAGCTCTGCCCCGGCTCGAGCGTTTGCTCGGTGAAGCAGAAGCACTGGATCTTGTTGAAATAGGCCCCGGCCATCTCGGGCGTCACATTGTATGTGGCCGTGCCGGTGGTGGCCTTGGCCGCCAGGTTCCGGGCCGTGTAGGAGATTTCCTGCGTCTCGCCGATCCTGAGCGTGACCTCGCGCTGCTTGGGCTGGAATTCCCAGGGAACGCCGCTGGTGTTCGCGTCGAAGCGGACGACAATCGTCTTGTCGAGGATCTTGTCGGAATACTGCTCGACGCGCTGGGTCGTGCCGCCATAGCCGGTGACCTGGCAGAAGAGCCGGTAGAGCGGCACGGCGGCATAGGACATGCCCACCATGCCCACGAAAACGCCCGCGCAGACGGCAGCCACGCCGAGGTTCCGACGATCACGCGCGGGTGCGGGTTTTCCAGGGCTCGTCATGTGTCCTCACATCCCCCGGTCGAAAATGCCGGGCCCGAGCTTCAATATGCTGCCCAGGTACACGATGATCACGAAAGCGGCCAGCGCCAGGGCAATCGCGATCGAGCGGTTGCGCCGCGCCTTGAGCTGGGCCTCCGTCGGCTTCACGCGGTCCTCCTCGGGCATCTCAGCCTCCGAACCGCGCGAAAAGCCCGTCGCAGAGAAGGGCGGCGAAGATGGCGAAGAGATAGACGACCGAATAGCCGAACAGCGCCTTCTCCGGGCGCATCGATCCATCCGCCCCCCTGCCCGCCAGAACGCGCCAGGAATACCAGACGAAGGCCGCGCCCAGCGCCGCGGCCACGACGCCGTAGCGAAGGCTCGCAAAGCCGAGCACCGCGGGCAGCACGCCGCTGACGGCAACCAGCACGGCATAGACGAAGATCTGCCGGCGCGTGGACGCGGCCCCCGCCACATTGGGCATCATCGGGATGCCGGCACGGCCATAGTCACTGCTCTTGAAGAGCGCCAGAGCCCAGAAGTGAGGCGGCGTCCAGAGAAAGATAATCAGGAAGAGAACCAGGCTCTCGACGCTGACTGTCCCCGTTATCGCGGCCCAGCCCACGACCGGCGGCAGCGCGCCCGCCGCCCCGCCGATGACGATGTTCTGCGGCGTCGAGCGCTTCAGCCACATCGTGTAGACCACCACGTAGAAGAATATGGTGAAGGCGAGCAGGCTCGCCGCCAGCCAGTTGGCCATCAGGCCGAGCGTCATCACCGCGAAGGCGGAAAGGAAGAGGCCGAAGCCGAGCGCCTCGCCCGGGGCCACGCGGCCGGCGGGCACCGGCCTGCCGGCCGTGCGCGCCATCACCGCGTCGATATCGGCGTCATACCACATATTGAGCGCGCCGGACGCCCCCGCGCCGACCGCGATCGCCAGGATCGCGATCAAGGCCAGGAACGGATTGAGACTGGCCGGGGCGAGCACCATTCCCACAAAGGCCGTGAAGACGACGAGCGACATGACCCGCGGCTTGAGCAGCGCGATGAAGTCGCCGGCCGTCGCCTCGGAAAGGCGCACTGCGTCCTCATGAATGTGCTCGCGCTCGACCAGTGTCATCTGTCCCGTTGTCTTTCCGGTTCTGCCCATAGCTAGCGCGGCCGGGACGTCGCTCCAGGCCGCGCGTTGTTTTCCCTAGCGGATCCTCGGCAGCTCTTCCCACTGGTGGAAGGGCGGCGGGGAAGGAAGCTGCCATTCGAGCGTGGTCGCACCCTCGCCCCAAGGATTGGCACCCGCCACACGCTTCTTCGCGAAGGCCTCGACGACGCCGTACAGGAACACCAGGACGCCGATGGCCGCGAGATAGGAACCGTAGGAGGAAACCTGGTTCCAGCCGGCGAAGGCATCCGGATAGTCGATGTAGCGGCGCGGCATGCCCGAGAGGCCCAGGAAGTGCTGCGGGAAGAAGATGAGGTTCACGCCGATGAAGGTGATCCAGAAATGCAGCCGGGCGACGAAGGAGTTGTACATGTAGCCGGTCATCTTCGGGAACCAGTAGTACCAGGCGGCGAAGATGGCGAAGACGGCGCCCATGGACAGCACGTAGTGGAAATGCGCCACGACATAGTAGGTGTCGTGCATCGCCCGGTCGAGGCCGGCATTGGCGAGCTGCACCCCCGTCACACCGCCGACGGTGAAGAGGAAGATGAAGGCGATCGCCCACAGCATCGGCACGCGGAAGGAGATGGAGCCGCCCCACATGGTGGCGATCCAGGAGAATATCTTCACGCCGGTGGGGATGGCGATGACCATCGTGGCGAAGACGAAATAGCGCTGCGTGTCGAGGGACAGGCCCGTCGTGTACATGTGGTGCGCCCAGACCACGAAGCCGATCGCGCCAATGGCCACCATCGCATAGGCCATGCCGAGATAGCCGAAGACGGGCTTGCGCGAGAAGGTCGCGATGATGTGGCTGACGATGCCGAAGCCCGGCAGGATGAGGATGTAGACCTCGGGATGGCCGAAGAACCAGAAGAGATGCTGGTAGAGGATCGGGTCACCGCCACCAGCCGGCGCGAAGAAGGCCGTTCCGAAATTGCGGTCCGTCAAGAGCATGGTGATGCCGCCGGCCAGCACGGGCAGGGACAGAAGCAGCAGGAACGCCGTGATCAGCACCGACCAGGCGAAGAGCGGCATCTTGTGCAGCGTCATGCCCGGGGCGCGCATGTTGAAGATGGTGGTGATGAAGTTGATGGCGCCGAGGATGGAGGAAGCGCCGGCGATGTGCAGGGCCAGAATGCCCATGTCCACCGCGGGACCCGGCTGACCTGCCGTCGAGAGCGGCGGGTAGAGCGTCCAGCCCGTGCCGGCGCCGAAGCTGCCCGGAGCGCCGGGCACGAACATGGACAGGAGCATCAGGATGAAGGCGGGCGGCAGCAGCCAGAACGAGATGTTGTTCATGCGCGGGAAAGCCATGTCCGGCGCGCCGATCATGATCGGCACCATCCAGTTGGCGAACCCGCCGATGAGCGCCGGCATCACCATGAAGAAGATCATGATCAGGCCGTGAGCGGTGGTGAAGACGTTGTACATCTCCTTGCCGGCATCGATGGCGGCGGCGCCCTCGTAGCCGTAGACCATGGAGGCAAGGCCGTGGAAGATCTGGATGCCCGGCTCTGCGAGCTCCCAACGCATCATCACCGACAGGAAACCGCCGATGACGCCCGCAATGATCGCGAAGATCAGGTAGAGCGTTCCGATATCCTTGTGGTTGGTGGAGTAGACCCAGCGGACCCAGCCCTTCGGCCTGTGGTCGTCGTGGTCGCCATATGCTGCAGCGCCTGCCATATCCTACCGCTCCAATTATCCCCGGATCGCCCGCCGTTACTCGGCCGCGGCGATCTTGTCCTCTTCCTTGCCACTGTCGATCGACGCCATCAGCGCGCGGTTGGCGCCCGCCAGGTCTTCGTGCGCGGCTGCGTACCAGGTCTGGAACTGCTCCTGCGAGACGACGCGGATCGCGATCGGCATGAAGGCGTGATCCTTGCCGCAGAGCTCCGAGCATTGTCCGTAATAGAGGCCTTCGCGATCGGCCTTGAACCAGGTCTCGTTGATGCGGCCGGGCACCGCGTCGACCTTGATGCCGAAGGACGGCATGGCGAAGGAATGAATCACGTCGCTGCCGGTCACCAGCACGCGCACGGTGGTGTCCACCGGCACGACCACTTCGTTGTCCACCGCCAGGAGGCGGGGATACTGGGCGATGTCCTCCTTGCCGGCCTCGGCCCGGTCACCGTCCTGCAGGAGCAGCGAGGTGAAGCTCAGCGGGTTTTCCGGATCCTGGTACTCGTAATCCCAGTACCACTGCACGCCGGTGGCCTTCAGCGTCAGCGCGGGCTCCTCGTCGGGCGTGTACTGCCGGGTGAGGAGCTGGAAGGAGGGAACGGCGAGGAACAGGAGCACCACCACGGGCCCGACGGTCCAGAGGACCTCGATGAGCGTGTTGTGGCTGGTGCGCGACGGCACGGGATTGGCGCCAGCGCGGTAGCGGATGATGCACCAGGCAAGCAGCGCCATCACGAGAAGCACGATCGGGGCGACGAACCACAGCGTGTATCTCTCGAACCAGACGATCTCTTCCATGATGCTCGTGGCGGCATCCTGGAACTGCATCTCCCAAGGTGCCGGCTGTGCCGCCAAAGCACCGGTGGCGGAAAGCGACAGCGCCCCAAGGCCTGCTGCAAATCTCTTCATCACCCTCGTCATCTCCCGATCAACGCGCCTCCTGCAGCCGCTTTGCATGCCGTATGGCAAAATGCGGCGGCGCGGGAAAGCCCTGTTGAGATTCCTGGCTCTTATCGGCGCGTTCAAATCATACTCTCTTCGGAACCGCAAGAAAGGCATCTTGCCTCAGATGCGGCATTTTTGCGCTGGCGGCAGGCGCGGGCGCCGATTGACGGAGAAACCGGACCGCGCCCCAGTTCCGTCCGATTCCTGGGGAAATGTGTCGCGCAAACAGACAGGCTGCGTCGATCCGGCAGCGCCGCCCTTCCTGCCGGGCGCGCGCCGCGATAGATTGGCGCGATTCGAGAGAAAGCGAGGTTCCATGCCTCTGTTGGCACGTGTGGCGGCAATCGCCCTGACCCTGGCCGCGGCCCTGCCCGCCGCGGCCCAGCAGCAGCAGCCGCAACAAAACGGCAATGTGCGCTCCACACATGGCGCGTGGTCGATCGTCTGCGACACGCCCGCGGGCGCTTCGAGCGAGCAGTGCGCGATGATGCAGAACGTCGTGGCGGAGGACCGGCCGGAAGTGGGCCTCTCCGTCGTCGTGCTGCGCACGGCCGACGACAAGGCCGAGATCCTGCGTGTGCTTGCGCCGCTCGGCGTGCTGCTTCCCAACGGGCTCGGCCTCAATGTGGACGGGAAGGATATCGGCAGGGCCTACTTCGTGCGCTGCTTCCAGGACGGCTGCTACGCCGAGGTGATCCTGGAAGAAGAGCTGCTGGAAACCCTGCGCACCGGAGAGTCTGCCACCTTCATCGTCTTCCAGACGCCGGAGGAAGGGATCGGAATTCCCGTCGACCTCAACGGCTTCGGAGAAGGCTTCGACGCACTGCCGCGATAAATCGCGCCAAGGGCATTTCCGCCGCCTCGTGATCGGCTTGGGGCTGGATCAACCCGTCTCTTCTCTCTACATGTGTAGGGCCACGGTCCATCAACTTGATCGCCGGTAGCGTGGGACGGTTCAGGCATGGATCCTCGGGTCAAGCCCGAGGATGACGAAGGCAGAAAGGTTTCCGCTAATCGCCAACGCCGGAGACTTGCGGAGACCTCCTTGTCCTCGTCATCCTCGGGCTTGACCCGAGGATCCATGCCTGAACATCGACACGCCGCCAGCGTTTCAAACAAGAGCCGTGGGTAAATCAGAGGATACCGCCCATGCCCCGTTCCCTCATCGAGTCCTTCGACTGTTCGCCCGAGAAGCTCAAGTCCCTCGTCTCGGAAACCATCTCGGGCGCGGATGACGGCGAGTTGTTCATGGAATACCGCGAAGGCGAGGCGCTGGTCTTCGACAACGGAAGGCTGAAGACGGCGAGCTTCAACACCGACCAGGGCTTCGGCCTGCGGGCGGTCGCCGGCGAGGCGACGGGCTACGCCCATGCGAGCGAGCTTTCGGAGGCAGCGCTCAGGCGGGCGGCCGACGCCGTTGCCGCCGTCAAGCAGGGCTATTCCGGCACGCTTGCCGCGCCGCCCGCGGGCACGAATCAGCGTCTTTACGGCGAGGAAAACCCCATTGCCGCTCCCGGTTTCGAGGAGAAGGCCAAGCTCCTGCAGGAGATCGACGGGTGGCTGCGCGCCAAGGACCCGCGCGTGCGCCAGGTGACGGCGTCGCTCGCCGCTTCCTGGCAGCATGTGGAGATCCTGCGCGCCGATGGGCAGCTTGCTCGCGACATCCGCCCGCTGGTGCGCATGCACGTCTCCGTGGTCGTCGGTGATGGCGACCGGCTGGAAAGCGGCTCCTACGGGATGGGCGGCCGCAAGGGCTTCGGCGAGTTCGTCGCCGAAGATTCGTGGCGTTTCGCTGCCGGAGAGGCATTGCGCCAGGCACTGGTGAACCTGGAAGCCGCCCCGGCGCCCGCCGGCACCTTCGACATCGTGCTCGCCAATGGCTGGCCGGGCGTGATGCTGCACGAGGCGGTGGGCCACGGGCTCGAGGGCGACTTCAACCGCAAGAAGACCTCCGCCTTCGCCGGCCTGATGGGCGAGCAGGTGGCAGCCAAGGGCGTGACCGTGGTCGATGACGGCACGATCGGCGAGCGGCGGGGCTCGCTGACCATCGACGACGAGGGCACGTCCACCAACCGGACGGTGCTGATCGAGGACGGCAAGCTGGTGGGCTACATGCAGGACCGCCTGAATGCCCGCCTGATGGGCATGCGGCCGACCGGCAATGGCAGGCGCGAATCCTACGCGCATGTGCCCATGCCGCGCATGACCAACACCTACATGATGGGCGGCGACAGGACGCCGGAAGAGATCCTCGCATCCGTGAAGAAGGGCATCTATGCCGTCTCCTTCGGCGGCGGGCAGGTGGACATCACCTCCGGCAAGTTCGTCTTCGACTGCACCGAAGCCTATATGATCGAGGACGGAAAGGTGACCCGCCCCATCAAGGGCGCGACACTCATCGGCAACGGGCCGGACGCGATGAAGCGGGTCTCCATGCTCGGCAACGACATGAAGCTCGACACCGGGATCGGCACCTGCGGGAAGGCGGGCCAGGGCGTGCCGGTGGGCGTGGGCCAGCCGCATCTCAGGATGGACCAGATGACGGTGGGCGGCACGCAGGCGTGACCATGGCGGGTTCCGTCATCATCCTGACCGGGGCCGGAATCTCAGCCGAATCGGGTGTGGACACGTTCCGCGACAAGAACGGCATCTGGTCGCGATATGATCTTCGTGAGGTCGCGACACCCGAGGGGTTTACCGCCAATCCGGCGTTGGTGCACGCCTTCTACAATGATCGCCGCAGCCAGTTGCCGCGGGTCGAGCCCAATGCCGCCCATTTCGCCCTCGCCGAGCTCGAATGCCTGCATCGTGGCAGCGTGCTGGTGGTTACCCAGAATATCGATGATCTGCACGAGCGCGCCGGATCTAAGAACCTGATCCACATGCACGGGGAATTGGCGAAGGCGCTCTGCGCCCGATGCGGCGCGCGCCACGAATGGCGGGGGCCGCTTTCCACGGACCTTTCCTGTCCGGGATGCGGGATCCCGGGTGCGCTCAGGCCCGACGTCGTGTGGTTCGGCGAGATGCCCTATCACATGGACCGCATCTACGAAGCGCTGTCCACCTGCGACCTCTTCCTGTCGATAGGCACGAGCGGCAGCGTCTATCCGGCAGCGCAATTCGTGGAGGAAGCCGCCCGTGCAGGCGCGCGCACGGTCGAACTCAACCTCGAACCGTCGGAGAACGTCTATAGCTTCGATGAAGCCGTTCACGGCCCCGCCAGCAAGATCGTGCCCGCCTATGTGAATCGCATCCTTTCTGGCGGAACAGAGGTCTAGACAACCAGACCAATCCTCCTGAAGTGCATGCGCTCGCCGCCGCTCTACCTCTTCGTTTCTACTGCTTCTGAATCGCCGGGTGATTCACCGGCTGCTTCAGCCGCGCTGTTTCCCGCGCTCCAGCAACGCCACCACCTCCACATGCGGCGACCAGAGGAACTGGTCGATGGGCGTGATGCTTACGACGCCGTAGCCGCCTTCGACGAGAATCGCGAGATCTCGCGCCAGCGTGCCGGGATTGCAGGAGACGGCGGCGACGCGCGCGACGGTCGAGCGCGCGATCTGGCGGCACTGGGCCTCGGCTCCGGCGCGCGGCGGATCGAACACCAGGCCGTCGAAACGGTCGAGATCCTTGGCAGAGAGAGGCCGGTTGAACAGGTCGCGCTTTTCCACGGAGACCGGCTTCAAGCCGATGGCGCGTTTCGCCGCTTCCTCCAGCGCCGCGAGAGCCGCGGCGTCTCCCTCGGCCGCATGCACGCGCGATTCGCGGGCCAGGCGCAGCGCGAAGGTGCCGCTGCCGGCAAAGAGGTCCGCGACATGCTTCGCGCCCTTGAGATGCGCGGTGACAAGGCCGGCCATCGCCTGCTCCGCCTGTTCCGCCGCCTGCAGGAAGCCGCCTGCGGGAACGGCCACCGGCACATCGCCGAACAGCACCACCGGCCTTTCGCGCTCCACCAGCACTTCGCCGCCGACGGAAAGCCGTGCGAATCCCCTGGCAAGGACGAGATCCACCGCCTGCCGGCGTTTACGCTCGCCAAGCCTCTCCGCCGCGCCCTCGGTCGCGATGTCGAGGCCCGTCCGGGTGGCGGTGACCGTGACGTGGAACGGCTTCGGCCCCATCGCGATCAGAGCCGCCAGCGCACGCAGGTCGGGAAGGGCCGCGACGATCTGCGGTGCCGCGACCGGGCAGGACTCGATCTCCACGATCCGGTGGGATTGCGCCGCATTGAAGCCCAGAAGAGCGCGCCCGCCTGCCGCCCGCGCCGTGAAGGTGACGCGCCGGCGGGAGGCGGGCGGGCAGAGGACGAGCGATTCAACATTTTCGGGAAGGCCCCGGGTCCGGAGTGCGCGCACCACCTTTTCGCGCTTCCATTCCGCATAGGCCGCTGGCGCCATATGCTGCACCGAGCAGCCGCCGCACACGCCGAAATGCGGGCTCGCCGGATCGACCCGAACAGGTGACGGCTTTTCGACCGCCAGCAGGGTCCCGCGTTGCTTCTCCACGTGGGCGAGGACTTCCTCGCCGGGTAGCGCGAAGGGCACATAGACCGGGCCCTCCGGCGTATGCGCAACGCCGTCGCCCTGCGCGCCCAACGCGTCGATGGTGAGACGGACGCTCATGCCTTCCGCCCGGCCAGCAGGAACTCGCGGTTGCCGTCGCCACCCTCGATGGGAGACGGGGCAAGGCCGATGTTCCGCCAGCCTTGGTTGGTCCCGAGCCACGCGGCGATGTCGCGGGCGATCTCCTCCGCCATCTGCGGCTCGCGCAGGAGCCCGCCTTTCCCGATCGCCTCGCGGCCTGCCTCGAACTGCGGCTTGACGAGGAAGAGCCCCTGTGCGCCCTGCCCCGCCATTTCGAGCGCCGGCGGCAGCGCGAGCTTCAGCGAGATGAAGCTGACGTCGGAGACGAGGAAATCCGGCCTGCGGCCACCGATCGCCTCGAGCGTGAGATGGCGGGCGTTCACGCCTTCGAGGCAGGTGACGCGGGAATCCTCGCGCAGCCTCCGGTCCATCTGGCCCGTGCCGACGTCGATGGCCGTGACATGCGTTGCACCACGTTCCAGAAGCACCTGCGTGAAGCCGCCTGTCGAGGCGCCGACATCGAGAGCCTCCGCGCCCTTGGGATCGAGGCCGAAAGCATCGAGCCCGTGGACGAGCTTCAGCGCCGCACGTGAGACATAGCGGCGGGCCGGGTCGTCGACCGCGATTTCCACATCGGCGGCAACGGCTTGGCCGGGCTTCTCCGCCATCATGCCCCCCACGCGAACCGTACCGCGCAGTACGGCATCCCGGGCCCGCGCCCGGGTCTCGAATATCCCGCGCTCGACCAGAAGCTGGTCGAGGCGGATGCGGGAGGAGGTCGGTGCAGCCATGGACTGTTCAATGAATGATGGGGCATCGCATAGCAAGCTGGGAGGTTTACCCCTCACTTGTGCTACGCCGTCGCTTCCGCAAAATGATTGCGTTGGCGATCGGCAGAGAGGTCGATGCAAGCGTTATCTCTCCCCTTGTGGGAGAAAAAGCGATTTCGACATCTTAGCCAGAGCGAAGCGGAGGCTAAGTGTTAGAAATCGCAAGTGAGGGGCAACGTGCCCTCACGCCCGCGCCGCCTGCTCCGTCTGCCCGAGCGCGGCGAAGACCGTGCGCACGATGCCGGCGGCGTCGAGCCCGGCATCGGCGTACATCTTCTCCGGCTTCGCCTGATCCATAAAGAGATCCGGCATCACCAGCGGGCGAACCTTGAGCCCGTTTTCCAGGAGGCCGCCATGGGCGAGGAAATGCAGGACATGCGCGCCGAAGCCGCCGATGGAACCCTCCTCGACCGTCACGAGCACCTCGTGCTCACGCGCAAGGCGCGTGACGAGACCGGCGTCGAGCGGCTTGGCGAAGCGTGCGTCGGCAACGGTGGTCGAAAGCCCGGCAGCTTCCAGCTCGTCCGCCGCCTTCAGGCATTCGGCGAGCCGCGTGCCGAGCGAAAGGAGCGCGATCTTGCTGCCTTCGCGGAGGATGCGGCCCTTGCCGATCTCGAGCACCTCGCCGCGCTCCGGCATCGCCACGCCCACGCCTTCGCCGCGCGGATAGCGGAGGGCGATCGGGCTCTCGTCATGGACGGCGGCCGTGCGCACCATGTGCTTTAGCTCCGCCTCGTCGGCGGCCGCCATCACCACCATGTTGGGCAGGGTGGCGAGATAGGTGACGTCGAAGGCGCCGCAATGGGTGGCGCCGTCGGCCCCCACGAAGCCGGCGCGGTCGATGGCGAAGCGGACCGGCAGGTTCTGGATCGCCACGTCGTGCACCACCTGATCGTAGCCGCGCTGCAGGAAAGTGGAATAGATGGCGGCGAAAGGACGGTACCCCTCGCTCGCAAGGCCGGCCGCGAAGGTCACCGCATGCTGCTCGGCGATGCCCACGTCGAAGATGCGCTCGGGGAACTCCTTGCCGAAAAGGTCGAGGCCGGTTCCCGACGGCATGGCCGCCGTGATGGCGACGACGCGCTCGTCCTCCCGCGCTTCCTGGACAAGGGCCTGGGCGAAGACCTTCGTATAGCTCGGCGCGCCCGCAGGCGACTTCGCCTGGGCGCCGGTGATGACGTCGAACTTGGCGACGCCGTGATATTTGTCCGCAGCCGCTTCGGCCGGCGGGTAGCCCTTGCCCTTCTGGGTGACCACATGGATCAGCACCGGGCCGGTGCCGTGGTCGCGCACGTTGCGCAGCACCGGTACGAGCGCTTCCAGGTCATGGCCGTCGATCGGGCCGATATGGAAAAATCCCATCTCTTCGAAGAGCGTGCCGCCCGTCACGTAGCCGCGGGCGTGCTCGACGGCGCGGGTGATGGCGCGGTCGACGGCCCTGCCCAGATGGGAGGTGAGCTTCTTGCCGACGTCGCGGATGCCCTGATAGGTGCGGCCGGAGGCGAGACGCGCCAGATAGGTGCTCATGGCCCCGGTGGGCGGCGCGATCGACATGTCGTTGTCGTTGAGGATGACGATCAGCCGAGCGTCGAGCGCGCCGGCATTGTTCATAGCCTCGTAGGCCATGCCGGCCGAGAGCGCGCCATCGCCGATCACGGAGATCACGTGCCGCTGCCCGCCCGACAGATCGCGCGCCACGGCCATGCCGAGCCCGGCTGAAATGGAGGTTGAAGAATGGGCGGCGCCGAAGGGATCGTATTCGCTCTCGGCGCGCTTGGTGAAGCCGGACAGCCCCCCCTCCTGGCGCAGCGTACGGATGCGGTCGCGCCGGCCGGTCAGGATCTTGTGCGGATAGGCCTGGTGGCCAACGTCCCAGATCAGCCGGTCATGCGGGGTGTCGAACACATGGTGGAGCGCCACCGTAAGCTCGACCACGCCCAGGCCGGCGCCAAGATGCCCGCCCGTCTGCGAGACGGCGTCGATCACCTCCGCGCGCAACTCCTCCGCAAGCCGCGGCAGGTCCTCCTCGGGGATCTGCTTCAGGTCGGACGGGAAGCGGATGCGATCCAGTAGCGGCGTTTCGGGCGGCGATTTGACACCCTGCCGGTTCTCATCTTGGGTCTTGGACATAAGCTCTCGCGTGGCTGAATTGTGGTCGCAGGGGCGCCTTCCCGCACGTCTCATTGCTCGGGCAAGGGCACGAATTCCTCCTCGTCGCCCGGCACGATGTCGAAGCGGCCCGTGCGCCATTCCTCCTTCGCCTGCTCGATGCGTTCCTTAGAGGAAGAAACGAAATTCCACCAGATATAGCGCCGCGAGCCAAGGGCTGCACCACCAAACAGCATAAAATGTGCGCCTGTTCCCGTGCCGACCACGATCTCGTCTCCCGGACGGAACACGAGCAGCCGGTCGGACGGGAATTCGTCGCCCGTGATCCCGACCGTGCCGTCCAGCACATAGATGGCGCGCTCCTCCGCGTCTGCCGGGATCTGGAAACGGGCCCCGGGCTCGAGGCGTATGTCGGCGTAAAGCGTCTCCGTCGCCGTCCGCACCGGCGCGCGCAGGCCATGGAGACGGCCGATGATCACGCGGCCGGACACGCCTTCGGCCTCGATCACCGGAAGATCCTTGCGCAACGTGTTGGAGAAGGTGGGGTCCACCTCCTCGCCGCCGTCGGGCAGCGCCAGCCAGGTCTGGAGGCCGGAAACCGAAAGCGGCCCGCCGCGCATCTCCTCGGGCGTACGCTCCGAATGCACGATGCCGCGGCCGGCCGTCATCAGGTTCAGGTCGCCCGGCGCGATCACCATCTCGGTGCCCAGCGAATCCCGGTGGCGGATGCGCCCGTCGAAGAGATAGGTGACCGTGGCGAGCCCGATATGCGGATGCGGCTTCACGTCGAGCGCCTGGCCCGCCCGCAGGATGGCGGGGCCCATGCGATCGAAGAAGATGAAGGGCCCCACCAGGCGCCGACGGGACGAAGGAAGCGCACGGCGCACCTGAAACTCGCCGATATCGGCGGTGCGCGGCACGATCAGCGTCTCGATCGCGTCGCAGGAGAGCGCGTCACCCGGTTCCGGGTCCTTGCCGGGAAAGAAACTCATGGATGGATTCCTCGCACCGAAACCGGCGGAGCTTAGACCTCTTCTAAAGTGGTAGCCACCCCCCTCGCGGCGACGGTCCGTCCATCAGGCCTGATCGAGCGGCTCAGTACCGACGGGTACGCCTTCACGGGAAAGACGGATCTTCTCCACCTTGTCCTCCGCCGCTTTCAGGAGGCGGTCGCAATGGGCCTTCAGCGCCTCGCCGCGCTCATAGATGCGGATCGACTGCTCCAGCGGCACGTCGCCGCGTTCCAGGTCGTTGACGATGTTCTCCAGCGCCTCCAGCGCCTGCTCGAAGCTCATGGCCTTGATGTCGTCATTTGTCCCGGCGGTATCGTTTCCGGTGTTCATGCTTCATCCTTTCATCAAGCACCCGACATGGGCGGCCACGGACAGCCCCAGTCCCTCAAGGTCGTAACCGCCTTCCAGTAGGCTGACAAGCCGGTTGCCGGACCAGCGCCCGGCACGCTCCATCAGCATGGACGTGGCCGAGCCGAAGTCCCGCTCGGTAAAATTGAGCTCTGCCAACGGATCGCGGTAATGGGCATCGAAACCCGCCGAAATAATGATGATGTCGGGGCGGAAGTCATCGATCCGGGGAAGGATGACGCTTTCCAGAGCCTCGCGGAGGGCCTCCCCGTCGGAACCCGGCGCAAGCGGGAGATTGACGATGTTGCCCGCCCCGGTCTCCGAGGCCGCGCCCGTTCCCGGATAAAGCGGCATCTGATGCGTCGAGCAGTAGAGAACGGAAGGATCGTCCCAGAAGATGTCCTGCGTGCCGTTGCCGTGATGCACGTCCCAATCGACAATGGCCACGCGCTCGGCCCCATGCGCCTTCTGCGCGTGGCGCGCGGCTATTGCGGCGTTGTTGAAGAGGCAGAAGCCCATCGCCCGGTCCTTCTCCGCATGGTGGCCGGGCGGGCGGGCGGCGACGAACACGTTGTCGGCGCGCCCTTCGAACACGTCGTCCACCGCGGCGGTGGCGGCGCCGACCGCAGTCAGCGCGGCATCCCAGCTGCGGGGACCGACGACGGTATCCGCATCGATCCGCGCCAGCCCCTCGTGCGGGATCTCCGCCCTGATCCGGCGGGCATAGGTCTCCGGATGGGCGAGCAGGATGGCCGTCTCGTCAGCCATCGGCGCCTCGACGCGGTCCAGCGGAGCGAAAACGTCATGCGCGAGCACCTTGGCGATCGCGCGCAGGCGATCGGGCCGTTCGGGATGCCCTGGAGGCGTCAGATGCTCCAGATAGACGGGGTGGGTGTATAATCGCGTGGCCATGGGCCCGGTATAAGGGCCGGCAGGCGGTTTGGCCACGCGGAGAATGACGCCTCAACAGGGATTCGGTGAATGGCGAATAGCGAATAGCGAATAGATGGTTCGGGCGGGGAGTGGGGTGTCACCCCAGCCCCCGTCTCGCTAATCGCTATCTGCTATCCGCTTTCTTCACCAGCAGCCCGTCCAGGAACACCTTCAACGCCTCGACCGCCTTTCGCGTTGCCTCCTCCGGATCCGCCGAATTGGCAATCCACAGGGATGCGTACAAGGTCGCGCCGCTGATGAGCCTCGCCAGTGCCTCCGGGTCGGCGGGCGCGATCCTTCCCTCCTCGACAAAGCGCTTCAGGTTTGTGGTGAGGGAGGTGATGCACGCGGTCTGGCTCGGCCATGTGGAGGGATCTCCCAAGACCGCGGGTCCGTCCCGCAGCACGATGCGCTGTATCTCCGGTTCCAGAGCCATTTCCACATAGGCGATGCATTCATCGACAAAGCCCTGCCACGGATCCGGGGCACGCGCGGAGATGGTGCAGAGACGCTCGTTCATCTCGGCATCGATCTCTTTGATGACGGCCTCCAGAAGACCCTTCTTGTCACCGAAATGGTGGTAGAGGGCGCCGCGCGTCAGGCCGGCCGCCGCCGTGAAATCGTCCATCGACGCCTCCGCATAGCCCACGGTGCCGAAGGCGTGGCGCGCGGCCGCCAACAGCTTGGCCCTGGTTTCCGCGATCATTTCGCTGCGAGGTTTGTGCGCCATTTCACTCCTTTGAGCATACGATGCGTATATATTTAGTTGACATACGTCGCGTATGCAATTATTTCATCCACATACGCCTCGTATGTCAGTGGCGTCCCGTATGAAGAAGGACTCCATCCCATGCCGAATCCGTATGGTGCAATCTTCCAGGCGCCGGGGGCGAAGGGCTTCGCCGCCGCCGGCTTTCTGGCGCGTCTGCCCGTCGCCATGGCCACCATGGGCATCGTGACGATGCTTTCCCAAAGCCACGGTGAATACTGGCTGGCCGGTGCGGTCTCCGCCACCTTCGCGCTTACAAACGCCTTTGCCGCGCCGCAGATTTCGCGGCTCGTCGACCGTTACGGGCAGAGCCGGATCCTGACGCCGGCAACGGCCATTTCGGTCGCTGCCTTCACCGCGCTGCTGCTCGCCACCCATTTCAGGTGGCCTTACTGGACGTTGTTCCTCTCCGCCTTCCTCGCCGGCGCTATGCCGAGCATGCCGGCCATGGTGCGGGCGCGGTGGACCGGGCTCTATCACGGCACGCCGAAGCTTCACACGGCCTTCGCCTTCGAATCCGTGCTCGACGAGGTCGTCTATATGGCCGGCTCGGTGCTGGCGATCGGCCTCAGCGTCAGTCTCTTCCCCGAAGCCGGGCCTTTGGCGGCGACGCTGTTCCTGGCGGTGGGCACCGCGTTGTTCGTGGCGCAGAAGTCCACCGAACCGCCCGTCCAACCCGCCACGGAGGCGAAAGCCAGCCGGTCGGCACTCGGCGTTCCCGCCGTTCAGATCCTCACCTTCACGCTCATCGCGGTCGGCACGATCTTCGGCACCGCCGAGGTGACGGTGATCGCTTTTTCGGAAGAACTCGGCCAGAAAGGCGCGGCAAGCTTCGTGCTGGCCGGTTATGCCGGCGGCTCGCTGGTGGTCGGCCTCGTGTTCGGCACGCTGACGCTCAAGGCATCGCTCGGCCGGCAGTTCCTCATCGCCAACGCGGTGGCCATGCTCACCACCCTGCCACTTCTGTGGGTGAACGGCATTCCCCTGCTGGCGCTGATGCTGTTCCTGGCCGGGGCCTCGATCTCGCCCACCTTCATCACCGCCTTCGGGCTGATCGAGCGGCTGGTGCCCTCCTCCCAGCTTACCGAAGGCATCACCTGGGCGATGACCGGCATCTTCATCGGCATGGCCGTCGGCTCGTTCATCTCCGGTTATGTGATCGATGCCTTCGGCGCGCAGAGCGGCTTCTGGGTGTCCGTCGCGGCCGGCGGGATCGCCTTTGCGACAGCCCTCCTGGGCCAGCGCATCCTCGGGCGGCCGGCGCCCGAAGCAATTCCCGAGGCCGCCGCGGCCTGAAGATTGGGCCGG
This sequence comes from Chelativorans sp. AA-79, assembly GCF_029457495.1. NCBI lineage: Bacteria > Pseudomonadati > Pseudomonadota > Alphaproteobacteria > Hyphomicrobiales > Phyllobacteriaceae > Chelativorans > Chelativorans sp. AA-79. The sequence goes on from NZ_CP120361.1 coordinate 3,540,014, forward strand.
CCAGCTACAGCGATGACGCGAGCCCACCCGCAACCGCGGGTGGGTTTTCTACAGGATCTCCGTCGAGGCGATCTCGATCCCGAAGCCCTCGAGGCCGACATAGTGGCGCTCACGGGAGGCGATGAGCCGGATCGAGGCGATGCCGAGATCCTTCAGGATCTGCGCGCCGAGACCGATCTCGCGCCATTCGCTTTCGCGCCTCACCGCCTCGTCGTGCTCCTCGCCGCCCACGCGGCGGCGCTGCTGATGGGCGACGCCCACCGACCCCTCGCGCAGATAGACCAGCACGCCGCGCCCGCCCATGCGCTCCATCACCTTCTGCAGCCGCCCTTCCGTGCCGAAGACATCCTCCACCACGTTTTCCGTATGAAGCCGCACCGGCACCTCCTGGCCGTCGCGGATATCGCCGAAGACGACGGCGAGGTGCTGCATGACCTCCCAGGGAAGCGTGTAGGCATGGGCCGTCGCCGGCCCGACCGGGGTCGTCACCGGGAACGTCGCGATCCGCTCCACCAGGGTTTCCTGGCGCTGGCGATAGGCGATGAGATCGGCCACCGACACCTGCTTCAGCCCGTGCTTCTCGGCAAAGGCGGTCACCTGCGGGCCGCGCATCACGCTGCCGTCGTCGTTCACCAGTTCGCAGATCACCCCCACCGGCGGCAGGCCGGCAAGCTTGCAGAGGTCCACCGCCGCCTCCGTGTGGCCGGAGCGCATGAGCACGCCGCCCTCGCGCGCCACGAGGGGGAAGACGTGGCCCGGCCGAACGAAATCGGCGCTGCCGACATTGGGATTGGCGAGATTGCGCACGGTGAGCGTACGGTCGTCGGCGGAAATGCCGGTGGTCGTGCCGTGCCTGAAGTCCACGCTGACCGTAAACGCGGTCTGATGCGGCGCATCGTTCTCGGCCACCATCGGCGCGAGGTTGAGCCTGCGCGCCTCGTCCCGCGGCATGGGCGCGCAGACGATGCCGGATGTATGCCGCACGATGAAGGCCATCTTCTCCGGCGTGCAATGCACGGCGGCGACGATCAGGTCGCCCTCGTTCTCGCGGCCGTCATCGTCCATGACGACGACGATCTCGCCGCGTTCGAACGCGCGCAGGGCCTCGACGACTTGTCTCTGATCGTAGGGCATGTAGATCGACCTCTTAAGCGAAAAGCGAAAAGCGAGTGGTGAATGGTGAATGGTGAATGGAACAAAGAAGCAGCTATTTGAAAAAGCCGGAGTTGAACTTTCCCCTATTCGCTACTCACTATTCGCTCTTCATCATTCACCCTCTCCCCGTCTGCCCCCGATGCCTCAAATAATGATCCGCTATCGCGCACGCCACCATCGCTTCTCCGATGGGCACCGCGCGGATGCCGACGCAGGGGTCGTGCCTGCCCTTCGTCACCACGTCGACTTCCGCGCCGCCGCGGTCCACCGACCGGCGCGGTGTCAGGATCGAGGAGGTCGGCTTCACGGCGAAGCGCGCGACGATCGGCTGCCCCGTCGAAATGCCGCCGAGGATTCCGCCTGCGTTGTTGGAGAGGAAGCGCGGCCTGCCGTCATTGCCGGCGCGCATCTCGTCGGCGTTCTCCTCGCCCCGGATCCGGGCGGCCTCGAAGCCGTTGCCGACCTCCACGCCCTTCACCGCGTTGATGGACATGAGATAGGCGCAGATATCCTGGTCGAGCTTTCCGTAGATCGGCGCGCCGAGACCGGCCGGAACGCCTTCCGCGACCACCTCGATGACCGCGCCCACGGAGGAGCCGGCCTTGCGGATGCCGTCTAGATATTCGGCGAAGACGGGCACCGATGCCGGATCGGGGGTGAAGAACGGGTTCTCGGGATCCTTCACGAAGTCCCAATCCCAGTTGGCGCGGTCGATCCGCTTCTCGCCCATGGCGACGAGCGCGCCGCGAATCACCACATCGGGCAGGACCTTGCGGGCGAGTGCGCCGGCCGCCACGCGCATGGCCGTCTCGCGGGCTGAAGACCGGCCGCCGCCGCGGTAATCCCGCAGGCCGTATTTCATTTCATAGGTGTAGTCGGCATGGCCGGGACGATAGCGCTCGGCGATGTCCCCGTAGTCCTTCGAGCGCTGGTCGACATTCTCGATCATCATGGAGACCGGCGTGCCGGTCGTCACCAGGCCGTCTCCCTCCTCCATGACGCCGGAGAGGATCTTCACCTCGTCCGGCTCGCGGCGCTGGGTGACGAAGCGCGACTGGCCCGGCCTGCGCCGGTCGAGTTCGGCCTGGATCTCCGCGCGCGTGAAGCGAATCCCCGGCGGACAGCCATCCACGACACAGCCGATCGCGGGCCCGTGGCTCTCGCCCCAGGTCGTGACGCGGAAAAGATGACCGAACGTGTTGTGCGACATTTAAGCTTCCTTCCCCTTATGGGGGCCGCCATGCTTCTATTTCGCTTTGCGGATGCGGTCAAACCGCGGCTTGCGCCAGTTTGGACACATTTGCGACGTGTACTTTTGCTAGTTGTGCCGATCCCGCTCGAACATATTGAATGAGGTATCGATGATGCGAATCGCAGTTGCCGCGCTTGTTCTCGGGCTCCTTGCCGCCCCAGCCCTTGCCGCCGATACGGAAGGCAAGATCACCGAAGTCGATCCGCAGGCGATGACGATCACCCTCGACGACGGCTCCACCTACAAGCTGCCGGCGGAGATCGATATGAGCGCCATCAGCGACGGAGTGCAGGTCGTCCTCGCCTACCAGGAGAACGACAAGGGCGAGCGGCAGATCACCGACATGTTCCTGCCGGAATAGCCAGCCTCCCCGCAAAGGCGGCTACAGCCACTCCAGCTTGCCATCCTCGACCCGCAGGATCCGGTCCTGCGGGATATCGAGGCTTGCCGCATCCTCGCCCGGCATTCCCTCGATCCAATGGAAGACGGTGCGGATGACCCCGCCATGCGTGACGCAGATCGTAGGCCTGTCGAGATCGTCGAGCCACGACCGCACGCGCAACGCCAGCGTCTCGTAGCTCTCAGCACCCGGACCGGGCGGCAGGAAGTGCCACTTGCGCCGGGCACGCTCCCCGGTGCAGCCCGGCGAGCGCGCCTCGAGCTCCATATAAGTGAAGCCCTGCCAGCCGCCGAAATGCACCTCTTTCAGGCGCGGATCCGTGCGGAAACCGGCAGGCGGGAGGCCAAGCTGGATGCGCACGCGCTCCATGGTCTCGCAGGTGCGGCGGAGCGGGCTGGCCACGAAATCGAACGAGGAAGGATCCGCGACAAGTTCGGAAAGCCGCTTCCCGTTGCGGTCCGCCTGCGCGCGCCCGCGCTCGTTGATGTCGGTGTCCGCCTGCCCCTGGAGGCGTGCTTCCGCGTTCCAGTCGGTCTCGCCGTGGCGCACGATGTAAAGGAGCGGAAACACGATTGCCCTCGCGACGGGGCGGCTGCCCCCGACAGAATCAGTTGATCACTCGCCGACCACGGAGATGTCGGGCGCGTCCACGGCCTTCATGCCGACCACGTGATAGCCCGAATCGACATGCAGCACCTCGCCGGTGACGGCGCGCGAGAGGTGCGACAGGAGATAGACGGCCGTGTCGCCCACCTCCTCGATCGTCACCACGCGCTTCAGCGGCGAGTTGTATTCGTTCCAGCGCAGGATGTAGCGGAAATCGCCGATGCCGGAAGCGGCAAGCGTCTTGATCGGGCCGGCCGAGATGGCATTGACGCGGATGTTGCCGCCGCCGAGATCGACGGCGAGATAGCGCACACTGGCTTCCAGTGCGGCCTTGGCCACGCCCATCGCATTGTAATGGGGCATCACCTTCTCGGCACCGTAATAAGTGAGTGTCAGGATGGAACCGCCCTCGCTCATCAGCGCCTCGGCACGCTTGGCGACCGCCGTCAGCGAATAGACGGAGATATCCATCGTGCGCAGGAAGTTCTCGCGCGTGGTCTCGACATAGCGGCCGGTCAGCTCGTCCTTGTCGGAAAAGGCGATGGCATGGACGACGAAATCGAGCTTGCCCCAGCGTTTCTCCACCTCGGAAAAGACGGCGTCGACCGAATCCGGGTCGGTGACGTCGCAATGGCCCACCACAATCGCACCGAGTTCGGCCGCAAGTGGTTCGACCCGCTTCCTCAGCGCGTCGCCTTGATAGGTGAGCGCGAGTTCGGCCCCCTCCATGGCGCACGCCTTGCAGATACCCCAGGCGATCGAGCGGTTGTTGGCAACCCCCAGAACGAGCCCCCGCTTGCCGGCCATCAGGCCATTGCCACCTGCCATGTCGATTCTCCGAACTCAATTGCGGCGGACGCCGTATCGCACAGCGGCAGCATGGCATCAAGCGCGGGGCCGGGGAAGCCCGCCGGCGAGATGTGCAAGGCAAAGTTGTCGTCAGCCGCATTCCGCAGGCGTGATCCCGGCGTCAGGCCTCTGCCTTGCGGAAGAGGGCTTCCAGTGCCGGGTCACCGCCCTGGGGCAGCATGATGCGCACATGGGCATACAGATCGCCGTTGCCGCCACTCTTCAGCGGCAGGCCGCGCCCCTTGAGACGCAAGGTCCGGTCGGAACTCGACCAGGCGGGCACCTTGACCGCCAGCCGGCCGGTCGGCGTTTCCACGGCCACTTTGGCGCCCAGAACCGCGTCGCGCAGGCTCACCGGCAGGTCGACATGAAGATCGCGGCCCTCCACCCTGTAGAGCGGATGCGGGCGCAGGCGCAACGTCACCAGCGCGTCACCGCGTTCGCCGAAGGACGTCTCGGCGCCCTGCCGCCTGAGCCGGATCGTCTGGCCATCCTCGACATAGCGCGGCAGCTTCACGGCGATGCGCCGGCCGTCCGGAAAGACCGCGTTCACCTTGGCTTCCGTGGCGATGTCCTCCACGCTCACGTCGAGCGTTGCGTTGATGTCGCCCAACCCCTCGGGACGCGCGCTGCGCGTGCCCTGCGCGCCGCGGAAGGCCTGGCCGAAGATCTCGCTGAAGATGTCGCCGGCATCACCGCCGGCACCGCTCGTGCGGAACTCGAAATGGGTGCGCCCCGGGCCGCCGCCCGCGCGGCGGAACCCGGCGAACGGGTCGCCCTCGGCCGTTTCGAAGCCTTGGAAGCGCGGCTTGCCGGCGGCGTCGATCTCGCCGCTGTCGAAAGCGCTGCGCTTCTTCTCGTCACCCAGGATCTCGTAGGCCTGGTTGACCTCGGCAAAACGCTCCTTCGCCTGCGGATCGTCCGGCCGCTGGTCGGGATGGTACTTCTTCGCCAGGCGGCGGAAAGCCGCCTTTATGTCTTTTGCCGACGCGCTCTTGGAGACGCCGAGCACTTCATAAGGGTCTTTCATATCTGCCTTGCCCAATGGCGGCGGGACTGCGCCGCAACGGGTTGTTATGCCGATGGATTCCGCTTCCGCCCGCTAATATGCGCATTGGGGCAGGCGAATTCCAGTGGAGTGCCGGCCCTACTGCTGCTCGAAGGCGCGCATGCGCAGGACGCCGGCGGCATCCTTGCACGCCTTGCCCTCGTACAGACCGACACCGTCGAAACTTTCTCGCGTCGTCATGAAGGCCAGGCAGTCACCGCTCTCCTCCTCACGCGCGCTATAGGCGGTGATGAGGCCGCGGGCGCCGCTTTCCGGGTTCTCCCAGGACAGGCCGGCTGTCTCGTCGGGGCTCGACGAGAGAGCGGAGAGGATCGCGCGGCCGTCCGCTGCCAGTCCCTTGTCCGGGAAGACACGAGCCGGCTCCGTCACCGAACCGGTGGTCAGCACGGTGTCAAGCGAGGCCTTCTTGCCGCCAATGACGCAAGCCTGCATAGAAACGGATATGATGAAAAGAGCCGCGGCCCTTCCGAGGGCGCGCAGAGCCAAACGTCTGCCGGTTTCTGCCTCTTGCGTCGTTCCAGACAATCGGCAATCTCCCAATGAAACGAAGTGAGCCGCATGATTATGAAAAATGACTTAAAACAGGTCGACTTTACGGAAGCAGGGGAACCTTTCCGCCTGTTCGCGAAATGGCTCCAGGACGCGGAACGCTCCGAACCCAACGACCCGAACGCGACAGCGCTCGCAACGGTGGATCCGGACGGAATGCCGAACATACGCATGGTCCTGCTCAAGGGCTTCGATGAGCGAGGATTCGTCTTCTATACCAATTTCGAGAGCACGAAGGGACAGGAAATCCTGTCCTCCATGAAGGCGGCCATGTGTTTTCACTGGAAAAGCCTGCGCCGGCAGGTGCGGGTGCGCGGCCCTGTGGAAAAGGTGACCGGCGAAGAGGCGGACGCCTACTACGTTTCGCGCCCGCGCGGCAGCCGCATCGGCGCCTGGGCCTCGAAACAGTCGCGACCGCTCGAGAACCGCTTTGCCCTGGAGAAGGCGGTCGCGGAATACACGGCCAAGTTTGCCGTGGGGGAGATTCCAAGGCCGGATTACTGGTCGGGCTTCCGCATCAAGCCGATGAGCATCGAGTTCTGGCACGATCGCCCCTTCCGGCTGCATGACCGGATCATCTTCACGCGGGAGGGTGATGGAAGCTGGCTAAAGACGCGGCTTTACCCGTAGGAATCGGGAACACGATGCCGCAAAGGGTGTTGGAGAGCCAAACGGAGACCGGAAATGCTCGTTCCCCGCACCAGTCCCCCAAAAGCGACCGCCCTGCGGGCGATGGCGATCGGTGCGCTCGCGACGGGAGCGCTTGCCATCGGAGCCTTCGCGATCGGCCGGCTTGCGATCGGAAAGGCACGCATCCGCTCGCTTCACGTAGACCGGCTGACCGTGGGAAAGCTGCGCATCATCGAGCAGGAGCCTGGAAACCGACCTGAGCACTGACGAACTTGGGAAAGCCGCCTCGATGACGGAAGCTGGCGGAGCGGTCAACATTGATCAACTCGACCGAGTTCGAAACGACCGCCGTTACCCACTCCTCCGCTCCATGAACGCCATGAGCGCCGCCCTCGCCTCGTCCGACTGGAGCCGGTCGCGGAAATGCTCCGCCTCCTCGCGGATGCGGGCGAAGATCTCCTCGCGCGAACCGCGCAGGAGATCCCGCGTGATCATCAGCGCTTCCGGCGCCCTGGCTGCGACGGCGTCCGCCTCGACCAGCACGGCTTCCTCCAGCTCCGGCGCGGGCACGATGCGGTGGATCAGGCCGGCGGCGAGCGCGTCATAGGCACTCAGCCCCTCGCCAAGGCCGAGCAGCGCGAAGGCGCGCTGATGGCCGAGAATGCGCGGCACGAGAAGGCTGGACGCCGCCTCGGGCACGAGCCCCAGATCCACGAAGGGCGTCCTGAAGATCGTCTCGGGCGTCGCGAAGGTGAGATCGCAGTGGAGATTCAGGGTCGTGCCGATGCCGACCGCGATGCCGTCCACGCCGGACAGGACGGGTTTGCGGCTCCCCGCAAGCGCCACCAAGAACTCGAAGGCGCCCAGATCGGCTCCCCCTCCCGTGGCGACGGCCAGGAAATCGGCGAGATCATTGCCCGCCGAGAAGGCACCGGGCACGCCGAGGAACACGTGGCAGCGCACCGCCGGATCGTCGTCCCCTTCGGCAAGAGCCTCGGCCATACGGGAATACATGGCGCTCGTGATGGCGTTCTTCTTCTCCGGCCGGTTCATCCGGATGATCTGGACCGCCTCCCGGCGCTCGACCAGGACATGCTCGCTCATCATACCTCCTCCAGGCTGCCGGCAGCGGCAAGCAGGCCTTCCGATCCATCAACAACTGACCATTTGAGCGCCGCCGTCTCGGCCAGCTGGTTTTCCGCGATGAAGCGGCAAAGCCGTGCCAGCTTCGCATCGGCTGCGGAGACTGCCACGCGCGCGACCATCACGCCGCCGGCCGCCAACGCGAAAAGCCGCAGGTAAGGCGTGGCACCGCAGAGTGCGGCCTCGGTTTCCCCGCCGTCCAACAGGCGCAGCAGGTGCTGCGTCGCCTCATCCAGGTCGTCGAGGGCGGCGGCGAGGCGGGATCCCGCGCCGCCGAGCTCCGGCATGTTCGCGCCGCGCACCGTCTCCGCGGCCCGGCGCAGTTCCGCGATGTAGCCGCGAACATGCTCGCCGCCGGACTGGGGCAGCTTTCGCGTGACGAGGTCGATCGCCTGGATACCGTTCGTGCCTTCATAAATGGGGGCGATGCGCGCATCGCGATAGAGGACGGCCGCGCCCGTCTCCTCGATGAAGCCCATGCCGCCATGGACCTGGACGCCGAGCGAGGCGACCTCGACCCCGATATCGGTCGGGAAGGCCTTTGCAAGCGGCGTGAGCAGGTTGGCGCGCTGCTGCCAGTGCGCTCGGCCATCCGCTTCGCCGAAACGGGCCATATCCACCGCGTGGGCGCAGGAATAGGCGATGGCACGCGCCATCTCCGTCATCGACCTCATCGTGAGCAGCATGCGCTTCACATCCGGATGCGCGACGATGGGGCTCATGCCCTCTCCGCTCCATCCCGGCGCCCGGCCCTGTCGGCGCTCCCTCGCATAGGCAAGCGCCTTCTGGCAGGCTGCTTCCGCCACCGCCACGCCCTGCATGCCGACGGCGAGCCGGGCGTTGTTCATCATGGTGAACATGCAGGCAAGCCCCCGGTTCTCCTCGCCCACCAGCCAGCCGATCGCCCCCGGCGTATCACCGAACTTCCCGTCGCCATAGATCATGGTGCAGGTGGGCGAGGCATGGAGGCCGAGCTTGTGTTCGATGGAGGCGCAGAAGACGTCGTTGCGCGCGCCAAGGCTGCCATCCTCGTTCACGAGGAATTTCGGCACCAGGAAAAGGGAGATGCCCTTGGTTCCCGCCGGTGCGTCCGGCAGACGGGCCAGCACCAGATGCACGATGTTGTCCGTGAAATCGTGCTCGCCGAAGGTGATGAAGATCTTCTGGCCGAAAATGCGGTAGGTGCCGTTCTCCGTACGCTCGGCCCGCGTGCGGAGCGCGCCCAGATCGGACCCCGCCTGCGGTTCGGTGAGGTTCATCGTGGCCATCCACTCGCCCGAGACGAGCTTTTCCATATACGCCTGTTTCAGCGCGTCCGTCGCATGCCGCTCCAGCGCCTCGATGGCGCCCATGGTAAGCGTCGGCCCCAGCGCGAAGGCCATGGAGGCGGAATTCCACATTTCGAGTGCTGCGACCGAGAGCATCATGGGCAGGCCCTGCCCGCCCCATTCGGCCGGCGCGGCAAGCGCGTTCCACCCAGCCTCGCACCACCTGCGGTAAAGCTCCGGCCAGCCCTGCGGGGTCGTGACATCGCCGTCCTGCACCCGTGCGCCCTGTTCGTCGCCGGTGCGGGCGAGCGGCGCGATCTCCTCGCCGGCAAAGCGGCCCGCTTCCGCCAGAATCGCCTCCACGAGGTCGGGCGTGAGGCCTTCCACGAGCCCTTTGTCCAGAATGTCCTTCAGCCCAATCGCATTCAGGGTTCGGGCGATGTCATCGACGGGCGCGCGATACATCTCTTCGCTCCTCCATGTCCGGCTTGTCGACAAGCTAGCGGCGAAGGTGCCCTTCGGCCAGCATTCAGGAAAACAATATTTCTTCTCTTTACGTAAACGTCAATCACGACGTTGTTGAGCGCCTGCCGCTCCGGCGTTAGAAGGAGTGGTGAAGGAGACGCCATGCTCGCGCGGCCGGAGAAGTTCAAATGCGTGGAATGCGGCAAGGCCTTGGGCACGCCCGATTTCGCCTACCACAAGGGTCGAATGGACCACGGTCCGGCCTATTGGTCGGGTCACGGCGTGCTCTGCTCGATTCAGTGCTCGCTCGCCCACCACAGGAAGAGGATGGCGGACGGCACGCTGCCGACCAGCCCGGCACGCGATCCCTTCGAGGACGATCGAGATTGAACGCCTAGCCCTCCGTCACCTTGGCGCAACAGGCCGCAACCCTCGTCATTTGGGTCCGGCATTCCCAGCAACTGTTAAGATCAGTGCGCCGGCATGTGGGCCGGCCTGAAGGACATGGCCGCGTGCCTGGAAGCCATTTCACAAAATGATGGTTTTTTCGAATACAGCACGCTCCTCTCCTTGATATACTTGCGCGAATCACTCATCCAAATCTCGGGCACCTGAAAATCGTGCAATCCCAACGAGCCAGAACGTCGCGCAAAAGGATTGTATCGGATCTGGCTGTCGCTATTCTCTTTGTGTTCGCATTTCTTCAGAGCCACGTCGGCCAGACTGCCCCGCGTTTCGACCCAGCCCCCCCGGGCCACGTTCATGCTCACGAGGATCACGGAGCTGGCCATGACCATGCGGGCGCGGCTCAGCACGACGAACACACCACTTCCCACAAAGAAGATCATGACCACGGCAAGAATGCCCACTGTCATGCCTTTATCGGTTTATGCGCCGCGGTCTATGCAGTGCATCCTGCACCACTGCAGGTGGTCCGTTTCATCTATTCCAAAGCCGGCAAGGCGTATACTCATGCGCCGCCTGTCCCCCCTCCCTTGCAACTGATCTGAATTCCTGAAGCGCCGCCCAGGCGGCAATCGGTTATTCAAACGGTTCCTCTGCAATGAAACGCAATATCGACGACGCTATCCGTCCGGAAGTGTCGAGCATGGCTTCGCTTGCCATTCTCGTCGAGTTGCTGGCGAGACTCAGCGCCACAAATTCCGACCTGAGACTGGTCACCCTTACGGCTCTGAAAGCAGCGGCAGACGGGCTGCAAATCGTAGCCAAAGAGCATCATGGGAAGGATGAAAAGGACGTGCTGATCGAAGCGGCGAACACCGTAAGAGAAATACGCCTGTCCATCTTCGACCAGTTGGAAGCGAACAAGCCCGGCTCCAAGCACTGACCGGAGAACACGCCCCAATATCGGGCGTGTTCTTCCGTTGTCGACGCGTTTCCAGGGCACACAACCACTCTCGACCAGAGGTTGTCTGTCACAGCAGAGGAAACACCACATACGAAAGGTGAAGCAATGGCACTCGCTATGGCGTGGCCAATCATCCTGTTTGCGGCTTTTAACGACAATATCCATCTGGCCGAATGCGCCTCGCTTACCGGCGCCGTTTTCGACGACCTCAACCAGAACGGCGTTCGGGAGAAAGGAGAATCCGGCGTGAGGGGCGTGCGCATCGTTACGGGCAGCGGCCACCAGGTTACGACCAGCAAGAATGGTCGCTATCAGGTGACTTGCGCCGCCATCCCGAGCCGGCGAGGTGAATCCGAGCTGCTCCTCAACCTGGACATCCGCACACTGCCCCGTGGCTACAAATTGAGGTCCCGAAACCCACACCTGGTACGGGTGGCGGCAGGCGAATCGACTCAGATCGACTTTGGAATTTCGCTCGACCGCCTTGTCGTCACTGCGAGGGACGAGGATTTCAAGGCGGGCCGTGCCGACCTCACCGCCAAGGCGATGGGCGAGTTGGAGCCACTTTTCCCGGAATTACGCAAGAAACGTCGGGAGGTGCTCATCCTCTACCGCGGCAGCGACACCAAACATGCTCGCGCTCGAGCCCAACATCTGAGAAAGACCATCCTGGAGCGATGGCGACAGAGGGGAAAAGACTACGATCTGCACATCGAGATCAGCATCCAAGCCGCCGAGTGACGACGTGGGCAGGCACGCAAACACCGCCTGAGCCTGCCGGGGGTCCTTCGCGCGCAAGCGGTCGGTTCGGGCGCCGTTCGCGACGACAGACGGTGCCCGGCCGCGGGGCGGATAGATCAGGGTTCCTCTGCCCGGTCCAGCGCCCGCTTGCCCATATGACGGCCGACGGCACGCTGCCTAACCAGCCCGGCGTCGAATCCGTTCGAAGAGGAGCAGGAATGGATGCGGAGCCCGTCGTCACCTTCGACCCGGTGGGGACCTAGTCCGCGCCAGTCCCGCCTATGTCGAGGATGGCAGGTTGGAGGACCATCGGCTCCTCGGCTTCGATCCGGACCGGAGCCCCCAGGGCTTCCGCCAGCGCTTCGCCGGCGGCGAGGCCGGCCATGTCGTCCGGCTCGACGCCGATGACGATCTCGCCGGTTCTCTCATCCACGTAGCGGCCGTGGGCCGTCGGCAGCGTCCGCTCGATGGTCGCGCGGCCGCCCTCCATCACCGCCATCAGTTCAGTGAATGTATGCAGCGCGCCCGGCTCGAACACGACTTCGATGCGCTCGCCGCTGATTTGGTGCGTTTCCGGAGCCACTGCCGCATGGCCGGTCAGCCGCACCACGATCCTGTTGCGCTCGCGCTCGAAATACATCCCCGCCAGACGGTCGGCATACCGCTCCTTCAGGTGAAGGACGAGCGGGCCGGTGTCGATATGTTTTTCGGACAAGGCGGCCACGGGATCGTAACCTGCCGGCGGCCCCGCCTGCGCCGGAACCTCGTTCACCTGCGCCATGCGGCCTTCCGCATGCGCCACTCCTGCCGTCAATGAGGCAATGACGATCGCTGCGATTGCCTGCACTGTGTCGCTCCTCGATGATTCCGACCGGGAGAGTTGCGACTCAAAATGCGGCGATCGTAAGTTGATGCAGTCCGGACAGGGGTCGGAGGCGGCTTGATCTTGCTAGGTCGAAGACCGGGCGCGCCGTGGAGCTGCGGTCTTCGTTCGGCGCTGCTTGGCCGGAGCCGGGACCGCAGCCGCCCTCTCTTCTTGCTCCAGCCGTGCCTTGCGAAGCCGTGCGGTCTTGGCCTCGCGGCTCGCCGCCTCGGCGTCGATGATGGCCCGGGCGGTGTTGTCCGTGATATCGGCCTTGGTCTCGGCCTTCGACCGCGTGGGCCGGAACAGGTTATGCTGGGTGATGACGTCGCTCATGCTGTCTCATCCTTCCGTTCTCAAGAAGCAAAAGGCCGGGCGCGAGCCCGACCTCTCTTCTTCATCTCCGCAATCCGTGCCAGTACATCCGTGGTCACGGACAGAAGATGAAACCTACGCAACCTGCAGGTTCTCGGCGGCATTCTTGCCGTTCCGGTTGTCCCTCACGACGTCAAAGCTGAGCTTTTGACCTTCCGCGATGGTTTGCATGCCGGAGCGCTCGACGGCGGAGATGTGGACGAAAACATCCGCACCACCATCATCGGGGGCGATGAAGCCGAAGCCCTTGGTTGAATTGAAGAACTTTACTGTTCCAGTGCTCATGACGATTTCCTTTCAATCGGTCACAGAAGATTGCTCACCACGCCCGAGGCTGGCGAGCGGTTCAGATCGATTTTGAAGAGGAAGATCGCGTACGGCGTGTTTGCGCCAGAAACAAAGTTCGACAAGCAAGATCGATATGTAGGAACATAGGCGTCGGAGATGTCGGAAACAAGACGCCGCTGAAAATAATGTCTTTGTCCCGCGCTGCAGGTCCGGCGACTGCCTTCCTCCACCTCCGGGCCGATGGGCGCCGTCGCACATGCCGGCGCGCGGCCCGCCTCCCCCAGCGGGCGGGACGGCTCCCCGCCACGCATTGACAGCGTGCCGTTCGGCCACGATGAATACCGCGGACGGAACGCCCCGCCAGCCACGAAGACCAGGACCCATTGCATGGCCAGCCAGCCGCTCAACGAACCGGCCGAAATTCCCGCCGAGCTCGACCGCTGGAACTGGGGCGCCTTCCTGCTCAACTGGATCTGGGGCATCGGCAACAGCGTCTTCATCGCACTCCTGATGTTCGTGCCGCTGGTCAACATCGTCATGATCTTCGTCCTCGGCGCGCAGGGCAGCCGCTGGGCCTGGCGCAACCGTGTCTGGCGCGACGCGGAGCACTTCCGCCGCGTGCAGCGCAAATGGGCGATTGCGGGGCTGATCGCCTGGATCGCCGTGATCGGGCTTTGCGCCTTCGCAGTGATGAGCTTTCCGCTGGCGCTGAAGAACAGTGTGGCTTATCGGATGACGATGGAGACCGTGCGCGACGATGCCGGGGTGAAGGCGATGCTCGGTGACGGTATCGAACCGGCCTTCTGGGTGAGCGGCGGCATCAATATGCAGGCGGACGGCGGCGGCGCGGCGGCTCTCAGCATCCCCATCACCGGCAGCAAGGGCTCCGGAAGGGTCATTTCGCAGGCCCTGCGCACCGGCGGCGTGTGGGAGCTGCGTCTTGTCGTGGTCCGTATCGACGGGCTGGATTCGCCGCTGGTCCTGAAGAACACGGGCAATCTTCCGATCCCCAACGCCCCGCTCGATCTTTAGAGGAAGGTCGCGCTACCGCCCCGGCCGGCCCGTCTTTGCCGGGCGGCGCTTGCGCCGGCGCTCGTCAACCGGCTCTTCGTAGGAGCCAGCGCCAATCTTGCCGCGCCTCGGTTCGCCCGGTCCCTCGACAGGGTCGGGATGGGGGCGAACCGGCGGCGCCTTGCCAACGGGCTTTTCCGTGCGGCCGACGGTCATCTCGTCGAGCGTGTTCTTGCGGAAGAGCGTTTTGCCGGCGGGAACCGCATGCGCGCCCGAAGTGCCCATGTCGTCGAGGTGGGGCTTGCGGAAGAGGGGCTGGCCGGAGGCGTCGCGCTCCTTGGCGCCGCCGCTCGAACCGTGCCCCTCCCCCTGAGCTTGTCGAGGGGGCCTTCCCTTCGCCCTGTCGCGCCTGCTCTTCTGGGTGTTCTCCACGCCGGCGTCGCGGGCGAGCGGATCGTCCATGACGGCCAGCTCGGTTTCCTTGAGGCGCTTGATCTCGTCGCGCAGGCGGGCGGCCTCCTCGAAATCGAGGTCGGCGGCCGCGTCGCGCATGGCCTTTTCGAGGTGCTCGAGGTGGGCGGCGAGATTGTTGCCGACGAGATTGTTCAAATCCTCGCCCTTGGCGCCCCTGACCTCGGCGCGCACATGGTCGCGCTCGTAGACGGAGCCGAGGATGTCACCGATGTTCTTCTTGATGGATTCCGGGGTGATGCCGTTCGCGGTATTGAACTCGAGCTGCTTTTCGCGGCGGCGGTTGGTCTCCGCGATGGCGCGGTCCATGGAGCCGGTGACGTTGTCGGCATAGAGAATGACGCGGCCGTCCACGTTGCGCGCGGCACGGCCGATGGTCTGGATGAGCGAGGTTTCGGAGCGCAGGAAGCCTTCCTTGTCGGCGTCGAGGATGGCGACGAGGCCGCATTCGGGGATGTCGAGGCCCTCGCGGAGCAGATTGATGCCGACGAGCACGTCGAAGGCACCGAGGCGGAGGTCGCGGATGATCTCGATGCGCTCCAGCGTGTCGATGTCGGAATGCATGTAGCGCACGCGGATGCCCTGCTCGTGCAGGTATTCCGTGAGATCCTCGGCCATGCGCTTGGTGAGCACCGTAACCAGCGTGCGGTACCCGGCGCGCGTGGTTTCGCGGATCTCCCCCAGCACGTCGTCCACCTGGGATTTGGCAGAGCGGATATCCACCGGCGGGTCGATGAGGCCGGTCGGGCGGATGACCTGCTCGGCGAAGACGCCGCCGGACTGCTCCATCTCCCAGTTTCCAGGAGTGGCGGAGACGCAGACGGTGGGCGGGCGCATGGCGTCCCATTCCTCGAAGCGCAGCGGCCGGTTGTCCATGCAGGACGGCAGGCGGAAGCCGTATTCGGCCAGCGTGGCCTTGCGGCGGAAGTCACCACGATACATGCCGCCGATCTGCGGGATGGTGACGTGGGATTCGTCGACGAAGACCAGCGCGTTGTCCGGCACGTATTCGAAAAGCGTGGGCGGCGGCTCGCCGGGGGCGCGGCCGGTCAAATAGCGTGAATAGTTCTCGATGCCGGCGCAGGAGCCGGTGGCCTCCAGCATCTCCAGATCGAAGCGGCAACGCTGTTCGAGGCGCTGGGCCTCGAGCAGGCGGCCGGCGGCTTCGAGCTCGACCAGCCGCTGCTTCAGCTCTTGCTTGATCTGCCTGATGGCCTGGTTGAGGGTCGGGCGCGGGGTGACGTAGTGCGAGTTGGCGTAGATCTTCACCGACTTCAGATCGTCGGTCTTCTTGCCGGTGAGCGGGTCGAACTCGGTGATGGTCTCGATCTCGTCGCCGAAGAGCGAGATGCGCCAGGCGCGGTCTTCCAGGTGGGCGGGGAAGATCTCGATCGTATCGCCGCGCACGCGAAAGGAGCCGCGCACGAAATCCGCCTCGCGGCGCTTGTACTGCTGCTCCACGAGGTCGGCGAGAAGTTGGCGCTGATCAAGCCGGTCGCCCACCGACATCTGGAAGGTCATGGCGGTATAGGTTTCCACAGAACCGATACCGTAGATGCAGGAGACGGAGGCGACGATGATGACGTCGTCGCGCTCGAGCAGGGCGCGGGTGGCCGAGTGGCGCATGCGGTCGATCTGCTCGTTGATGGAGGATTCCTTCTCGATGAAGGTGTCCGAGCGCGGGACGTAGGCCTCCGGCTGGTAGTAGTCGTAATAGGAGACGAAATACTCGACCGCGTTGTCCGGGAAGAAGGACTTGAACTCGCCATAGAGCTGGGCGGCCAACGTCTTGTTGGGGGCGAGGATGAGCGCCGGACGCTGCGTTTCCTCGATCACCTTGGCCATGGTGAAGGTCTTGCCCGAGCCGGTGACGCCCAAGAGCACCTGCGTGCGCTCGTTCTCGTTGGCGCCGGCGACGAGGTCGCGGATGGCCGTGGGCTGGTCGCCCGCGGGCTGGAATTCCGACGCCATGCGGAACGGGATGCCGCCCTCGGATTTTTCCGGACGGGCGGGACGGTGGGGCACCCAGGCGGATTTGAGATTCGGGTCGCCGCCTTCGATGAGCCTCGACAGCGCTGCGACGGTTGCCGTCACCCCGCCGGGGGCGAGGCCCTCCGCCTCCTCCAACGTCATGTCGAGACCGGCGACAGGCATGAGCCCCGCGGCCGCGCGTTCCTTGGCGGTTGCAGCGCCGCCCATGGAGGTGCCGCGCGCGGTCTTGCCCGGAGCGGCGGAGCGCTCGGGGATCTTCTTCCTGGGTTTCGCCGGCTTCTCGGCCTCGCGCGTGAGCTCTGCGGCCCAATCGGAGATGGAGCCGGAGAGCGGCGTGCCGGAAAGCGGAGGCTGGGGCTGCTCCGCGAAGCCGCCGTGCTTCTTGTCTGAGGAATTGGCCATGGCGCCGAATATGGAGGCTCACCGCGCAAATGGGAAGAGGCGGCGCGTCGCCCCGGACCTTCCGCCGCGACGTTGCTGACAGGAGGCTGTCAGGAGGCGAAATCCCTCGGCCGCAGGAAGTGGGTGAGCCGGGCGCCTCCGGAGCCGAGGGCCGGCCAGGGCCCTTCGAACTCGAACCGTGCCAGCGCGGCGGTGGGGAATTTCTCCTCGATCCGCCTCAGGGCCGGCCGCTTTGAGCCCGGGCCGGCCAGCATCCGCGCGAACTCCTCCAGGCCGGGATTGTGGCCGAGGACGAGGAGACGCTGGACATTCTCGGGAACGGTCCTGATGGCTTTCAGGATCACGTCCGCGGAGGCCATATAGAGAGAATAATCGTAATCCGCGACGGGAGCGGCTTCGCCCAATTCCGCCCCGACCAGCCGCCAGGTCTGGCGGGTGCGCAAGGCGGAGGAGACGAGGGCCCGGTCGGGCACCCAGCCGCGCGCCGCGATCTCACGACCCATCCTCGGCGCGGCCCTTTCTCCACGCTCGGCCAGCGGGCGGTCGAAATCCTCGAGCGCGGGATCCTCCCAGCTCGACTTCGCGTGGCGCAGCAAAAGAAGCTCCCTCACCGCCCTCTCCCGTTTCACTCCGGCCATGAACCGCTAGCACGAAGCGCCGCAAAGCGCGAAGCCCCCTCTCGCATCATCCCTTATGACTGCGCTCGACCTTGGCGACGATGACGAGCGCGGCGGCAAGCAGCAGACTCCCGTTGAAAGGATGCATCGCCTGCAGGACGCCGGAGCCGGAATTCTGACCGGCGACGATGTAGACGATCTGCAGGAGATAGAGCAGCACAAGGCATCCCACCCACCAGCGCAGCGGCCGGACGCTGCGCACGATCAGCGTCGAGATGAACAGTGCCAGGATCGGCACGGCGGCCAGCGCGCCCAGAACGGCGTGCCACTCCCAGAACGCGGCGTCCTGGAACAGGGAGAGACCAGCCGTGAAGAACTGAGCGAAGAGGAGAACCGGCACGAGCCGGGCCGCATGGGCGAAATGGCGTGGCGCAATGCGATGGGAGCGGTCGCCGGCGGGGCTTTCCTGAGGGAGGGACATCACGATCACCCCTGCACCGGGACGAGTTGCCGGGATCGGGCGGGCGCCTCGGCGGGCGTGATTTCGGCGATCCATCCGCGCAATTCGGCAACGTAACGATGAGCGGCTTCTTCCCGTGCTCCGTCGGAAAGCTTGTCCGCCCGGTAGAGCAGGAAGGGATCTGACCAGGGGAGCGCATAGCGGCTCGCCATCGAGCGCAGCGGCTTCAGGATCTCATCCAACGGGAACAGGTTGATGCCCGACGGTGAATAGGCTTCCGGCACATTGCCCGCAGTAACCGCAAGCTTGAGCGGTGTACCTTCGAATTTCCGGCCTTCCGCCTCGTAGGCGATATAATACATGCGGGTGAGCACCGCGTTTTGCCACGCCTTCAGAAGCGGCGGCGCCGAATACCACATCAGCGGGAACTGCAGCACCAGCCGGTCGGCAGAGAGCAGGCGGGCCGCCTCGCGGCCAGCGTCGATCTCGCCCGCCGGATAGAGCGCTTGCATATCGACCACCTCCGTGCCGGGCACCGAGCCGGCGGCGGCGGCGAGGGCCGCATTGGCGCGGGAGCGTGAGAGATCATGGTGAAAAAGCAGGATCAGCGTCTTCGTCATGGCAACCTCCATTTGGTGATGGAGGGAAGATGCAGGCGCTATAAGAATTCTTCCAATTAATATCCGATATATGTCATTATCCATTTCATGAATTTACGTTCCATCGATCTCAACCTGCTGGTGGTCCTCGACGCGCTTCTGGAAGAAGCCCATGTCTCGCGTGCGGCAGATCGGCTGGGGCTCTCGCAGCCCGCCACATCGAGCGCGCTCGAGCGCTGCCGGCATCTCTTTCGCGACGCACTTCTGGAGCGCGGGAAGGGAGGGATGCGGCTGACGCCCAGGGCGGAAAGCCTGCGCGAACCGCTGAAGAACCTGCTCGCGGAAGTCCAGGCGGTGATCGCCCCGCCCCAGATTCCGCTGAGCGAACTGCGCCAGACCGTGCGCGTGCTCATGGCAGACTATCCGGCCGTCTTCGTTGTGGGGCCGCTGCACGAGCGGCTGAGGGAAAGCGCGCCAGGGATCGATCTCGTCGTCGAAACGTGGCGCGGCGCGGAGCAGGCATTGGACATGCTGGCCAAGGGCGCAATCGACCTCGCGGCCTCGGTCTTCACCACGCATGATGCGGCCCTCCGCCGCGAGGAATTGCTGCGGGAGCACTATGTGGTCGCGATGCGCAGGGACCATCCGGCGGCTCCGGGTTTCGACCTCGAAAGCTGGATCGCCTATCCACATGTGCTGGTTTCCGGGCGCGGACACATGACCGGGCCATTGGACGAAGCGCTGGCCGCCCGCAACCTTGCGCGGCGGGTGGCTGTCGTCGTGCCCAATTTTTCGATCGTGCCGCAGCTTCTGGAGGGATCGGACCTCATCGCGATGCTGCCCAGCCGCTGCATGCCGCGGGAACGCGACTGCCTCGCGGCCTTTGAACCGCCGATCGCCGTGGACGGATTCCCGCTGCATCTGGCATGGCACAAGCGGCGCGACGGCGATCAGGCGGTGCAGCATGTGGCGGGAATTCTGCGCGAATTGCTGGCGTCGGACCGCTAAGGACGCTGGAGGGAACAGCGGGTCATCGGCTCCTGACGACATGCTGACAGGAGTGGGCTGCTATCATTGTCTGCGCAAACGGAGCCGACGATGACCGCAGACATACAAGTGAGATCCGGCAGGACCGGAACCCCGACGCACCAGAACGTGGTGGAGCTGCGGCGCTATCTCCTCCATCCCGGCCAGCGCGAGGACCTGATCGCCATCTTCGACCGGCATCTGGTGGAAAGCCAGGAAGCTTGCGGCATGGCGGTTCTGGGCCAGTTCCGCGACCTCGACCGGCCCGATGACTTCGTGTGGCTGCGCGGCTTTGCCGGCATGGAGAGCCGGAGGGCGGCGCTCACAGCCTTCTATGGCGGGCCGGTCTGGGCGGAGCACCGGAATGCCGCCAACGCCACCATGAACCGCTTCGACGACGTGCTGCTCCTGCGGCCGGCGGCCGACGGAGCGGCTTTCGCGCTGGACGGTCGCGAACGGTCGGCGTGGGGCGCCCCGGACAAGACGGCGGCGGTTTTCACGGTCTCCGTGTTCCCGCTGGCACCGCACCGGGCGGACGCCTTCCCCGCCTATTTTGCGAGCACGCTTCTGCCGGTCCTCATGGACGCGGGGGCGGCCGAGGGCACGTGTCTCGTGACCGAGGAAAGCGAAAACACCTTTCCCCGCTTGCCGGTGCGCGGGAAGGAACGCGTCTTCGTGTGGATCGCGCGCTTCGAGGACGAAGCCGCGCAGCGGGCCTTCTCCGCACATCTCCATGCCTCGCGAGGCTGGCAGGAAGCGATGGCGGACGGCTTCGGCGGACACGCCAATGCGCCGCTCACGATATCGCGGCTCTCGCCCACGGGCCGGTCGCTGCTGCGGTAGCGGAAATCCCTTTCCAGACGGTTCTTTATCATACAATCTGCATCCATGAGCGAACGGCCCCATGTCATCTACGCACGGGAACAGGAACTGGAGGTGGCTGAGTTCCGCCGCGTGCTCGTCGAATCCGGCCTCGGCGCGATGCGCCCGGTCGATGACGAGGCGCGGCTTAAGACCATGCTCGAACAGGCTGGCCTGATCATAACCGCCAGGCTCGACCAGCCGGGAAAGCCGCTGGTGGGCGTGGCGCGCGGCGTGACGGATTCCGCCTGGTGCTGCTACGTGTCTGAGCTTGCCGTCGCGGCCTCCGCGCAGGGACTTGGCATCGGCAAGGGCCTGCTGGAGGAGGCGCGGCGGCAGATCGGGCCGCGGGTGGCGCTCTTCCTGGTTTCCGTGCCCGATGCGGTGCGCTTCTATGAACGCATCGGCATGGACCGCATCACGGAAGCTTTCTGGTTCAAGCGTAGCGTGTAGCCGAAAGCCCAGGACGAGCCTTGCTTCGGACGCGTTTCCATGCGATAAAGCGTGACGCCCCGGGGATTGCAGACCCGGAGAACTGGACGCTTATTTGGACGACCTTTTCCCGACATCTTAACTCGCGGCGACGGCGAACCTGTACAGGCCGTACAGACGCCACTTTACGAACGGGAAAAGGAGTTTCCCATGTCCCAGACCGGCACGGTCAAATTCTTCAACGCCTCCAAGGGCTTTGGTTTCATCACGCCCGATAACGGCCAGAAGGACGTCTTCGTCCATGTGTCGGCTGTCGAGGCTTCCGGCATGCGCTCGCTCGTCGACGGCCAGAAGGTTTCCTTCGACGTCGAGCCGGACCGTATGGGCAAGGGCCCGAAGGCGGTGAACCTTTCGGCGGCATAAGCCGCATGCCGCTTTCGAGCGGCCGATGATCGAGAGGCGCGGCGGGCATCCTGCCGCGCCTTTTTCTTATGCGGCGGCGGCGATCAGGCCCCTGCCCCGTGCCGAAGTCCGACACAAAACTTTCGCTTGCCGCAAATGAGAAAATGAGGGAAACTTTTCGCCGTTCGGGCATTTGCCGGCCCGGAGACTGGAATAGCATGCCCCGGCAATAGACACGAGAAAGGCTTCCGGGAAGTCGCGTGGCACAAGAAGTCCGGCAGGATCGCACGCGAGCTGACTGTTTCTTCTCCCCCAGTAAACGACCGAGGAACCCTGGGCCATAGCCCGAAAGACTATGGTCCGCAGACTTTGATTGACCGGGAGAAAAGGATCCCTTCCCATGTCCCAGAGCGGTATCGTGAAATTCTTCAATCATGCCAAGGGTTTCGGCTTCATCACGCCGGATGATGGCCAGAAGGACGTCTTCGTGCATATCTCCGCCGTGCAGGCTTCCGGCCTGCCGGGCCTCGAGGACGGCCAGAAGGTGACCTTCGACACCGAGCCGGACAAGCGCGGCAAGGGACCGAAGGCCGTCAATCTCGCCCTCGGCTGATCGACCGACGGCCGCCGAGCGGCCGGAGAATTCCGCGGCGCCGGCTTTCGAGCCGGCGTTTTTATTTGTCTTCTTCGCTTTGTGTCACACCGCACCCGAATGTGACCGGAGGTCGGGAACCCGGCCCACATCCTGCCGCGTTTACCATTCAGATGCCGTTCAGCTAAGGGATCATAGCATCCCGGCATCAGCGCTCGATCAGGCGATCGCGCGATACAGGAGAGACGAAGATGAACCGGATCCTCAAGAGTGCCATTCTCGGTGTCGCCGTGGCGGCGACCACGCTCGCCGCGCTTCCGGCAGCCCAGGCGCACGACCATTGGCGGCGCCACCATCATCGCGATCGCGGCGACGAGCTCGCCGCCGGCCTCGCCGGCCTTGCCGTCGGCGCCATCGTGGGCGGCGTGCTGGCGCAGCCACGCACGGAGCGGGTCTATATCGATCCGCCAACCTATTACCGACCGGCGCCTGTCTATCGCGACCCCGGCTATTACCGTCCGGCGCCCGTCTACCGGCCTGCCCCGGTCCACTACGGCGCCGAGCCCTGGACGCGCGAGTGGTACCGCGCCTGCAGCATCCGCTACCGCAGCTTCGATCCGGAGTCGGGCACCTATATGGGCTATGACGGCCGCCGCCACTTCTGCAATATCGGCTGACAGATCAGCGGGTGAAGCAGCCCGGCGTCGCATGTATGCGGCAAAGGAAAACAGCGCCTTCGGGCGCTGTTTTGAGCCTCGCCTGCTTTCCCCTTATACCAGGAACGGGTTGGTCCGCCGCTCCTCGCCGAACCGGCCGCCCGGCCCATGGCCGCAGAGGAAGCCGATATCGTCGCCGAGCGGCAGGAGCTTCTCCTTGATGGAACGGATGAGCGCGGCGTGGTCGCCGCCCGGCAGATCGGTGCGACCGATGGAGCCGTGGAAGAGCACATCGCCCACATGGGCGAACTTCGCCGCCTCGTTATAGAAGACGATATGGCCCGGCGAATGGCCGGGACAGTGGAACACCTTGAATTCGTGGCCGGCGAAGGAGACACCCTCCCCCTCATCGAGGAAACGGTCCGGCGCAACGTCACGGACAGGATCGGAAAGCCCGAACATGCGCGCCTGCGCCTCAAGATTGAGGAGAAGCTCGCGGTCGACCTCATGGGGCCCGAGAATCTTCACCCCGAGCGCTTCCTTCAGATCCATGGCGCCGCCGGCATGGTCGATATGGCCGTGCGTGAGCCAGATCGCCTCGACGGCAAGACCCGCCTGTTCGATGGCCTCGCGGATGCGGTCCACTTCGCCGCCCGGATCGACCACCACACCGCGCTTCTCCCCCTCGTCGAACAGGATGGTGCAGTTCTGCTGGAACGGCGTGACGGGGATGATGCCGGCTCTGATACTCATGGAACAAGGGAATAGGGAAATGGGGCAATAAGGCAATAGGGGAAAACAGGGCAATCGCGCTTCGCCGTGAGACAATGGCGGAACCGCACACTCCTATAGTCCACTGCCTGAAACACGGACGGGCGGCCAAGCCGCCCGTCCGCAACAATTGGCAAATAGGCGTCAGGCCTTCTTCATGGAATTCATGATCGCGCCGACGATGCCGGTAAGGATGGCGCCACCTGCGCCGCCCCCGACCACGTGGCCAAGCACACCGCTCAACGCGCCTGCCTCACCACCCATACCAGACAGCAAGGCGCCTCCCCCAACGCCGCCGACGATGCCGCTCAGAATGATCGGCAGCTGACTCATCGCCGCTTTCTTGAACGCTGCGCCAACTGCCTCACCGGCGACAACGCCGGATATGGCCTGAACAAGGATGGGAACAAATGCTTCCATCTTAGCCCTCTCCTCAAATAGCCGGCCTCGTGCCGGCGCTCACCATGAAACGCCGAATCCGGCCAAAGTCAAATAAGGAGGGGCTCGCGCCCGCGCACGACTGCGCGAGCGCGGCGTGTTCTATTCGGCCGCGAGCCGCTGGCGCGGACGCACTTCCTCGGAATAATCATTCATCAAAAGACGAGTGATTTCACCGACTTGGAAGGTGTGAGGCCCAATCTCGGCGACCGGCGTCACTTCCGCGGCACTGCCCGTGAGGAAGCATTGCTCGAAATCCGTGAGTTCTTCCGGCTGGATCGTCCTTTCGACCACTTCGAGGCCGCGCCGGCGCGCCAGATCGATCACCGTGCGCCGGGTGATTCCATCCAGGAAGCAGTCCGGATCGGGCGTGTGCAGCTTGCCGTCCTTGACGAAGAAGATGTTGGCGCCGGTGGCTTCGGCCACCTGGCCGCGCCAGTCGAGCATCATGGCGTCGTTGTAGCCCTTGGCCTCTGCCGCATGCTTGGAGAGCGTGCAGATCATGTAGAGACCCGACGCCTTGGCCTTGGACGGCGCCGTACGCGGGTCCGGCCGGCGGTACTCAGCGATGTCGAGGCGAATGCCCTTCAGGCGCTGCTCCGGATCGAAATAGCTCGGCCATTCCCAGATGGCGATGGCGAGATTGATGCGGTTGTTCTGCGCCGAAACGCCCATCATCTCGCTGCCGCGCCAGGCGATGGGACGCACATAGGCGTCCTGCAGGTTCTGCTTGGCGAGAAGCTGGCGGCATGCGTCATCGATCTCAGCCACCGTATAGGGGATGCGGAAGCCCATGAGGCGCGCGGATTCGTGCAGCCGCTCCGTGTGTTCGGTCAGCTTGAAGATCTGGCCGCCATAGGCGCGCTCGCCCTCGAACACCGCGCTTGCGTAGTGGAGACCGTGGGTGAGTACGTGAATCCTGGCATCCGCCCACTGTACGAACTCGCCGTTCATCCAGATAAAGCCGTCAAGCTGGTCGAAAGGAACAGATGCCATCCTAAGTCTCCTTCGGGCCCCGTTGCCCTGAAAATGCCCAAGAAGTCCGGGCGAAAACCGGATTATGCCGGAACACTGCGTCCTGAGGCAAACCTTTTAGGCCGTACCGGTCTGCAGGCACACCCTTGCAAAGTTCCGAAAAAACAACCTCAACACGCTCTTTTTGTTCGCTATAAGGCGAAAAGCTTGGCAGAAATTACAAAGCTGCCTAAAATATGTCAATATGGCTGACGTAATTTTGGGCAGCCTGGATAAGAGCGATGAAAAGCCCCATGAAGCCGACGGAACACCATGAGCCGCAGCCGGTGGCCGACAACCTCGATTTCACCCTGATCGAGCTGCTTTTCTTCGCCTATCGGGACTTCACGTCCGATCCGGACGAGATCCTCGCAAGCTACGGTTTCGGGCGCGCGCATCACCGGGTGCTGCACTTCGTGAACCGCCGGCCGGGATTGACCGTCGCCGAACTGCTGGAGGTCCTCAGGATCACCAAGCAGAGCCTGGCGCGCGTGTTGAAGCAGCTCATCGACACCGGCTATATCGTGCAGGTGCAAGGTCCGCGCGACCGCCGCCAGCGCGAGCTCTACGCGACGAAGAAGGGGCACGCCCTTGCGGTGGAGCTGGCGCTGCCACAGTCCCGCCGCATCCATTCTGCACTGGAGGAGGCCGGAATCAGCGATCGAGCCGCTCTGGAACGGTTCTTGAGGGCAATGGTGAATTCGGAACTCAGGGTGCAGCTCGACCGGACGGCGGGCAATGGCCACGTGGGTGAGGGAGGGACAAAACCATGATGACGCACGAGGAACTGGGCGCAGAGGTCAACGCGCCGTCGGACGATGCGCCCCATCTGCTCGTCGTCGACGACGATACACGCATCCGCACGCTGCTGAAGCGCTTCCTGAGCGAGGAGGGTTTCCGGGTGAGCGTGGCGGCCAATGCCGCCGAGGCGCGCCGCAAGCTTGCCGGGCTCGACTTCGATCTGATCATCCTCGACGTGATGATGCCCGGCGAGGACGGCGTGACGCTGACGAAGAGCCTGCGCGGCGAGCGCGACGTGCCGATCCTCATGCTGACGGCGCTTTCGGAGACCGACAGCCGCGTGAGCGGGCTGGAAGCTGGCGCCGACGACTATCTTGCGAAACCGTTCGATCCGCGCGAACTGGTGCTGCGGGCGAACAACATCCTGCGCCGGGGCGGGCAACCCACCACGCCCAAGCTGGAGCAGATCGTGTTCGGCCCCTACACCTTCCAGATCACCCGACGGGAGCTGAAGCGCGCCGGCGAGCTGCTGAAGCTCACCGAGCGCGAGCGCGAGATCATGGCCATCTTCGCCGAGCGCGCCGGCGAGACGATCCCGCGGCACGAACTGGTGGGCGAGGACTCGGAGGTGGGCGAGCGCACGATCGACGTGCAGATAAACCGGCTCCGCCGCAAGATCGAACGCGACCCGGCCAATCCCATCTGGCTGCAGACCGTGCGCGGCATCGGTTATCGCCTGAGCGTGGAGTAGGGGGCAGCGCCGGAGGCAGTGCATGCAACATCGACTGCGTCGCCTCTCTCTGGACGAAATGGACCACGCCGCAATCATCCTTCGCACCGCGTTCGACGAGCGGCTGCCCTGGCTGGCAGGTCTCCACACTCCGGAAGAGGATCGCAGTTTCTTCCGAGACCGTGTCTTCGCGGAATGCGAAGTATGGGGTGCAATCGGGAGCGGCATTGTCGGTTTCATCGCCTTCCGCGAAGGCTGGATCGACCACCTCTACATCCTGCCGAAACATCGGGGTAAGGGCGCAGGCGACGCCCTCCTGAAATCGGCAAAAGCGGCTTCGCCCAGCCTGCAGCTTTGGACATTCCAGAAAAACGCCATCGCGCGACAGTTCTACGAGGCACGAGGCTTTAGGGCGATCCGCGAAACCGACGGCGACGACAACGAAGAGCGCGAGCCGGATGTCCTCTACCGTTGGGAACGGCAGCTCTGCGGTACTGATTCTCTGAGCGGGCGCACCGGGTATCACGCTCGGAATGCGCCGTCCGGATCACCCGGTGCACCGATAGTATCCGCGGTATCCGACCCGTAGACTATCGCCCACCTCGAAGACCGACGTCGCCTCTTCCGGCGTCTCGCCGGGACTTGCCTCTCCATCCGGCAACAGGCTCATCCGCACCTGATCGGCGGAGAACAGCAATTCGCCGGAACTCGACGGCGACCTCAGGACCACCAGATTCCCGCCGAGCTTGACCGCTCCTTCCGCCGCCCCGTCCGGTGTGGCCTTCACGGCCAGTATGGGTCTGCCGTAACTGGTGTACCGGAATTCACAGCGGGAGCCCGGACCGATGGCCGCGGAAACCTCAGCGTCGTTCATCGTCTCGGGATCGAGCGTCGGGATGTGCAGGCCGGACACGGCTTCGCCTGCCGGTACGACGCGTGGGACCTCGTGGGAGCGGACCGGGTGGAGCTCATCGTCCGGCGCGTCACTCTCACCGCACGCGGAGAGGCCGGATGCGAGGATGAGCGCGAGAAGGGATGCCAACCCTCGGGAGGAGCGAGAGCGCATCAGTCCCGCGCCTCGAGATCGCGGATAAGGTACTTCATTTCGGCGATCTCCCGCTCCTGTGCCTCGATTATCTCGTCCGCCAGCTTGCGCACGCGCGGGTCGGAGATCTGGGACCGCTCGCTCGTCATGATCGCGATCGAGTGATGCGGGATCATTGCCTTCATGTATTCGATGTCCCCGATGGTGGCCTGGCTCCGCACCAGCCAGAGCGAAAGAGCGAAGAGAGCGACAGAGCCGCCGAAGATCGCAAGGTTCACCGCCCTCTTCTTGTACATGCCCAGCATGTAGGCGAGCATGATGACCGCCATGGTCGCGCCCATCAGCAGGGCCATCCAGGCGCGCGTCTCGCTCCAGAACACGTGCTCCAGCGCATAGGTGTTCAGGTACATGAGCCCATACATGACCACCGTGGACGTGGCGATCATAGCAGCGAAGCGCCAGTAAGACATCTGCATCGTTCTCGTCACCAAGTCAGTGCGCTTGCCCGCCTCCGGTCCCGCCTTCTCCGGCGGAGTCTCCGATGGCAGCGTATTCCTCGGGGGTCATCGCCGGCAGTTGCTTGACGAAGGCGGCAATGCTCCAGAGCGTCTGGTCGTCATGTGTCGGCCCGAAGGCTGGCATGCCCGTCATTTTGATACCGTGCTTGGCGAGCCAGTAGACCTCCTGGAACTCCCATTCGGCGGCAGCCTCGGTGAGATGGGGAGGTCTCGGCCGCATGCCGCTTGCCCATTCCGCCCGTTCCACGCCCGGGCCGGCATGGCAGTGCTGGCATGCGGCCTTGTACTCAGCCCCGCCCGCCGCGATCATCTCCTGCGTGATGTTCTCCGGCGCAGCAGCGCCCTCCGCGCGGCTTTCGACCGAACTGCGGAGCGTCGTGTCGAACGCCCAGCGGGTCGGGGACAGGTGCTCCTCCGTTGCGGCGACGTTATAGGCGCCCGTGTAGACGACCAGCAGCCCGATGACCGCGAGCAGGACCACCATGCCCGCCGCACCGGCCGCCACGAGAAGGGCGGGAAATGTCTTCTGCTTGTTCATGACACGTCTCTGCAACTGCTTCCCAAGTGCCGTCGCGGCGGATTGGTTCCCTTCCTGTACGGCGGACGCGGTCCAGCATTCCCGCCCGGCGGCAGCCGTGCGCGACGTCGCCTGTCGCCTGAGGGTGGAACAGAACTGCGGCGCCGAATCCGTTTTCCCGACCGGTTGCAGTCTTTTCAAGATTGCGCAGTAATCTCCACGACCGACTTCTCGCATAGGCATGGAGGCCATGACCGAGGAAGAACTTGCAATGGTGCGCACTGCCTTTGCGCGGCAGATCCTTGCTGTCGCCGGCGTTGCCGGCAATGCCGCGCTCGAACACGCCTTCCGCACGGTGCGGCGCGAGAATTTCCTTGGATCGGAACCCTGGAAGATCGTCGACTTTACGACGGCGCCGGCCAATCTCCCGTCGAACGATCCGGTCTATGCCTATCAGGATGTCCTGTTCGTGCTGTCTTCATGGCGCGGCGTCAACAATGGCGGCCCATCGCTTCATGCGCGCCTTCTGAACGCACTCTCGCCGAGGCCGGGACAGACCGTGGTCCACCTGGGCGCGGGCACCGGCTATTATTCCGCAATTCTTGCAGAGCTCGTCGGACCTCAGGGCCGCGTGATCGCAGTCGAAATCGATGAGGTGCTGGCGCGCACCGCGCGCACGGCTCTCAGCCATTTCCCCAATGTCGAGGTCGTCGTCGACGATGCCGCGGCATGGCCGCGGGAACCGGCCGACCGCATCTATGTGAACTTCGCGGTCCTGGCTCCGCAGGAGCGCTGGATCGAGCACCTCGCCCCGGGCGGACGCCTTGTTTTCCCTCTCGGCGTGCCGGGCCAGCCGTTCCGGCCGGCAGGTCCCCGCTTCTCAAGGCACGGCGCGGCCTTCCTCGTGGAGCGAAAGGATTCCGGCTTCGGCGCATTCCACATCTGCGCTGCCTATTTCATTCATGCGGATGGCAGTGCGGGCGTCTCGGACGAGGCGGAGCAAGAGAGGCTGCAAAACGCCTTTCGGCGCTCGGGTGCGGAATTCGTACGCAGTCTTGTCTGGCGACGGCCGGCCGATCCGGCCAGGTGCTGGATTTGCTCGCCCGGCTGGAGCCTTTCCTACGATCCCGTGGAATAGGCCACGCGCCTGGAGCCAGAGGAGGAGCGGCAGCCGGGTCCAGCGACCGAATGATGCCCCTCCCTCTGCCGAGAGCTGGTCCATATCCATATCCGCCATGCACCGCCAGATCGATTTCGCCTCGCCGTGACGCTATAGGCAAAGGCGGCTAGACTGCCGGGCCGCCTCGTCTCGGTGGGTAAACGGAAGGTGCGAATGGCGAAATACGATCTCCCATGGTCCGAGGGCAGCGAAGGAGCGGCCCGCCTGCGCCGCGCGGCCATCGTCATACGCCGCGGCTGGCGGCGCTTCTGGCGGGTCGTGTCGCACTACATGCCCAAGCGGCTCTACGCGCGCTCGCTGATCATCGTGATCGCACCCATGATCCTGCTGCAGTCCGTGGTCGCCTTCGTCTTCATGGAGCGCCACTGGCAGACGGTGACGCAGCGTCTCTCCCAGGCCGTCACCCGCGACATCGCCGCTGTCATCGACATCATCGAGACGTACCCGCAGGACGACAATTACGCCAATGTCATCCGCATCGCGCAGGAACGGCTGGCGCTCAGGATCAGCATCGAGCCGCCCGATCCCCTGCCCCCGCCGGGCCCCAAACCTTTCTTCTCCATCCTCGACCAGACGTTGAGCGAGGAGATCACGCGACAGATAAACCGGCCGTTCTGGCTGGACACGGTGGGCGATTCCAACATCGTCGAGATCCGCATCCAGCTCGAGGACAAGGTGCTGCGCGTCTTCGCCCGGCGCAGCCAGGCCTATGCCTCCAACACACATATCTTCCTTCTGTGGATGGTGGGCACCTCGCTGGTGCTGATCGCGATCGCGGTGGCCTTCCTGCGCAACCAGATCCGCCCCATCCTGCAGCTTGCGGAAGCCGCCGAGAGCTTCGGCAAGGGGCGGCCGACTAGCGATTTCCACCCACGCGGAGCGGAGGAGGTGCGCCGCGCCGGCAGCGCCTTCCTGCTGATGCGCGAACGTATCGAGCGCCAGATCGAGCAGCGCACGGCCATGCTGACCGGCGTATCCCATGATTTGAGGACCATCCTGACGCGCTTCAAGCTGCAGCTCGCCCTCGCGCGCAACAAGTCCGACATCAAGGCGCTCGACCAGGACATCGAGGAGATGCGCCTGATGCTGGAAGGCTATCTCGCCTTCGCGCGCGGCGAGGCGCAGGAGGAAGCCGGCAGCTTCGACCTCGCCGCCTTCCTTGCCAAGATGGAGGATGAGGCCAGGATGCGCGGCTGTGCCTTCTCCTCCTCGCTTTCCGGCAAGGCGGAGGTGCATGTGCGCCCCAACGCCTTCTCGCGCCTGCTTTCCAACGTGGTGAGCAACGCGTTCCGCTATGCATCACGCGTCGAGGTGAAGGCGCGCCACCGCGACGGAACACTGCTGGTCACGGTGGACGACGACGGCCCGGGCATCCCCGAGGACAAGCGCGAGGAGGTGTTCAAGCCCTTCGTGCGGCTCGACGAGGCCCGCAACCAGGATGAAAGCGGCACCGGTCTCGGCCTCTCCATCGCGCGCGACATCGCCCGCAGCCACGGCGGCGATATCATGCTGGAGGATGGGCCGCTCGGCGGTCTGCGCGTCGTGGTGCGCGTGCCGGCTTGAAGGAGGGCAGGCGAGACATGCTTGAAGCAACCTGTCATTGCGGCGCCGTCAAGGTTCACGTGTCGGCAGAGCCCGATTGGTTATGCGATTGCAATTGCTCTGTTTGCCGACGGCTGGGAACGTTGTGGGGCTATTACCATCCGAGCCAGGTGACCTTTCTACGAGGCGCCGGCGAGACGGTCCCTTATGCCTGGGGCGACCGTAACCTGGAATTCCACCACTGCCCCATCTGCGGCTGTACGACTCATTGGGAGCCGGTGAAAAAGGTGAGCGCAAGCCACATGGCGGTCAATGCGCGGCTGATCGATCCG
Organism: Chelativorans sp. AA-79; assembly: GCF_029457495.1. NCBI lineage: Bacteria > Pseudomonadati > Pseudomonadota > Alphaproteobacteria > Hyphomicrobiales > Phyllobacteriaceae > Chelativorans > Chelativorans sp. AA-79. The sequence continues at coordinate 3,571,384 of NZ_CP120361.1, forward strand.
GCGGCGATCGCCCATATCCGGATTCGCCATTTCGATGGAGCGGAGAGCTTTCGCTATCTCGATTGAGGGGGCGTGTCGGCGTACAGGAAGAGGGCCGAAGCTGCCGCTTCGGCCCACGAATCGGCGAGCATGTGCTCGCGGTCAGGCGGCCTCGTTCTGCCGCTCTTCCTGATCCTGCCGGAGTGTCTTCAACGCCGTCGCCCATTTGTGCAACTCGTCGAGCATGCCTTTCGCGCCATCGGTCATCTGCTCGTTGGGGCGGAACTCGCCCTCGTCGTTGATGAACTGAGGAAAGATGGGGACAGGAACCACCTGCGGCAGGGCGTGGACGTTTACGTTGGCGAGAAGCTGACGCAGTTCCTGCGATGAGCGCAGGCCGCCGGAGATGCCGCCATAGCTCAGCACGCCGGCGGCCTTGTAGGCCCATTCGAGATTGAGGGCCTGCACCGCGTTCACGAGGCTTGCGGGCGGGAAATAGTCGTATTCCGGCGTGACGAACACGAAGGCATCGGCCGATGCCGCGCTCCGCGACCAGCGGCGGGTATGCTCATGCTCGTATTGCTGCAGCCTGGGATGCGACGCCTCGTCGAGAAGCGGCAGATGGAAATCGGCGAGATCGACCAGTTCGACCTGGAACTTGCCGTGCGCCGCCGCGAAATCCTTGAACCATTGGGCGATGGCCGGTCCGACGCGGCCGGGACGGGTGCTGCCGATAACGACATTGAGCTTAAGTGACATAGAATTTCCTCAAAGCTGGACCGCTCCAGACCGGCTTGGGAGGACCCGACCCGGGGCGGTATATGCAGGATACCGGGGCGAAAATAGATACCTGCCGACACGACGCAAGGAGGCACGAATTCCGCACTTGGTCACCTTGCAGTGACCGCAGGGTCGCGCGGCCGGGCAGCGGAACGTGCGAAGACAGGTGTTCGCGACAGGCCCGGGCGGTCACGCCCGGCGCCGAATGCCCTATGCCGAGCGGATCGGATGGTCGAGCAGCAGGACGAGCGTGCAGCGGCCGTCCTTTCCGGCGCGGATGTGGCGCGCGAGCACGGCGAAGGTCTCCGGCTTGCCGGCGCCGGTGAGTTCGACGAGATCGCCCTTGGCCACCCATTCGCCGAGCCGCAACGCTTCCAGCCGGTCGAGAAGCCCCGCCCGCTCCGCAAAGAGCCGGGCGCTCGCCGTCAGTTCGATGTTGGTTTCCAATCGCCACTCCCTGCCTTTGCCGCGTCTTCCCGACGCACCGGCTGTTATATAGGGGCCGGAGGGCGGCTCTCCCACGGAAATGACGTATCGGCGCGTCCCAGGCCGTTCGATGCTCTGGAAGAGGATTGTGCGCCAAGGGCACAATCTGCCCGCGTCCTGCTAATGCAGGCGGCTGCCGTTGGGCACCTGCTTGTCGGCGGATGCGAGCACGACCGCGCCCTGCTCGTCAGCGAAACCGAGAGTGAGCACGTCCGACATGAATTTGCCGATCTGGCGCGGCGGGAAGTTGACGACAGCCATCACCTGTCGACCGACGAGTTGTTCCGGCGTGTAGTGGACGGTGATCTGGGCGGACGATTTCTTGATGCCGAGTTCCGGCCCGAAATCGATCTTCAGCTTGATGGCGGGCTTGCGCGCCTCCGGGAAGGGCTCGGCCTCGACGACCGTGCCCACCCGGATGTCGACCTTTTCGAAGTCGGCATAGACGATTTCCGGCGCCCGTTCCATTGTAAGCCTCAGGCAGTGCCGAAGGTCTCGAACAGCACGCTGTTGAGCGCTTCCTGCGCGCCCGTGCCCGACCAGATGACGTACTGGAAGGCCTGATAGTAGCATTCGCAGGCTTCGAGCGCGCTGTTGAGCATCACCTCCACCTGCTGGCCGGTGGGCTCGAGTCCGCCCGCCAGCACCAGCGACTGCCGGAACATGACGACGCCCTCGCGCTCCCAGAGGTCGAAATGGCCGAACAGCATCTGCTCGTTGATGAGCGAGATGAGGCGCATGACCTCCAGCGTACGTTGCTCGGGCACCTTCAGGTCGAAGGCGCAGGCGACGTGCAGCGCCTCGAATTCCTCCATCCAGGAAAAGGAAACGTGGTAATCGGTCCATGTCCCGGCAACGGAGATCGCGATCTCGTCATCGCCGTTGCGCTCGAAGCTCCAGTCGTTCGAGTGGGCGACATGCTCGATGACGTCCACAGGATGGGCGCCGCGGGACATGTCGAATTCAAGAAGGCTCATAAATCTGCTTTCCCATTCTTGGGGAGCGCCGTCCGACGCCCGCCATGTGACACATGCGGTTCAAGGCACGCGACCGAGTACGACACTGAGCGGAGCGAAGTTGAACACACAAGGACACACGACAGGCCCGCCCCAGCCTGGCGCATGATTTCGAATCATGCAGCAAATTCAGTCTATTGATCGCGCAACGCGTGACCAGTCCTTTTTTGCCGGCCTGCGCTTCCGGTGTGGATAGCCGCGTTCCGCACTCGATTCAGAGTGCCGCCTAACCGACTCTGGTGCCAGCATTTTTTGCGGTTGCACACAGGCTGGCGGCAGCGGAAATTATTTTTTGGAGCGCGTGGATCGAGCCGGGCTCTCGCCGCTTTCGGTGGCCGCACCTGCCGCGAGTTTGGCCTCCAGTGCCGCGATGCGGTCGAGAAGGGCCGCGTTCTCCTCGCGCGCCTTGATGGCCATCTCGCGCACGGCCTCGAAATCCTCGCGCTGCACGAGATCCATGGAATTGAGGATACGCTCCGTCTGCGAGCGGAACATGGTCTCGAACTCTCGGCGCACGCCCTGGGCGGCACCGGCCGCGTCCGTCACCATCTTGGCGAATTCGTCGAGAATCCGGTTGGGGCCGTTGGTCATGTCGGTGCTCCTGATCCCGTTTGAGGTAAGACGACCCGGCGGCGAATGCAAGCGGCTTCCTGAATGGAGCGGGCTTGACCGCGCCACAATGGTTTCGCATAGCTTCGCGCCGCGACCAGGGTCAATCGACGGGAGGCATGCTTGATCGACTATCTACTCCTGCCCTTGACCGCCCTGCCCTTTCCCGACATCGATCCGGTGATCTTCCGGCTGGGCCCGCTCGCCGTCCACTGGTACGGCCTTGGCTATGTCGCGGGGATCCTCTTTGCCTGGTGGTATGCGAAGCGGCTCGTGAGCACGCCGCGGCTCTGGGCGAACGACACACCGCCCATGAAACCCGAGGATCTCGACGATTTCGTCATCTGGGCGGCCGCCGGCGTCGTGCTGGGGGGAAGGCTCGGCTACGTGCTCTTCTACGACCTGCCGCGCTATCTTGCCAGTCCGCTCGACGTCTTCGCAATCTGGCAGGGCGGCATGTCCTTCCACGGCGGCATGCTGGGCACGATCGCGGCGATGGTGCTGTTCTCACTCAAGCGCGGCATCAATCCCTGGAGCATGCTCGACACGATCGCGGCGGGCACGCCCGTGGGCCTCGGGCTCGTGCGGGTGGCGAACTTCATCAATTCGGAGCTGTGGGGGCGGCCGACCGACATGCCCTGGGGTGTCGTCTTCCCCGATGGCGGGCCGCTGCCGCGTCACCCGAGCCAGCTCTACGAGGCCGCATTCGAAGGCCTGGTGCTCTTCCTCGTCCTGCGTTTCCTGACCCATAGCGGGCTGAAGCTCAAGACGCCGCGCTTCGTGGGCGGGGCCTTCATCTGCGGCTACGGGCTGGCGCGCATCTTCGTGGAGTTCTTCCGCGTGCCGGACGCACAGCTCGGATATCTCGCAGGCGGCTGGCTGACCATGGGCATGGTGCTTTCGATGCCGATGGTGGCGGCGGGCGTCTGGGCGATGCTGACGGCACGCGCGCCGGCGGCGGCGCGGCAGGAGACATGAGCAGACTAAGCCAGCGAATCCAGCGCCTCATCGAGGCCACGGGGCCGATCGGTGTGGACGTCTATATGGCGCTCTGCCTGTTCGACCCGCAGGACGGCTACTACACGACGCGCGAGCCCTTCGGCGCTACCGGCGACTTCACCACCGCACCGGAAGTGAGCCAGATGTTCGGCGAGCTTCTCGCCGTCTGGCTCTACACCGCCTGGAAGGCCTGCGGCGCGCCCGGCCATGCGGTCTTCGCGGAGATCGGGCCCGGCCGCGGCACCTTGATGAAGGACATGCTGCGCACCCTCTCCCGTCTCGATCCGAATTTCGTGGCCGCGCATCGCTTTGCGATGGTCGAGACGAGCCCCCGTCTTGCGGCGGTCCAGAAGGAGACGCTCGTGGAGGCGCCGGCGGCACCGGAATGGTTCTCCCGGGTGGACGACCTGCCGGAAGGACCGCTCTTCATCACCGGCAACGAGCTTTTTGACGCCGTGCCGGTAAAACAGTATGTAAAGGTGCCTGCCGGCTGGTGCGAGCGCAAGGTGGGGCAGACCGATGACGGGGCGCTCGCTTTCAAGGCCGGCCCGGGCGCACCCGATCCCTCGCTCCTGCCGAAGGATGCGGAGAAAGCGCCGGAAGGCACGATCTTCGAGACAGCACCCGCCCGGGAAGCGTTGATGGACATGATCGCGGAACGTCTGGCGCGAGCGGGCGGCGCAGGACTTTTCATCGACTACGGCTACGAAGGCCCCGCCTTGGGCGAGACGCTGCAGGCCGTGCGGCGCCATGCGTTTGACGATGTTCTGGCACATCCCGGCGAAGCGGACCTGACGGCCCATGTGGATTTTTCCGCCTTGGGCCAGGTTGCGCGGACGCACGGGCTCGTCACACGGCTGATGACGCAGGGCGAATTCCTGCTGGGGCTGGGGCTTCTGGAACGCGCTGGCCGGCTCGGCGCCGGCAAAGACCCGCAGGAGCAGGAGCGCATCCGCGGCGAAGTCGAAAGGCTCGCGGGACTTCACGAGATGGGCACACTCTTCAAGGCGATGGCGGTGCTGCCGACGGGTGTGGAGGTGCCGCCGTTTTAGGCCGGCATCCTGGCTACACCCGCTGCACCGGTCCGGGGTACTCCGCCACATATGTGTCGGTGGTCAGCAGCGTGATGCCCTCGACCATTGCCTGAGCAACTAGAATACGGTCGAAAGGGTCCTTGTGGATGGACGGCAGAGCACGCACGGCTACGGCGTGCGCGCCGGTAATCGGCAGCTCGACATAGCCGTGATCGAGCAGCCCGCGGCGCAGAACCCAAGCATCGGCCTGGAAATCCGCACGGCCGAGCCCGGACTTGATCGAGACCTCCCACAGACTTGCCGCGCTGAAGATCAGCTCGTTCGAGGTGTTCTCCAATATCTCGCGGGCCGCCTTTGAGAGATGATCGGGCTGGTCCGCCGCCCAAAGCAGCAACCGAGTGTCGAGGAGAAACTTCACTGTTTGCCGCTGAGGAGTTCCGCGATTTCTTCCTCTCCCATACGGTCGAAATCATCGGGTATCCTGAACCGGCCGCCGAGAAATCCCAGCCGACCGGCTTCGTCGGCGGCAGGCGCTTCCAGTCCTGTCACTTTCACCAGCGGCTTTCCCGCCCTGGCAATAATGAACGGCTCGCCATTTGCGGCACGTTCCACCAAGCGGGAAAGATGTGTCTTGGCTTCATGGATGTTGACGGTTCGCATGGCCTGGCCTTAGCTTAGTTCATTGAACTTAGTTCAACTCTCCTCGCCTTTCAACTGCTCGCCAGGCTGCTCCGCCGCCTTTGTCGTGGATTGACTTGCATGCTCCCCTGCCCCACGATCCGCGCTCCGCAACCAGGACAGAAGGCAGCGCATGCTGGACAAGACAAAGCCGGAGCCTCTCCGGTCGCCCCTCCTCGACGGCGCAAACGGCGTGAGGCACGGCTTCTTCACCCGCTCGGGCGGCGTCTCGGAAGGCATCTTCGGCAGCCTCAATGTCGGGCTCGGTTCGAGCGATTCTCCCGACGCGGTGCGCGAGAACAGGCGTCGGGTGGCGGCATGGATGGGGGCGCCGGCGGAGCATCTGGTCACGGTCCACCAATGCCATTCAGCCGCCGTCGTGGTGGTGGACGAGGCCTTTCCCGTGAATTCCCGCCCCAATGCCGACGCGATGGTGACGCGGCAGCCGGGGCTGGCGCTCGGCGTGCTTGCGGCCGATTGCGGCCCGGTCCTCTTCGCGGACGGCGAGGCCCGTGTGGTCGGCGCCGCACACACCGGCTGGAAGGGAGCGCTGACGGGTGTGCTGGAGAACACGATCGCCGCCATGGAGCGGCTCGGCGCCAGCCGCGAGCGGATCACGGCGGTGCTCGGACCGTCGATCAGCCAGGAGAATTATGAAGTCGGCCCGGAATATATCGAGCGCTTCACCAGCGCCGACGCGGAAAACGCCCGCTATTTCCGGCTGTCCGGCAAGCCCGGACACGCGCTCTTCGACCTCAAACTCTACACTCTGGACCGGCTGGCCCGGGCCGGGGTAAAGGCAGGGACCCTCGGCCGCTGCACCTACGCGGAGGAGGACAATTTCTTCTCCTACCGCCGCACCACTCATCGCGGCGAACCGGATTACGGACGCCAGATCTCGGCGATTTGCCTGGAGGAATTCTGATGGCCCTGCATTTCGAACGCGCCGAATTCGATGCTCGCCGCGACCGCCTCGTGATCGAGATGTCGGAGCGGAAGCTCGACGCGCTGCTCCTCTTCGCCCAGGAGAGCATGTACTGGCTGACGGGGTACGACACGTTCGGCTTCTGCTTCTTCCAGTGCCTGGCGGTCAAGGCCGACGGCTCGATGGTCCTGCTCACGCGGTCGGCCGATCTCAGGCAGGCGCGCAGCACCTCCATCATAGACAACATCATGGTGTGGAACGACCGCCACGGCGTCAACCCAGCGGCGGAATTGCGCAACCTTTTGAACGATCTCGACCTGCTCGGCATGCGCATCGGCGTGGAATACGACACGCACGGGCTGACGGCCAAGAACGGCAAGCTGCTCGACGAGCAATTGCAGACCTTCGGCAAGATCGAGGACGCCTCCGATCTCATTGCGCGGCTCAGGCTGCTCAAGAGCCCGGCCGAGATCGAGAAGGTGAAACGCGCGGCCGCACTCGCCGACGATGCCCTGGACGCCGCCCTCCCCCTGATCAAGCAGGGCGGCGACGAGGCGGCGATCCTCGCGGCGATGCAAGGCGCCGTCTTTCAGGGCGGCGGAGACTATCCGGCGAACGAATTCGTCATCGGCTCGGGTGCGGACGCCCTTCTCTGCCGCTACAAGGCCGGGCGGCGGAAGCTCGTCAAGAACGACCAGATCACGCTGGAATGGGCCGGCGTCTATCACCACTATCATGCCGCCATGATGCAGACGGTGCTGACCGGCAGGGCCACAAAGCGCCACCAGGAACTGTTCGACGCGGCGAAGGCGGCGCTCATCGCCTGCGAAAAGGCAATGGTGCCGGGAAACACGTTCGGCGATGTCTTCGACGCCCATGCCAAGGTCATGGAGGCGCACGATCTGACGCGCCACCGGCTCAACGCCTGCGGTTATTCGCTGGGGGCCCGTTTCTCGCCCTCCTGGATGGACCCGCAGATGTTCTACGCGGGCAGTCCCGAGCCGATCGCCCCAGACATGACGCTGTTCGCCCACATGATCATCATGGATTCGGATTCGGGCACGGCCATGTGCCTGGGACGCACCTATCTCACCACCGACTCCGCGCCCGCAATGCTTTCTCGCCACGGACTCGATTTGATCATAAGGTGACATCTCGATTTGATCATAAGGTGACATATTGCATGTGGGGGTGTTTTCATCGCGGGAAGAGAGGATGGCGCGCTTGAAGACGGCAGCTTGGATCCTGGCACTGGCGGCGGCGGCCGCCGGATGCAGCGGAACGGACGCGATCGACCTTTCAGCCGCGCCCAGGGACAGCGGAAGCCGGACCGCACCCGGGGCGGCGACCACGACGACACTTTCCGACCAAAGCACGGTGGGCGCGCAGACCGGACAGCAGGTCGCCGCCGTCGCCCGCGACGCGCGCATCGAGTTCGCGCCCGTGATCGGCGCGGCACCGGAAACCGTCTCCCCTCTCTCCTCCCGCCTGTCCAGCCGCGCCGGCCAACGCGGACTGACGATCACGCCCGAAGCCCAGGGCGCCACGCTTGTCGTGAAGGGCTATTTCTCGACCATCAGCGACGAGAAAGGAACCTCGGTGATCTTCGTCTGGGACGTGCTCGACCCCGCCGGCAATCGCCTGCACAGGATCCAGGGGCAGGAGAAGGCGACGGGAACGGGCGAAGGCTGGACGGCCGTCACCGGCGCCAACATGGAGGCGATCGCCGACCGCACGATCGACGAGCTGGCGGCGTGGCTACAGGGCGGACAGGCCCGGAGCTGACCGTTCGGGTGCAATCAACAGGGCGGACGCAACCCTTGGTTATCCCTGCCATGAACAAACGGGGCAAAGCCCGGACTGTTGAAGGCCGGATCGGCTATTGGCGCTTGCAATAGCCGGTCTCGCCGCTTAAAGCCCCGCATGAAACGAGGCGCTGGCCAGGATCACTCCATGAAGCTTTTTGCGGGCAATTCCAACCGGGTGCTGGCGGAGGCCGTCGCCCGCTACCTCAATATTTCCCTGGGCAAGGCGCTTGTACGCCGCTTCGCCGACCAGGAGATCTTCGTCGAGATCCAGGAGAACGTGCGCGGGGAAGACGTGTTCGTCCTGCAGTCGACCTCTTATCCGGCGAATGACCACCTGATGGAACTGCTCATCATGATCGACGCCTTTCGGCGTTCCTCGGCCCGGCGCATCACCGCGGTTCTCCCCTATTTCGGCTATGCCCGGCAGGACCGCCGCACTTCGGGCCGCACGCCGATCTCGGCCAAGCTGGTGGCGAACCTGATCACCCAGGCGGGTGCGGACCGCGTTCTGACGCTCGACCTCCATGCCGGGCAGATCCAGGGCTTCTTCGACATTCCGACGGACAACCTCTATGCGGTGCCTGTGATGGCGCGCGACGTGAAGGCGCATTACAAGCTTGAAAACGTGATGGTGGTCTCGCCCGACGTGGGCGGCGTGGTGCGCGCCCGCGCACTTGCCAAGCGCATCGATGCGTCGCTCGCCATCGTCGACAAGAGGCGCGACCGGCCGGGCGAATCCGAGGTGATGAACGTGATCGGCGACGTGCGCGGCCGCGACTGCCTGCTGATCGACGACATCGTCGATTCCGGCGGCACGCTGTGCAATGCCGCGGATGCGCTGCTCGCCAACGGGGCCACCAGCGTGACCGCCTATATCACGCATGGCGTCCTGTCGGGCGGGGCCGTGGCGCGCATCACCGGCTCGAAGCTGCGGGAACTGGTGATCACCGATTCCATCCAACCCACCTCCGCCGTCGAGGCGGCCGGCAATGTGCGCGTCGTCACCATCGCCGACCTGATCGGCGAGGCGATCTCGCGCACGGCATCCGAGGAATCGGTCTCGAGCCTGTTCAACTGAGGCTGCACTGCCGCTATTCGACCTTCGCCCCACGCTCGAGGAAAAGCGTGCGTAGCACCGAGCGATGGCAGCGCGCCTCGTCCTCGCAATAGCAGCCGATGGAGAAATCGGCATTGTGCGAAAGCGTTGCCAGGAGGTCGAGCGTGTGCCGGGCGCCGGGTTCGTTCATCTCGGCTCTGAAGGCGCGCTCGAACGCCTTCCATTCGCTCTCCGTCTTCGCCGCCTGGGCGCGCGCCACGAGATCGGGGCTGGGCGAAAGCTCCGGATACCAGACGTCGAACCAGTCGTCGGCGGCATAGCGCTCCTTGCGCACGCCGCGCGGCGGGCGCCTGACGGTGCCGATGCGCGTTCCCTCCCGCGCAAGACGCGGCGTGCCGAGGCGGACGATACGCAGGGCCATGGTCGAATCTCCGTATGGGCTTCCCGGGCGACATAGCACGGCGCCCTTTCCGGCGCACAGCCCGCACGGTCTATGCCGGCCGGCGGGCGTGCGCCCCCGAAATCACCGGCGGCTCAAGCTGCCGGGCAAGGCGCATCAGTTCCGCCTGACGGCGCACACCGGTTTTGGCGAAGATGTTGTCGAGATGCGTTCGCGCGGTCGTCGCCGCTATGCCGAGAGCACCGGCGGTCTCGGCAAGCGTCCTGCCGGAAAGCAGGCTTGCGAGCACGCGCGTCTCCGCCTGCGTCAGGCAATAGGCCCGTGCGATCACCTCCGCCTCATCTTCTTCGTCCGGCGCACCGGCGATGAACACGGCGGCCGCCGCTTCCGGGTTGAAGGTCGCGCGCAGGTCCCCCCGGCCATCGGCAGCACGTGGGCAAACAGCGGCGGTGCCTCGGAATCCGTGAGCCGGACGGCAAGACCTGTCCTGCCCATCCCCGCCTCGTCCTGCGCGGCCTGCCTGATGGCGCTGCGCAGTTCGCGTGCGGCCGATGGAGCTTTTGCCTCCAGCATGCCCCCGCATTCCTGAATCCCCGTCCCTTCGCGCAGCATGCGTTCGGCGGCACGGTTGGGGTGCAGGATCGCGCCGTGCTCGTCCGTCAGCAGCACACCGCAAGCGAGCGCGTCGAGGGCCTGGGCCATGCGCGCCCGCTCGATGGCGCGGGCGTCCAAAATCCTGCTGATCGTCACCGCGCGCCTGAGATGCGGCAGGAGCAGCTTGCCTAGCTCAATCTCGCGATCTGTCATCACGCCGGCGCGCCGATGCCGCGCGACGACGATCTCCGAGAAGTGCGTACGCGTGTACATCAGGAAGAAATGGCTGATGTCGACGATGCCCTGCGGCTCGAGGCAGTTGCGGAAATAGGCAGAGGCTTCTGCCTGGCTCGGCATAAGCTCGCGTGAAGCGACGAAGGGCTCGTCCAGCGAAATGCAGGATGCGAGCCAACGCGCCAGCACCGCATGGATTTCCGGCAGGTGCTTCGTCCGCTCCGCCAGCCAGTGCGGCTCCCAGCCGACACTCCTGTCGATCACCATACGGTCGCCGTAGAAGTCGTTGAGCGACAGGATGAGCGAATGCGCGAGAAGCGCCTCGGCGATCTCGGCGAGCGTTCGATCCCAGTTGCCGGGATCGAGCGTGCAATCATAGATCGAGCCGATGAGCCTCGACAGGTCCTGCGGCGGCAATGTCTCCATGGCTCCGAAGCTCTCGCCCCTCCGGCTCGGCGCGTCTGCGGCTCTACGATCTCCTACAAATGCAGGATGTGCAAGCATCTGCTGCGTGAGACAGTCCGCCATCGGTAAAGGCTGGCTTGCTTGAACGGAACAGGGCGCCACGTGACCATCCCGCCGCTCCTATCGACAGCCATGCTTCAGGTGCTGGCCGCCTGTGCGCTCATTCTGATGGCGCCCGGGCCGGTGATGCTTGCGATCGGCGGTTTCGCTTCGCTGCACGGCTTCGGCAGGACGCTCCCCTTGCTTGCCGGCCTCGGTGCCGGAACGGCCGGCCTCGCCGTTCTCGTGGCTGTCGGAGCCGACCATCTCGGCCCGAGCCTTTCCCTGCCGTTCGTGCAGACCGCAGGAGCCGCGGCTGCGCTTGCTCTGATGGCCTTTTGTCCGCCCTTTCGGTCCTGCAATCAGGATGGAGATGAGCCCGATGGAACCCAAGACGACGGAGAAGCGCTTCAAGGCCGTGCAGACGCCCGACGACAGCTGGGAGGTCCTGGACGAGACGGCCGGACTGCCGGTGGAGCGCGATGGCGTCATTTTGCTCGGCCTGGACCGCGAGACCGCGCTCGCCCTGGAGCGCTATCTGAACGGGATGGGACCGTTGGAGACGAAGTAGCCGGCGCGCAGCCGGAGCCTGCTCACCTGCCTTGCGCCCGGGCGGGCCTTGCGCTATAGACCCGCCGTCCGCGCGGACACCCTTGGAGGCAGTGCGGATGGAGGCCGGCCCGGCGCGGGAGCGCTGAAGGCGGCTTTCTCGTTTTCGGGACCGGTTTTCGACGTCTCCCGGAAGCGCTCCATAAAAGAAAGGTAAAGCCATGAGCCACCAGTCCTATGAACTGACGGCCGAGGCGCGCGAACGGGTCGGTAAGGGGTCCGCCCGGGCAATTCGGCGCAGCGGCAAGATTCCCGCCGTGATCTACGGCGACAAGAAGCCCCCGCTCTCCATCGTGCTTCCCTACAAGGAACTGTTCCTGCGCATCCACGCCGGCGGTTTCCGCACCACCATCGCCACCATCGACGTGAACGGCGAGAAAATCCAGGTCCTGCCGAAGGAGTACCAGCTCGATCCGGTGCGCGGCTTCGCCATGCATGTGGACTTCCTGCGCGTGGGCCGCAACACGGTGGTGACCGTGAATGTGCCCGTTCACTTCACCAACGACGAGAAGGCGCCCGGTATCAAGCGCGGCGGCGTGCTCAACATCGTGCGCCACGAGGTGGAGTTCACCTGCCCGGCAACCTCCATTCCCGACTTCATCGAGGTCGACCTGACTGGGCTCGATATCGGCGATTCCGTGCACATCTCCGCAGTGACACTGCCGGAAGGCGTGAAGCCCACCATTACGGATCGGGACTTCACCATCGCCACGGTCGCGGCTCCGGCCGGCCTTAAGTCCGAGGAAGCCGAAGGCGGCGAAGCTGCCGCGGAGGAGGCGGAGGAAGGCGAGGAGTAATCTCCTCTCCTCATTTGGGGCGGAATGCGCTCGCAGCCGCCCCAACCGTTCATGCGCCGTATTGTGCAGCCCCGGAGTGTTCCCGCCCGGCTGCAGATGCTCCAGGGAGGCGTTCCATGCTTCTCATCGCTGGGCTCGGCAATCCCGACCCGCAATATGCGGGCCACCGGCACAATGTCGGCTTCATGGCGGCGGACGCCATTTCCCGCCGCCATTCCTTTTCGCCCTGGTCGAAGAAGTTCAGCGCCCTCGTCTGCGAGGGCCGGCTCGGCAGCGAAAAGGTGCTGCTCGTCAAGCCGCAGACCTTCATGAACCGTTCCGGCCAGGCGGTCGGCGAGGCCATGCGCTTCTACAAGCTCTCGCCGGCCGACCTGATCGTGCTCTATGACGAGTTGGACCTGGCGCCCGGCAAGGTGCGCGTGAAGCGCGGCGGAGGCTCGGGCGGCCACAACGGCATCAAATCCATCGACGCCCATTGCGGGCAGGACTACCGCCGCGTGCGCATCGGCATCGGCCATCCAGGCGACAAGGCACGGGTGACCGGCCATGTGCTGGGCGATTTCGCCAAGGCCGACCACGAATGGCTCGACCCGCTGCTCGACACATTGGCCGACAATATCGGCCTGCTGGCGGACGGCGACGATTCCGGCTTCATGAACCGCGTGAGCCTTGCCGTGAAAGGCAGGGGCGGCGATGTGGAGGCGGCGGAGGCAAAGCCCGCGCCGAAGGGCCAGAGCCACATCCGCCAGGCGCGGACGAAGAATGCTCCCGCCAAGCTTCCCGAGAGCGGTCCCATGGCCGCCATGCTGAAAAAGCTCTTTGGGAAGGAATAAGAGCGGAGTGGAGTTTGCGCACCGGCGCAATGATCGGAATGTCTCCTGAGCCTATATTTCCTCACGAGTTCGTGTTTTCGTGAGTTCGTGAAGCTGTTCGGAGACGGCGATGAAGAACGTGACCATTTCCATGGATGATGAGCTGCACCGCGCCACCCGCATCGAGGCGGTGATCGCAGCCAATGGCGAAAAAGGCGAAGAGCGCAATCCTCAGCTCAAGGCTCTTGAGCGCTTTCTCGCTGGTCCCAAGTGGGATGTGATGGAGGACGGCCGCATGCCCACGGCGGAAGAGCGCAATGCGCGCCGGTAGTGTCTTCATCGACTCAAACGTGCTGCTTTATACGAGACAAAAACATATAGACGAAAAGTCGGCGCTACTTCCTTTCCGAAGATTTGCAGGACGGGCAGGCCATCGAGGGCTTGACGATCGTCGATCCCTTCGCCCATAGCCCTGCCAACACTCTTTGAACGGCTTCCACAGGACAGATATTCCATGGGTTTCAAATGCGGCATCGTCGGCTTGCCCAATGTCGGCAAGTCCACGCTCTTCAACGCGCTGACCAGGACGGCCGCCGCGCAGGCCGCAAACTATCCCTTCTGCACCATCGAGCCCAATACGGGCGAAGTGGCGGTGCCCGATCAACGGCTGAAGAAGATCGCCGAGATCGCCGGATCGAAGGAGATCATACCGACACGCATCTCCTTCGTGGACATCGCCGGCCTCGTGCGCGGCGCGTCCAAGGGCGAAGGGCTGGGCAACCAGTTCCTCGCCAATATCCGCGAGGTGGACGCGATCGTGCATGTGCTGCGCTGCTTCGAGGACGATGACATCACCCATGTCGAGGGCCGCATCGACCCGGTGGCGGACGCCGACACCGTCGAGACGGAGCTGATGCTGGCCGATCTCGACAGCCTGGAGCGGCGCATTGTCCAGACGCGCAAGCGCGCCACCGGCAAGGAGAAGGAGGCTATGGCCGTGCTGCCGGTCATGGAGCGGGCGCTCGCTCTGCTGCAGGACGGCAAGCCCGTGCGGCTCATCTCCGCCGAGCTGGATGCCGAGGGCGCGCGCGTCCTGCGCTCGCTCAACCTGCTCACATCGAAGCCGGTGCTCTATGTCTGCAACGTCACCGAGGGAGACGCGGCGGCAGGCAACGAGCATACGGCGGCGGTGGAGAAGATGGCGGTCACCCAAGGCGCCGGGACGGTCGTGATCTCGGCTGCGATCGAGGCGGAGGTGGCGCAGCTCTCGGATGACGAAGCGGCGGAATACCTGGAGGCCATGGGCCTGCACGAGCCCGGCCTCGACCGGCTGATCCGTGCCGGCTACGATCTCCTCGATCTCATCACCTTCTTCACCGCCGGGCCCAAGGAGACGCGTGCCTGGACCGTACAGAAGGGCTCGAAGGCGCCGCAAGCGGCAGGGGTGATCCATACCGATTTCGAGCGCGGCTTCATACGTGCGCAGACCATCGCCTATGAGGATTACGTAACGCTGGGCGGCGAGACCGCGGCCCGCGACGCCGGCAAGGCGCGCGACGAGGGCAAGGAGTATGTCGTGCAGGACGGCGACATCATGCTCTTCAAGTTCAACGTGTAGGCGCCACGCGGCCCGATTTCGCAGCCGCAGCAAAACTTGTGACTTTTACGCGCATGCAGCATTTTTCGAGCGGCGGCGTCTTGGCATCGTCACAGGCGAATGTTTAATTCGGCGCGTATGGCGTTCGCCTCCCACGGCGCCAACCAACCAATGTTTCAGAATTGCACGCCCCTCTCCCGGGGGGCCTGCAAGATTTTGTGCTTTAAGGAGCTCACATATGCTCGGAAGAAAAGTTCCGCAGGTCACTTTCCGCACGCGCGTCCGCGACGAATCCATCGAGGGACCGAACCCGTATCGCTGGGAAGACAAGACCAGCGCCGACTATTTCGCCGGCAAGCGCGTGATCCTCTTCTCGCTGCCCGGCGCCTTCACGCCGACCTGCTCGACCTACCAGCTTCCGGATTTCGAGAAACTTCACGAGGAGTTCAAGGCGGAAGGAATCGACGCGATTTACTGCGTTTCCGTCAACGACGCCTTCGTGATGAATGCCTGGGGCCGCGCCCAGGACATCAAAAACGTCGGGCTCATCCCGGACGGCTCCGGCGAATTCACCCGCAAGATGGGCATGCTGGTCGCCAAGGACAATCTGGGCTTTGGCATGCGCTCCTGGCGCTACGCGGCCGTCATTGACGACGGTGTGGTCGAGATGTGGTTCGAGGAGGAAGGCTTCTCCGACAATTGCGACACCGACCCCTACGGTGTTTCCTCGCCGCAGAACATCCTCGAGGCCCTGCGCGCACCTCAGTCCGCGGCGGCCTGACCTTCGGCTCTTCCGGAGCCCGGATGCGCCGCGCGCCCCCCCGGGGTCCCGCCTTTGACGAATCCCGTGCCGGGCATAAAGTCGGGAAGATGAGGACGGGGTCTGGTGCCCTGTGCTCGCGAGGGATTTCCAGCATGGCACGCAACCGACTGGCCTATGAGGACATGGAGGAGGGCCGGGTGTTCGACCTCGGCTCCCGCACGCTCACCGCCGAGGAGATCATCGAATTCGCCGGGGCATTCGATGCGCAGCCAATGCATCTGGACGAAGAGGCCGGCCGGCGAAGCCTGCTCGGCGGGCTGGCAGCCTCGGGCTGGCACACCTCCTGCGTGTTCATGCGCATGATGTGCGATGCCTTCCTGCTCGACTCTGCCTCCCAGGGGTCACCCGGCATCAGCGAAATGCGATGGCGGAAGCCGGTTCTGGCCGGCGATACGCTCGCCGGGAGTTCCACCGTGCTTTCGCGCCGGCGGCTCAGGTCCCGGCCCGGCCTTGGGCTGGTGACCTTCCGCCACGTGGTCACGAACCAGCGCGGCGAGACAGTCATCGAATGCGAGAACCCGATCCTGTTCGACCTGCGAGATCCGGGAGATGCCGCATGAGCCTCGACTCCTTTCTGAGGATCGGCGAGACGATCAGGCTCGGCAGCCATACCTTCACGGCGGAGGAGATCAAGCAGTTCGCGGCAAAACACGACCCACAGCCTTTCCACATCGACGAGGAGGCGGCCGGCAGGAGCATTTTCGGCGCCCTCTGCGCCTCCGGCTGGCACACCTGTGCCATGTGGATGCGCTACAATCTGATGGATATGGACCGCGCCCGGAAGGTGGCCTGGGACGGTCCCGGGCCGCGCCCCGAATTCGGCCCCTCGCCCGGCTTTTCCAACCTGAAATGGCCGAAGCCGGTCTATGCAGGCGACACGATCACTTTCATCCGGACACTCACCGGCCGTCGGCCTCTGGGGTCCCGGCCCGGCTGGCAACTCCTATTGCTGAATGCGGGAGCTTTTAACGGCGACAACGAGACGGTGCTGGCGTTCGACAACTCAGTGCTGCTCAAGACCGGGTGAACAGCGCGGGACATCCTTCCCCGCCTGAGGCCTAGCCATCGGCCTGCCCTGCTCTCAGTCCCCCTCGAAGGAAATCAGCGTGCGCACGTCGACCCCCTGGGCCTCGAGCCTTGCGCGGCCGCCGAGATCGGGCAGGTCGACGACGAAGCAGGCGGCGACGATCTCGGCACCCATCTGCCGCAGAAGCCGCACGGCCGCCTCCGCCGTGCCTCCCGTGGCGATGAGATCGTCCACGAGGATCACCTTCTCTCCGGGCGAGACGGCATCGATATGCATTTCCATCTCGTCCAGTCCGTATTCGAGGCTGTAGGCCACGCGTACGGTCTCGTGTGGCAGCTTGCCCTTCTTGCGGATGGGAATAAAGCCGGAGGAAAGCTGGTGGGCGATGGCACCGCCCAAAATGAAGCCGCACGCCTCGATACCGGCGATCTTGTCGATCTTGGAGCCCGCATAGGGGTGGACGAGCTCGTCCACCGCGCGGCGGAAGGCGCGTGCGTTTCCGAGCAGCGTCGTGATGTCGCGAAAGAGGATTCCCGGCCTCGGATAGTCGGGAATCGTGCGGATCGCGGCAAGAAGCGTCTCTTCGAGCGACTGTTTCATCGGCAAAGCCCCGTTCGTGTCTTTGTGACCCGTTCCAGCCTCAATGAAAAGGGCGCCGCGTGGCGCCCTTTTCATTATTTCGGCTGATGGATCTTGCTAGTGCAGTTCGGCCCAGATCTTCCGCTTGGTGAGATAGACGAGCCCGCCGAACAGGACGAGGAAGATCATCACGGTGAAGCCGGCCTGCTTGCGCGCCTCCAGATGCGGCTCCGCCGCCCACATCAGGAAGGCCGATACATCGCGCGCATACTGGTCCACCGTCTCTGGCGTGCCGTCCTCATAGGCGACCTGGCCGTCCGAAAGCGGGGGCGCCATCGCGAGCGAGGCCGCACTGATGAAATACGGATTGTAGTAGGTGCCTTCGGGCACCTCATGCCCTTCGGGAGCCTCCTCGTAGCCGGTAAGCAGCGCGTGGATGTAGTCCACTCCGCCTTCGGCATACTGGGTGAAGATGTCGAAGATGAAGGTGGGAAAGCCGCGCTCGACGCCACGGGCCTTCGCGATCAGCGAGAAATCCGGCGGAACCGCACCGTTGTTGGAGGCGGCCGCCTGCTCGGGATTGGCAAAGGGCGACGGGAAATAGTCCGACGACGTGGCGGGACGGGTGAACATGTCGCCCGCCTCGTTCGGGCCGTCCTGCACCTCGTATTCGGCGGCGATCGCACGTACCTGCTCTTCCGAATAACCCAGGTCTTCCAGGTTGCGGAAGGGAACCATGCTCATGGCGTGACAAGCCGAGCAGACCTCGCGATAGACCTTGAAGCCGCGCTGCAACTGGCCCTTGTCATAGGTGCCGAAAGGACCCGCGAAGGACCATTCCTGCGGCTCCGGCTTCTTCAGCGGGTAGTGCGGCGTGCCGCCTTCTTCGTGTTCCTGGGCGACCGCAACAGTGGTGGCGAGCGCAAGACCAAGCCCTAGCGCGCCAAAAGCGCGGAGAAACAGTTTCATTTCAAAAATCCCCTTGCGCATCGCTTAGCGCTCCACGGCGGGTTGGGCCGCCGTGGCGCCGACCTTGTTCTTCTCCAGCACCGCCTCCGTGATCGAATTGGGCAGCCGGCGCGGCGTCTCGATCAGGCCGAGCACCGGCATGATGACGAGGAAGAAGGCGAAGTAGTAGAGGGTCGAAACCTGCGCCAGCGCGACATAGACGCCTTCCGCGGGCCGCGAGCCGAGCCAGCCCAGGAAGATGGCATCGGCCACGAAGAGCCAGAAGAAGAGCTTGTACCAAGGGCGGTAGACCGCCGAGCGGACCTTCGAAGTGTCGAGCCAGGGGACGACGAACAGGACCGCGATGGCGCCGAACATGGCGAGCACGCCGCCGAGCTTGGAATCAATGGGGCCGATGTTGAAGGTGATGGCGCGCAGGATGGCGTAGAAGGGCAGGAAGTACCATTCAGGCACGATATGCGCCGGCGTCTTGAGTGGGTTGGCCTCGATATAGTTGTCCGGATGGCCGAGATAGTTCGGGATGTAGAAGACGAAATAGGCGAACACCAGGAGGAACACGACCATGGCGAAGCCGTCCTTGACGGTCGCATAGGGCGTGAAGGCCACCGTATCGGTCTTCTGCTTCACTTCGATGCCGGTCGGGTTGGTCTGGCCCGTCACGTGCAGCGCCCATACGTGGAGCACGACGACCCCCGCGATCATGAAGGGCAGGAGGTAGTGCAGCGAGAAGAAGCGGTTGAGCGTGGGGTTGTCCACCGCGAAGCCGCCGAGGAGAAGCTGCTGGATCCAGTCGCCCACGACCGGAATGGCCGTGAAGAATCCGGTGATCACCGTGGCGCCCCAGAAGCTCATCTGCCCCCAGGGCAGCACGTAGCCCATGAAGGCGGTGGCCATCATGAGGAGGTAGATGATGCAGCCCAGGATCCAAAGAAGTTCGCGCGGCGCCTTGTAGGAACCGTAATAGAGGCCGCGGAAGATGTGCACATAGACGGCGATGAAGAAGAACGATGCGCCATTGGCGTGCAGGTAGCGCAGCAGCCAGCCGGAATTGACGTCGCGCATGATCTTTTCGACCGAGGCGAAGGCGACGCCGGTGTTGGCGGCGTAATGCATGGCGAGCACGACACCGGTGAGGATCTGCGCCACCAGCATCAGCGTCAGGATGCCGCCGAAGGTGTAGGCGTAATTCAGATTCCGCGGCACGGGATAGGCGACGAAGGAATCATAGATCAGGCGCGGCAGGGGAAGGCGCGAATCCATCCAGCGCCCGATGCCGCTCTTGGGTGTGTAGGTCGAGTGTCCACCGCTCATCGAAATTTCTCTCCCTGCGCCTTAGCCGATCTCGATGACCGTGTCGGAAACAAATGCATAGGTCGGAACGTGAAGGTTCTCCGGAGCGGGACCCTTGCGGATGCGTCCTGCCGTATCGTAATGCGAGCCGTGGCAGGGGCAGAACCAGCCGCCGAAATCACCCGCCTGGCCGAGCGGCACGCAGCCGAGATGCGTGCAGACGCCGAGCATCACCAGCCAGTTCTCCTTGCCCTCGCCGGCCGAGCGGTCGAGATCCGTCGCCGGCGTGTCGGCCGGCAGGTTCTCGTTGCGCGCGATCGGGTCCTTGAGCTGGTCGAGCGGCACCTGCTTGGCTTCCTCGATCTCCTGCTCGGTCCGGTTGCGCACGAAGACCGGGCGGCCGCGCCACTTCACCGTCAGCGACATGCCGGGCTCGACGGCCGAGACATCCACCCGGACGGAGGCAAGGGCGCGCGTGGAAGCATCCGGGCGCATCTGGTCGATGAACGGCCAGGCGACGGCGGCAGCACCTACGGCGCCGGCCACGCCGGTGGCCACATAGAGGAAGTCCCGTCGGCTGTGTTCCGGGATATGGGTCGAATCGATATCGCTCACGGGGCTCTAGGTCCTTTCACCTCATGCCTGCCGGGAGAAGCGGGGAAAAACCACGCCTTCCCATCGGGATTCGCTGCGACGAGTAGGCCGTTCCCCCGGCAATTGGCGTTGGTTTCTATGCTCGACGCCTGGACTTGTCCAGACGCCCGCGGAAGACAGGGCAGATTGTCGCGGGGAAAATGCCGCCGTCCGTCAGCGCGCGCCGAGCTGCATCCGGCAAACTCCGCGGCCGCTAAGGTCCGGAGCCTGCCGGGCGCATGCGGCGGCGGCGCGTCATGGCCAGCCCATCCCGGATGTTGAGGCCCATGAAGAGGAGGTTCGTCCCGCCGGCCACGAACTCGATCGCCTGCACGACGACGAACCCGGTGTCGAATGCGCCCTGCCCGGCCTTCCAGGCGAGATAGAGTGCCGCGGGAACAAGCACCAGGAGGCCGTTGCCGGCGACGATGCGCATCCGTCTGAACTTTACGGCGGCGAGGCCGGCGGGACGCCCTCCCACCATGGCAAAGCCGCTCCCACCGGTTGCGATCAAGGCGGGAACGAGGAGAAGAAGCGCCCACGCGATCGCGCGCTTGACGGCGGCGATCAGCACGGGGTCAGCACTTGTCTCCGCGCACGCCGAAGCGGCGAGAAATGTCGAGATCAGGGCAAAAGCGAACATGCCCGCCGCAGCATGGACACGGGAAAGGGCGGATCGCGCGGGCATTTGGACACTCCTGCTTGCGAGCTGTTGCGAACGATGGAATACATAGCATACGATCCAACTACATAGCAAGCTATATATATGTCGCTGAACCGCCGGGAATCCGCAGGCTATCTCACCAACTGGGCCGCACGGCTCTTTGCCCGCGCCATCGACCGGCGACTGAAATCGCTGGGTCTTTCCTCCGGTCAACTGCCCGTCTTCTTTGCCCTCGCTGATGGCGAGGCGATGACTCAGAAACAGCTTGCGCAGGTGGCCTCCACCGAGCAGCCGACAATGGCGGCCACACTCGCGCGCATGGCACGCGACGGCTTGATCGAGCGCAGACCCGACCCGAAAGACCGGCGTTCGACCCTCATCACCTTGAGCCCGGCCGCGCGAGAAAAGCTGCCGGCGGTGATGGAGGCGACCATGACCGTGAACGGGCAGGCGCTTGCGAAGCTGAGTGCGGAAGAACGCGAGGCTTTCCTGACGGGCCTGAAGTCCGTGATCGCCACGCTCTCCGGAAAGCCTGAGGACCAGGCGCTTTAGCTAGCGGGCGCCGAGGCGCGCCAGCACGGAACGGGGTATGGCCAGCTGGCGCACCACGTCGTCGTGACGCTTCAGGCCGCAGAGCTCGCGCTGGATGAAATAGGCGTAGACGGCATCCGCCGCCGCGCGCAGGAGGTCCTTCCGCTCCGCCTCCCCTCCTTCATGAGCGGCCAGCCGCGCGAGGCATTCCTCCGCGCGCTGGCCGGCAGCCCCGAGCGAGGCCGCCATCTCGCCTGCAAGCTCGTAGTCGAGCGTGCTGACACCGGTTTGCGGGAGGCGGGCATCGCGGGAGCCTGGGGGGCGCAACATGGATTCTTCTCGGCGTTTTACGCTTCTCGACAGGAATACAGGGCCGCAATATGGTGCCCGACATGGCACATGTGATCAACCGGGACGCCTGGGCGGACGCACCCGACCGCTGGCACGGCGAATGGGAAGGCCGCGGCGCCGGGGCGGGCATCTCCGTCATTTTCTTTTCGAGCGACAGGATCGGCGCCGGCCCTCGTCTGCATACCCATCCCTATCCCGAGACCTTCATCGTGCGGGAGGGGTGCGTCCGCTTCACGCTTGGCGGCGAGGCGATCGACGCCGAACCCGGACAAATCCTCGTCGTACCGGCCGGTACGCCGCACAAGTTCGAGAATCTCGGGCCCGGCCGGCTGGAAACCACCGATATTCATGCCAGCGAGACATTCGTGACCGCGTGGCTGGAGTAGAAGGACACCCCCGATGACACTTCTTGATATCGCCGCCTTCGCTTTGGTAGCCGCCCTCCTCGTCATCTCGCCGGGACCGAACGGGGTGCTGATCGCCAAGACCGTTCCCACGTCGGGAAAAGCGGCGGGCTTCGCCAACATCGCGGGCTTCTTCGCCTCCTTCTACCTGCACGGGACGCTGTCGATCCTGGGGATCTCGATCCTCCTGGTGCAGTCGGCCGAACTCTTCTTCATCGTGAAGATGCTGGGTGCGGCCTATCTCTGCTTCATCGGCGTGAAGGCGCTCTGGCAGGCATGGAAAGGCATCGCTACGCCCGCCACGGTGACGCCTGCCCGACGCCGGCGCACGCTTGCCCGCGCGGTGGCGGAAGGCTTCCTCACCAATGCGCTGAATCCGAAGGTCTCCATGTTCTATCTCGCCGCCTTCCCACAATTCATCCCGTTGAGCGCGGATGCCGCCAAATGGGGCTTTGCGCTGGTCACGGTCCACGCACTCACCAACGTGGTGTGGTTCGGAAGTCTCGTGCTGCTCTTCTCCACCCTCAAGGGACTGGGCCGCAGGGCCTGGGTGCAGCGCTGGCTGAAGGCGGCTACCGGCGCGGTCTTCGTCGGCTTCGGGCTCAAGCTCGCGACGCTGCGGCCTTGATGGCGCTCAAGGCCACTTCACCACGGGCGGCAGGCTGGAGAGGATAGAGTTGACGTTGCCGCCGGTCTTCAGCCCGAAGATCGTGCCGCGATCGTAGAGCAGGTTGAACTCGACGTAGCGCCCGCGGCGCACGAGCTGCTCCTCGCGGTCGGCCTCGGTCCAGTTGGTGTTGAAGTTCTTCCGCACAATGTGCTGGTAGACAACGAGGAAGGCGCGGCCGACATCCTGCGTGAAGGCGAAGTCCGCGTCCCAGCCCCCTTTCTCCTCCGGGCTTTTCAGCCAGTCGTAGAAGATGCCGCCGATGCCGCGCGGCTCGTTCCTGTGCGGCAGGAAGAAGTACTCGTCGCACCAGTCCTTGAATTTCTCATAGTCGGCAACGCCGGCATGCCGGTCGCACACGAAGCGCATCGCCTTGTGGAAGGCGATCGTATCCGGGTCTTCCTGGCTGCGACGGCGCTCGAGCATCGGGGTGAGATCGGCCCCTCCGCCGAACCATTGCCGCGTGGTGACCACCATGCGCGTGTTCATGTGCACGGTCGGCACATGCGGGTTCTGCGGGTGCGCGATAAGAGAAATGCCGGAGGCCCAGAAGCGCGGATCCTCTTCGGCGCCCGGGATCTGCTTGCGGAATTCCGGCGAGAATTCGCCGTAGACGGTCGAGGTATGAACGCCCACCTTCTCGAAGACGCGGCCGTGCATCACGGACATCACGCCCCCGCCTCCCGCACCCTCTTCGCGCTGCCATGGGCTGCGGTCGAACCGGCCGGCGGCATAGGACGCATGCGGGCCGGACAATTCATCCTCCAGTTCCTCGAAGCCGGCGCAGATGCGGTCGCGCAGCGCTTCGAACCAGGCTTTCGCCGTTTCCTTCTTCTCTTCGATCCGGTCGGGCAATCCGGCCGGGATGTCAGGTCGTCCCATGGGAAATCCTTCCGCGCCTGTCCGGGCAAACGCGCGGCCACAAATGACTCGCAATTCCACCCGCCGATCCCTAATCTTCTTGTCTGTCGGGTCAAGGAGTTCTTTCGTGCGCGTACCCGCCAAACCGCCGCTCGAGGGCCTGAAACGCACCCTCGAAAAGAAGCGCGCCCAGGCCGAAGGCGCGCGCCTGCCGCGCGACGGCTTCGTGCGCGAGACCTTCTCGCTGCCGCGTGAGGCCGCCCGCGCCAAGGCGCGCGAGTGGCTGGAGCGCTGGCCCAAGCAGGCCTACTGGACCGAGATCGAGAGTTGGGCCGAGCGCCCCGGCAACGTGATCGAGTTCACCATGCGCCGCCTGCCCAGCGCGGATTAAGGCTGCGTCCTGTTGGGTTTTGGAAGCTCGGCAAACGGAGCCTTGACCTCAACCTAGCTTGAGGCCGTAGCGGCTCTCTCATGAAGAAAGCCGAGACACCGCCCCGCCCCACGCATATCTCTTCAGCGAACCTGGCGTACCGCTTCGCCGCAGGCCATCGCGGCGCTCATCGCGACATTCAGGCTGCGCGTTCCTTCCTTGATCGGAATGACAAGCCGGTAGTCGGCCGTCTTGTGCACATCCTCAGGCACGCCGGCCGATTCGCGGCCAAACATGAGGATGTCGCCGTCGCGGAAGCAGAAGGCGTGGTAAGGCACGGTTCCGGCGGTGGAGAACAGGACGAGCCGCCGCCCTTCCTTGCGTCGCCAGGCGTCGAAATCCTTCCACGAGGGATGACGGGAGAGCGCGGCAAGTTCCAGATAATCCATCCCGGCCCGCTTCAGCGCGCGGTCGGAGAGATCGAAGCCCGCCGGCTCGATGAGATCGACGCCCACGCCGAGGCAGGCGGCAAGGCGCAGGATCGCGCCCGTATTGCCTGGGATGTCGGGTTGAAAGAGTGCGATACGGAAGCCCTGTTGCGTCATCTCGTTCCCAGGTGTCGCACGGAGGACACAGGAATGGATGGAGGCGAAAATGCCTCCACAAAAGCTCTGGCCATCCGCAGCCCTAATGGATATAACGCCCGCGAGCTTAACGTAAACCGTCAGAGGCAGACATGGATATCCGGATGGTCTCCCTTATCTGCCCGCGGCCCTGGACCGGGCGCGCGGCCTGACGGCGGTTTTCGTTCCGAAGCTTCTCCCGACTTCTTAGACGCACGAGCGGATCCGCCGGAACCCTTTCCGGAAGTCTTCGAGGATTCGTTCATGTCTGCCAAATTCCCCAAGGAGCGCAAGGCGCTCGAAATCCCGGCCGCTTCGGCCGCAACCGCTCTTCCCCCCGCCGCAAGCGGCAAGGCTCCCGCCAAGACCCTGTCAGGAGCCTTCGCTGCAGCGCTTGGCGGAAAGCCACAATTGAGTCATCCGGGACAGAAGGCTCCTACCGACGCGGGCAGCAGAAAACCGCCTCTTCAGGAACAGGCCATGCCCCGGATCAGGAACAGCAAGCCCGGCGCGCCGCTCACGCCGCGCAAGGGGCACCGGTGAGAATTTTCGAGGACGAATGATGTTCGACTGGTTTGAAAAACGCCTCGCCGCCTTCCCGGCCGAGGAGCCGCTGCAGCCGCCGAAGACGCTGGTGGCGTTCTGCCTGCACTTCACCAGGGGTGCATGGCCCTATATCGCCGCCTCCGCCGTGCTTGCCGCGATGATCGCCATTGCCGAGGTCTGGATGTTCTCCTTCCTCGGCAACATCGTCGACTGGCTGTCGCAGCACGATCGGGCGACGTTCCTTCAGACGGAGGGCTGGAAGCTCGCGGGCATGGCTTTGATCGTGCTCGTCTTCCTGCCCGTCATCGTGTGGCTGCACTCGCTGGTGCTGCACCAGACGCTCATGGGCAACTATCCCATGCGCATCCGCTGGCAGGTGCACCGTTACCTGCTCAACCAGTCCATGGCCTTCTACCAGGACGAGTTCGCCGGACGCATCGCCACCAAGATGATGCAGACCGCGCTCGCGGTGCGCGAATGCGTGATCAAGCTGATCGACGTGTTCAACTATGTCACGGTGTATTTCACCGGCATGCTGGTGATCGCAGCCTCGGCCGACCTGCGGCTCGCCGGGCCGCTTGTCGTGTGGCTCATCTGCTATGCCCTGCTTTTGCGCCGCTTCATCCCGCGCATGGGGAAGGTTGCGCAGGAGCAGGCCGACGCCCGCTCGCTGATGACCGGTCGCATCGTGGACAGCTACACCAATATCCAGACGGTGAAGCTGTTCTCGCATGCGCGCCGTGAGGCATCCTATGCGCGCGACGGCATGACAGGCTTCCTCGACACGGTCTTCCGCCAGATGCGGCTGATCACCGGTCTTTACGGCCTGCTCTACATGCTCAATTCGCTCTGCCTCTTCGTGGTCGGCGCCCTGTCGCTCTGGCTGTGGCTCCACGAGGTCGTCTCGGTGGGCGCCGTCGCGGTGGTGATCGCGCTGGTGATGCGGCTATGGGGCATGTCGCAATGGATCATGTGGGAAATGACCATGCTGTTCGAGAATATCGGCACGGTGCAGGACGGCATCGGCTCCATCTCGCGTCCGCGCGCGGTGGAGGACAGGCCGGCCGCAAAGGAGCTGACGGTCGCGAAGGGCGCGATCGCCTTCGAGAAGATCCGTTTCCACTACGGTAAGAAGGGCGGTGTGATCGAAGACCTTTCGCTGACGATCCGGCCGGGCGAGAAGGTGGGCCTCGTCGGCCGCTCCGGCGCGGGCAAGTCGACGCTCGTCAACCTGCTCTTGCGCTTCTACGACCTCGAAGGCGGGCGCATCCTGATTGACGGGACGGACATCTCGCAGGTCACACAGGATTCGCTGCGCGCGCAGATCGGCATGGTGACGCAGGACACGTCCCTTCTCCACCGGTCGGTGAGCGACAACATCCTGTATGGCCGGCCGGATGCCGACGAGGAGATGGTGAGGCGCGCAGCGGAAAACGCCGCCGCACTGGATTTCATTCCCGGCCTGCACGACATTAAGGGCAGACGAGGTTTCGACGCTCATGTGGGCGAGCGCGGCGTGAAGCTCTCCGGCGGCCAGCGCCAGCGGATCGCCATCGCCCGCGTGATGCTCAAGGACGCGCCGATCCTGATCCTGGACGAGGCCACCTCCGCGCTCGATTCGGAGGTGGAAGCCGCCATCCAGGAGAATCTCTACCGCCTGATGGAGGGCAAGACCGTGATCGCCATCGCCCACCGCCTTTCCACGATCGCCGCCATGGACCGGCTGGTGGTGATGGATGCCGGCCGCGTCGTCGAACAGGGCACGCACGACGAGCTGATCGCCGCCGGCGGCATCTACGCACAGCTCTGGCGGCGCCAGTCGGGCGGTTTCCTGGAGATCGAGCCCGCGGAGGCAGCCGAGTGAATGCGGACGAGGATCTGAGAGGCGACAGGGCCGACCCTCTGTGGCGGCGCGCCGAAGGGGTGATCGACCCCTTCGGCGATACCGACCGCGAGGTGCTGCCCGGAAACGCGCGGGCGTTCATCCTCTTCTTCGCAAAGCAGGCCAGATGGCCTTTCGTCCTGCTTCTCGTGACAGGTGCCCTCTCAGCCACCGTCGATGCCGGGCTCTATTGGGGGCTCGGCTGGCTGGTCGATCTGCTCGACCGGACTTCGCCGGCCGCCCTGATTTCAGAACACTGGCCGCAGTTCGCCGCCCTCGCCTTCTTCGTGCTCGTCGTGCGTGCGGCGGTGATGATCGGCAACACGGTGGTGGAGCAGCAGGTCATCTCGCCGGCCTTCTACCAGCGCGTGCGCTGGCAGGCCTTCCGCCGGGTGATGGAGCAGCCCTACGAGTTCTACCAGAACGACTTCGCCGGCCGGATCGCCACCAAGATCCTGCAGGGAAGCGAGGCCACGGGCGACTTCATCACCGCCACGCTCCAGACCATGTGGAGCTTCCTCACCTTTTTCGTACTGGCGGGTACGATCCTGGCAACGCTCGACCCGCTGATGGCGGTGGTGCTCGTCCTCTGGTTCGCCTCCTATCTGGCGGTGGCGCGCCTCCTCCTGCCGCCGCTGCGCCGCGCCGGGCGGCGGACGGCGGACGAGCGCTCCGCCATGAACGGCCGCATGGTGGATGCCTTCACCAACATCATGGCGGTCAAGCTCTTCGACAACGGCCGGCGCGAGCACGGCTATGTGCGCGAGAGCATGGCCAACCTGCTCGACGCCGTCTGGGCCCTCGCGCGGGCGATCACCCGCGTCCGCGCGGCCGTCGCCATCATCAACGGGATCATGATCACCGCCGTGGGCGCGCTTGCGGTGACGAGCTGGATGAACGGCGGCGCCACCACCGGCGAGATCGCCACGGTGATGGGCCTCATGTTCAGGCTCAACCAGATGTCGGGCTATGTGATGTTCAACATCAACGGCCTCATCCGCTCCTATGCCACCGTGCAGGATGCCACCGGCACCGTCTCCCGCGCACCGGCGATCCGCGACGCGCCGGACGCGCAGGCGATGCCGCCGGCGAAAGGCGACATCCGCTTCGAGGACGTCTCCTTCCATTACGGACGCGAGCGCGGCATCATCGAGGGACTGACCCTGCACATCCGCGCCGGCGAGCGCGTGGCGCTGGTGGGGCCTTCCGGCGCGGGAAAAACCACGATCGTCAACCTGATGCTGCGCCTCTTCGACGTCGAGGGCGGGCGCATCCTGCTCGACGGGCAGGACATCCGGGAGGTGACGCAGGCCTCGCTGCGCAGCCAGTTCGGGGTGGTGAGCCAGGACCCGATGCTGATGCACCGCTCCATCCGCGAGAACATCGCCTACGGCCGGCCGGGCGCCGGCGACGCCGAGATCATCGCTGCCGCGAAGCGCGCCCGCGCGCACGACTTCATCCTGGGCGTGCGCGATCCCCAGGGCCGCACGGGCTACGACGCCCATGTGGGTGAGCGTGGCGTGAAGCTTTCCGGCGGCCAGCGCCAGCGCATCGCCATTGCCCGCATGATGCTGAAGAACGCGCCGATCCTCATCCTCGACGAGGCGACCTCATCGCTCGATTCGGAGATCGAGGCGGCCATCCAGGAGAACCTCGAAAACCTGATGGAGGGCAAGACCGTGGTGGCGATCGCGCATCGCCTGTCCACCGTGGCCGCGCTTGACCGGGTGATCGTGCTCGACGGCGGCCGCATCGTGGAGGAAGGCACGCACCAGGACCTCATCCGCCGCGGCGGCCTCTACGCCCAGCTCTGGAAGCGCCAATCCGGCGGCTTCCTGGAACGGCGGCTAGCGGCAGAATAGGCGTATCGCGCGAAGACGTCAGCACTTTCCGCTGCGTGGTTTGAACGGCAGGTCCGCCAGCTCCCGTTGATTCATGGCGGCGATGGCCGGATGGGAGAGCGGATCGCGGCGCCATGCCTCGACGTCGCCGTCGTCCTGCATCGCCGGCGGGTTGGAGAGGCGCTTGCGCATGGCCTCCAGAACGGTCAAGAAAAATTGCAGCATGGACTTGTCCTCCGGGCCCTCATCCGGGATACTTCTGCCGATCAGGTATGTTTTCAATGGAGATTACCTGCGTCTTGTTATAGAAAATCTATATGAACAATCTGAACCGGGTGCATCTCAACGCGTTGCGGGCGGTAGAAGCCGTGCTACGGCTTGGTTCGCTTGCGGCGGCCGCGGAGGAGATCGGCGTCACCATCGGCGCGGTCAGCCAGCACATCATCCGTTGCGAGAAGCAGCTCGGGCGAACGCTTTTCGACCGCAGAGGGCGCGGCATGCAGCCCACCGCGTTCGGCCAGCAGATTGCGCACCTTCTCAACGACGGGTTCAATCGGCTCGACGAGGCGGTCGCGCTGTCGCGGCGGGAGACCGCCACCGTTCTGACCATCTCGGTGGCGCCGGTCTTCGCGTCGAAATGGCTGGTGCCCCGGCTTTCCCGCTTTTCCGCCCTTCATCCCGACCTGCGCATCCGGCTCGACGCCTCGGTGGCGCTCGTCAATCTCGACACGTCGGATGTCGACCTGGCGATCCGCGTGGGCGAAGGCCGCTGGCCTGGGGTGGATATGGAACTGCTGCTGACGCAGGAGGTCTTCCCGGTCTGCGCACCGGCTCTGGCGGAGCGTCTCGGGGAGCCGCGCGATATCCTGCAGGTTCCGGTCGTGCGCGATGCGAACTCCGCCATAAGCTGGGACACCTGGCTGGCGCCCTTCGGCCTGAGCGAGAAGGATCTTCGGGAAGGAGACAGCTTCACCGACGCCGCGCTGGCGCTTGACGCGGCGATCGCCGGCCAGGGGGTAATGCTCGCCTGGCAGACCCTTGCCGACCATGCGCTGTCGACGGGCCTCGTCGTACGGCCGTTCAAGGCGCTGGCGCGCACGGGTTTCGGCTATTTCCTGGTGACGTCGAAGAACCGACCGGAGCCGAAAAAAGTAAAGGATTTCAAGACATGGCTGCACCAGGAGATTGCGGCCACCGCCGAAAAATACAAATCGTGACCTTGTCCTGGGCGGACGGAAACCCAGATATCGTGCTATGGTTCAAAGCCCATTAGACGGAGGAGTTGGACAATGAAGGAATTTCATTGCGGATCGCTTGTCCCCGGCTGCGAGTGGCACACGCGTCATGAAGAGGAGGCGGAGGTGATCCGCCGCGCCGTGGAGCATATGCGTGAGGTGCACGGAGAGACCATTATCCGCGAAAGCATGATCGAGGCGATCCGCTCCCGGATCTCCGAACAACAGGACGCGGCCTGAACAAACCAGCAGAAAGGGCGCCTACGGGCGCCCTTCGGCTTTCCCGAGCAGGTCCTCGCGCGAAAGCGTGAAATCCGAAGCGACCCACATTTCCTCGAGTTCGGTGAGCTTCGCGCCGAGCGCCTCCCCCGGTTCGAAGCCGAGTTGCAGGAGATCCTTCCCGCGGACGGGGAAGACCGGCCTTTGCCAGCGCGCGGCAATGTCGAGCAACCGCTGATACCCCGCAGTTTCGATGAGCGCCTTGTCGTCCTCGACGGCGCGAGCCCGCGCAGAGGAGAGGCCCAGCTGCAGGCGCCAGGCAACGCCCTGCGGATCGCTCCGGTAGAGGAGCTTCGAGAATTCCGCTTCCTTGAGCGCGGGGTCCGGTCGCGGGGCCTCCGCCCAGGAGACGAGAGCCGCCGTTTCCGCCTTCGAGAGGCGCAGACGCTCCCCGAGCTTTTCCAGACGCTCCGCATCCGGCGGGACCATTGAGGCGAGCCTGAGCAGCGGCTGCACGGGCCAGCCGAGCCCGCGCTCGGTTTCGACGAGCGAATGGATGGCGTCAATGCCCCATTTCTCCGTTTCCGGCAGCACCTCCGTCAGCACGCCGGTCTGGCGCATCCAGAGCAGCGCGCGGGATGGATCCGGAGCGCCGAGGAGCTTTCTCAGCTCTGTCCAGACCCGCTCGGCGGAGAGGCCGGAGAGCCGGTCCTTCAGCCGCGCACAGGCCTTCAGCCCCTCCGCGTCCGGACGTCCGGACCCGTACCAGGCGAAGAAGCGGAAGAAACGCAGGATGCGCAGATAGTCTTCGCGGATACGCGTCTCCGCCTCGCCGATGAAGCGCAATGTGCGCGTTTCGAGATCCGCGAGCCCGCCGACCAGATCGACCACCCGGCCGTCGGCTTCCGCGTAGAGCGCGTTGATGGTGAAGTCGCGCCGCTGCGCATCCGCCTTCCAGTCGCGCCCGAAGACCACGCGGGCATGCCGCCCGAAGGTCTCGACATCGGCACGCAGCGTCGTCACCTCGAACGGGATACCCTTGGCAATGACGGTGACCGTGCCGTGGTCGTAGCCGGTGGGCACCACCTTGAAGCCCGCCGCCTCCGCCCTTCGGATCGTCTCGTCCGGCACGGTGGTGGTGGCGATGTCGATGTCGGTCACCGGCTGGCCGAGCAGCGCGTTGCGCACCGCCCCGCCGGCGATGCGGGCCTCCTCCCCCCCATCGTTGAGGACGGCGAGCAGGGCCTGCAGGCCCCGCTGCTCGAGCCAGGGCGAACCAGCGATCGTGTTCATCGGGCATAGAGCCTTTCATAGAGCATATGCAGGATGCCGGCGGTTATTCCCCATATGAAGCGTTCGCCGTAAGGCATCGTGTAGTAAAAACGTTCCCTCTCCTGCCAGATGCGGCTTTCGCGCCGGTGATTGGCCGGATCCATGAGGAAGGAAAGCGGCACCTCGAAGGCGTCCTCCACTTCGTCGGCGTTGAGTACCAGCGCGAAGCCGGGCCGCACGACCGAGAGGACCGGGCGGATGCGGTAGCCGCTGCCGGTCACATAGTCGGGCATGCGGCCGACCACCTCCACCAGCGAGGGTTCGAGGCCGATCTCCTCCTCTGCCTCCCGCAGCGCCGCAAATTCCGGGGAGGTGTCGGTGGGGTCTATGCGCCCGCCGGGAAAGGCGATCTGGCCTGAATGGCTGCGCAGCCGGGGAGATCGCTCGGTGAGGATGACCGTGGCACCTTCCGCGTGATCGACGACGGGGACGAGCACGGCCGCATCATGCAGCCCCTCGTGCAGGAAAAGTTGTTTCAGATCCGGGTTGAGGCGGTGGTCGCCGTAGAGATCGGCAACGATACCGGCGTCCTGTGCGGCGGCACGTCGGCGGAAATCCGCGGCGGAGAAATGTGTGACGTCCCGCGTGCTCATATGCCCGAATGCTCCAGCTTCTCCATGGGCATGACAGGAAAGACAGCCCCCTTCGAGCGCACCGCGAACATCGGGCGGCCGCCGACCTCCACCTCCTCCCCGAGGTCGACAAGCTCATACATCACTGACCTCGCTACAAGCGCCTCGAGCCGCCCGCGCACGAGGATGTAAGGCTTCACTCCGCCGGTCGCCGGCTCCTCCTCGAAACGGATCGGATGGTCCGGCCCGGCCTCCACCACGTCGCCCACATTGGTGCGGAAGGTGAGCACCCGCGCCTCGCCCTCCCCCGTGACGGCCATCTCGACCGCGATGAAAGGCGCATCCTCCACGCGGATGCCGACTTTTTCCACCGGCGTGACGAGGTAGGCCTTGCCGTCCTCATCTTTGCGCAGGACCGAGGAGAAGAGCTGGACGAGCGGCATACGGCCGATCGGAGTGCCGAGATAGAACCACGTACCGTCAGCCCTGATCTCCATGTCGAGATCGCCGCAAAAGGGCGGATTCCAGCGCTCCACCGGGGCCGCGCCCTTCCCCGCGCGCGCCGCGCGCGAGACCAGCGCGGAGAGCGACGCCGCATCGGCGGCTTTCGCAAGGTCCCCGCTGCCCGTCCTGCCGTGGGTGTTTTCTCTGGCCATGGTCACGAAATAGTCACTGTTGTCCGGCTTGTCAGCCATGCGGACTCATCTAAGTTCGTAGCGATGCGGCACGCTGCGATTCAAGTGCTCTATATCGCAATGGTTGCCGCTCCGGCAAAGCGCGAGGACAACGCCGCATGAGCATCGTCGCCAGGGACAAGACAGGCCAAGAGCCCGCAAGCGAAAACGAGATGATAGCGCAGGCCGAGGCCGCGCTCGCCGACATAGCCCGGATCCGCGAGGGTGTTGGCCGCGTGATCTTCGGCCAGGAAGCCGTGGTGGAACGTGCCCTGGTGGCGCTTCTGGCCGGCGGCCATGCGCTGCTTGTCGGTGTGCCGGGCCTTGCCAAGACGAAGCTGGTGGAGACCCTGGGCGTCGTGCTCGGCCTCGATGCGCGCCGCATCCAGTTCACGCCGGACCTGATGCCGTCGGACATCCTGGGTTCCGAGGTGATGGACCAGGACGAGAAGGGCCGCCGCTCCTTTCGCTTCCTGCCCGGCCCGATCTTCGCGCAACTCCTGATGGCGGACGAGATCAACCGCGCGAGCCCGCGCACCCAGTCCGCACTGCTCCAGTCCATGCAGGAATACCACGTCACGGTGGCCGGTCAGCGCTACGACCTCCCCGCGCCGTTCCACGTGCTGGCGACGCAGAACCCGCTGGAGCAGGAAGGCACCTATCCGCTGCCGGAGGCGCAGCTCGACCGCTTCCTGATGCAGATCGACATCCTCTATCCGGAACTCGATGCCGAACGGCGCATTCTCCTGGAGACGACGGGCGTGGAGGAAGCCCGCCCGTCGAATGTGCTCACGCCGGAGCGGCTCAAGGAGATCCAGATGCTCATCCGCCGCATGCCCGTGCCTGAAAGCGTTGTGGAGGCGATCCTGGCGCTGGTGCGCTCTGCCCGCCCGGGCGTTGGCCATCCGGAGACCGACCGCCATGTGAGCTGGGGCCCCGGCCCGCGCGCGAGCCAGGCGCTGACGCTCTGCGCCCGCGCCCGCGCCCTGTATGAGGGCCGGCTGGCACCTTCGGTCGACGATGTCCGCGCGCTCGCCGAACCGGTGCTGCAGCATCGCATGGCGCTCACCTTCGCCGCCCGTGCGGAGGGCATGACCGTGCGCGACGTGATCGCCCGGCTCGTGAAGACGCTCTGAGACTGCGAGGCCGAATGGCGAGAATTGGCGAAGTCACCGCTCCCGTCACGACGCAGGATGCGCTCGTGCGTGCGCGGACGCGGGCTTCGTTGGTGCCCGATCTCCTCGTGCAGGCCCGCCGCATCGTCGGCAATGTGATCGCCGGCTGGCATGGCCGGCGGCGGCGCGGCATCGGCGAGAATTTCTGGCAGTTCCGCCCCTATGTGGAGGGTGAGGCCCTGTCGCAGATCGACTGGCGCCGCTCCGCCCGCGACGATCATCTCTACCTGCGCGACCGTGAATGGGAGGCCGCGCACACGGTATGGCTCTGGGCGGACCAGTCCCCTTCCATGCTCTACCGCTCCACGCTGGCCGAAGTGTCGAAGGAATCGCGCGCGCTGGTGCTGGCCCTGGCGCTTGCCGAACTTCTGTCGCGCAGCGGCGAGCGCATCGCCTGGCCGGGCCTGACCGATCCCTTCGCCGCGCGCAACGGGGCCGAGCGGCTGGCGCAGTATGTGGCCCATGCGGAACCAGGCGCCGGCCGCCCCGATCTCTCGCAGGTGCGCCGCTTTTCCGACGTGGTGATCGCGAGCGACTTCCTCGATCCGCCGGAAGAGACGATGCGGTGGCTCGACACGCTTGCGCGCTCGGGCGCGCGGGCGCATCTGATCGAGGTCGCGGATCCGGCGGAAGAGAATTTCCCCTATGCCGGACGCACGGAGTTCCGCGATCCGGAAACGGGCGAGAAGCTCACTTTCGGCCGCGCCGAGACGCTCGGCGAAGACTATCGCCGGCTTTACCTGGCCCGCCGGGAGACCTTGGATGGCTGGTGCAAGAAGCTCGGCTGGAGCTACACCGTCAACCACACCGACCGGCTGGCCTCCGAAGCCCTCATCCGCGTACACACGGCGATGACGGCCGAAATGGACGCCGGCCGATGAATTTTCTGCCGCTCTCCTTCGGCGCGCCGATGGTCCTTTGGGGGCTCCTCGCCCTGCCGGTGATCTGGTGGCTGTTGAGGCTCACCCCGCCGCGCCCGCAGCAGGAGACGTTTCCGCCGCTCGCCATCCTGGCCCGCATCGTCAGGCGCGAGGAGACGCCGCACAAGAGCCCCTGGTGGCTGACCCTGCTGCGGCTGGCGCTTGCCGCGCTGGTGATCCTGGCGCTCGCCGATCCGGTGTTCAATCCGCGCGAGAGGATGGCCGTGGGCGGACAGGGGCTCGCCGTGGCACTCGACAATGGGTGGGCGGCCGCGCCCGATTGGGACCGGCGCGTCGCGACGGCCGCCCGCCTGATCACGGATGCGCGCGCGGAAGGCACGCCCGTCGTGCTGGCCTTGACCGCGGAAGAGCCCGCGCAGGATATCGGGCCCTTCGACCCCGACACCGCGCTGGAGCGGCTGAACGCCGCCGAGCCGCGTCCGGTGCCGCCGGACCGGCCGGCGATCTACGGCCGCGTGGCGGAGGCACTCGGGGAGATGCCGGGCGCGACGCTGGCGCTCTTGACGGACGGGCTGGCGGCCGAAGGCGACGAGGCGGCGTTTCAGAACCTCTTCTCGGCCGGACCCTCCGACGTGCTGTGGATCGGGCCGAACGACCTTGCCACGGTCGCGCTCACCGCCAGCGCAAACGAGCCCGAGCGCTTCACGGTGACGGCGGTGCGCCCCGCGGGCGACACGGGGCCGCGGCAGGTGACCGCCTATGCCTCCGACGAGCAGGGCCGGCGCATCGCCGAGACCCTGATCGGTTTCGGACCGGGAGAGACCGAGGCGACGGGCGAGATGCGCGTTCCCTTCGAACTGCGCAACGACTTCACCTCGATCGGCCTCGACGGCGAGAACCATGCGGGCGCGCTCAGGCTCCTCGACGAGAACGCCCGCCGCCGCCGGGTCGGGCTGCTCGCGCAGACCGAAGCGGACGAGGCGCAGCCGCTGCTTTCGTCGCTCTACTACATCCGACGCGCGCTCGGCCCCTATGCGGACCTCATCGAGCCTTCGAGCCAGGAACTGACGGAAGCCGTGCCGCAGCTCCTGGAGCAGCGGCCAGCCGCCATCATCATGGCCGATATCGGCACACTGCCGGATTCGGTCCGCGGGCGCCTCGTCGAATGGATGGAAGGCGGCGGCACGCTGATCCGCTTCGCGGGCCCGCGGCTCGCAGCGGCCGAAGAGGACGAGGAGCTTCTGCCGGTGCGCCTGCGCACGGGCGAGCGCTCGCTTGGCGGCACCCTCTCCTGGTCGGAGCCACAGCCGGTGACCGAGTTCCCCGCCGGCGGCCCGTTCTCCGATCTGGCACCGCCCCGCGACGTGATGGTGAACCGCCAGGTGCTGGCCGAGCCGTCGGCCGACATCGTCGAGCGCACCTGGGCCAATCTCGCCGACGGCACACCGCTGGTGACCAGCGCGCCGCGCGGCGACGGGCGGGTGATCCTCTTCCATGTGACGCCGGAGGCGACCTGGTCGAGCCTGCCGATCTCCGGCACATTCGTGGAGATGCTGCGGCGCATCGTGCAGCTTTCGCGCAACCAGGGGAGCATCGCGGCCGGTGCCGACGGGCCCGGCGGACAGCTTGCGCCCTATCGCCTGATCTCCGCCACAGGCGCCCTCGTGCCGCCCAGCCCCGAGGCCGAGCCGCTCAATCCGGGCGAAGAGACGCCGGTGACGCTCGCCCATCCGCCGGGCTTCTACGGCTCCGAGGAAGGCGTGGTGGCGCACAATCTGCTCGCACCGGGCACGGCGCTCGCCGCCCTTGCCCGGCCCGCTGCCCCCGTGGCCATGAGCGAGTCGAGCTACGCTTTCGACACCTCGCGGCCGCTCAAGGGGCCGCTCATGGCGGCAGCCCTCGCGCTGCTGGCCATCGACACGCTCGCCGTGTTGTGGCTGGGCGGCCTTCTCCAGCGCCGGCCCGGCCGCGCTCGGACGGCGGCGAAAGCCTCCGCGATCCTCGCGGCGGTCGTCCTTCTCGGCCTGATGGCGCCGGATCGGGCATTGGCGCAGGCCGACGCGCCGCAACCCGGCGACCAGGACGCGATCGATGCGATCTCGGCCACGCGCATCGCCTATGTGGTGACCGGCGTCTCCTCCGTGGACGCGGTGAGCCGCGCAGGCATCCTCGGCCTCTCGCGCTTCCTGGCCGAAAAGACCGCGCTGGAGCCGGGCGATCCCGCGCCCGTGGACATCACCACGGACGAATTGTCGTTCTATCCGCTGATCTACTGGCCGATCGACGCCGGCGCCCCCATGCCCTCCGAAGACGCGATCGCCCGCATCGACGCCTATATGCAGCAAGGCGGCACGGTGCTCTTCGACACGCGCGACCAATATGCAGCGGGCTTCGGTTCCTCCGGCTCGGTGAGCCCCGAGACGCAGCGCCTGCGCGACATCCTCTCCGGCCTCAACGTGCCGCCGCTGGAGCCCGTGCCGGAGGACCACGTGCTGACGAAGGCTTTCTACATCCTGCCGGAATTCCCCGGCCGCTACCGCGGCAGCGCACTCTGGGTCGAGGCTTCGGCCAACGCCGAAAGCCGCGCCGACCGGCCTGTGCGGACCGGCGACGGCGTGACGCCGATCATGATCACCGGCAACGACCTTGCCGGCGCCTGGGCGATCGACGGCAGCGGCGGTCCGCTTCTGCCGACCGTTCCGGCCGATCCCATGCAGCGCATCCTGGCGCTGAGAGCCGGCGTCAACATCATGATGTACATGCTCACCGGCAACTACAAGTCCGACCAGGTGCACGTGCCGGTGCTGCTCGAAAGGTTGGGACAGTAGCATGAACTGGTCCGTCAGCTTCGAGCCGCTTTTCTCCTGGCCCGTGCTTGCGGCGGTGCTCGTTCCGCTCGCGCTTCTGATGGTGCTGAGCCTTTTTCTCGGCCGGCGCGGCGCTCTGCTGCGGCTCGGCGCACTGGCCGCGCTGGCGCTGGCGCTCGCCAATCCCGTCCTGCTCGACGAGGAGCGCGAGCCGCTGAAGAGCGTGGTCGCCGTCGTGGTGGACGAGAGCCAGAGCCAGGACATCGGCAACCGTGCCGAGACCACCCGGCAGGCGGCGGAAGCGCTGTCGCAGCGCCTGCAGGCCTTCGACCAGTTCGAAGTCCGCATGGTCGAGGCCGGTCGGGGCGCGGCCGCCGACGAGCGCACCGAGACGCGCCTCTTCGGTGCGCTTTCAGGCGCGCTGCGCGACGTGCCGCCCTCACGCGTGGCCGGTTCCATCCTGATCACCGACGGCCAGGTGCACGACACGCCGGCCAACGCCTCCGGCCTCTCCGGGCCGCTTCATGCACTGGTCACGGGCGACGAGGACGAGCGCGACCGGCGCATCCGTTTCGAGCGCGCGCCCCGCTTCGGCATCGTCGGCCAGCCGATGGAGATGACCTATCGCGTGCTCGATTCGGCTGAGGAGACCGGCGCCACGCAAGTGGAGGTCTACGTCAACGGCGAGCTGGCGCTGGTGGACCAGGCGCCGATCGGACAGGAGATCCCCCTGGAGATCACGCTGCCCACGGCCGGCCGCAACATCGTCGAGCTGCGCATCCCGGTCGAGGAAGGCGAGATCACCGACACCAACAACCGCGCTGTCGCGCTGGTCGACGGCATCCGCGAGAACCTGCGCGTCCTGCTCGTTTCAGGCGAACCGCATTCTGGCGAGCGCACCTGGCGCAACCTCCTGAAGTCCGATGCGTCGGTCGACCTCGTGCACTTCACGATCCTGCGTCCACCGGAGAAGCAGGACGGCACGCCCATCAACGAGTTGTCGCTGATCGCCTTCCCCACGCGGGAGCTGTTCGTGGAGAAGATCAACGATTTCGACCTGATCATCTTCGATCGTTACCAGCATCGCGACGTGCTGCCGATCCTCTATTACGACTACATCGCCGAATATGTGCAGAACGGCGGGGCGCTTCTCATCGCCGCGGGGCCGGAATTCGCCGGCGACCAGTCGATCGCGCGCACGCCGCTGATCGCGGCACTTCCGGCCCTTCCCACCGGCGAAGTGATGGAGACGGGCTTCTATCCACGCCTCAGCGAGACCGGCAAGCGCCATCCGGTGACCCGCGCGCTCGACGGCTCGCAGGCCGAGCCGCCGCAGTGGAGCCGCTGGTTCCGCATCATCGGCATCGACCGTCCGGAGGGTCAGGCGGTGATGCAGGGGCCGGATGGGCGGCCGCTGCTCCTGCTTGCACGCGAGGGCGAAGGGCGCGTCGGCATGTTCCTCTCCGACCAGGGATGGCTCTGGGCACGCGGCTATCAGGGCGGTGGCCCCTATGTCTCGCTCTACCGGCGCATCGCCCACTGGCTGATGAAGGAGCCGGAGCTGGAAGAGGAGCGGCTGACAGCCGCCGGACGCGGCATGACGCTCGAAGTAACCCGCCAGACCATGGCCGACGAGGCCGGCCCGGCGACGGTGACCGCGCCATCAGGCGCGACCCGCGAAATGCCGCTGGTGGCCAGCGAACCCGGCCTCTTCGACGGCACGATGGAGGCGGACGAGATCGGGCTCTATCAGGTCCGCAACGGCGACTTGACCGCTCTTGCCCATGTGGGCCCGATCAACGCGCCGGAATTCGCCGACACCATATCCACCGAGGAAGTGTTGCGCCCCGTGGCCGAGGAAAGCGGCGGCAGCGTGCGCCGCCTCTCCGGCGGGATGACCGGCGTCAGCCTGCCCAACATCGTGCCCGTGCGCGCCAATGCCAGTGTGGCCGCCGGCCGCGACTGGATCGGCTTGCGGACCACCAATGACAGCGTGCTGAAGTCCGTCCGGCGCGTGCCGCTCTTCGCCGGCTTCCTAGGGCTCGGCCTCCTGCTGCTCGCCATCGGCGCGATGTGGTACCGCGAGGGGCGGTAATCTCCATATAGGCTTGGCCCACCGTAACACCGGCTTGTTTCATCAGCCCACGCGCTGAAGCAATGTCTCCATCGGCGGCGGAGGGGAAAGCAGGGTCGGAAGGCTCTGCCCCACCACGGCCTCATGCATCGCCATGCCGTGCAACGCGGAGAGTGCGCCGTCCTGGAGTTCCGCCGCGAGCAGGCGGCCTGGATCGACCGGCCGGGGCATGGCGAGCTGGCCGTTGGGCACCCTTCTGAAGCCGAGCGGCCCGTAATAGGGTTCGTCCCCCACAAGCACGACCACGCCGGCTCCCGCTTCGCGCGCAGCCTCGAGCGCGATGCGCACGAGCTTCTTGCCGATGCCGT
Source organism: Chelativorans sp. AA-79 (assembly GCF_029457495.1). NCBI lineage: Bacteria > Pseudomonadati > Pseudomonadota > Alphaproteobacteria > Hyphomicrobiales > Phyllobacteriaceae > Chelativorans > Chelativorans sp. AA-79. The sequence continues at coordinate 3,611,700 of NZ_CP120361.1, forward strand.
TGTTCTTGTAGACGGGCCGCACCGCCAGCGGCCCGAGCAGCAGCGCCCTGCCCTCGCCCGCCACGATGCGCGTCAGCCGCACCGAGGCGACCACCTTTCCCTCGTGAAGGGCCACGAAGGAGAGCGCGCGCTCGTGCGGCCCGCCCTCGCGGATCCTGTAAGCCGCCTTGGCGAAGCGGCCGGGACCGAAGGCTTCGGCGTTGATCTCTTCGATTTCATGGTCGTGCGCCGGATCCTCCGGCAGGAAGACGATGTCGGCAAGGGACATGGGCAAGGTTCCAACGAGCAGGAAAGGATTATCTGCAGCGCGAGCGCGCCACGGCAGCGGGCCCTTCTTCGGGCGCTCAATCCTTTCGTCGTCGCTCCACGAGGAACCTGATCATTGCTTCGTCTCCAAAAGCGCCGTTCCGCTATCACCAAACGCTCCCGCCGTCCACAGAATTGATGCGGCCGGGCGGGCCGGGATGGATTTTGTTGACGATGCGTCCACCCCGTCACCCTTGGGAATGAGAGCGTTCGCCCCTAAATGGGTTCAGGAGACAAAGGGAGAAAAACCGATGGGCCTGCTCGTCGACGGCGTCTGGCATGACGAATGGTACGACACCTCGAAAACCGGTGGCCGCTTCGAGCGGTCGAAATCGCGGTTCCGCGACTGGATCACGGAAGACGGGAAGCCGGCCGAAGGGCGGGAGCGCGGCTTCAAGGCGGAGCCCGGCCGCTACCATCTCTATGTCTCCTATGCCTGCCCCTGGGCGCACCGCACGCTGATCTTCCGCAAGCTGAAGAAGCTGGACGACGTGATCTCCTTCTCGGTCGTCCACCATTTCATGGGCGAGAATGGCTGGACCTTCAGGAAGGAGGACGGGGCGACGGGCGACGAGCTCTACGGCCTCGATTTTCTGCACCAGATCTACACCAGGGCCGATCCCCGCTATTCAGGCCGTGTGACCGTGCCCGTGCTGTGGGACCGCAAGACGGAAACCATCGTCAGCAACGAATCCGCCGAGATCATCCGCATGATGAACACGGCCTTCGACGAGTGGGGCGACGCCTCTCTCGATTTCTACCCGGAGGATCTGCGCGGCGAGATCGACCGGGTGAACGAACTCGTCTACGACAACATCAACAACGGCGTCTATCGTGCTGGTTTTGCGACGACGCAGGAGGCCTATGAGGAAGCCTTTCGCGATCTGTTCGCCGCGTTGGACCAGGTGGAGGAGCGGCTGTCGCGGCAGCGCTATCTGGCGGGCAGCCGCCTGACGGAAGCCGACTGGCGGCTCTTCACCACGCTGGTGCGCTTCGATCCGGTCTATGCCGGCCACTTCAAGTGCAACCTGCGCCGCATCGCCGACTATCCGAACCTGTCGAACTACCTGCGCGAGCTCTACCAGATTCCGGGCGTGGCCGAGACAGTGAACATGCATCACATCAAGGCGCACTATTACGGGAGCCACAGGACCATCAACCCGACCGGCATCGTGCCGCTGGGGCCGGAGCTGAACTACGGCGCGCCCCATAACCGGGAGAGATTCGCAGAGGCGGCGTAAGTGCCGTGATGGCCTTACCAGTCCGCCGTGATCTCCGTTCCGTCGAAGATTTCGGCGAGGCGGCGGCGCGTGCCTTCGGTCGTCTCCGCAGGCAGCGCATCGAGGGGAAAGAAACGGGCTTCGGCGATTTCGAGATCGGGCTTGCGGGCGCTGCTCTGCTCGAAGCGCGTGATCAGGTAGACGGCCACATGGTCGCGCCGGCTCGCATGGCGGTTGAAATGGATGGACCTGAGCTCCGGCATGCCGGTGAGCGCGATATTGCCCTCCTCGCGGAGCTCGCGGGTGAGTGCGGTGAGCATGTTCTCGCCAGGCTCGACGCCGCCGCCGGGGAAATGCCAGCCTGCCACATAGGTGTGGCGGACGAGAAAGACCTCGCGCAGCGCCGGCTCGAAGACGACGCCGCGCACGCCGAGCGTCATGGGCCGGCGGAACAAGTTCCACAGGTGAAAGAGTTTTACGCGCAACCGCATCTGTTCGGCGCTGCGCGGCTCCATGCGCCGAGGCGCGCTCATTGGACGCCGGCCGAGGACTGGTAAGACCCGCTGGGGTGTTTTAGACACGCATCATGTTTCGGCTGGCGCATTTCTCCGATATCCATTTGGGGCCCCTCCCCAAGCTTACCTATCGTGAACTCATCTCGAAACGCATTACCGGCTATATCAACTGGCACCGCAGGCGCCGCGTCAACCTCGACAACGGCATCATCGACCTGATCAGCGAAGACATCCTGGCCATGGAGCCGGATCACATCGCGCTCACCGGCGACCTGGTGAACCTGGCTTTGGACAAGGAGATCGAGCTGGCGCGGCTGTGGCTGAAGGAACTGGGCATCCCCCGCGACGTCTCTGTCGTTCCCGGCAATCACGACGCCTATGTGCCGCGCGCGCTGGACAAGGCCTGCCGCGCCTGGGGCGCCTATATGGCGGCCGACGGGGCGGCGCCGATCACCGAGCACGGGCAGTTCCCCTATATGCGCGTGCGCGGGCCGGTTGCGCTCATCGGCCTCTCCTCGGCGCGGGCGACCGCCCCTTTCCTGGCGAGCGGCTACTTCACCGAGAAGCAGGAGGGCCGCGCGGGCGAGCTTCTGGACGAGGCCGGGGCGCGGGATCTCTTCCGCGTGATCCTGATCCACCACCCCCCGGTGCGGGGCGCCACGGGCCAGCACAAGCGGCTGTTCGGCATCTCCCGGTTCCAGAAGATGGTGCGGCGGCACGGGGCCGAGCTCGTCCTGCACGGGCACACCCACCAGCCGACTGTGCACCGCATCGACGGCAAGGATGGCGTGAGCGTGCCGGTGGTCGGGGTCGCGGCGGCAGGCCAGGCCCATGGCGCCGCGCTTCCGGCCGCGCACTACAACCTGCTGGAGATCATGGGTGCTCCAGGTTCCTGGCAGGTGCAACTCACCCGGCGCGGTGTGGCCGAAGCCGGAAGCGGCGTCGTGCAGCTCTCGTCCCAATGGCTCGTCTCGTCCAACCGCGCTCCGGCTTGAAGCAGGCCTATGGCCGCTGCAGGAACTGGTGCAGTTCGGGGAAGCGGTCCCACAAGAAAAAGATCAGACCGGCGGCACCGATCGTGCCGCCGACCAGCACTAGGAAGAACGCGCTGAAAAACGCCCCTGCGGCGCCGGGCTTGCGGGCCGCAGGCGTTTCCTCGGCCTGCTCTTCCTCGACTTTGCGCGGAATCGCGATCACCTCGCCTTCGACCATCCGCTGGCGCTCCACGATCCGCTCGGCGATATAGCGCGTGACCTGCTCCGCAACGGGCTTGATCTCCGTCGATTCCGCCAGCACCACACGGCCGAGCCGGGTGTCGCGCAGAAAGCGGTAGGTGCGCCGGTCGGGGCCCATGACGACATGGGCGACGGCATCGATCCACAAGCGCGGCTGCTGGCCCGTGGAGATGACGAAATCGAAGGCGGGATCGTCCTCCGGCACCTCGGCGAACACAGGCTGCAGTTCCTGCGCCAGCAGTTCCAGCCTCGTGCGCGTGGCCTCGCGCATCTCGACCACCACATCCTCACGATCGGCGGCGGCCGTCTTCATCTCGCGCACGGCCTCGGCGAGCCGGTTCGCACCGGGTGCGGCGTTCTGGCCAGCCTCGCTCATCGTGGTTCTCCCGAGCGGTTTATGCCTGGTCCATGGTTAGCACGGAGATCTAGGAAAATCATCACACGATTGGGCTTGGTACCGGTTACGCACGGCCGCGGCGGGGGAAAGAGCGCCTACTGCTCCACCGCGGCGAGCAGGATCTGCGCCATCGCCCCGGGGTCTTCCACCGGCAGCATATGGCCGAGTTCGGGAAAGATGTGCGGCAGGAAATGCGGCGGGAGGTTCTCCACCTGCCGCACGGGAAGAACCCTGTCCTGCCCTCCCCATGCGACACGAACCGGCATGGGCAGGGAGGCGAGCCTTTCCCGCGCGATGACACCTTGGCGCCCGTCACGGGTGATGAGCGGATAAAGCCGCGCAAGCGCCTCCATCTGGCCCCGTACGGCGCGCATCGCCTGCGCATCCGCCAACAGTCCTTCAGGAAGCGGGCCGCGGCCCGTCATGGCGGACAGGCAGCGGACGAGCGCCTCCCGCGTGGCCGCTTCCGCATAGTCGCGCAGGAGAGGAGCGTCGATCTCCGGGCCGATGCCGCCGGGTGCGAAGAGGGAGATGGAAAGGACGCGTCCAGGCTCGGCAAGCGCCGCAAGGGCAGCAACGGCGCCGCCGAAGGAATGGCCGCCGACATGGAACCGCTCGACGCCGCGCGCCGTGAGATCGGCGAGCACGGCCTTGGCGACGGTACCGGCGCCGCCCGCCTCCGGGACCGGCAGCGAGCCGCCATGGCCCGGCAGATCATAGGCAAGGACGCGGATATTCCCGCCGAGACCGGCGCGCACGCCGTTCCACACCCGATGCGTGCCGCCGAAGCCGTGCAGGAGAACGAGGGCGGGGCCGCCCTCGCCCGTTGCGCTCACATGAAGTCCGCCGCTCACCGGATGATGCGGTTGGCGGCCGACACCACCGCTTCGAGCGAGGCGGTGGTGATGTTGGTGTTGATGCCGACACCGAACAGCCTTCCGCCCGGATGCTCGACCTCGACATAGCTCACCGCCGCCGCATCGGCGCCGCGCTGGAGCGAATGCTCCGAATAATCCAGCACGGTCATGTCGACGCCGACATGGCGCGAAAGCGCGTTGATGAAGCCGTCGATCGGCCCCGTGCCCACCCCCGTGATGGTTTTTTCCACCCCATTGTCGAGGATGGTGGCCTCGACAACGCGGCGCGATTTGCTTTCCGAGTCGGGAAAAGTCTGGTGGTCGAGGAATTTCAGGCGGGCGCCCGGCTGCTCGACATAGAGCTCGATGAACCGGTCGTGAATGCTCTTCGAGGGCAGTTCCCTGCCTTCGGCATCGGTGATGGCCTGGATGTCCTCACGGAACTCCACCTGCAGGTTGCGCGGCAGGTTGAGCCCGTAATCGGCCTGCAGCACATAGGCGATGCCGCCTTTGCCCGACTGCGAGTTGATGCGGATGATCGCCTCGTAGGTGCGGCCCACATCGGCGGGATCGATGGGCAGGTAAGGCACCTCCCACAGCTCCTTGTTGGCCTTGCGGTAGGCTTTCATGCCCTTGTTGATGGCATCCTGGTGGGAGCCGGAGAAGGCCGTGTAGACCAGTTCGCCCACATAAGGATGCCGCTCCGGGATGCGGAGCTGGTTGGAATATTCGTAGATATCTTTCATGCGGTCGATGTCGGAACAGTCGAGCTCGGGATCCACGCCCTGCGTGTACATGTTGAGCGCGAGCGTGACGATGTCGACATTGCCCGTGCGTTCGCCATTGCCGAACAGCGTGCCTTCCACCCGGTCCGCCCCCGCCATCAGGCCGAGCTCGGTGGCGGCGATCGCCGTGCCCCGGTCGTTGTGGGGATGGAGCGAGACGATCAGGCTGTCGCGCCGGTCGAGCTGCCGGCACATCCATTCGATCTGGTCGGCATAGATGTTCGGCGTCGACATCTCCACCGTGGACGGCAAGTTGATGATCAGCTTATCCTCGGGCGTCGGTTTTACGATCTCGATGACAGCGTTGCAGATCTCCAGGGCCACATCGAGCTCGGTGCCGGTAAAGCTTTCCGGCGAATACTGGAAGCGGTAGCCCGGATGTCCCGATTCTTTGGCGGCCTTCGCCGCCATGTCCGTGATCATCTTCGCCGCGTCGGTCGCAATCGTCTTGATGCCGGCGACATCCTTCTCGAAGACGACGCGGCGCTGCAACTCGCTGGTGGAGTTGTAGAAATGGACGATCGGGTGCTTGGCGCCCGCCAGCGCCTCGAAGGTGCGCGCGATCAGCTCCGGCCGGCACTGCACCAGCACCTGGAGGGAGACGTCGTCGGATACATTGTGCTCTTCGATCGCCCAGCGCGTGAAGTCGAAGTCCGTCTGCGAGGCTGAAGGGAAGCCGATCTCGATCTCGTTGAAGCCCATCTCGAGGAGCAGCCCGAACATGCGCGCCTTGCGCTCGTGCCCCATCGGGTCGATGAGCGCCTGATTGCCGTCGCGCAGGTCGACGGAGCACCAGACCGGCGCTTTCTCGATGCGCTTGGAAGGCCAGGTGCGGTCCGAAAGGTCGATCTGCGGATAAGGCTGATATTTGCGTTGGGCGTTCGGCATGCCCTTGCGCGCGCTGCGGTGCGAAATCTCGTTCATGGCGTCCATTTGGGTCACTCCGGGCGGCACCCGTTGCTCCGATGCAAAGGGCCGCCTGTCAAGGCTTCAATCCAGATTCTCAAAACGGGAAGGAGCATGCATCAGCCGGCGATCGACCGCCGGGCGCCCCTTCAACGGACCCGGCGATCGCCGATAAGGCCGAGAAGAAGAAGGCTGGAGGATAGCGCACGCACAGGCCCGCCGAAGAAGGCGGCGGAGCTCGACGGCTTGCTGTGCGCGGCGCGTGACATGGCCGCCTTGATAGCCGAGGCAGGCTTGCGACGCAAGATACTCCTTTGCAGCTTGACAGGCATACACCCTTCTGTAATAAACCATATGGTTAATTAACTTATCGGAAAAATACAGACGCAAATGGACCAGCTCAGCGCCACCTTCGCCGCTCTTGCCGACCCCACCCGCCGGGCGATCATCGCGCGGCTCACTGCGGGCGAGGCCACGGTGAACGAGCTTGCCGCCCCCTTCGACATGAGCCTCCCCGCCGTCTCGAAGCATCTGAAGGTGCTGGAGCGTGCCGGCCTCATCTCGCGCGGCCGCAACGCGCAGTGGCGGCCCTGCAAGCTGGAGGCCGGACCGCTCAAGGAAGTTGCGGACTGGGCCGAGCGCTACCGCCAGTTCTGGGAAGGCAGCTTCGACAGACTCGACAACTATCTCAAGGAAATCCAGCAGAAGGAGACTTCCAATGATGCCTGATGCCGCGACTGCCCGGCAATCCGATGCCGAGCTCTATATCTCCCGCCTCTTCGATGCGCCGCGCGCTGTCGTCTTCGATGCATGGACCAGGCCGGAGCACCTGAACCGCTGGTGCTGCCCCACAGGCTTCACCCTTCCCTTCTCCAAGGGCGATATCCGCACCGGCGGCTGGTTCAAGACCTGCATGCGCTCGCCTGACGGGCAAGACCACTGGCTGAGCGGCACCTATCGCGAGGTCACGCCACCCGAGCGCATCATCTTCACCCACGCCTGGCACGACGAGACCGGCAAGCCCGGCCATGAAACAGTGGTGACGGTCACCTTGAAAGAAGAAGCGGGAAAGACACGCCTCACGCTGCACCAGGCCTTCTTCGCCTCTACGGCCGCGCGCGACGGGCACGAAGACGGCTGGAACGCGACGCTGGACAATCTGGCGGACTGCCTGCCTGCGATGGCCGGCTGAGCCCCGCCTACACACCGGCATTTTGCTCCTCGTTCAAGAACGAAAGGGACAGCGATGAACCAGAGAACCAGGGCTTCCAGCGGCGGGATCGCTCTCACACTGACACGGATCTTCGACGCTCCCCCGGCCCTCGTCTTCGAGGCCTGGACCACGCCGGAGCATCTCGCCCGCTGGTGGGGTCCAAAGGATTTCTCTGTTCCTTCGGTCGAAGCCGATTTCCGCGAGGGCGGCGCATGGCGCAGTTGCATCCGCTCGCCGGAGGGGCAGGACTATTGGGCGCATGGGATCTATCGCGAGATCGTGCCGCCGCACCACATCGTCTTCAACTTCATGTGGGAAGAAGAGGACGCGATGGACACACTCATCACCGTGACCTTCGAGGAGGCGGAAGCCGGCACGCGGCTCACCTTCCATCAGTCGCCCTTCCCGACCGTCGAGAGCCGTGACGGCCATGCGGAAGGCTGGTCGGAATGCATCGACCGCCTCGAGGTTTACATCGCCAGGCAAGGAGGAACGGAATGAAAAAGACCTATCACGGGAGCTGCCACTGCGGTGCAGTTCGCTTTTCTGCCAACCTTGATCTCGCGCCGGAGGGCGAGCGCTCAAAGCCGCCTCGGCCGGGCGTTTGGTGGACCTCCAGTTTCCGCTGCAACTGTTCCTCCTGCCTCAAGACGCGTTTCTGGAAAGCCTTCGCGCCGCCGGAGGACTTCGAGCTGCTTTCAGGCGAGGACGCGCTGACGGAATATCGCTTCGGCGAGAAGATGATCCGCCACGTCTTCTGCCGGCATTGCGGCGTTCATCCCTTCGGCAGCGCCGATTTCGACATCATGGGCGGTGCGTTCTACGCGGTGAACATCGTCTGCCTCGATGACGCAACCGACAAAGAGCTGGCGCACGCGCCCATCATCTATGAGGATGGCCGGCACGATGCCTGGGATCGGCCGCCGGAGGTAACCTCGTATCTCTAGGCGGGCGCAGCCGCATTCCGCGCCACCACCTCCTCATAGGCCGCGTGCAACCTCTCGCGCACACCCGGCCCTGACCTGGGCTTCGCCGGGATGCCCAGATGTTCCTGGCGCAGCTCTTCCATGAAGTCTTCCCAGAGCGCCGGCCCGCCCTCCTCCAGAAGCTGCGCGCGGATGGAAAGCGCCTCCGTGACTGGCAGCCACTTCCGACCCCAGGCGCCGATCATCGCGAAGATGGGCAAGAGCTCGATGCCCTTCTCCGTCAGGCTGTAGATCGCCTTCTGCTTATGGCTCGGATCGTCCTCCTTGGAGATGACGCCTTCCGCAAGCAGGCGCTTCAGCCGGTCCGCCAGGATGTTGGAAGCGATCCCCTCTTCGTTCTGCGAGAGCAATTCGCGAAAATGACGGCGGTTCCCGAACATCATGTCCCGCACGATGATCAGGGACCATTTGTCCCCCAGCACTTCGAGCGTGAGATTGATGGGACAGCCCGAACGGTGGGCGGCGGATTCCTGCCTGTCGGAAGCCAATTTCGCATTCTCCAAAAAACCGGTTGCAAAACAGGATCGGTTTGACTAGTCTGCAACCAGTTGCAAAATGCAATCGAGCGTGAGGGAAGTCAAGAGAAAGAGTGCGAGGGAAGGTTTTCCGACGCACGACCCCCCTTGCGAAATGACGGATAGGAGGATGCCATGAAGGATCTGACGGACATCGCCCGCAGGAGTTATCAGGCTTACGTCGACAAGGACCGTGCAGCCATCGAGGCGGTGATCGCCGAGGACTTTCACTTCACAAGTCCGCTCGACAACCGCATCGACCGGCGGACCTATTTCGAGCGCTGCTGGCCGGGCAGCGAGACGATCTCCGATTTCCGCTTCGTCCGCCTCGTGGAGGACGGCAACAAGGTTTTCGTGACCTATGAAGGGACGGCGACTACAGGCCGGCGCTTCCGCAACACGGAAGTCCTGACCATGCGCGACGGCAAGATCGTCGAGGCGGAGGTCTATTTCGGCTGGAACGTTCCGCATGAAGCGCCCGCCGGCGGCTTCATCGACCAGCCCCGGAAGGGAGGGGACTCATGAGCTTCCGAACGATCCGCGCGGACGGTGTCGACTTTGCCACCGAGGCATTCGGCGATGCGTCCCACCCCCCGGTGGTTCTGATCATGGGCGGAATGGCATCCATGCTGTGGTGGCCTGAAGGATTCTGCCGGCGCCTGGCCGAGCACGGCCGCTTTGTCATTCGCTATGACCAGCGCGATAGCGGTCTCTCGACGAAATATCCGCCCGGCCAGCCGGGCTATGGCTACGGCGATGCGGTCGATGACGTGTTCCGCGTGCTCGACGGCTACGGGATTTCCGCCGCCCATATCATCGGCTTTTCCCTCGGTGGCATGGTGGGCCAAGGGGCTGCGCTGAAGAAGCCGGAACGCGTGCGTTCCCTGACGGCGATCAGCACTTCGCCTCTCGGGGTAGACACCTCCCATCTCCCTGCGAGCGGAGAGGCCTGGCTGGAACACATGAACCTGGAGGTGGACTGGTCGGACCGGGCAGACGCGGTCGCGTACCTGGTCGACGATGCGCGCCTGACTGCGGGCACGGCCCATCCTTTCGATGAAACCCGCACCAGAACCTTCATCGAACAGGACTTCGACCGCTCAGGCGGCTATCTCAGCGCCACCAATCACAGCATCCTCTTCGATGTCGGCGAGGCATGGCGGAATCGGCTGCACGAGATGAAGCCGCCCCTTCTCGTCATTCACGGCACGGCCGATCCGGTATTCCCGCCGGAATACGGCGCGGCCCTGGCCGCTGAAGTCGATGGAGCCAGACTGGTCAGGATCGAGGGAGGCGGACACGAGCTGCACCCCGAAGACTGGGACCGGATCATCTCGGCGATCACCGAACACACAAGCAATACCAACTGACCAGAGGAAAGAAGGAGACAAGCGATGAGACGATTGGTGGTTTGGAACTTGATGACGCTCGACGGCTATTTCGAGGGCAAGAGCCCGTGGGATCTCGCCTTTCACGAGGCTGTCTGGGGCGATGAACTGGCGGCTTTCTCGCTCGAGCAGGGCAAGGAGATCGGCACGCTGCTTTTCGGACGGCGCACCTATGAGGGCATGGCCGGCCACTGGAGCAAGGCGACCGGCCCGACTGCCGACATGATGAATTCGATCGAGAAGGCGGTGGCAACCCGCACGCTCGAAGAGGCGACGTGGAACAACACGCGGCTCTTGAAGGGTGAGGCTGCGGAGGCGGTCAGGGCGCTGAAGATGGAGGAAGGCAAGGACGTCTATGTAATGGGCAGCGCAGACCTGCTCGATACCCTCCTCAAGGCGGGGCTCGTTGACGAATACCGGATCTGCCTCGCGCCGGTGGTGCTGGGCGGGGGCAATCCGCTGTTCAAGCCGCAGGACCAACAGGTCAAGATGACCCTCATAGGCACGCGCCCGCTCAAGACCGGCGGGGTGGTGCTCACCTATACCGTGGGCGGGTGACCGATGTGTTTGGGCGTTCGCGCCGCACAGGGCTCGTTGTGAGGAGGTCGCCAGCCAGATCCGACCCGAACGAAAGTGCGAAGGAGCCGGCGCATGGTGACTCCCTAGAAACGCCAAAGACTTAGGTCGATTTCCGGACTCAAGCTGCAGGGCACGCGCAGCTCATTTCCCCCTTTCTTCCCAAATTTTTCCGAGGGGCGCTGTCGGACAGCGCCCTCTTCTTCGTCTTTGCGGCAAGACGGGCGGCGGGCGCCCGGACGAAGGAGGGAATCGATGGGCACGGACCTCGTTGCCACGCACCGGAGGGGGCACCCCTTCGCAGCACAGGCGCCATTCTTCTGGGCTTCGTAACCACCGTCGGCCTGTCGGTCGGGATGGACCAGATCCTCCATGCGGCCGGCGTCTTCCCCCCCTGGGGCGAAGGGATGAGCGACGGATTGTATCTGCTCGCCCTCGCCTATCGGGTGATCTTCGCCGTTCTCGGCTGCTATATCGCGGCGCGACTGGCCCCGGCTCGGCCGATGTTGCACGCCATGATCCTCGGCGCCATCGGTCTCGTGTTGAGCATCGTCGGCGCCGTCGCCATGTGGCATATGGGCTCGCAGTGGTATCCTGTCGCGCTGGTGCTGACTGCCCTGCCCAGCGCATGGCTGGGTGGCGTCTTTGCAGGGCAGAAACGATAGGAGAGGATAATGCGTTATATGATGCTGATGATCCCCAGCGGCTACGAGACTGCGGAGCCCGGCACTCTGCCGGAGGCCGAAGCCGTCGGGCCCATGATGCGCTACAACGAGGAACTGCAGAAGGCGGGCGTTCTCGTTGCGGCAGACGGCCTGCACCCGCCCTCCATGGGCGCGCGGGTTTCCTTCGCGAAGGGCTTTCCCGAGGTGACGGACGGCCCGTTCGCGGAGGTGAAAGAAGTGCTGGGCGGCTACTGGATCATCGATGTCGGCTCGCTCGAAGAAGCGATCGAATGGGCCAAGCGCTGCCCCGGCAGCCCGAACGAGACGATCGAGATCCGCAAGGTCATGGAGATGGAGGATTTCCCGGAGGACCTGCAAAAGGCGGTCACAGGTTTCGAGGAAATGCAGGCCAGGAAGGCGGAGTGAGCCCTGCTATCCATGCTTGGCCTTGTGCTCCGGCTCGACATGGATGACGACGCTCGTTCCCGGTATCTCCCTTTTCAGGGCATGCTCGATGCGGTCGCAGATGTCGTGTGAGCGCTCGACCGTCATCTCCGACGGCACCACCAGATGGAACTCGATGAAGCGGGCGCGGCCCGCTTCCCGCGTCTTCAGGTCGTGGAACTCCAGCGCGCCGTCGCTGTTCTCGCCGATGATCCGCTCGATCTCGGTGAGATCCCTGGGATCGACGGCAACGTCCATCAGCCCCTGTACGGAGGAACTCAGCATCTTCCAGCCGTGCCAGATGATGTTGACGGCCACGACCACCGCCATCAGCGGGTCGAGCCACAGCCATCCGGTGGCGAGCGCCAGAAGAAGGCCGGCGATGACGCCGGCGGAGGTGACCACGTCCGCCCACAGGTGTCGCCCGTCCGCGACGAGCGCCGGCGAGCGGGCCTTCTGCCCCTCGCGGATCAGCACCATCGCCCAGAGGCCGTTGCCCACGGCGGCAACGGCATTGACGGCAAGGCCCGGGCCCGGCGCCGCGATCGTGTGCAGCGTGAAGAAGGCATAGGCCGCCTCGCGCAGGATGAGGAGCGCGGCAAGAACGATCAGCACGCCTTCCAGAACGGCTGAGAAATATTCCGCCTTGTGATGTCCGAAAGGATGGTTCTCGTCCGCCGGGATGTAGGAGACGCGGATCGCATACCACGCCACCAGCGACGCCACGACATTGACGATGGACTCCATGGCGTCCGACAGCAGAGCCACGGACCCCGTCAGCCACCAGGCAAGGAATTTCAGCGCCAGGATGGCCGTGCCGACCAGGATGGTCCAGGTGGACAGCCGGCGGATTTTGGAAGTCTGCGGCATATCGGCTACGCGGCCGGCATTGCTTTGGAGTGAAAGGAAAGCGGCATGATCACGCCGCCTTCACCTTGGCTTTCCGCGGCAGATGCGCCACCACGTTCTCGATCATGCGCATGCCGGCATTGTGGCCGAGCGTCATGATGGATTCGGGGTGGAACTGCACCGCCGCCACCGGCTCGCTCTCGTGCTCGATCGCCATCACCACGCCGTCCTCCGTCTCCGCCGTGACCACGAAAGGCTTCGGCAGCCGCACCGGGTCGGCAAAAATCGAGTGATAGCGCCCCACCGTCACCTCCTGCGGCAGGCCGGAGAAGACGAGGCTGTTGTGACCGGTGCGGATGCGCGATGGCTTGCCGTGCATCGGCTCGTGCAGGTGGCGCAACTCCCCGCCATAGGCTTGCACGAGCGCCTGAAGGCCCAGGCACACGCCGAAGATCGGCAGGTCCCGCCCGCGCGCCTTTCTGATGGTCGCCGTGCAGTCGAAATCCTCCGGTGTGCCCGGCCCCGGCGAAAGCACCACGAGATCCGGCTTCACGCGCTCGAAGACGCTCTCGGCCACCGGCGTGCGCACGGTCGTCACCTCCGCACCCGTCTGCCGGAAATAATTGGCGAGCGTGTGAACGAAGGAATCCTCATGGTCGACCAGGAGGATCTTCACCCCCTCGCCCACGCGCGCTGTCTCTCTCGCTTCGTTTGCCATATTCGTCTTCCCAGCGTCGCGGATGGCCGAAAGCATCGCGGAAGCCTTGAGCTCCGTCTCGGCCTCCTCTTCCTCGCCATTGGAATCAAAGAGAAGCGTCGCCCCCGCGCGCACCTCGGCGATGCCGTCCTTGATGCGGATGGTGCGGAGCGTCAGGCCGGTGTTCATGTCGCCGTTGAAATGCACCATGCCGACCGCCCCCCCATACCAGTGTCGCGGGCTCTTCTCGTTCTCCTCGATGAAGCGCATGGCCCACAGTTTCGGCGCGCCTGTCACCGTCACGGCCCAGGCGTGGCTGAGGAAGGCATCATAAGCATCCATGCCCTCGCGCAGCCGGCCTTCGATGTGGTCCACCGTGTGGATCAGGCGCGAATACATCTCGATCTGCCGCCGGCCGATGACACGCACCGACCCCGGCTCGCACACGCGGCTCTTGTCGTTGCGGTCGACGTCGGAGCACATGGTGAGCTCCGACTCGTCCTTCTTGGAGTTCAACAGCTTCAGGATCTGTTCCGAATCGGAGATCGCGTCGTCGCCGCGCTTGATGGTGCCGGAGATCGGGCAGGTCTCGACGCGCCGGCCGGAGACACGCACGAACATCTCCGGCGAGGCGCCGATGAGGTACTCGCGCTCGCCGAGATTGATGAAGAAGGAATAGGGCGAGGGATTGATCTGCTTGAGCCTGCGGCAGATGGCCGAGGGCGGGTTCTGGCACTGCTCGAAGAACATCTGCCCCGGCACCACCTCGAAGAGGTCGCCGCGCCGGAAGCTCTCCTTGGCCTTCTCCACGAGCTTCGCATATTCGCCGGGCTCGTGGTCGCCGCGCGGCGGCACGTTCGCCGCCCTCCGGAACGGCTCCTCGCGTCCTTCGCGCGGCAGGCCTGCCGTGGAGAAATCCTCGCCCGCATAGTCGTAGCGGTCGTGCCACGCCTTCGCCGTGTAGTGATCGACCACGAGGACCTCGTCGGGAAGATACAGCACGAGGTCGCGCTGGCTCCCCGGCCGATCGAGGCGGAGCTTCACCGGGTCGAACTGGAAGGCGAGATCGTAGCCGAAGGCGCCGTAGAGGCCGAGATTGCTGTCGTTTTCGGTGTGGAAGAGATTGGTGATGGCGCGAAGCACGGAGAAGACGGAGGGAACGCGGGACCGCTCCTCCTCCGCGAAGATCTCCGTCGGCTCGGAGATGTCGACCGTGAGCAGCCGCGCCTCCGTGACGGCCATGGTCACCTCCGGCAGCGCCTCGACCACGCCGGCGATGGCCGGCAGCATCACTTCGCCGCGCTTGTTCAGCGCCTCGATCCGCATGGCGCGGCCGCGCGCCGAGATCACCAGCGGCGGATCGACGATGGCCGTGTCCCAGCGCGTATAGCGGCCCGGATACTCGTAGTTGGAGGAGAAGACTGCGCCGCGACGGCTGTCGAGCGCGTCGATATAGGCGTCGATCGCGCCGCCATAAGGCACTTCACTGCGCGAACGGGTGATCGCGACCCCACCCGCCGTGACGAAGCGCTCGCTGCCGTCTTCCAAGACTTCCAAGCTCATCTCCTGCTCCCGTTTCGCGGTGCCGCCGGGAAGCCCGAAAGTAGAAATGGCCGCCCGGTTTTCACCTGCGGCCATCGTCGAAGTTCAAACGCTCATGCTGGCGCCGGCCGCTCGTTAGCGGGCCCACCACCAAAGCTTTGCGTTCTGAACCGTGCTCATGGCCTTTCCATAGCGGCGAACCGATATTCGCGCAACCGCTTTCCTCATTCTTCCGAGCGGGCCGTGCGTCTCCTCCGCAGGAACTGCAGCGCTGCCACGACGAGCCAGGCGAGGCTCGCCCAGGCCGCCCCCAGAGCCCAGCCGGCGGCGACGTCGCTCGGCCAGTGGACCCCGAGATAGACGCGGCTGATTCCCACGATCAGGGAAACGAAGACCGCCACGCCGGCCACATAGAGCCGCACCCTCAGATCGTCGAAGAAGCGGATGACCAGGGCGGCAAGCGTCAGATAGGCGACCGTGGTCACCAATGCGTGCCCGCTCGGGAAGCTCGCGGTGTGCACGATGTCGAGCTGCGGCACGAGATCGGGCCTCGGGCGGTCGTAGAACTGCTTCGACAGGCTCGAAACCAGCGCGCCCGAGCCGACCGAAAGGAAGGCGTAGAGCGCCGGGCCGTAGCGCCGCGTGACGAGGAGCAGTCCCAAGACGGCGGCGAGCGTGAGGATGATCAGCGTATAGCCGCCGAGCGCGGTGACCTCCAGCGCCGCCTCCTCGAGCCAGGGCGGTCCGAGCGGATCATCGGGATCGGCCGGGTTGCGGAAGGCGAGGAAGAGCCACTCGTCCCAGGCCCTGACTTCGCCCTCGCCCATTTCGTCCGCGATCGAGAGGAAGGCGAAGAGCCCGAGGCCCATGATGCCGATCACCATTGCCGGCAGCACCGCTTCCGGCCACCGTTTCATGTCCTTGACGACGGTCGTCGCCGTCCCGATCATCTCGCCCGTGTCGAAGCGCATTTCATCTCCGTTGCCGCCGTTCGCTTGAAAATAGTTTCCCTGCACCAAATGTCCCTTAATATGTAATCCGCCATCAAACCGGCAGGGGGCGCGGCACCATGACTTGGTCGTTCAATATCGGAAAATTCGGCGGCACGGTGGTGCGCGTGCACGTCACGTTCCTGCTGCTCCTCGTCTGGATCTGGTTCATGCATTACCGCATCGGCGGGACGGCGGCGGCATGGGAAGGAGTAGCCTTCATCATCGCCGTCTTCGCCTGCGTCGTGCTGCATGAGTTCGGCCACGCGCTGGCTGCCCGCCGCTACGGCATCAGGACGCCCGACATCACGCTCCTGCCCATCGGCGGTCTGGCGCGGCTCGAACGCATGCCGGAGGAGCCCGGCCAGGAATTCGTGATCGCCGTGGCAGGCCCGCTGGTGAACGTCGTGATCGCCGCCGTCATCCTGATCGCGCTCGGCGGCACGGTCGGTGTGGAGCAGATGCTCCAGGTGGAGGACCCGCGTGTGAACTTCCTCGTGCGGCTCGCCGGCGTGAACATCTTCCTCGTGCTCTTCAACATGATCCCCGCCTTCCCGATGGATGGCGGACGCGTTCTGCGCGCCATTCTCGCCACGCGCATGACCTGGGCGCGGGCGACCCAGATCGCTGCCAGTATCGGCCAGGGCCTCGCTTTCCTCTTCGGCTTCCTTGGCCTCCTCTACAACCCGCTTTTGATCTTCATCGCCATCTTCGTCTACCTCGCGGCCGCCGCAGAGGCGCAGAATGCGCAGATCCGCGACATCGCCAACAGCGTGCTGACGGGCGACGTGATGGTGACGGAATTCGCCTCCCTCGACCGCTCCTCGACCATCGCAGAGGCGATCGACCGCCTGCTGGCGACCACGCAGAGCGAGTTCCCCGTGCTCGATGCCGATGGCCATCTCGCAGGCCTGCTGACGCGCAACGACATGATCGCGGCCTTGAAGGAGACCGGGCCCGATGCACCCGTGGTGAGCGTCATGCGCACCGACGTGCCGAGCGTCCACCGCCGCCAGAGCCTGACCGACGGCTTCAGGCTGATGCAGGAGAAGAGCGCGCCCGCCGTCGCCGTGGTGGACAGCGCCGGCAGGCTCGTGGGCCTGCTCACCCACGAGACGATCGGCGAGATGATGATGCTGCGCGCGGCCATGCCGGAGGGCTTCCGCTTCGACCGCCTGCGGCAGACCCCCTTCGTGCGCCGTCCTTGACAAGGCGAGGCCTCTGGCCCAACTTTAATCCATGAGCATGACCAACCTTCGCCGATCCTTCTTGTTCAGGGTGTGTCCGATCGCCGGACACTGACCCCGGGTTCGGGCAGTGCGCCCCCGGACCACGGGGCGTGCGAAGGCTGTCTTTGATCGGCGGCGAAGACAGCGATTTCCAAGGCGCATCCAGCAAGAACAAGAATCAGGGCCGGGCGTTCGTTCCCCGGCGCAACGGGTGAACCTATGCAGAAGAAGCGCAAGCCAAGCATCACGATTTCCAGGACGGACCATGACCGGCTTCTGGGGCTGGCCAACGCAATGGAGGACCGCGACCCGGCGCTGGCCGAGACCATGATCGGCGAGCTGGAGCGCGCGCGGGTCGTCGAGGATGCGGCCGTGCCGGAAACCGTGGTGCGGATGGGCTCCACGCTCACATACACCGCCGACGACAAGCCGCAGACAGTCACGCTCGTCTATCCCGGCGAGGCCGACATCACGCAGAACAAGATCTCCGTGACCACGCCCGTGGGCACGGCGCTGATCGGGCTTTCGGTCGGCCAGGCGATCGACTGGACCGCGCGCGACGGCCGCGTGCACCGCCTGACGGTCACACATATCGACAAGACCGAACACATGGACGGTCCATGAACCTCAGGCTCCTCTTCTTCGCAGGCACACTGCAAGCAGGCAGGTAGCCCCTGCGCCGCCCGCGGGCTGGTGCAGGGGATGAATCCCACCTCGAAGAGATGCGATGGCCGCCCGGCGCCGAGGCGCTGGCCGATGCCCGCGTGCGGAGACTGCCGTGTCGAAGAAGCGGAACTGTATACTCACGACCAGGGACTTCGATCTCCTTCAGCACTTGCTGGAGCAGCACGAGGAACAGGACGGGGCGATGATGCGCCTCTTGCGCCAGAAGCTCGCCGCCGCGCGGGTGGTGGCGAGCGAGGATCTGCCGGAAGACATAGCCACGCTCAACAGCCGCATCAGCTTTCAGGTCGGATGCGGCCTGCCGGAGACGCGCATCCTGAGCCGTGACCGGATGGCCGGAGCGGTGGGCATCCTCCTGCCCGTTACCACCATGCGGGGCCTTGCGCTTCTCGGTCTTCGCGAGGGCGAGGCAGTGCTGCTCCCGCGCAGCGCCGTGCTCGTCGAGATCCTCCGTCTCACCGCGATCCACTACCAGCCCGAGAGAGCGGAAAGGATGCGCAGGGCAGAGCCCACCCGCCCCAGGCTCCGCATCCTCGAAGGCCGGCGGAACGCAGGTTCCGTTTCCCCGGACGCCGTTCGGTGGCCTTTGGACGAAGATTCCGGCCCGCTCGCCACGTAATCGCAATTCCACTCGGGTGCGGCACGATGGCGGAATTCGCCGTCTCGGCATGAGACGATGGAGCGCCGCCTCGGGCGGCGCGCTCATTCACCTGCTTCAGACTTTAGAACAGCCCTTCTATGTACCCGGCTTCATTGAGGAAAATCCTTTCCGCCGACGGTGTCTTGGGCAAGCCGGGCATGGTCATGATCTCGCCGCAGATGGCGACCACGAAACCGGCGCCGGCCGCAAGCCGGACCTCGCGCACGGGCACCACATGGTCGACCGGCGCGCCGCGCAGATCGGGGTCGGTCGAGAAGGAATACTGGGTCTTTGCCATGCACACGGGCAGGCGTCCGTAGCCCTGTTCCTCCCACTGCCGGAGTTGGGCCAGCACGCTGTTGTCGGCCACCGCGCCCGAGCCGCGATAGATGCGCCGCACGATCGTATTGATCTTGTCGAAGAGAGGCATGTCGTCGCCATAGAGCGGCGCGAATTGCGGCATGCCGCTTTCGGCGAGTGCCACCACCTTGTGCGCCAGGTCCTCGACGCCGGCCGAGCCTTCGGCCCAGTGGCGGCAGAGCACCGCCTCCTCTCCCTGGTTTGCCACATAGGCCTTCACGGCTTCGATCTCGGCCGGGGTGTCCGAGTGGAAATGATTGATCGCGACGATGGCCGGCACGCCGAACTGCTTCACATTCTCGATATGGCGGCCGAGATTGGCGCAGCCCTTCGTCACGGCCCCGACATTCTCGATGCCCAGGTCCTCCTTCTTCACGCCGCCGTTCATCTTGAGCGCGCGCACCGTGGCGACGATAACCGCCGCGGCGGGCTTGAGCCCCGTCTTGCGGCACTTGATGTCGAAGAATTTTTCGGCTCCGAGATCCGCCCCGAACCCGGCTTCCGTCACCACATAGTCGGCGAGCTTGAGCGCGGTCGTGGTGGCCATCGCCGAATTGCAGCCATGCGCGATGTTGGCGAAGGGGCCGCCATGCACGAAGGCGGGATTGTTCTCCAAGGTCTGCACCAGATTGGGTTGCAGCGCGTCCTTGAGCAGGACGGCCATCGCCCCGTCCGCCTTGAGGTCGCGCGCACGGATCGGGCTCTTGTCGCGGCGGTAAGCCACGATGATCTCGCCGAGACGCTTCTCCAGGTCGCGCAGATCCGTGGCGAGGCACAGGATCGCCATCACCTCCGAGGCGACGGTGATGTCGAAACCGCCTTCGCGCGGATAGCCGTTCGCAACGCCTCCCAGCGAGCAGACGATCTGGCGCAGCGCCCGGTCGTTCATGTCCATCACGCGCCGCCAGGTCACGCGGCGGGTGTCGATGCCGAGCTCGTTGCCCCAGTGGATGTGGTTGTCGATCAGGGCCGCCAGCAGGTTGTGCGCCGAGGTGATGGCGTGGAAGTCGCCGGTGAAATGAAGGTTGATGTCCTCCATGGGGATCACCTGCGCATAGCCGCCGCCCGCCGCCCCGCCCTTCATGCCGAAGCAGGGGCCGAGCGAGGCTTCGCGGATACAGACGACGGCTTTCTTGCCGATGCGGTTGAGCCCGTCGCCGAGGCCCACGGTCGTCGTGGTCTTGCCCTCGCCGGCGGGCGTGGGATTGATGGCGGTGACGAGGATCAGTCTGCCGTCCGGCCGCTTTCGTGCCTCGGCGATGAAGTCGGCCGAGACCTTTGCCTTGTCGTGGCCGAAGGGAAGGAGATGCTCCGGCGGTATGCCGAGCTTGGCGCCGATCTCCTGGATCGGCTTCTTGTTCGCCGCACGGGCAATCTCGATGTCGGATTTCACTTCGGCCATGAACCTCTCCCACATGTCGCCGCCCAAGCAATAAGCCCCGCGCCGCGCCACGGCAACGTTTCGAAAGAGGCGAAAAATACCGGAAATGCGACAGCAGCGAGCAGCGAGGTTTGGCTGGTTTCTGTGCCGTCAACCGTCTCTATTCGCTGCTCGATGTTTCCCTATTCGCTCCCCTCACCGGTCCAGCACATCCCTCAGTTCCACCAAGTTCGACCGCGCGCGCAGGATGTAGAAGCCCATGGTGGCGAGGTGCGTCGGCATGATCCAGCCGGCCTCCCGGCCGTTGGAGATGATGAAGGGCGTGATGTTGAGCGCGGCGCGGAACTGGCTCTCCGTCTGGTCCCAGAGCGGCCCCAGCGAACGCTGGGCGACGACCTCATCGAAGTCGATCCGCGCGGCGTGCAGGAGCCCGTAATAGCCATAGAGCTGCCCATAGGCGAACCAGAAGCGGTCGTCCGCGCGCGTGTCGAACCAGCCAGCATTGTAGTTTTCCGAACGCTCGCGCAGGATGGCGGAGGTGGAGCCGAGATCGCCGGCGATGCGGTCGAGGAACTGGATCAGGTTGTCGGCGCGCGCGTCGAAAGTGGCGTTGCAGTTCTGCAGCCGGTCGTTGAAGCTCCTGAGCGAGGCGATCGCCGTGCGGTAGAAGCTCGGCGTCGGCGTCTTCGGGCCGAAGGGGTTGAGGCCGAAATACCAGGCGTCCTCGGAAAACTGCATGTTCTCGCGTGCCTTCTGCAGGTCGCTGTCGATCTGCGAGGTGCCGCGCACGCGCCCCAGCGCGTCGACCAGTTCCACTGTCGTTCGCCGCACCGCCTGGTTCACGCCGCGCTGGAAGGAGGCCTTGTTGTCGAAGAAGGGCGTATCGTCCCAGTCGAGCCCGAAAAAGCCGAGCTTGTAGAGGATCATCGACGAGATCCAGGCGTTCTCGTTGACGTTGAAGTCGGTGAGATCGGCCGCCACGGCGGCGATCGCGGAAGGCGCGCAGCTCTGCGCTCCCTGCCCGCCTTCCGCCGCCACCTGTTCGCCCGGCGCGGCGCGCCGGTTTTCCAGGCTGTAGGCCTGCACGTAATCCGGGTTGAAGCCCGTCCAGAGCTGGGTCTGCCAGAAGAAATAGATGTAGAGCCCGACAAAGAGCACGAGCAGGCCGCCGACCACGCCGCGCGCGATCCAGCCGCGGTGGACGAACCAGCGGCCCAGCGCCGCGAACGGCCAGGCGAGCCAGTAGACGAGCCGGCCGATTCCCCGTCCGATGGCGGCAAAGACACGCGTGAAGAAACCGACGATCGAATCGAGCACCAGTGCCCCCTCGGTGAAAGATCATGGACGCCCTTGCGGCGCCTGTTTCATTCCAGATAGGCGGTTTTCAGCCGCTCCACAATGCCGGCTTCGTCCGCGGGCGCGTCGAAAAGGTCTTTGTAGAAGAAGGTTAAAGGCCCCGCCGGGCGCAAAAAGCTTGGAATGCAGTTTGCATATCGCCGCAAGACGTTCGCACGCAAACGTGCTGCTGCTTCTTTGTGCTTGAATGCATCCGGAATTGGTGCTTGCTTTTGCGGGAAAATCGAAGCGCGTCAAAAACATGGGCTTCGGCCGACTAGACTTTCAAGGGGAGAACGTCATGTCCTGCATCAGACAATTGAGCGCCGCTCTCGGCCTTATGGCGGGCCTCGCGGCCGGCCCGGCCTTTGCCGCCGAGCCCGAATCCTGCCGCACGGTCACGTTCTCCGATGTCGGCTGGACCGACATCACGGCCACCACGGCCACGGCCGCGGTGCTGCTCGAAGGGCTCGGCTACGAGCCGGACATCCAGGTGCTTTCGGTGCCGGTCACCTACGCCTCGCTCAAGAACAAGGATGTCGACGTCTTCCTCGGCAACTGGATGCCCACCATGGAGGCCGACATCGCGCCTTACCGGGACGACGGTTCCGTTGAGACGGTGGTCACCAATCTCGAAGGGGCCAAATACACGCTCGCGGTGCCGCAATACGCCTACGACGCCGGCCTCAAGAGCTTTGCCGACATCGCCAGGTTCAAGGACGAGCTCGACGGCAAGATCTACGGCATCGAGCCCGGCAATGACGGCAACCGGCTGATCCTCGACATGATCGAGAACGACACGTTCGGGCTCGGCGATTTCGATATCGTGGAAAGCTCCGAGGCCGGCATGCTGTCGCAGGTGCGCCGCGCCGTGCAGAACGAGGAGCCGATCGTGTTCCTCGGCTGGGAGCCGCACCCGATGAATGCCAACATCGACATGGCCTATCTGGAAGGCGGCGACGACGTCTTCGGCCCGAACTATGGAGGCGCCACCGTCCACACCAATGTGTGGACCGGCCTCACCGAGGAATGCCCCAATCTTGGCAAGCTGTTGGAGAACCTCGTCTTCTCCCTGCAGATGGAGAACGAGATCATGGGTGCCATCCTCGACGAAGGCGAGGAGCCGCAGGCGGCTGCCGCGGCATGGCTCGAGGCGCATCCCGAGACGCTGGAGCCGTGGCTGGAAGGGGTGACCACCTTCGCCGGCGAGGACGGGCTTGCGGCCGTCAAGACGCATCTGGGGCTCTAGCCCGAGAAGGTGTCCCTGCCTTCCCGGCAGGGCTGCCGCCCCTCCCCGATAACCGCATGAGGACATCACCGACCCAATGGATCCCGTAACGGAATGGATAGCGGCCTGGAAAATTCCCATCGGCAGATGGGGGCGCGCATTCTTCGACTTTCTCACCGTCAATTTCGCATGGTTTTTCGACACGCTCGCCGACGGCCTGAAGGCGGTGCTCGACAATCTGGTGGCGCTGCTCTTGTGGCTGCCGCCGAGCCTCGTCGTCCTCCTTCTGGCGGCCCTCGCCTACGCCCTGCAGCGGTCGTGGAAGCTCGCGCTCGCCGTGGTCGTCGGCCTCGCCTTCATCATCAATCAGGGTCTCTGGACCGAGACGATCGAGACGCTCGTGCTGGTCGTGGCCGCCGCGGCGGTGTCGATGGCGATCGGCGTGCCGATCGGCATCTGGGCCGCGCACAATGAGCGTGTCTACCAGGCGTTGCGGCCCATCCTCGATCTCATGCAGACCTTGCCGACTTTCGTCTATCTGATTCCCGTGCTCATCCTTTTCGGCCTCGGCGCGGCACCCGGCCTCATCGTCACCGTGATCTTCGCCTCGCCGGCGCCGATCCGCCTCACCTATCTGGGCATCACCTCCGTGCCGAAGCCGATGCTGGAGGCGGGCCAGGCCTTTGGCGCCACCAAGCGCCAGCTCCTGTGGAAGGTGGAGCTGCCGGCCGCCCTCCCCTCCATCATGGTCGGGCTCACCCAGTGCATCATGCTCTCCCTGTCCATGGTGGTGATCGCGGCCCTGATCGGTGCCGACGGCCTCGGCAAGCCGGTGGTGCGGGCACTCAACTCGGTGAACATTCCGCTGGGCGTCGAGGCGGGCCTCGCCATCGTGGTGCTGGCGATCATCCTCGACCGGATGGCGCGGATCGGCCGGGAGAGCGACCGATGACCCCGGCCGTTGAGTTTCGCAATGTCGACATCATCTTCGGCGAGGAGAAGGAGACCGCCGAGGCGCTGAAGCTCGTCGATGAAGGCAGAAGCCGCGCCGAGATCCTGGAGCGCACCGGCGCGGTGCTGGGCTGTGCGGGAGCCGATCTCACTGTCGAAAAGGGCGAAATCTCCGTGCTCATGGGCCTCTCCGGCTCCGGCAAGTCCACGCTGCTGCGCGCCGTCAACCGGCTGAACAGGGTCGTGCGCGGCGAAGTGATCGTGCATGACGGCGACTGGTCGGCCGATGTGGTGAACTGCCCGGAGGGAGAGCTCCTCAAGATCCGCCGTGAATGCGTGGCCATGGTGTTCCAGCAGTTCGCGCTGCTGCCCTGGCGCACAGTGGCGCAGAATGTGGGGCTGGGGCTGGAGCTCGCCGGCGTGCCGGCTGCGGAGCGGCAGGAGCGCGTGATGGCGCAGCTCGAACTGGTGCACCTGGAAGACTGGGCCGACAAATACGCCCACGAGCTATCCGGCGGCATGCAGCAGCGCGTGGGCCTTGCTCGCGCTTTCGCCACGGAAGCACCGATCCTGCTGATGGACGAGCCCTTCTCCGCGCTCGACCCGCTCATCCGCACCAAGTTGCAGGACGAGCTTCTGGAACTCCAGGCGCGGTTGAAGAAGACCATCCTTTTCGTCAGCCACGATCTGGAGGAGGCGCTGAAGATCGGCAACCGCATCTCCATCATGGAGGGTGGGCGCATCGTGCAGACCGGCACGCCGGAGGACATCGTGCTCAAGCCCGAGAACGATTACGTGCGCGACTTCATCGCCAATGTGAATCCGCTCTCGGTGCTCACGGCCTGGAACATCATGCGCGACGTGCGGGACCTGGAGCATGCGGGGGAAGGATGGCTGTGGCTCGACCTGCGCCGCACCACCCGCTTCAAGACGGACGAGAACATGCTGGTGATCGATGCGGAGCGCAACGGCAAGCCCGCCATCTGGATCTCCTGCGACAATATGGAGCCTCTGCCCGAAGATCAGCCCAAGGTCTACTGGGCGCGTGCGGGAACTCCGCTCAAGACGGTGATGCAGGCAATGCAGCAGTCGCAGACCGCGCCCGTCGCCCTCTTCGACGAAGCCTCCCGGTTCGTCGGCGCCATCGGCGTGCGCGACGTTCTCAAGGCCGTGCTGCGAAGATAGCGGTTGGGCAGGAAGGCTGGCGTTCTCCACGTTCCTGTCGACGAGTTCGGGGCAGCGGCGCCGCCCCGAAAACAGGCGTATCGCCCTAATCCTCCCCGAACACCAGCGACCTGTGCGCCCCAATCCCTGCCAAGGTGCCATCGCCCACCGCAAGCGCCACGCTGCCCGCCGGCCGGCCTGCATCGCCGCAGGCAAAGACTCCGGGCACCGAGGTTTCCTTGATGGAATCCGTCTTGATGAAGGTGCCGACGGAGCCTTGGTCCAGTTCGCAGCCGAGCTGCTCGGCGAGGGTGTTCGAAAGGTGCGTGATGGTCGCCGTGAAGAGGCCGGCGAGCGAAAACACGCGCCCATCGCGCAGAACCACGTCCGCCGCGCCCGAGATCTTCTCGATCAGTCCGGTTTCGATGGCCACGTCACGGCGCAGAAGTTGCGCCTGCTCCTCCTCGCTCGGCGCGAAGACGCCGTTCAGGAAGAAGGTGGTCTTGCCCCATTCAGGGAGCAGCAGGGCGTGGTGCATGGTAGCGGGCGAGGAGGCGAGTACGCCGATGCGGCCTCCGTCCAGTTCATATCCATCGCAATAGGGGCAATGGAAAACGCTTTTGCCCCAACGCTCGGAAAGACCGGGAACCTGCGGCAGGTCGTCGACGACACCGCCGGCGAGGATCAGCCGCCTTGCCTCGTAGGTCTCGCCGTCGGCAGTGCCGACCAGGAACCCCGTATCCGTTTTCCCCGCCCTCTCCGCCCGACCCTGCTTCCACTCGACAGAGGGATAGGCCATCACCTCCGCGCGGCCGCGGGCGACGATCTCGCCGGCCGAGCCGCCGTCATTGCCGAGCAAGCCGTGGGAACTCTCGGCAAAGCGGTTTCGCCGCTGCCCCTCGTCGATCACCAGAACACGGCGGCGCGCGCGTCCCAGCTGAAGTGCTGCCGCAAGGCCGCCATAGCTGCCACCGACCACGATCACGTCGAACATCGTTCCGAGCGCCCTTTGCTTGTTGGTATCGTGACGGGCAACGCCCGGCCACTTATCCTCGGCACGTTAACTAGGGTGGCATCCCCATGCCGCCCAATGGAAACGCATCAGCTCGCGCATCGGCGAATGCCCGCGAAAATGGCTTGCGTAACCCGCGCCGGATCGGCAATTGCGGGCTGCGGAACAGGAGCAGACATGGAAGAGGAAAAGAAGGATCCGATCCTGGAGACGGATGCCGCGGCGATCCGTCTGGCAAAGACGCTGTCGCGCGCCGCCCGTTTCGGCGCGCTTGCCACGCTCGACCCCGCCGACGGTGCGCCTTTGGCCACGCGCGTGGCGGTGGCCACGGATATGGACGGCACGCCGCTGATCCTCGTTTCCGGGCTTTCCGCCCACACCAGGGCGCTTGCGGCCGACCCGCGCTGCTCCCTGCTGGTGGGCGAGCCCGGAAAGGGCGATCCCCTCGCCCATCCGCGCCTGACCATCAAGGCGCGCGCGGAGAAACTCGAAGCGGGCACGCCGGAGCAGGCCCATGCCGCGCGACGCTATCTGAACCGTCATCCCAAGGGCAAGCTCTACGCCGACTTTCCCGACTTCGCCTTCTTCCGGCTCGTGCCGGAAAGCGCCCTGCTCAATGGCGGCTTTGCCCGCGCCTACCGGCTGACACGCCAGGAGCTTTTGACGGACGTTCCGCTGCAGGCGTTTCTCGACATGGAGCAGCGCGCCGTCGACCACATGAACGAGGACCATGCGGACGCAGTTGAGAACTACGCCGCCCATTTTACGGGAGCCGGGCGCGGCAGATGGGTGCTGACCGGCATCGATCCGGAAGGCATCGACCTGGCGAAGGGCGACGAGGTCAAGCGCGTCTTCTTCGAAGCACCGTTGAGGGATGCCGCCGAGGTGCGGCCCGCGCTGGTTGCCATGGCTAAAATGGCCCGTGGCGCCTGAAATGTCACGCCCGCTCATCCGCATCGACGATCCCGACGACCCGCGCATCGCCGCCTATCGCGACATCCGCGAGCGCGATCTGGTCGGGCGGCAAGGCCGCTTCGTCGCGGAGGGCAAAGTGGTGCTGAACGTGCTCTTCTCCACCTCTCGCTTCGCCGCCGAATCCGTACTTCTCCTCGAAAACCGCACAGCGGGCATGGAGGACCTGCTCGCCCGCGTCCCCGAGAACGTCCCCGTGTATATCGCAAGCAGCGCCGTCATCGACGCCATCGCGGGCTTTCACATGCATCGCGGCGTACTCGCGATCGGCCTGCGCGGCGAGGCAGAGAGCGCGGAAACCTTGATCGCGCGCCTGCCCGACCGCGCCCTGGTGGTGGCGCTCGGCGGCATCGCCAACCACGACAATATGGGCGCGATCTTTCGCAACGCTGCCGCCTTCGGCGCCGACGCGGTGCTTCTGGACAGTGATTGCTGCGATCCGCTCTATCGCAAGGCGATCCGCGTTTCCGTCGGCGCAGCCCTGAAGATTCCCTTTGCGAAGGGGGGAAGCGCATCCTCACTGATCGGCGCACTGGAGGCCGGCGGCTTCGAGGTTCTCGCCCTGAGCCCCGGCGGCAGGCGAGAGATAGGCTCCATCGAGCGCGCGCCACGCACGGCGCTCCTGCTGGGTACCGAAGGACCGGGATTGTCGGCGGAGCTGTTGCAACGCCTGCCTTCCGTCCGCATCGCCATGCGTGAGGATTTCGACAGCCTCAACGTCGCCGCCGCAACGGCCATCGCCCTACACAGGCTGTGGCGGTAGACGACGGCTGTGGAGATGCGAATCTCCGAAAGCGGCAGCTATCCCGCCGCACTTCCGCGCAGGGTCTTCACGCGATCGGCGAGGCTGGGCGGCCGCTCGCCTTGCTGGCTTGGAATCTCCAGCGCCAGGGCTTTCTCGATCGGGGATGCCGGTCCTTCCAGCGTGGCCGTGAGATTGACGACCTCGGCTGCCAGGTCGGCGATGCGCTCCCGCAGGGCCTGGTCGCCCGTCCCCTCCACCGAGGCGGCTCCGGCAAGCTCCGCGCGCAGCTTCCTGTTCTCACGCATGAGCGTGGTAAGGCGCGATTGCAACCTCTCCGTTTCGGACTTCCGCATGCCGAACGCCGCTCCTTTTCCGCCCTTTCCGTTGGACTTCAGCAGGGATGAGAGCTCCTGCGAGACTTGGGCCACGCGGGCTTCCAGCCGCGCCGTCTCGTCATCCGCCTCATCGGCGGGGCCTGGATTTCCGCCGCCGGCGGCGTCGAGCTTCTGTTTCAAGCGGGCGATCTCAGTCTCGCGGCGGTCGAGCTTCTCCTCGCGGCTGGAAAGCGCGGCGATCATCCCGTCGAGCTTGCGTTCCAATTCCGCCGCGCGTGTCCGCTCGATGCGCAACGCTTCCTCGGCCTTGGCCTTTTCGGCCATCGCGTCCCGGATCACCCGGTCGGCCTCCTTGCGCTGGTTGCGCAGGAGATTGATGGAATCGTTGAGGCGCTCGATGTCGGCTTCCCGGCCCACGAGCTCGACCTGCCGCATGCTGGCGGTGAGGCTCGATTCCTCATAAAGCCGGGACAATTCCTCCACCTCGCTCTTGCGCTCGCGGATCTGGCTCTCGATCTGCGCCAGCTTTTCGCCCATCGTCCGCAGCTCCACGTCCCTCTCGGCCAGGCGCGCCTCGAGCTCGCCCCGCTCCGCCTCGAGCCCGGAAATGGCCGCGTCGCGCTCGGCATTCAGATCCTGGAGGCTGCTGATCTCCTCACGCAGGCGGTTGATCTCCACGAAATCGTCTATCGTCTTCCCGTGCAGCGCCTCGATCTTCATCTCGAGGCGCCGGACTGCCATGGCGTAACCGGCCCTGACACCGTCGATCTCCGCCTCCAGTTCCTCGCGCGTCATCGGGATGGAGGCCTCGACGCGTCGGCGCATCAGTTCTCCCGCCCGCCGCCAGAGGACGGGTGCCACGAGCAGCGCCAGCCCGGCGGCGGCGAGGAACCCGAGGATGAAGGACAGGACGTTCTCAATCACGAGTGGCGGATCCGGCGCGTTGGGTCTCGATTGTGCCACGGCGGGCAGCGGCAAATCCAGTGCCGCGCACGACTCCCATCAGAATGGGTTCCAGGTCGGCCGCGGCGTCACCTTGAGATAGCCGATATTCACGCCCAGCCTGGCACCCACGCCGGTGCGGATCGGCACGATGAGCACCGGCCCGTTCTTCAGCACGTTGAAGCCGAGGCCGGCCACGAGATAGGCCGAGCCCGCCACACCGGCAAAGCGCCTGTAGAGACTGTCGACCCGGTCCAGATTGTAGACCAGGATCATCACGCGCGACCCCTGGCCACCGAAATCCCAGCCGATCGACGGCCCCTGCCAATAGGCGGCGTGATCGCCGGCGTTCTTGGTGTAGAGCGTGCCCTCGCCATAGGTGAGGCCGCCGACGAGCGCGCCCGAACCTTCCTGCCCCAGCACGTAGCCATTGGGAAGGCCGTAGGTGGAGAAGATCTTTTCCACCAGCGTCGCCAGGCCGCCCGTGGTCGCGCCGAAGAAATTGTTTCCGGCATCGACGATCTCTTCCATCGTATAGCCGTTGTCCTGAGCGCGGGCGGATGGCTGCGGCAGAAGAGTCGCCGCCGCCAGCACCGCCAGGGACAAAAGGGCAAAGCGCGCCCGAGCGCGACTGAACAAGCTGGAAAGCATCGGTTTCATCTCCTTGTAAGCGACTGCACGCCACGCTTCGCGTGGTTCGCCGACACCGCCCCCGATTCCGAACGATTTGAGAGTAAGCCGTAATTCTTTTTCAACCATTAAGCCCGTTCCGCCGATGCCTCGCCCGGACGGAGCGCCGGAGGCTGTTCGTGGGCTTTTCATCTCCACGCTTTGTTGCCCGGAACCCGCTCATGTGTAACCAAGGATATCATTCTGGGGATTGTGATTCGTGAACGGGTTCTCCCCGCGCGTCGTTGCGATTTGCCATAGGGACGGTTGAAAGATGACGGATATTTTCACCCTCAGTGCGCCCGACCTCGCCGCACTTCTGTGCAGCCGCGTCTGCCACGACATCATTTCCCCGGTGGGGGCGATCAACAACGGCCTGGAACTGCTCGACGAGGGCGGCACGGACGATGATGCCATGCAGCTCATCCGCACCAGTGCGATCAACGCGTCGGCACGGCTGCAGTTCGCCCGCATCGCCTTCGGCGCGGCGGGGTCGGCGGGCATGCAGATCGACACCGGCGACGCGGAGGCGGTGGCCACCGCCTTCATCCGCAACGAGAAGCCGGACCTCGAATGGAACGGCGCCCGCGCCCTCCTGCCCAAGAACAAGGTCAAGCTTCTCCTGAACCTCATCCTGATCGCCAATGCCGCCATCCCGCGCGGCGGCAAGTTGAGCGTGCGGCTGGAGAGCCTCGAGACGGCGCCCGTCTTCACCATCACCGCGCACGGGCCCATGGTCCGCGTGCCGCCCAAATTCCTGGACCTGCATGCGGGGCGCCAGCCCGACGAGCCCATCGACGCCCACAGCGTGCAGTTCTACTATACGCTCCTGCTCGCGCGCGAGACGGGGATGAACATCTCCATCCACGCCTCCCCCGAGGAGATCGTGGTAAAGGCCGCTTAGAGGAATTTTACCATATCCGTTGGC
Source organism: Chelativorans sp. AA-79 (assembly GCF_029457495.1). Lineage (NCBI taxonomy): Bacteria > Pseudomonadati > Pseudomonadota > Alphaproteobacteria > Hyphomicrobiales > Phyllobacteriaceae > Chelativorans > Chelativorans sp. AA-79. The sequence continues at coordinate 3,642,360 of NZ_CP120361.1, forward strand.
TCGCCCTTTACCGGCTTCTGCTAGCGAATTTCCTGATGGGCGCGAGCCTAACCGGACCAGGATGATGAAGCGCTGCCTGTTCGTCGACGACTCCAGCGTGATCCGCATGGTGGCCAAGAAGATCCTCTCCGGCCCCGGGATGCTGGTGGCGGAAGCTGCCACGGCGCGCGAGGCGCTCGACATCTGCGCCCACGAAATGCCCGAGATCGTCATCGTCGACCACCGGCTGCCGGACATGGATTCCTGCCAGCTCATCGCCCGCCTGAATGCACTGGGCGAGGAGAACAGGCCCGTCGTCCTCCTGTGCATGTGCGAGTTCGATGTCGGCCTCCTCATGCGCGCGAAGCGCGCAGGTGCGCAGGGCTATGTCATGAAGCCCTTCACCCGGCCGCAGCTTCTGGAAGGCATCCGGGAATCCCAGGTTCCCGCCTGAGGGCGGCGCCCGGCGAACAGGAACGGACACAACAAAAAACCCGGCATTTGCCGGGTTTTTGGATCGCGCATGCCGCGGTTCAGGCGCTCACGCGCATCTCCTCGGGCTCGCGCAGCACATAGCCGCGGCCCCACACGGTCTCGATATAGTTCTGGCCGCCGGACGCCGTGTCCAGCTTCTTGCGCAGCTTGCAGATGAAGACGTCGATGATCTTCAGCTCCGGCTCGTCCATGCCGCCATAAAGATGGTTGAGGAACATCTCCTTGGTGAGCGTCGTGCCCTTGCGCAGGGAGAGAAGCTCCAGCATCTGATATTCCTTGCCGGTGAGATGCACCCGCTGCCCGGCTACTTCCACGGTCTTGGCGTCGAGATTGACGATCAAGTCGCCCGTGGTGATGACCGACTGGGCGTGCCCCTTGGAGCGGCGCACGATGGCATGAATGCGAGCCACCAGTTCATCCTTGTGGAAGGGCTTGGTCATGTAGTCGTCGGCGCCGAAGCCAAGGCCCCTCACCTTGTCCTCGATGCCCGCCATGCCCGAAAGGATGAGGATCGGCGTCTTCACCTTGGAAAGGCGCAGCGTCCTCAGCACCTCGTAGCCGGACATGTCCGGGAGGTTGAGGTCGAGAAGGATGATGTCGTAGTCATACAGCTTCCCGAGATCGACGCCCTCTTCGCCGAGATCGGTCGTATAGACATTGAAGCTTTCGGACTTGAGCATCAATTCGATGCTCTGTGCCGTCGCACTGTCGTCTTCAATCAACAAAACGCGCATCTTATTCCCCTTTCCGCCGCCGACCGGGACCGGCAAGCATCCGGCGCGGAGCAATGACCACCTGCATCGGAAGCTGCCAGTTAATGGTTAACAATATCTGATTCGCCCCTCAAAGCGCTAATCGCTTTTTTTAGCTTTTGCTGGCACCTTGTTGAATCAAAACATTGAATCACCGTCATGATCTCCAGCTCCAGCCCTGCAGGGCGTTTCGTCGCATACGGGCATTCGAATCAGGCCCTCGGCTACCCACGCAAACGCCCCGAAATTTTTACCGTGCCTTAAGCCATGGGCCTTATGATTAACAACGCCCGTAAACGAATGGTTACCGCCGGCGGCAAATTTTAGGATTTTGTTTTCCAAATGGGGCCGGATCCGCCCTGCGCCAGGTGGGGTGATCGGTTTTGGGCGGGGTGTGCGTACGCGTTTTTGGGAGTTTGTGATGAAGTCACGTGAAAATCTGGTTCGGTTGAAACAATTTCAGGTGAACGAGAAGCGCCGCCGCATCGCCCAGCTCGATGCGATGATCGCCGAGTTCGAGCGCATGGCGGCCGAGCTCGACGCCCAGGTCGCCGCCGAGGAGGCAAAGGCCGGCATTACCGATCAGAACCATTTCGCCTATCCCACCTTCGCCAAGGCCGCGCGGCTGCGCCGCGACAACCTGCGCATATCGCAGGCGGAACTGACGCAGCAGAAGGAGCAGGCCGAGCATGACCTCGCCGAGGTCGCTTCCGAGCTCAGGAAAGCCGAGGCGCTGGAAACACGCGACGGCAAGCGTGACAGCGACGGTGCCCGCGCCGCGGCGGGCTGAAGGACTCCGCCTGCGATCTCCCGCCGAACGCTCCGCCAGCTGGCCCGCCGGCGGCCGGATCGCACGCCCCTCTCCCGATTTGACCTTCAGTCGCCAAGGCCGCAAAATCGCCCCGAAGTGCTCCTTCCTTGCGGGAATCCATTTTTTATCCCGCTGATTTCAGAAAGGTTGGACATGGCGATTTCCAGACGCGTGCTGTTGGCGGCCCCGGCTCTCATTGCTCTCCTCCCGGCCCCGACCCGTGCCCTCCCCGACGCGAAGATCCATAGCGGGCGTCTCGCGTCCCTCGAATCCAGGACCGGTGGCAGGCTGGGTGTCGCCATGTTCGACACCCACACCCAGACGCTTGCGATGCACCGCGGCGACGAGCGCTTCGCCATGTGCAGCACCTTCAAGTTTCTCGCGGCGGCCGCCGTTCTGGCACGGGTCGATACCGGTGACGAGGATCTCGAGCGCCGCATCGTCTACGGCGAGGAGAAGCTTCTGCCCTGGTCGCCGGTGACGGAGGAGCACGCGGACGAGCTCGGAATGACGCTCGCCGAGCTTTGTGAGGCGGCGGTCGCCATGAGCGACAACACCGCTGCCAATCTCCTTCTCGAGGCCCTGGGAGGCCCGCAAGCGGTCACGGAGTATGCCCGGTCGCTCGGCGACGAGATCACACGGCTCGACCGGTACGAGCCCGACTTGAACAATGTGCCGCCCGGGGACGTTCGCGACACCACGACGCCCAGGGCCATGCTGGGCAACCTGCAGAAGATCGTTCTCGGAGATGCTCTCTCGGACGCCTCGCGCCAGCGGATCTCCGGCTGGCTCATCGGCAGCAGGACCGGCGACAAGCGCCTGCGCGCCGGTTTCCCGGCGGGATGGCGCATCGGCGACAAGACCGGAACGAGCCGCAGCGTGACGGGGGACATCGCCGTCGCCTGGGCGCCGGAACGTAAGGCGCTCATCGTCTCCGCCTATTTCGATGCGCCCCGGATGTCCGCGGCCGATCGCGAGGCGGTTTTGCGGGATGTGGGAAAGATCGCGGCAGAACTGGCGGCGAGCTGACGGCGGTTGTCCGCCTTCAGTGGCGATATTGCTGAATGCGCGTGGTCCTGAGTCCCTGCAGGCCGTATTCGTCGATGGATGCCTGCCAGGAGAGGAATTCTTCGACCGTGAGACGATACCGCTGGCAGGCTTCCTCCAGGCTCAGAAGGCCGCCGCGCACGGCAGCCACCACCTCCGCCTTGCGGCGGATGACCCAACGGCGCGTATTGGACGGCGGCAGATCGGCAATCGTGAGCGGGCTGCCGTCGGGCCCAATGACATATTTCACGCGCGGTCGAACCAGATCGGTCATCGTACTCTCTACACTGAACCAAGACCTAGCTGAGACGATAAGGCCACAGCTTTTAAGATTTGCCTAAACGCCTGGTAATGCTAACGTAACGGAAGTGAATCCCGCGTTAGGAATTGATTTGCATCTTGAGTCAAATGCAAAGAAACGCCGCGCGGGAAGCCTATGTCTTCATCGCGCCGTCTTGACCTCGCCCGGCCATGTTGCCATTTAGCGTGCGAGCAGATTGGAATTTAAGTCATGAACAGCCTCGACCTTCCGGGACGACCCGAAGCGACGCGCGTCGTCGTCGCCATGTCCGGGGGCGTCGATTCCTCCGTGGTGGCCGGCCTTCTGGCAAAGGAAGGCTATGAGGTGGTGGGCGTCACGCTGCAGCTCTACGATTATGGCACGGCCACGCACCGGCCGGGCTCGTGCTGCGCCGGTCAGGACATCGACGATGCCCGCCGCGTGGCCGAGACCCTGGGCATCGCCCATTACGTGCTCGATTACGAGGAGCGTTTCCGCAAGGCCGTCATCGATCCCTTCGCGCAAAGCTATGCGACGGGCGAAACGCCCATCCCGTGCGTCTCCTGCAATCAGACGGTGAAGTTTTCCGACCTTCTGGAAACTGCGCGGGAGCTCGGCGCGGACGCGCTGGCCACCGGCCATTACATCCGCTCGCGTGCCAACGGATTGCACCGTGCGCTTTACCGGCCTGTCGATGCGGACCGCGACCAGAGTTATTTCCTCTTCGCGACGACGCAGGAGCAGATCGACTATCTGCGCTTTCCGCTCGGCGGCATGTCGAAGCCCGAGGTGCGCACCGTCGCCGAGGAGATGGGCCTTTCCGTCGCCGCCAAGCAGGACAGCCAGGACATCTGCTTCGTGCCGCAGGGCAAGTATTCCGACGTGATCGCGAAGCTGAAGCCGGGTGCAGCCAATCCGGGCGAGATCGTCCATATCGACGGCCGTGTGCTCGGCCGCCACGAGGGCATCTTGCGCTACACGATCGGCCAGCGCCGCGGCATCGGCATCGCCGCTGGCGAGCCGCTCTATGTCGTGCATCTCGACGCCGAGCGCGCGCGCGTGGTCGTGGGCCCGCGCGAGGCGCTGGAGACGCGACGGCTCTTCCTGCGCCAGGTGAACTGGCTGGGCGACGCGCCGCTCGGCGCGCTCCCTGAGGACGGCGTGGAGGTTTTCGCCAAGGTGCGCTCCACGCGCCCGCCCGCGCCCGCCACCCTCCACCACCGTGACGATGCCACCTGGGTGGAACTGCACGAGGGCGAGGCAGGCGTGGCGCCTGGCCAGGCCTGCGTGCTCTATTCGGACGAGGCCAACGACGCCCGCGTCCTGGGCGGCGGCTTCATTGAGCGTTCCGAGCGCCGCGCGGAAGCCGAAGCCCTGCTCTCCCGCCTGGAGACGCTTTCGGCGTAAGTTGGCCGGGTTAGGATACTCCCCCAGAGTCCGATCCCCACGGTCTGCAGGCGCCAAACAACGCCTGAGATCCCGGCGTCCTCGATCACCATTCAGTCATGAAGTCTTGGGACTCAAGCCCGAGGATCTATGCCTGACCATCTCCCGCGTCGCAGGCATTGAGGATGAGGAGCACCGGCACTGAGCCTGCATCCCGCCCAAAACGGGGATGGAATCCGCCCCTCCGGAATTTTTCTCGCCCGCCAACCCTCTGTTCCTACTCGCTATTCTCTGTTTCGCCACTCGCTCATCGCACTGTTTTTCTCCCCACTCCCTCCGCCCGGTTTATTCTTGCCCCATCGCTCTCGCGGGAACCGGATGCGCACCGGGTGTTCGGGAGGGCGGCGGAAACCTCCCTCCCCAGGATCGGAACCCGGGGATCCGAGGGCCCGCGACAGGCCGGCGGTGCCGGGGCGGTGGGTGTGAGACGCCGTTTCCGGAAAAACGGATGCTGGGTGAGAGACGGCATCGCGGAAACCGCGGAGAAGCCGCCAGGGCTCTCCTCCGGCCCGGCTAAGACCACCCCCTTCATCGGGTGCAGCCGGGAAGGAGAAGGGTCCGAGTGATCGGCCGAGGTCGGGACAGACTCCGGCGGGGCGCATTGGGAGCGCCTTTTTAATTTTGTGGCGTGAACGGTGCGCCCCGCTTCCCAAACCAATCAATGGCCAGACGCGAAGCGGGCGTGGCGACGGTGAGGCATGTCCGCAAGGCCGTCGTCGCTCACGCGGCCGAGGCCGAGATCGGCTGTGATCCAAGAGCAAGGAAGCAGCGATCGGCCCGTTACTGCCCCGCCTGCTGGGCGAGGAACTCACCCTGGTCCCGGCTGTGGATGATGGTGCCGGCGGTGAGGATGCGAAGGACCTCGACCGCCTCCTCACCGGTGGTGCGCGGCACCCTGTCGTGCTCGACGCAATCGATGAAATGTTCCAGCTCACGCGTGAGCGGCATGCCCTCCTCGACGGGCACATAGGTGGGCTCGTTGGTGGTGAAGGCCCATTGGCCACTGTCCTGCCACACGGCATGACGATAGATGGCAAGCTTGCGGTCCCAGGGCTCCACATCGTCGAACACGGCCATCGCCTTGTTTCCCACCACCGTGAGGCGCCGCTCGCGATAGGGGTTGAGGCGGGAGGCGAAGAGATGGCTCCTGAGCCCGCTTGCGAAGCGCATATGGAGGTGGGCGAAATCGCTGAGATGGTCGAGGAGTGCGGCCCCCTCCCCGCGCACCTCGACCGGCGGTGCCCCTGTGATGGCCAGGATCATGGAGAGGTCGTGCGGGGCGAGGTCCCACAGCGCGTCATTCTCCGTGTGGAACTTGCCGAGGCCGAGCCGATGCGAATGGATGTAGCGCACATCGCCCAGTTCTCCGGCATCGATCAGCGCCTTCAGCTTCTCGAAGGCCGGATGGAAGCGCAGGACATGGCCGACCATATAGACGCGACGGGCCTCATGCGCGGCCTTCACCGCCCGCTTCGCGTCGGCCACGGTGAGCGCGATGGGTTTCTCGACCAACACGTGTTTCCCCGCCCGTACGGCCTTGATGGCGTTTTCGGCGTGGAACTGCGGCGGCAGCGCCATCACCACCGCATCGACCTCCTCATCCTGGAACAGGTCGTCGGGATCGATGGCACGGCAGTCCTGCTCGCTGGCGAAACCTTCCGCTCTCGCGCGGTTGGCATCGGAGACGGCGTGGAGGGCGCCCAGCGACTTCAGTGTGCGGATGTGGTTCGATCCCCAATACCCACACCCCAGGACGGCGATACGCGGCTTCATCTAATCTTCACATGATTGGCTCGACGACACATATCGACGCTGGCGCCGCAACTCAAGCCCGCAGGGCGCCGATAGCCGGTATCGGAGGCGAACAAGTACCGTTTTCGCCCTGTCGGCCGGAAAGATTGGCGGCTTTCGTCCTCACGCCCCGCCGACCACGGCTCGATCGGTTCTGTCCCGGCGGACGCCGGCTGCGGAAATTGCGTGACGGAATCACGCACCGGCTTGACACCCTTTATCGCACAACCTTATATCCGCGCGTCTTCGAAGGCACCGGCCCGGCGCGTCGCCGCCGCAGCCTCCCCGGGGCGGAGTAGCTCAGTTGGTTAGAGCAGAGGAATCATAATCCTTGTGTCGGGGGTTCGAGTCCCTCCTCCGCTACCAAAATTTTCCTTAAACTGCAGGTGGTTAGGTCTTGCGCCCTATAGGCGCGCTCATGCGTGGAGCACGTGGGGTTGCATTCTGGGTTGCAGTAGGCGTGGGCTTGGATGCGATGGGTGGGCTAAGTGTGCGAAGGGCTAAACCGCTTGTCTAACAACTAGGCCCGGCGGGGTGCTACTAGGTCCCGGAAATCTTTCATTCAAAAGCAATATCGCATCTGCATTGACCTGCTCCCCTGAGATGTTCCCGATTTTGGGTTAGCCTGTTCCTCAACAAAAGGAGACAGGCAATGAAACGATCACGGTTCTCGGAGGAACAGATCATCGGCATTCTGAAGGAGCATCAGGCGGGCATGACGGCCAGCGAGTTGTGCCGCAAGCATGGCATCTCGGATGCGACCTTCTACACCTGGCGCAAGAAGTATGGCGGCATGGAGGTGTCGGAGGCCAAACGGCTGAAGGCGCTGGAGGAGGAGAATGCACGCCTGAAGAAGCTTCTGGCGGAGTCAATGATGGATGTGTCGACGCTCCGCGAGATGCTGACAAAAACTTCTGACGCCCGGCTCGAGGAGGAATGCCGTGAGTTGGGCAGTCGAGAAGACGAGCTACTCGCAGCGGCGGGCGTGCGACCTGGTTGGCATTGCGCCGCGCGTCTACCGATACATATCCAGCCGGCCGGACGATGCTGCTCTGCGAGAACGTTTGCGGGAGCTGTCATCGGAGCGACGGCGGTTCGGCTACCGCCGCCTGCACCTGCTTTGAAGCGGGAGGGCGTCGCGGTGAACTGGAAGAAGCTCTACCGGATTTACAAGGAAGAGCGGCTGACGGTCCGAAAACGCGGCGGCCGCAAACGGGCTCTGGGCACAAGAGCACCGATGGCCATCCCGCAGGATCCAAACCAGAGATGGAGCCTCGACTTCGTGTCGGACACGTTGGTTGACGGACGCCGCTTCCGCATCCTGTGCGTGATCGACGACTTCAGCCGGGAATGCCTGGCGACGGTGGTCGATAACTCGATCTCGGGCGAACGTGTCGCACGCGAACTGGATGCGATCGCCGAACGGCGTGGCTACCCCTGCATGGTTGTCCGCGACAACGGCACGGAGCTGACGTCAAACGCCATGCTCGCCTGGCAGCAGGATCGCGGCGTCGAATGGCACTACATCGCGCCGGGAAAACCAATGCAGAACGGCTTCGTGGAAAGCTTCAATGGCCGGCTAAGGGATGAGTGTCTCAATGAGCATTTATTCCGCAGCTACCATCATGCCCGCGAGATCATCGAGGCCTGGCGCATCGACTACAATCTGCACCGACCGCACACGAGCCTCGAGGGGCTCACCCCGAACGAATTTGCAACCCGGTCCGCAATGGACCACAACGTGAACAGGGCTAGCCTATGAATGGGTACATTCAGGGGAGCAGGTCACCGGCCTCCTTCAGAACTAGATCGAGATTTTCAAACATCATCTGGACCTGCGGACCGATATCAGGCGCGACGAGAGCACCGTCATCACGGCGCTGGCCAATGATGCCGGATACCTGTCCGAGGCCGCCGGCAATTACAATATGAGAGAATGGCGCAGAGGACTGAAAGAGCGATTTGCTGAAGTGGTAGCGCCGCTCGTTTTCCATATATGTCACCTTCGCGCCTCAGCGTTTGCATAATCCGGCGCCGGCCGCTGGGCCTGACGGCCGGCGATCGCAGTTCTGCTAGACGCATTTTCATTGCTTTGACCGTCCCAGCCATATCTTCAGATGGTCAGAAGCAAGTTCGTCTCAGCTTGCGGCGTCGAGTTCAAGCAGGTTCGTCGATCCGGTCTCGATCAGTTCCTTGAGGCTCCCTTGAATGAGCGCACTCCAGGCATCGGAGCACATGTCGTAGCACTCGGCAGTGGGCTTGAGCCCGATATGGGTGAACACCAATTCGGTCGTGCCGCCATGCTCGATGATGTCGAAAATGATCATTGTCCCTGCCCATTCCGTCTTGTCCTCGACGAAATTGAGTGAGACTTCGAGGACATTCCACTTGACGCTTCTTCCCGGAACAAGCTCCGCTATTTCCTGCCTCGAGTAGTGGAGATTCTTGTAGCGATAGGTAAAGACGTCGCCGAGCTGTTTTGTGCCTCCTTCAATGTCACCGCTCCACCATTTGCGTGTATCGATGATGGAGTTGAATACCGTCAGCGGGTCCTTGTTGACTGTAAATCTGGTCTCGTAGTTTCTGTCCGAATTCATATCGCTGGTCCTTTCTGTTGCGGGACGCGCCGGAATCGGGGCGTCCCTCTGAGAAGTACAACTCAGCTCGGCATGCGCTCGAAGTGCTGAAGCTCGGGGTCGATTGGGTCCCACGCGGTGACCCCGTACGCTGTAGGTCAGCGCTCCGGGACGGAACTGGCTGGGATCATCAAGGCTCGTCGCCGCGATCGCGATCAGGTCGGGCATGGCCGAGAAGGTGATGTAGACGGGCGAACCGCAGGTCGGACAAAACGCGTAAGATTTCTTACTGCCGCTGTCAGCGGTCACGCGCCATACGGAAGCGTTGCCGGTGATCTTTGCCTCGGATCGTCCGACAAAGCTGAGATAGGACCCATGCCCCGTGCCGCTTAGCTTCTGGCAGTCGAGGCATTGGCAATGGTTCTGGAACACCGGCTCGCCGGCAAGTTCATAGCGCAGGGCGCCGCAAGCGCAGCCGCCCTTGAACAATGTGCTCAAGGCTATTCTCCTGATCTGAGTGGGAGGTTCGTTTGCCTCTCCGGAGCCGGGTAATCTGTTCTGATCGCCCGAATCCGGAGAAGCTGGTTCTAGGACTTGTTGACGATGTCCAGCCCGCTGCCTGTCTCGAGGAAGGATTTGAGGCTGGAGAGAACCGCCGGCCATCCCTTGCTCACGCCTTGCGCCATTCCGCTCCCGGCTTCGAGCTCGTCATGCGAAACGGTCAGCTTGACCATGTCGTTGTAATCCTCGACGTCAAATGTGACCCGGCTGTAGGCGTCAGGATTATTGGCTTGCGAGGCATTGGCCCAGGTGATGACAAGGCGGGAAGGCGGGGCGATCTCGACGACCTCGCCGACGAGTTCCACTGTGCGCTCGTCATTGTCCCGGACATGTTGCCACTCGGAACCGACTTGCCAGTCGGACACGTTTTCATGGCCCAGTAGCGTCGGGCGAGCTCCGGGCGCGTAATGGCCTCGAACACTTTCTCACGTGTTGATCGAATATAGTTCACATAAACGAAACTGGTCGTTTCCTTGCTCATTTCCCGTCTCCTTCAAGTTCGTGTTTGAGATCGTGCAGCAGGGCGAGCCGCTGCTGTTCGAATTTGTGGACCCAGCGAACGTAGACCTCGTGCAGCGGCACCGGATTGATGAAGTGAAGCTTTTCGCGTCCGCGCTTTGCCGTACTGATCAGATTGGCGTCTTCCAGAATTCCGAGATGCTGTGTGGTGGACTGCCGCGCCATGTCGAGGTTTTGGCAGAGTTGGCCAAGCGTCTGCCCGTTCCGCTCCACGAGCAGATCAAGCAGCTTTCGTCGGGTCGGGTCGCCGAGCGCCTTGAAGACCCTGTCTGTGTCCGTTGGTTCAGTCGTGTTGGTCATGAACCCAATAATGCAGGTATTTGACTGCACGTCAAGTGCAGGTATATGCCTGCATTATCCACTGCCGAACTAGGGGTGGGCGGGGATGTGTTGGGCGGGTGGCCGGAAGTACAGCCAACTGCGATTCCAGTGCCGTGTGGACGCCGACCCATGGCCAACCGAAGCGGGGACAGCGATACATGGTGAGTTTTGAAGGATCGAAAAGCTCATCGCAGCAGTGCCTCCTGCCTTGGCGCTGCGTGCAGCTCTGGAGCTCGAGATCTTCACTACGATCGGTGATGGAGTTGCGACTGCGCGCAACCTCGATGGCATACTCGCGATAGATGCTGATCGCCTGTCGCGTTTGCTCTACGCGCTTGCCAGTATTGGTCTTCTCGAAGTCAGGGACGGTCTGTTCCGCAACGGGCCCGAAGCGTCCGCATTTCTAGATGCGTCCAAACCGACCTTTCGCGGTGGCGATCATGAACTGTTGCGCGAACTCTGGGGCGCGGACCTTCTTACGGCGGAGTCTTTGCGAGAGAACCGGCCGGTGGCCCTGCATGATTTTTCGGAGACCGATCCCGAGGCCGCCGCCGCTTTCAGCCGCAACATCGCGCCAGAAGCGCTGACATTCGGTCGAAATCTCGCGCGCGAGATGGATCTGTCTGCGGTTGGATCGGTGATCGACATCGGCGGAGGTCCAGGCACGGTGCTGGTAGGTATCCGCGAGCGGTGGCCGCATATCACCGCGACGCTGCTGGAGCTTCCGGCGGTCGCTGCCGCCGCGAGAACCATCCTGTCAGAGTATGGCGTCGGAGACGTGTCCGTGGAAGAAGGCGACATAGTTGCCGCACCCTCGTCCGGTCGGCACGATCTCGCGATCCTGAAGGCGGTCGTTCAGGTTTTGCCACCGGACCAGGCGCGGCAATCGATCCTGAATGCAGCACGTTGCCTCACACCGGGAGGCGAGGTTGTGATTGCCGGGTGGGGCGTGATCGATAACGACCGTCTGGGGCCACCAGACGGTGTTTTCTCAATCTCACCTTCCTGAATCTCTGTCGGTAGGGGGAATCCTACACAGACAGCCAGTATCGCGAATGGATGGCGGAGGCCGGATTTCGCGGCATTGTCCGATCTCGTCTGCCGGACGGCTGCAGGTTGTTTCGGGCACGTTTGATCGGGTCGTAGATGGGCAGTTGACTAATACTGACCGGGCACGTCCCGACCAATAGGTCGGACATGGAAAGCAATGGCAGGAGCGCAAGTGATGATTGAAGAAGCGGCGATCATAACGGCAGGTGGTAGCGGGATGGGCGCGGAGACAGCTCGCCGCCTTGCGGCCGACGGCTTCAATCTGGCGATCCCGTCTTCTTCAGGTAGGGGCGAGGCGCTCGCAAAGGAACTCGGTGGAGTCGGCATAACTGGCTCCAACCAGTCGTCCAGTGATCTTCAGCGACTGGTCGATGCGACGCTGGATAATTGGGCCGTATCGAGCCCCCGTAGGCCGATCCTCGAACTGACCGACGAGGACTGGCACACCGGCATCGATGTCTATTTTCTGAATGCAGTACGGCCGACCCGTCTGGTTACGCCGGTCATGCAGCGGCAGAAATCCGGCGCCATCATCAACATTTCGACGGCTTGGGCATTTGAGCAGTCGGACATGGTCCCTACCTCTGCCGTCGCGCGCGGCAGGGCTCGCTCTTTCAGCAAAATCTTCGCGGATGCCTATGCGGCTGACAACATCCGCATGAACAATGTGCTTCCGGGTTGGATCGATAGCTTTCCGGAAACCGAGGAACGGCGCGAGGGTGTCCCGATGAAGCGCTATGGCACAAGTGCCGAAATTGCGGCCACGATGGCTTTTCTGGCCTCGGACGGCGCTGCCTATATCACTGGCCAGAACATCCGCATGAACAATGTGCTTCCGGGTTGGATCGATAGCTTTCCGGAAACCGAGGAACGGCGCGAGGGTGTCCCGATGAAGCGCTATGGCACAAGTGCCGAAATTGCGGCCACGATGGCTTTTCTGGCCTCGGACGGCGCTGCCTATATCACTGGCCAGAACATCCGCCGTCGACGGTGGTGTAACGCGCTCAATATGATCCAGGGTGAACGTTTCGCAGCGGGGTAAGCACCGATCGTTTGTCATCGACCGGGAATGCGAGCTGCCAAATCGCGCAATGGTTCGCTGTGCAGGTCGTCTATAGTCTTTTGCTTCGAAACTCAGATATCCGATTTATACTAATCGTCTGCATTCGAGACTGCAACGAGATGAACCTGGGCCCGTAGCCCGCCGTCGCTCCTGTTCGCGAGGACAAGGGAACCGCCGTGGCTCTCGACCAGCGCCTTGACGATCGATAATCCGAGTCCGGCCCCTCCCGTTCGCCGTCCGCGCGATGGTTCGAGCCGTTCGAAGGGCTCGGTCATCGCCTCAATTTTGTCGCCGGGGATGCCGGGGCCGTCGTCATCGACAGTCAGGACCACATCTTCTGTCAACTGCACCCTCAATCGCGCCCGCCTCCCATACCGGATCGCGTTGTCGATCAGGTTGCTCAGAATGCGTCGGAAGGCGAGCGGGGCGCAGCGGCAGTATAGCGGCCCCTCAGTGGCCTCCAGGATGACCGGATCTCCTGCCTCTCGACGTATCTCCACGTATTCGTTCGCGGCTGCTTGCGCGTCGATCACCGGTAATTCTTCGCCATCTGCTGCGTCGTTGCGGGCAAACATCAGGACATCATCAAGGAGTTGCGACATTTCCTCGAGATCCGCGACCGCTTTGTCCCGCTGCTCGCTGTCGGCAACAGAATGCACCCGCAGGCGAAGCCGTGTGATGTAGGTGCGGAGATCATGGGCGATAGCCGCGAGAACCCGGGTCCGCTCGCCGACAAGACCGCTGATCCGCGCCTTCATGTCATTGAAGGCGCCTGCGAGTTCCCGGAGTTCGCCCGCCCCGGAAACCGGAACGTCCCGCGCGCGGGTATCGTCACGAAAGGCATGGGTGGCCTCGGCCAAACGCGAGACGGGCCGCACGACCTGCCAGACCAGAATGATGAGAAGGATCGCCAATGTAGCCGCAATCACGCCGGCCACGGCGAGATAGCGGGAGGCGATGGTTTGAAGGACGATCGGGGCACGCTCGATCGCAATCACCTGGCCGGTGCGCAGTTCGACCAGCAGCCGGATCGGTCCCTGAAGGAGGTCGGCGTCGCGGGAGAAATAGCCCTCGCGGATCTGGACCTGGAGTTCCCGTCCCTCCAGCTCCGAGGCAAACTCGGCAAACTGCTGCTCAAGTCGTGGCGCGGCGCGCAGCCCACCGGCATCACCTGCATTCCGGGGAAAGCCGGGCAGCAGCTCGACGATAGTCGCGCCATTGTTGATGGCGGCCAGGACCTGGGCCTGCTGGGCGGGATCGACCGTCTCCAGCGCATCTGCGATCTCCGCCACCTCGATCGGGTCGATGAGACGGAACACGGCCGGTCTGCCGTCGGGCCAGAGGACCGCTGCAAGGATCGCCGTCTGCAGCGTCAGCATGGCAAGGAGGAACACGGCGCCAATGCGAAAGAGCAGGCTGTTGAAGACGCTGGCCATATTTATCGCCGCAGTTCTTCGACCGGGGGCGCGAACAGGTATCCGCCGCCTCTGATCGTTCGGATCATTGTTGGCGTCTTCGGATCATCACCGAGCTTGCGCCGGAGCCGGCTGAGTTGCACGTCGATTGTGCGGTCGTAGGGGTTGGCGTCCCGACCACGTGTCCAGTCGAGAAGTTGATCCCGCGTCAGAACGCGCTGCGGATGGCTTGCCAAGGCGAGAAGGAGGTCGAATTCCCCACCCGTCAACTCGACGTTATTTCCGCGCGGATCGCGGAGCACGCGTGAACCTGCATCGAGTTCCCAACCGGCGAAAGCGAAGACGCGTCTGGCCATGGCCGATGGACGATGCACGTCGCGAGTCCGTCGCAGGATCGCCCGGACGCGCGCTATGAGTTCTCGGGGATTGAACGGCTTGGGCAGATAATCATCGGCCCCGAATTCCAGGCCGATGATCCGGTCGACGTCGTCACCCTTTGCGGTCACCATCAGGACGGGAATCTTGATCTCGGCGTTCTGGAGCCGGCGACAGATCGACAGGCCGTCTTCGCCCTCGAGCATCAAGTCGAGCAGCACCAGATCGACACGACGGCGGTTCAGCAGCCGGTCGAGTTCGTCGGCACCCTCGCATTGGCTGACCTCGAAACCTTCGCGATAAAGAAGGTTTGCGACCAGGGTTCTGATCTCGGGATCATCCTCGACGATGGCAATCAAGCTGCTTTCGGACATGGTCAGGCCTGTTACTTGCAGTACTTGAACTCTTGCCAACTTCGCGTTCCGATCAAGAGCGAATTGCCGGTGTTACACTTTGTTGCAATAGGACACGGTTCATTCGTCAGCGACGGGCGCATGTCTGTCATTCATTGCCTCCACGCATGGAGGTACCTCGAATGACACAGCTCTCTCTACGCTGCACCGCTCTCGCCATCGTGGTGGGCGCGGGCGCTCTATCTGCCGCCAATCCAGCGTTCGCGCAACGACTGGATACTGCTCAAATGCTCACGCGCGCCGATCTAAACGGCGATGGGCAAGTGACCAGAGATGAATTCCAGGAGGCTCGGTCCACTTTGTTCGACAGACTGGACCGAAACCGCGACGGCTATCTGGACAATTCCGATGCTCCGCGCCGTCCTCTGGCGCGGCAGCAGATCGGCGAACGTTTGAATGAGTTCCTGCAGGTTTTCGACCGCAATGGCGATGATCGGATGAGCCATGAAGAGTTCGTCGGCGGTCCTTCCTATGTATTTGCCTACGCCGACACGGACGGGAACGGCGTGATCGACTCTGGAGAATTGCAATTGTTCCGCCAGAATGCGCAGGATCTTCGCCGATGAACAGGCGCGCGTTAGCGGCGGCGGTTGTCACGCTCCTACTTACGCCCGCAGCCGCATCGGACGTCGGTGATCTTCCGGCATCTCGGGCCCGCTTGACCGCAGCGCTTCAAGCAATCGTGGAGGATGACGGGGCGCAAGGCGTTGCCGCACTAGTCTATCGAAACGGGCGGCTGGTTCATCAGGAGGTGGCCGGCGAAATCGACATTGACGAGCCACTCCCGGTCGCTTCTGCGTCTAAATGGGTCGCTGCGGCACTCGTCATGACGTTCGTTGACAAAGGGCGGCTTTCCCTCGACGAACCCATCGGTTTGCGCATGGCGACTGGCGCGCCTGAGGCCGGCCAGATCACACTACGCCAGATGTTGTCTTACACCACGGGACAGGGAAGCATCGAGAGCTTCGCGGACCTGACTCAACCGCCGGACATTTCGCTGGCCGATTCGGCCGCGCGCATATTGGGCCGGCCGCTCGAGGATCCGCCGGGGACAGTGTTCAAGTACGGAAGCGGCGCCATGCAGATTGCGGGCGCCCTGGTTGAGCAGATTACCGGGCAGCATTGGGAGGAGATCTTTCAGGAGCGTCTTGCCGGTCCTCTCGGCATGACCCGGAGTTGGTGGACCCACCCGCTCCATCCCAATATTGATCCCGACGCCGTCACGAATCCCATCATTCAGGCCGGACTGATGACCACCGCGGCCGACTACGGGCGGTTTCTGACGATGCTCGCCAATGGCGGTGTCTTTGGCGGCTCGCGCATTCTGTCAGAACGCGCTGTTGAACAGATGGAAACGCTTCAGACCGCTGACGTCGAACTGACCTACTGCCCTCCAGGGTGTGCTGGATGGAGCCCCTATGAAGGCGAACCCCGACCGGGAATATCCCCTTCTGAGCCGCGAGGAGGTGGGATATCGGCCGGAGGGCATCTGTACGCCGTCGACGGCTATGCGTTGGGGAATTGGTGTGAGCGAGCGGATCATTTCGGGCGGTGTCTATTGGTGTCCAGTCCGGGCGCTTTGGGCACTTGGCCATGGATTGACCGGCAGAACGACATCTACGGCATTTTCGTCATGCGTCACCGATTTCCGCGCGTGAGGGAAAATCTGTTTGCCGCGCGCGAAGTAATCCTCAATGATTTCCGAAGGATTCTCCAAGTTGATCAGCAGTGAAACAACCGTGCCTGATTTGCTCTTCAAACCCGCGATGAAGGTCGATCTGTCGGGCCTCGCGGCTACGAGGGCTACCTCGTGCCGATCACCTTCACGGAAGACAGCGTCGTTCGGATGATCGGCGTGGACGGCATCGATCTTGCGAGCAGCTACGTTATCGAAGCGCCTTCCGGAGAGCCTATCAGCGTCATGCTCGTTGCGCGGCGCGGGCAGGTTTCGAGGCTTGCCGCTCTGGGCTTTCAAAAGTCTCATCGTGGAAGGCAGCTTGGACACAGCGCCGTCACGCGGGCGCTCGCTGATGCTCGTGCACGCGCCGATCAAGTGATGCGGCTCGAGGTCATCGCGACGAATGCGGCAGCGATCCGACTCTACGAAAATCACGGCTTCAAGGTGGCTAGGCGACTGATGGCTATCAAATCGAACACGCAGGGGCGTCGGTGGTCAGACCAGGGTGGCACACCCGCGCGCCCGATGCCGCATTGGAAATCATTGCTCCGCTTCTTCCACGCGATCTGCCATGGCAGATCGCCACAGAATCGATCGTCTCGATCGCTCCCCATCTGTGCGGGTTTGCCAACGCCGCCGGCACGGCGGCAGCTCTATACTCGTTCAAGGAGGGCAAGGGCCGGATCATGTCTATGGCGGTTGCCCCCGACGAGCGTGGGAAAGGTCTTGCAAGCGAAATGACGAGGGCCATCATTGCGAGGCAGCCGGGCCATTGGAGCATTCCCGCAGTGGTTCCCGAGACTCTGTGCAACGGCGCGTTGGCGAACGCCGGCTGGCGCCGCAGCGCAATATCACAGCTCGAGATGCGGCGGACGTTTTCTCCAGCGTAGAAGCCACCGCGAACGACTTCCTCCGGCCCATGGCGGCGCCGCCGGGCTAGACACTCATGGCGATCCAACAAAGTGGGATTGAGCGCACTACCGTCACAGTACCGATCTAACGTTCAAGCGATGGCGGGGCGGTCGGAACAGCATTTCCGTTCCGACCGCGTTGCCTGGCCAGTCGTTTCAGCAGTTTGCGGCGGCGGGACTATTCGTTGCCCAGCCAACGGTCCC
This sequence comes from Chelativorans sp. AA-79, assembly GCF_029457495.1. NCBI lineage: Bacteria > Pseudomonadati > Pseudomonadota > Alphaproteobacteria > Hyphomicrobiales > Phyllobacteriaceae > Chelativorans > Chelativorans sp. AA-79. Next base: position 3,660,047 of record NZ_CP120361.1, read on the forward strand.
AACGCCGTTCCACCCGATACTGAACACGGGCGTCGCGTCGCGCGTCGGCCCAGGGGGTGACCACGGGGAGCCGCTGATAGATGGTCGTAACCGGAACCGGCGTGGTTGGGGTCGTATAGTAGTGTATGTATCCGGCCGATACCCATCCCCTATAGCTTGCCCAGACGACATCACACCACACGGCTCCGGAAGTGCAGCCGACAATGGTGACAGGCTGGCTCTGTGGAATCGCCACGATCACCGGATGCTGCGTTCCGGGGCCCATGCGCATGTTGACGGATGCTGTCGTCATGCCCGGGTTGGCCGAAACCATGCCTGTCGAGAGAGCGAAGGCCGCAAGGGCCGGTAAGAACAATTTGGCGAGCTTCATGGGGATCTCCTGATTTGATCGCTCCATGATCGAGCCGGTTCGAAAACGTTGTGTGATCGGTGTGTAACAAACTGTAGCAGAGCGCCTCGGCGGTAAAGAGGCGCAACAAATGGCTAGCGTCGTCTGACGCCCACATCGGAGACCGCAATCCCTTTGCCATCGCCAACGTGGCGGAGTTGAAGGGCGACGGGTTGACCATCAGCGCTGGTCTCGAAAACGACCGGACCGGGTCGTACCCATTTGTCGCCCCACTCCGTCAGCGCAATGATGACCGGCTTCAGGTCCTGTCCCTTCTGAGTGAGCAGGTATTCAACCTGCTCGCCTCCACCCCTGCATGCCCGCGAGGAGCAGGCACAAAGCAACGCAACGTTTTGTCACCACATATGCCCAACCGCCAGGCGGAAGCATCCAAGAGAAAGGGCGATGCCGAAAGCACCGCCCATACGCTACAACAGCGACGAGGATCCGGTTATACGAGCGAGCAGTTCCAGCGTCTGATGGCCGATCACGGCATCACCTGCTCAATGAGCCGGTCGGGCAACGTCTGGGACAATGCTGTGATGGAGAAGCTTCTTCTCGTCGCTCAGACCGAACGCGCCGCGCGGAAGGTCTACAGGACGAGGGATGACGCCAAGGCGGATGTGTTCGACTACGTCGAGCGCTTCTACAACCCTCGGCGACGCCACTCGACACTGGGCTACCTTAGCCCCGTCGAGTTCAAGGAGCAAGCGATGCTAGCTTAACCGAAAACCGGCAGCAGGCATCTCGGCGGCAGTACGTGCGAGTTCGGCTGGGCCGATTGGCAAGGCAGGATGGTCTGCCTTGGTTCTGCGGCCACCATTCGGCGCCACGGCAATGTGTACGGGGCGGACTGCGGTGAGCATGGGGGATGGTTCGCCTTCGATCACTTGGAGGTTGGCTGGTAATCCATTGCGTTGAGTATCCATCCGCGTTCGATGTAGTCACGGCGCGGGGGCTCGAAAAGATCGATCAGCAGATGCCAATCACCGTCCACGCCCTCGGTCGTGTGTTCAACGCCGGCAGGGATTGTCGTTAGGCTTGGTGAATCCGCAGCTAAATGCACATCCTCGCGCCAGCCGTCGGCATCTTTTCCCCACGGTGTGCGCAGATGATGGATGAAACGGCCTTCCAGAGCGAGGGAGCCTTGCGCGAAAGTGGCATGCGAATGGGGCGAAAGCTGGCGCCGGTCACGCGGACCCTGATAGCGCACCCAGTTGATGCTCATCGCGTCGGTCTGCAGCATCTTCAGGCGGGGATTATCCGCAGGCGGCTGCAGCCCATCCATGTCGAAAATCTCAGGAAGCGCGGCGAGGCGGGTGAATGGTGCAGCGTCCATCACAGCCGAAATCAGCCAGGCAAGCGTCTCTCTTTCCAATTCGATGGAGGCATCGGGAGCAAGGATGGCGAGCTGGCGCGTCCCTGCTATCCTCTGGCCACCGACGAGCGCACTGCTGCCCATCAGAATCAGTATCGACTCGCAGCCCGACGGCGTCGTCAGGCCCTCAGCGTTCTCTTGCGCGTGAAGGCGGCGAACGACGATGCCGCCGCCTTCAAGCTGCGCCTTTGTGGTGTCCTCATCGAAGAGGCTGTAGGCGTGCTCGGTCGGCTTCATGGTCAGCTCCCTGCCCGCTTGAACGGCGCTGATACCTGCACCGTGTCGCGAATAGTCAGATAATGGATACCAGCGGAGCGCGCGACAAGCGCAGCTCTTTGAGGGTCGAAGCGGGAGCGTTCGTCGAGACAGTCATCGCGAAGGGCAATGCCTATAACGCGGCCGAGGACGAGGCTGCTCTTCGTGTCGTCCTCGCGCTCCGGCTCGATCTCGATCACGCGGTAGAGGCGACATTCGAGCGTCGCCGGGGATTCTACTACGCGCGGAGCGGCGATGAAGTCGCAAGGCTCGGTGGCAACATCACATTCGCCCGCCTCGTCCACTCCCTTTGGCAGGGCCGTCGACGTCGCTACCATGCGATGCAGCAAGGATTCGCTGACCAGGTTGACGGAGAAGACCTCGGTCTCCAGGATGTTCGCGAGACTGTCCTTGCGCGGTCGGTCGTCGGGCGTATTCATCGACACTGAGATGACCGGCGGGGCGCTGGACGCGACGTTGAAATGCGAGAACGGGGCGAGATTGCCCCGCCCTGATGCATCCTGGCTGCCGATCCACGCGATGGGGCGCGGGGCGACTATGGCGTTCATCAGCCCGCGATCGGACAGGGCGGCGTTGCGCAGATCGATCAGCATGGCCTATTCCAGAACGACCGGATTGCAAAGACGGCCGAGGCCGGCGATCTCCACGACCACTTCGCCCTGCAGTTCATGGAGGTTCACGCTGCGATGCCCGTGGGGAAACTTCTCGTTGCCACGCGCCGAGGTGCCGAAGCAGAACATGTCGCCGGGCTCCAACGTGAAATAGCGTGATGCTTCGGCGACCACTTCCTCGACCTTGAAGCGGTAATTGGAGGTCGTGTCCTCAGCAAATACTTCACCGTTGAACCAGCCGGTAACGGCAAGATTGTTGGGATTTTCAACCTCGTCGGCCGTTGTGATCCACGGCGCCATCGGGCCAAACGTATCTGTCGCCTTGGAGCGAGCATGGTAGACGTAGTGGACGTCGCGGTCATCCTCCCCATGCTGGCGCCGCCAATTGAGATGGAAGGGGCGTAACAGGTCAGAGGCGCGGGAGGTCGAAATTGAGTCAAGCTGGAACTTCATGCCGTGCGACGTAATATCGTTGATAATGCCGAACCCGAACAGTGCGGCGCGGGCCTCCTCGACGGTGGCATCCTTGAGGCGCCTACCCATAATGCCAGCAAGTTCCAGCTCGGGGATCGTTTCGCCGTAGTGCTTCCGGATGACGATGGGCTTGCGGTGTCCCGTCAGCGAGGACGGAGCTTTGAGGAAGAAATTCGGCACGCCCGGATCTCGGAACGCAGCCTTGCGGATACCCATGTTGTTGAAGGCGACACCAAGGATTTTGCTGGGGCGCGGCTGGGGCGCTAGCCAGTCCAGATCCGCAGCGGAGAGCACCGAGCCCTCAGGAAGGTCGGGGCGCGACAGAATGATACGGGCGGCAGCGAGCGCAGCATCGCCTGCTTCGATGAAATCGTTCAGCGACTGCCCCGCCTGGCCCAAGCCCGCCTCGTCGAGCAGAGAACGCAAGAGCACCACCTTGTCTTCGGCAAGCGCCGCGACGAGCTCCCGGCGGCCGTTATGAAGGATGGTTCCCAGCTTCATCTTGAATTATCCCTACTGTGATATGATTGTTCTCCTTAACGCGGATATGTCGTGGAAGAAGAGCTTGATGCGGGAACGTTCCGCAATCTGGAACAACTCAACTTATTGACGGTGACGATGTCCTCCGAAACTTCGCTTGAAAAAGGGTTGGCCATCCTCGAAGCAATGAACCACCTTGGGCCGCTGCGCGTGCGCGAGATCCATGCCCGGACCGGATATCCCAAGCCAACGATCGTGCGGATGTTGAAAGTGTTGGAGAGCCGCGGCTATGTCACACGGCTGGAGCGCAATGCCGGCTATTGCCTGTCCTCTCGCGTTCTGGCGCTCAGCGACGGCTACAACGCGGTAGCAAGGCTCGTTGAGGCCGCAGCGCCACGCCTCGACAGCCTAACGGAACGCGTGCTGTGGCCGGCGGCCTTGGCAGTCCTCGATTTCGAGCACATGGTGGTGCGCTATTCGACCATTTCGCGCAGTCCTTTGTCGCATACGCACTCAACGATGAGCCGACGGCTCAGCATATTGCACCGGGCCCATGGCCGCGCCTATCTCGCCTTCTGCCCGGACGACGAGCGCGAACAACTGCTCAGCCGCCTCGACAAGGACGGCCGCATGTTCATCGAGCCATACATGGACATCTACCGTCGCCAGGGCTGGGCCGAGCGCGACCTTACGACGGATCCCCAAACCAACACGATAGCCGTACCGGTTCTCCACCCCACGGGCCGCGTGGCGGCGACAATAGGCTGCACTTTTTTCCGCTCGACCTTGCACGAGAACGGGAAGTGCAGGCTTGCCGATGAACTGAAGGAAACCGCTCAGGAGATTCTTGAGTGGCTGCAGGCCACGCCGTCGTCCATTTCGGTGAGCGAGCGAGCAGTGATGGAAGGGGAGCGCAGCGGCAGCAACAAGCGCTCCAGGCCGATCGTGTGAGGGTTGGGCAGGAATCAATCCCCCGCGAAGGCTTCTTCGCGCTTCTTACGAAGGTTGGGCAGTATCGTGGACAGAAGCAGCACGGCCGCCAGGAGCAACAGCAACAGCGAGATTGGCCGGCTGATGAAGATCGAAAAATCGCCCTTCGACAAGAGCAGCGAGCGGCGCAGGTTTTCCTCCAGCAGCGGGCCGAGGATGAAGCCGAGCAGCAGCGGCGCCGGCTCGCACCTCAGCCGCGACAGCAGGAAACCGACGAGGCCGAATACCGCAGCGACATAGACATTGAAGCTCGAATTCTCGATGCCGTAGAGGCCGATCAGGCAGAACATCAGGATCGCGGGATAGAGCACCGTATAGGGCACGCTGATCAGCTTCACCCACAGACCGACGAGCGGCAGGTTGAGCAATACCAGAATAACGTTGCCAATCAGCATCGACGTAACCAGCGCCCAGAACATCGGCGCGTTCTGGGTCAGGATCATCGGGCCGGGGACGATATTGTGCACCATCATCGCACCCATCATAAGCGCCATCACGCCGTTAGACGGAATGGCAAGCGTCAGCATTGGGATGAACGACGTTTGCGCCGCAGCATTGTTGGCCGCTTCCGGAGCTGCTACGCCTTGGATCGCACCTTGGCCGAACGCCGACGGATCACGAGCGACCTTCTTTTCCAGCGAGTAGGCAGAAAAGGAGGCGAGCGCCGCGCCGCCGCCCGGCAGGATACCGAGGATGGCGCCGAGTAGCGTGCCGCGGATTGCCGCCGGCGTGCCGAGGCGGAAATCTTCCTTCGACGGCCACAAACGGGATACGCTGTGGAGATCGGTCTTTCCTGAAGTTTTCTGCGCAACATTCACCATGATCTCTGCAAAGGCGAACAGCCCCATCGAGATGGCGACGAATTCCAGGCCGGACATCATCTCCAGTCTGCCGAAGCCGAAGCGGGTTACGCCGCTGTTGAGGTCGGTGCCGACGGTGCCAAGGATTAGGCCGATCACGACCATACCGAGCGCCTTGATGATCGATCCGTTGGCGAGGATCACCGCCGCGATCAGGCCGACGATCATCAGTGAAAAATACTCGGGCGACTTGAAAGACAGCGCGGCCCTGGCGAGGAGTGGCGAGAAGCTGGCGATGAAAATGGTCGCCAGGGTGCCGGCGAGCACTGAAGCAAGTGCGGCGGTTGCGAGCGCCGCACCTCCGCGTCCCTGTCTCGCCATCTGGTAACCGTCGATCGCGGTGACGACTGACGAGTTCTCGCCCGGCAGGTTAACGAGGATCGCCGTGGTGGAGCCACCATATTGCGCGCCGTAGTAGATGCCAGCAAGCATGATCAGCGCCGAGATCGGGTCGAGCGTGAACGTCAGCGGCAGGAGCATCGCTATGGTTGCAAGCGGCCCTAGCCCCGGCAGGACGCCGATGGCGGTGCCCAGCAGCGCGCCGGTGAAGCAGTAGAGGATGTTGTGCAGCGCCAGCGAATGCGAGAATCCGAGCGCGAGATTGTCTATGAACTCCATGTCGTCAGAACCTCACCATCGGTAGGCGCAGATCGAGCCCGACGATGAAAACAAGCCACGCAAAGATGACCAAAGCAATCGAGACGGCGGCGACGCGCAGCCAGTTTGCGCGCGGCTCCGACAGGGCGCTCATGAAGGTCGATGCGATGACCGCCGGCGCAAGCCCGAACGATTCCAGCAATACGCCGGCAGCGGCGGCAGAAGCGGTGATGCAGACGATCGCCCGCCAAGGCGTCGGACCGAACTCGCCGGGCTCGCGCTTCACCCAACCGGAGACGAAGACGCCAAGGCCGAGTAAGGTGAGCAGGCTGCCGAGGACGAACGGAAAGAACCCCGGCCCCATCCGGCCTGGGGTTCCGAGTGAATAGCTGGTTGCGCCCCAGGCGACCGCGAGGCCGAACGCGACGAATAGAAGGGCAGTTAGCCCGTCCGCACTGCGCAGTAAAAACCGCAGCATGTCTGGTCCTCCGCTAGTACACCGCTGTTCACCCGGACCGCGAGCGAACACCGTGGCTCTGCAACTCAGGCCTTCGGCAGGTCGGCGATATGCGCGCCTGCGCGGACGGCTTCGATACGGCGGCCTTCAAGTTCGAACATCTTCAGGCAGCCTTCGGCGACGGCGCGCGCATGCTCGTGCGGCACGATGCAGACGCCCGTGTCGTCGGCAACGATCAGGTCGCCCGGACTGACGCGCAGGCCGCAGATGCTGACGGGGCCATTGATTTCCGTGGTCTGTACGCGCCACTTGCCGGTGATAGGGCTAACCTCGGTTGCCCATTTCGGAAAGCCGATTTCCCGCGACAGATTGAGGTCGCGGATGCCGCCGTCAACGATGGCGCCGATGACGCCCTGGCGCTGCGCGATGGTCGAGGAAACACCACCCATATTGGAGAGGCCCGCCACGCCCTGAATGACGATAACGTCACCGGGCTTGGCGAGGTTATGCGCCTCCATCTCGGCCATGCCGTTGAAGCCTGCCGCCGCGCGCTGGTGCGGGTTTCCGTCTCCGCGCAGCGGTTCGTGGCGGACCGTTACCGCCGGGCCAACGATTGGCTGGCCGTGAATGGTGGGCTGCAACTGTGACGCGGCGACCGCGCCGACGAGGCCCAGCTTGTCCATCACGTCCGACACCATCGAGGTATCGCAGCCGATGGTCCTGAAGGTGTCGGTGATGTCCTGCGACGGGCGCGGAATGTCGAGCGCAGCGATGCGCTCTGCAGCGATCTTGCCAGTCAGTCGCGTTGTCATGGTTATATCCGTAGAGCAAACCGGGCGGCTGAGGCCGCCCGAATTGACGTTCGCTAGAAGAGGCCTCTTTCCTTGACCTTTGTCCAACGATCGATCTCGTTGATGATGAAGTCCTTAGTCTTGGCCGGGTCGAGCGCCAGCAGTACGGAGCCCTCGCCCTCAATCTCCTTGCGCATCTCGTCGGTTGTCAGGAACGCTATTGCTGCATCCGAAACCGTCTTGACGATCTCGGCGTCGGTGCCGGCCGGAGCCGCGATGCCGAACCAGGTACCCATCTCGAACGGGAAGCCGGCTTCTGCGAAGGTAGGGACTTCAGGCGCGAGCGGGCTGCGGTCGGACGAGGCTATCGCCAGGGCACGCAGGGCGCCGCTCTCGACATGCGGCTGCACCAGCATGATGGTCGGCATCAGCATGTCAACTTCGCCGCTGACAACCGCGGTCACGGCCGGGCCGCCGCCGTTGTAAGGGATTGCGTTCATCTCAAGGCCGGCTTCCGCACCGAACAAAACGGACGACAGGTGCGGCTGCGAGCGGTCGCCGAAGGTGCCGTAGTTGACCGATCCCGGTTCCCTCTTGGCGAGGTCGATGAACTCCTTGAGGTTCTCGGCGTTGACGCTCGGATGGACTACGAGCGCCGTTGGCGAGATCGAGACCATGGTGACCGGCTCGAAGTCGACGGCCGGATCGTACGGCTTCTCCTCGCTGAGGACGGCGTTGGTCACGTAGGACGAGGACATCATCAGCAAAGTGTAGCCGTCCGGCTTCTGCTGAGAGGCGTACTGGATGCCGATCAGGCTGCCTGCGCCCGGCTTGTTCTCGACAACCACCGGCTGGCCGAGGCTCTTGGAGATACCGTCGGCGACCTTGCGCGCCAGGATGTCCGTGCCGCCGCCGGCGGCGAACGGAACGACGAGGGTGATCGGCCGATCCGGATAATCTTGCGCAACCGCCGCTGACGCAGCAAACCCGAGCGCTACCAGACCGAGTGTTGCGCTGGCTAAATAGTTCTTGAACATATGACTTACTCCCGCTATGCCGCCCTAACTCGTGTCTACGAGCCTCCTCTAGGTGACCCTTCCCCTCTAGGCGGCAAGACAGCAGGCCGCCAGCCCGATCCGAAGCTGTTCCGCATGTTGGAATAAGCCCAGAAATACAACACCTCTTGGATGACGAGTTTACGCTATATGGAAAAGGCAGCGACGTCCTACCTGATGGCGCCCTCGCTCGAGCGGTCGACTCGAGGGCTGGAACACGTGCTAATGCAAGTCCGGGAACATCATTAGACTGCGTCGGGTGTGTTGGCGTCGAGGCCGCATCAGCATGTCGAAGCCTCGCGCGCGTAATCCGCCATCGCGCGAACAAGGCACGTCAGAATATTGCGCACCGCGTTCCCATCGCAATAGTGTGTCTGCTTTGAGAATAAATATTCGCGGTTGGCAATAACCGACACGCGGGCGCACAGCGGGGTTACGCGTCGCCGAGGTGTCGACGCTGAAGGTCGCCGACGTCGACAGCGAGCGCATGCTGCTCAGGGTCGAGCGCGGCAAGGGCGGGCGCTATCGCAACGCCATGCTGTCGCCGGACCTGCTGACGCTTCTGCGTGAGTGGTGGAAGGTCGGACGTCAGCAAGGCGTGATGCACCGCGACGGCTGGTGCCGCATTGTCGAGGCGGGTGAATTGCACAACCACCGGAGAAGGTCCCCTCGACACGTCCTGTCGAGCGTCATCACCTCCGATCTGTCGACCGTCTTGCAGCACACGCGGCTCGAAAGCCGCCGGGCAGCGTACGCACCGTTGTCGGCCATCGCCTATTCGGAAGCCTGAGCGGGCCCGCTCATCGCTTCGAGGAACATTGGGAGTGGCAACCGGTTCAGTATCGCAACGGAAGGAGGAGCTGGTGTCAGGAGAAGTGCAAGGAAACGCAAATCTCGGGATCCTGAGCGCATGGAATCTCGCCGCCCGTTTCCGGCTTCTGCCGGCGGCGCTCGGCCTGGCCGCTGCAGGCGAAATGTCATCATGGCCCCACTTCCGATTCCCATGCATGAGGGAAGCTTATTTGCGATCTGGACGAGCAGTGGTCGGCGTTCCGCTTGGGCCGCCACCTGAAATAGTTGAGGTCACACGCGCCAACAAGAAAAACTCTTGCGGGCAAGCCTGATCATGCAGAGGCAACGGCGACCGGCCACGATACGTGTGAAGCGCGATCGAGGTGCGGCAGCGGAGGTTCGGGGGAACGCGGTACTGCTGCGGCAGTTTGACAGGGATGGCTGAGTATCTGAACGTCCTCCTTCTGGCGCTACTCCCTGCAGGGGGAATGGTCGTCGGCACCGTGCTGGCTGAGCTGACCGGCACGTCGCGACGGACGTTGAGCCGAGCTTTGCACGTTGCCTCGGGCGTCGTCCTCGCAGTCGTCGCAGTCGAGCTCTTACCGGAGAGCCTCGGCGGAGCGGCGCCGCCGTGGGCAGTTGTTTTGGGCCTGTGTCTCGGAGGAGCATTCTACATCCTGCTCGAATGGCTTATCGAACGGTCGGCCGGCGGGGAGGAAAGCGCCGGCGCCTGGATGATCTATACCGCAGTCGCCGTGGACCTTTTCAGTGACGGGCTGATGATCGGTGTTGGTTCGGTCCTGTCCTTGCAGCTCGCGCTGTTGCTCGGACTCGGGCAAAGCATGGCCGACCTGCCGGAAGGATTTGCCACTGCGGCAAATTTCAAGAACAAGGGACAACCGCGCGGGCGCCGCCTGCTCGTCGCAGCATCCCTGATACTTCCCTCCCTGGCCGGTGCAAGCCTTGGCTACTGGCTGCTGCGGGACCGGAGCGAGGCGCTGCAGCTGACCGCCCTCGCCTTCACCGCCGGTATCCTGCTGATCGCCGCGGTCGAAGAAATGCTGAAGCAGGCGCATGAGGTGGCCGAGGACACCAGGCTCTCGGCTGCGTTCCTCATCGGCGGCTTCAGCCTGTTCACCATTTTCGCCTCCTATTTCGACTCATGACCACAGTTCCCATCCCCTTCTATGCCGCCGTCGCGGTTGCCGGAGCCATCTTCCTGCTCGTTCAAGCTCTTACGCGACACCTGCAGTTTCTCAGGGAAGTCTTGCCGATACCGCTCGCCGCCGGTCTCATCGGCGCCTTCCTCATCCTCTGCGGGCGCGGGTTTGGCTGGAACATCGAGGTGCCGCATCAAGGTACTGAGGTCGATTTCCTCATCGCTCTCCTCACGACCAACATGGGACTACACCTGACACGCCGCGTGCTTGCGGCGGGTCTGCCCGCGTTCGGGGTCTTTCTTAGCGGTGGAATTGCGCTGTTCGGGTTGCAGCTCGCCGCTGCCTATCTGGTCGCGCAGGCGGGACCCAGCCCGCTGGAGACGGCGATTTTGACAGGCCCGCTTTCCTTCCTCGGCGCGCCTTACAACCTCAATCCGCCTGCGCAGGTGCCACCTATCGCCGATCTGCTCCAGCCCGCTTTTGCCGATCCCGAGGCGAGTGCACGCGGGATGATGATGCTGGGTGTTCTTCTCGGGCCGCTTGTCGCGTCTTACCTTGCACGGCGGTTCTTTTCCCGAGCAGGCTTCGGATCGCCGAAGCCTCCGGCGCAGGACCAGGAAACACCCAGGGTCTCCATCAGCAGCTTCGCCAAGCGGGAGACGACAATCGTCGTCCTCATCCTCATCATCGTGAGTGCAGCCTTCGGCATCCAGGCCGCACTCCTGGCCCTCGTACCCGGTCTCACAGACGATCACGTGCCGGTCATAGTCATTGCCTATCTGTTGGGAGGCGCCACACGGATGGCCTGGATTCCCGTCGCGGGGCCCAGGGCGTTCCCCGAGACGGCCCTGACCGCGCTGCTTCTGGGCCCGACGATGAGTATCGTGCTGACTTACGCCATTATGAGCGTGCCGCTGCACATGCTGGCGAACGTCTCGCCGCCGATGCTGCTTGCGGGCGTTTTGGTGATCTCCTGCAGCGCCGCCGTCGGTGCCCTGCTCTTTCCGGTGTTCGCCCGTATCCTCGACCCCTATTACGCCGCCGTAGTCGCCACGGCGTTTGTTGCGGTGACGACGGCCTGGGGGCCCGCCGCGATGTCCTTCCTCAGGCGGTCCACGGACGAGGCTGGGGAGGTCGAGCCGATGCCGGCCATCCTGCCGCTCAGCGCGTTCTACATCTTTCCATGGACGGCCATTCTGCTGACAGAGCTTGTATTCGTGATCTTTCGATAACGAGCATCCCCGAAACAGGGGGATACGCGATCGAGGAACTCGCCGCCGCTCTCGGAGATCGTGTCGAGGCGGGCGAGGTGCTTGCACGTCTCGACGACGCCGCTCTGCGGTCGCAAGTCGCGCAGGCCGAGGCCGAATCCGCGTGGGCAAGCCCGCCTACGAGGCGTCCGAGGAGGCGGCATCCGAGATAGGCCTGACTGTGATTGCGATCAGCTTCAGCATCGTTGCCGTGTTCGCTCCCGTCAGCTTCATGTCCGGCATTGCTGGGCAGTTCTTCAAGCAGTTCGGGATCACGGTCGCAGTGGCGGTCCTCTTTTCGCTGCTAACCGCACGCCTGATCACGCCGATGTTCGCGGCCTATTTCCTCAATAGCCGCGGCAGCGGGCGCCAGGAGCGTGATGGCTGGATCACGCGGAGCTATATGCGAATCCTGGCATGGACGCTCCGGCATCGCGCGATCACCCTGATCGCGGGCCTCGTCGTCTTCGCGGCGTCGATCGATTCAGCGACGTCGCTTCCAACAGAGTTCGTGCCGCCGACTTCTGATGCTGATGGGGATCGTGACAACGAAGCCATCATGCCGGTAGAGTTCGCGCTACAGGCGGCTGCGCATGGTTCCGACCGTGTTTCGGCGATGATGGATGCCGGCCACAAGCGGGCCCGCCCCATCGTCATGACAACAGTGGCGATGGTGGCGGGAATGGTGCCTTCGGCGCTCGCGCAGGGCGCCGGCGGAGAGTTCCGCGCCCCTATGGCGATCGCGGTGATTGGGGGCCTGTTGCTATCCACGCTTTTATCACTGCTCTTCGTGCCATCGCTGTTCAGTGTCTTGGAGCGCTTGAAGGACGGGCTGAGATGGCTGCTCGTGAGGCTGCTGGGTTTCGAGCGCACCTCCGCAACGCAATCGGAGCCGTCGGGAGAATGAATGGCACAGCAGATCCTCAGACGTCCTATTAGAGGTAAGGTGACAGGCATGGAGCTGCAAAACTCGCCGGCAGTGCAAGACTGTGACTTCGCCATCTCAGCACTGGTCAAGGGCGGCGATGGGAACGGATCGGACCGCCGATAGTTGGTCCGCGGCAAACCACCAAGATCGACACAGTATGCGAAATCCGCTCGTGGTATTTTTCCTGCTCGCATTCGGCCTCTCCTGGGTGCAGGCGTGATTGCCTTGATGCTGCAACTACGCAGGGATCATATCCGCTCCCCTGGATACTGAATCCGCTGCAGGGCACGCTGCTTTTCATAGCCCTCTGGGATCGAGCCTGGCAGGGATTGCAATGACGGCTCGCGAGGCTGGACTGGCCGGCGTCAAGGAATTGATCGCTGCAAGCGGCGGCGATGGGGGAGCAAAGCGGCCGCCCCAGAAGCGATCTTGGCCTGATCTGAATCATCGAGTCGAGGCACAGCGTAGTCCAGCGTGCTGTAGAGTGGTTGCGGGAGGGCGCGCCCTTCATAACTTGGCGCCGGACGGCCGGCCCATGGGGCCGGCCGATGTTGGCGAAGTTGCTAATCAAGTAAAGGTGGTTGCGGGGTCCGGCTATCAGCAGGAACACGCGGCGCTTGTCGCGATCGGGTTCGGCGCCTCGCACCCATCGGCCCCCCTCGGCGGCGGATGAACGGGGCGACGCCTGTCCGCAACGCCGGCGAGGCGGATGCGTCAGACCTTTATTCCGAACAGCTTTTCTGCATTTCGGAACGCAATTTTTTCCTTGGCCTCGCGTGGCAGATCGACTGCCCGAAACCAGTCTGTTCCTTGCTTCATGTCTGCAAACGGGTAATCGGTTGCAAACATCACTCGATCCACACTGATGTACCTCAACAAAAGATGAAGCAGCTCATCCTGGAAGAACGCGCTGGTTGTGTACCAGAAATTGTCACTGAAGTACTGCTCGAGAGTTTTATTCAGCGCATCTTCGGTCGACTCGCTCATATCTCCCACGATACGCTCGTAGTAGAACGGAAGGCCCTCTCCCATATGGCCGATAATCATCTGCAGTTTAGGGAATCTGTCGAACACCCCAGTCATGATCAGTCGAAGACATTGAGTAAGCACCTCCTGGTGCCATCCATATCCTGAACCGCTGAAAATGTAGTTTTGGAACTCCTGGTCATACCCCGGACGCGTAGTGCGGTAGTAAATATCGAAGACTTCATCGGGTGGGAAACCTGGATGCAGGTATATCGGCACATCAAGTGCCTCGGCACGCGCCAGAATGGGCTCAAAATCGGGGTGGTCGAGGAATTTGTTGCCAATGAAACCATTGGTCATGGCCCCCACAAAACCATCTTCCCGAACGGCGCGTTCCAGTTCGTCCGCTGATGCCTCCGGGTCCTGCAGCGGCAAGGTTGCATAGGCCTGGAATCGCCCCGGATAGGTGGCCATCGGGCCATCGGCGATCATCTTGTTGAGCCGATACGCAAAATCGATGCCTTCCTGACCGGGGACATTCTGCACGCCCGGCGTATGTGCGGAGAGGATTTGAACATTGATCCCCGCCACGTCCATTGCACCGATGCGGCCAGGGCCGAGTTCGGCAAGACCGGTTTCCTCGAGGTACTCTACATGTTCATCGTTAATCGCGTTCAGCGCTATCAGTTCGTCGGTGGTATAGGTCTCTTCCGTGGCGATGAATGGCAGGTCCTGGTCTCGCAACGCGATGACCGAAGGCTCTGCCGCGGCGGCGCGGGAGACAATGGCGGGCGCGGACAATCCGGCACCAACACCAAGCACGGCCGCGCCACCCAGAAAACTGCGGCGTCCCATTGCAAGGCTCTTTTGGGGTTTTTCGATCTGTTTCACGTCAGTTTCTGCTCCGATGTTTGCGTTGCGCAGTCTGGGTGCAGCTTTCGCTTGATAAAGACTTCATCTCAACCGCTAGAAGCCGAGATATAGCCTGCCGCATCCTGGAGGCGTGGCGACACATCAATGGGCCTGCCTAGCTGCACTTTTTCCGATTTTGTCGTTGGGTTGGGTTTTCTCTTGTTGAGAGTTGTTTCGTCGCATGCGGGCGGAGCGACCCGGATGCAGTATTGCCCCCACGGTACATCGACCGACGGCGTCGATGATCGCGGGCGACAAACACAACAGTGCTCACCACGACCTCGCACTGCCCATCAGCCTATCTCTACCGTAAGCTGGAATCTGGTTTTGGGTTGCTCGTTTCCTTCACTTGCGCCTCATTGACGCAATACTATCACCGCTTTGCTGGATCACTCAGCGTGGGCAAGCTCACCGGCCGACGAATTGAACGTGGCATCGCTTGCCACATCTCCCGCGGCGGGAAGTTCGATCTGTGCCAAAAGCCCATGCGGCACCCTGTTCAGAAGTTCGAGCGTGCCGCCATGCGCCCGCACGATGTCGTCGACGATCGAAAGCCCGAGTCCGAACCCGGTGCGACTGGCCGGTGTCCGTGCGGTATCGGCTTTGAAAAAGGGCTCCAGCACAAGGGTCCGCAAGCTGCCGAGAAGGCCCGGGCCCTCATCAATGACGCTTATGCGCACGGCTCCATTTTCGGGGACTGACAATTCCACCATGGCATGGCCAGCGAACTTGGTGCTGTTTTCGACGAGATTGGTGACCGCGCGCGCCAGCGATCGCGGTTTGCAGCGATAGGCGAAACGTTCCGGTCCGGTATAAGTCACGTTGAAGCCGATATCGGAAAAGTCAGAACACACGGTCGCCAACAGACTGGGAAGATCGGCATTCACCGGCTTCTCAGACGCCATATCCTTGCTGAGATAGGTCAGCGTATCGTTGATCATATCGCTCAAAGCGGAGATGTCCTTGAGCAGCGCCGCTTTGAGCTCCGGCTGCGTCGATCGCTCCACGCGCAGACGCAGACGGGTCAACGGTGTACGAAGATCATGGCTAATCGCGCGCAACATGCGCGTGCGATCATCGATCATGTGACGGACCCGGCTACGCATGTCATTGAGGGACTTCGCCAATGTCCTGATTTCGGCCGCGCCACGTTCTTTGAAAGGCCTGTCCGGCCCGTCGTCGGGCTTCAACGTTTCCGCAGCCTTCGCGAATTCAATAAGGGGAGCCGCAATCACCCGCGCCGCGTAGAGCGACAAGAGAGCCACCGGCAGGACTAGACCCATCAGTTCCAGCACGATGATCACTTCATGGTCGCTGATCCATGCATCGGGAGGAGGCGGCGCGGGCAAAAACGCCAAGGCCCGGTTCTCGTCGACCCCGACGACCAGCACATCGCGAAGGCTTCCGGTTGCGGTCTCCGAACGAAAGGACGTCGTGAAGCCGACCGGTAGATTCTCCTGCACCGTGTGGCGGACATCCTCGGAGGAAATGCCCGTTTCGCTTTGGGAAAGCTCCGCCACTGCAACTTCCTCCACCCGCAACCCCGTCCTTGCTGACGCATCGAGGATCGCCGCCTTCTGCCCGGGGGAAGTGGACGCGCGTACCAGATCGATGATCGACTCGATCTTCGATGCCGTCGCCCGGGCATAGGAGATGCTCTCCAGGTCTTCCCGCAGCAACCAATCGGAAATCGCGCTCAGGATGACGAGGCAAATGATCGGGCCGATGGCCAGGGCCACGATCTGGCGACGAATCGATCCGCCCCTAAAGCGCTTGCTCATCAGCAGCCCTCGACTTTCGGGGTGAACATGTAGCCGCCCAAACGGACCGTCTTGATGAAGGACGGCTCGCGGACATTCTGCTCAATCTTCTGCCTGACGCGGCTGATGTGAACATCAATGCTGCGCTCGACCGAACCGGCAAGGCCGGCGTGGGTCAGCCGCAGAAGCTGCTCACGCGTCATGACCCGTCCCGGATTCTGGCAGAGTGCGAGAAGAATATCGAACTCGGCCGTGGTCATCGAGACGTGCACACCTTCCGGATTGATGAGTTGCCGCTGGATCGGATCGATCTGCCATCCCGCAAAGCGCATTGGGGTCTGTCGCAAGGACTGATCGGCTCCATAGGACGCGCGCCGCAACAGGCCTTTGATGCGCGCGATGAGTTCACGCGGATGAAACGGCTTGGTGACGTAATCGTCCGCGCCGAGCTCGATACCGACAATGCGGTTAATTTCATCGCCGAGCGCCGTGAGCATGACGATCGGGATCGTCAATGATGCCCGCAGCCGGCGGCAGATGCTGAAGCCGTCTTCGCCAGGCAGCATGGCATCAAGCACAACCAGATCGAAGGATTGCTTTCTCATGGCGGCGTCCATGTTGGCGGCTGAGCCAACCGCAACAGCCTCCAGACCGTTCTCCCGCAACATCTCAACGACCATGGCGGCCATCTCCTCGTCGTCCTCGACGAGAAGAATACGGAACACGGTTTCCGGCGCGCCGCGATGGTGAACTGTCATGTGTTTTCTCTGCAAAGCGTGATCGGCGATGGCTGGGATCTCGTGCTTCATTGTCGCAGAAACACACCCGAAGTTACAGGTGCAAGTTGTTTAGTTATGTTAAGAAGATAAAAGACGCGAGAAATGCCGAACAAGCGCCAGATTTAATGCAATCCTTCTTGATCAAAGTTTTATGTGTGATTTCCACGATAACCCAAGTTCATCTGACTTTTTTATAGAATATTCCATCCTAATATGTGATGATTTAATTTTATTGTTCTTGGTTTTTTCATTCGAATTTAGCAGAAAGTGATAAAATCCGCCCGCATGCAACCGCTCCAACTGCGGCCAATGTACAATTCCCTACACCCGTAGATTTCTTGCGCGGGTTAAACCCGATCGGAAACCAAGGTCGACATCTGCCGTGCCACCAGCACCGAGGTTCGGAAACAAAAACTTCACTGAACGCCTCGGTTTTGTCGCGGTTTTGACATCGCAAAGCTCTTCGCTGTCTTCATCTAGGGCGAATCACGCCCGGAGGCACTCATGGTCCATGATGAAATAACGATAGCCGACATCCTGGACGACCCGCTCATCTTACAATTGATGCAAGCTGACGGAGTATCTGTTGGACAGATGGAGAGGCTGCTTCTGGAAGCAGCCCAGGCACAAGGGATCTGTAACGGGCACCCGATTAAGGTTGGCAAGATCCCCACCGCCGACGGGTCCGGAAACCCGCGTCGGCACGTCTATGCATTTCCCGATGGCCAATTGCCCCTCTGGAATCCTGACAAGACATAGACGTCAATCAATCCGCGATTGGCTCAAAATCGCACCTCCCGGACAGTCGCGAAATAACCGTCGGCACCCGCGAGCATTGGCTCGCGGGAAAGCGGCCTGCGTGGCCGGGATCCATCCCGGTCCGGGCGCAACAAATCCAAGCAAAGCTCAACAAGACTTAACACCGTCCGGTCGGGAAGCCGGCTAGGTCTAGGCGGCAGCGCGGCCCGATCACCGATCGCGCGCCGGCCAATTCCACCTGGAGTCTTGTATGAATTCTCATCCGAGACCGTCGCCTGACGTTCATACCCGCCAGTCGTCCGTCTCAATCATCGTCCCCACGTTGAACGAGGCGGAGAACATCGACCGGACCTTGCGCGCCATCATCGAGAATATCGGCGGGCGCTTTGATTTTGAAATCATCGTCACAGATGGAGGGTCGACCGATGGTACGCGCGAAAGGGTGGCCTGCTGGGAGAAGGATCGACCCGTTCGCCTACTTGGAAACATTGGCGGCGGCGGGTTGGCCAAAGATGTCCGTGCCGCGGCGTTGAGCGCCAGATTTCCGATTGTCGTTGTGCTCGATGCGGATGGAAGCCATCCGGCTTCAGCGATTACTTCCCTCGTGGACGCCGTAGCTTCAGGCGAATACGACATAGCGATCGGCAGCCGGTATGTTGCCGGTGGTGCAACGGTCGACTGGCCCTTCCCGCGCCAGGCGCTTTCGCGCCTCGGCGCAGCGCTCGCGGCGCCCTTTACCGATATCCAGGATCCGCTGTCGGGCTTTTTCGCGATACGACGAACATGTCTCCTGGCTGCGGGCGCGGATGCGGAAGGATTCAAGATCGGACTGGAGGCGATAGTCGCCGGCGGCGACGGCATCAGGGTATGCGAGGTGCCGATTTCATTTTCCGACAGGGTTCATGGAACGTCGAAAATAGGCGCCAGTCAGACGATCGCCTACATCAACCAACTGCTGCGGTTTTCCAGGGGCACCACCTCAGCGGTCGCCATGCATCGCTTTGCGCTGGTCGGCATGGCCGGGTTCCTCATGGACTTTCTTGTGGTCGCGGTTCTGCAGTCTCTCGGCACCAGCATCGCCATCGCTCATGTCTCCGGCTTCTGCATCTCGGCGGCGTTCAATTATCTTGGTCACATGAAATGGTCGTTCCAGGATCGTCCGCGGGAGAAATCGCAGTTCGCGCGGTTCATTCTCGTGTCGGCCATGGCCATTGCCTTGCGCGGCGGCTTCATCGCGGCGGCGACCGATCTCGGTCTTCCCTTCTTCGCCGTGGTGATTGCGGGCATCGCGGGCGGCGGGGTCGTCAGCTACATCGGCAACGAGTTCTATGTATTCAGGAATGACCGGTTCCTGTCTTCAGCGGCCCGATGGAGACTGGCGGCTTTCGCCATAGCCGTCTACGCCGTGGCCCTGAGGATCGTCTATCAGGGCAGCATAGACCTGATCCCTCAGGAGGCTTACTACTGGAACTACGCCCAGCATCCCGCATTGGGTTACCTCGATCATCCGCCGATGGTGGCGTGGCTGATATGGCTGGGAACGTCCGTTTTCGGCGATTCCGAATTCGGCGTTCGCATCGTGGCAACCTTCACCTGGCTGACGACCGCCTATTTCATGTTTCGGCTTACGAAGAATCTCTTCGGACAGACTGCCGCGTTTCTGGCTCTGATGCTGCTGTCGGTTTTCCCGTTCTATTTCCTCATCGGGATCCTGACCACGCCTGATGCACCGCTTACGGCCGCCTGGGCGGGAGCATTGTATTTCCTGGAGCGTGCGTTGCGGGCGAAAGATGCCAAGGCCTGGCTTGGCGCCGGACTCTGCGTGGGCCTTGGCATGCTGTCGAAATACACGATTGCATTGCTGGGCCCTGCGACGCTGGTCTATCTGCTCGTCCATCCGCAGTCTCGACGGTGGCTCCTCACAATATGGCCTTACCTCTGCGCGGGCGTGGTGGCGGTCTTGTTTACCCCGGTGATTGCATGGAACGCGAACCACGACTGGGCTTCCTTTCACTTTCAGGGAAGCAGGCGATGGTTCCAGGACGACCTTGAATTTTCGATGCCTACCCTGGTGCTGTTCATGGCGGCGCTGCTGGGCCCGATCGGGATCTCCCTTGCCGGACATGCAGGCAGCCGGATGGTCCGGCTCCCGGCGAGGACTTTTCTGCGGGAAGCCGGCATGTTCGTCATCGTCTTCACACTGGCGCCGCTTTCGGTTTTCGTCTTCTACAGCCTGTTCCACTCAGTCAAGCTCAACTGGACTGGGCCGGTCTGGTTGGCATTGGTGCCTGCCATGGCCAATGTGGTTGCCAAAGCAATAAAGAAGGGCGACAAACCCCGTTTCATGGCTTCCCTGCAGATCACCACGGCGGTCAGCATTGTGGCGTTCACGCTACTGTTTCACTACGTCGCTCTGGGCCTGCCCTTGATCGGCCATACCGGCAAGCTGCGCGGCTTGCCAGTGGCCTGGGAAGAATTTGGCGCGGAGGCGGAGCGGATCAAGGCGAGCGTGGAAGCCGAAACCGGTCAACCGCCGCTGCTTGTCGGCATGGACACTTACAACATCGCGAGCGAGCTCGGCTTTTACAGCACAGGGCCGGCCGCGTTGGAAAACGTTACAAGTCAGAACCTTTTCGGCCGCAACGGCCTCATGTTCGACACCTGGTTTTCCAACCGCTCCTCCGACGGACGCGACGTAATCATGGTCAGCGTCAAGGAAGCCGGCGTTTCCGATGACGGATTGTCCGCATGGTTTGAGACCATCGGCCCGGTCGAGCGGCAGGCGGTGCGAAAGAACGGCGCCGTGGTGGGACGTTTCTTTTACAGGATCGGCTACGGATTCCGGCACCCCGATTGACGCCCGCTCCCGTCTCCGGGCCGACTACCAAGGGTAGGTTTCCTTGACCGAACCGGTGAAGGTACCGGTTGGGTCTTCGCTGCTGAGGGCGACACGAACGGCTTCGGCAGCCCCTTGCTGGACGGTCTCGGTGCCTTCGTAATTGTTGAGCGCGGTGCTGGTGAAACCTGGGGTCACCGCATTGACCTTTATGCCTTCGGATTCGAGATCGATGGCAAATGCCAAGGTAATGGCGTTGAGCGCGGTTTTGGAGGCGCCATAGCCCGGATTAAATGTCGCCCGATAGGGATTGGGCGTGGAATTGATGGTGAGCGAGCCGAGGGCGCTTGAGACGTTGACGATGCGTGCGGCTTCCGATTTGCGCAGCAGGGGAACGAAGGCCTGGGTGACGGCGAGGACGCCGAAGACATTGGTTTCCCATATGGTGCGCACTTCATCGAGCGAAATCAGCGTCGCGCGCGAGCGCTGGATGTAGTCGTGCATGGTCTCGCTTTCCTGACTATTGGCGCGGGAAATGGCAGCATTGTTGATGAGGATGTCGAGGCGGCCGAACTGCTGTTCGACTTGTGCGAACGCGGCATCGATCGAAGCCTTGTCGGTCACGTCGAGTTGGATGGGCTGAACATCTCCGTCGATGGTTTGAGCTGCGGCCTTGCCGCGTTCGAGGTTGCGCGAGGCGAGCAGCACGGTGAGGCCGCTGGCGGCGAGGTCGGTTGCGATCTGGAGCCCGATGCCTTGATTGGCGCCGGTGACGAGGGCGATGCGGGAGTTTGAGGTCATGATCTGATCCTGTTGCTGATTGGACCAACAGGACATGGCCATGGGCGTCTGGACGTTCTATATTCAAACGTCCAAGAAAATTTCGTGCGAGTCCATAATGGCCGATCCCCTAGCGCAGATTATCGGTTTACTGCACCCGGGCGCGCCGTTCTCCAAGTGCGTCACTGGCTCAGGACCGTGGCGAGTGCGGCGGACGCAGTCGCCCAATCCCTATTACGTCGCCGTGCTCAAGGGGAGCGTGCGTTATTGGGATCACCAGAGCGGCGAGGTGATCGTCAATGCAGGCGACTTCATCCTCATCCCTTCGGCGCAGGACTTCATGATGTGGAGCGCTGTGCCCAGCAGCGACAAGGACATGGTGACAGATCCGGTAATCCTGCCCGGAGGCGGATATCGCGTCGGCAGCGTCGATGGTCCGACCGATATGCGGGCGCTTGTCGGTTACTGTATCTTCCAGTCCGAGGATGCGGTCTTGCTATCCTCGCTGTTGCCCAAACTAGTGGTCGTGCGTGGCGAGCACCGCCTGGCCATGCTGATGCAGTTGCTGGGCGAGGAGGCTGTGGGGAATAAGCCGGGGCGGGAGGTCGTGTTGCAGCATCTCCTTGAAGTGCTGCTGATCGAGGCGTTGCGGACAACAGCCGAACCGGGCAACTCCCCGGGGTTGCTGCGCGGCCTGTCGGACGAGCGATTGGCAGTGGCAATTCGGGCCATGCATGCGGAGCCCGGGCGCGGCTGGACGGTGGCAGAACTGGCGCGTGAGGCGGCGGTGTCGAGATCGGGCTTCCACGACCGATTCCAGAGCGCAGTGGGAATGGCGCCGATGGAGTACCTGACAGCGTGGCGGCTGACTTTGGCCAAGGACTTCCTGCGTAAGCGGGAGCTGAGCGTGAGCGTAATTGCCCGGCAAGTCGGCTACAGCTCGGCCAGCGCCTTCAGCGTGGCCTTCGCGCGAAGCGTGGGTGTATCCCCGGTACGCTATGCGCGCGAGGCGGCTGCGGCATCCGCTGGCAGGGCGGCAGAGGAATTCGAAGGCGCCATCGCTTGATGGGGCTCGCCGCGCGTGTCTCTTGAAAGAGGGAGCAATCTCGAAAGGGGGGCGCCGGCTTGTTGGGCGACTCTTTGCGTGTTCTCCAAGAAAATTTGAAGGCATAGAACTTGAGTTGAATCTCTGCGGAAGTTCGACAGAGTCCGCACAAGAGCGTTCCCGTTCTGCATGTCTCTCAGTGGGGAAATTGGCTGCACAAAGTTCATTTCAGCTCAAAACGGAGACGACGCGTTCGCGAACCCAGCGCAGGCAAGAATCGTCGGAGGATCGATCATGCCACACCATGCAATAAGCGAATTCTTCGGCTTCCGGGAAATCGATGAGGTGCAATTTCGCGATGCCAGCGACCTGTTCCGCCACGCGTCGTGGCATACATAGGACATGGTCGGAGTCAGCCACAATGGGCCATAGAGAAAATAGGGCGTTACAAAGTTGCCAGCTGCTGCCGATTGCCCATGGCTGGCAAGAATATCTTCCAATCTGTTCCCGTGCCGTCCGGGTGGCGGAGGAGCACGCGCGGAAACCCAGCCAATTCAGCACTCGTCACTCTTCCGCCGCTATCACGATGTTGGGTGGTCGCGCCGAGCGAGGCAGACATAGTTTTCCTTAAACAATGGCTGAAATTTAAAGCCTGGGGGCAATGGATCATCGGTATAAAGACCAAAGTCCACCCGTCCTTCCTCGAGATCATCAAGCGTTCCCGAAGACCAGGGACGCACATCAATTGAAATCCCGGGGGCGATGCATGACTTGCAACATGGGAAATACCGCGCTTCTACTCGTCGGTCAGCGCCGAAGCATCGCGCAAGCTCTGCGTGATCGGCATGGCCGGGCAAGTCGACGGCGTACTCGTGGCAGAACTGCCGCTTGAAGGCCGCAAATGGCTGGCTGACCAGCATCCGGCGGCTTCGGGTCCGTCACTGAACAAGAGGAACGTTGTTCCAAGCCACTTCACTGCGGCCATAACCCGACGCGGCTAATCAGCGAAGGCGAGGAATTGTCGAGCTTGCCAATCCCAGTGCTTCGGCTGAGCCCGCCTGCAGTTTCCCCTTCTTTACGGGCCCCGTGGCGAGAATATCGCGCGCGCGGGATCGGCCTCGTAGAAGGGAACGTAGGCTCCCACATCGTCCGCAAGAGTAGCGATCGAATCGAGGATATAGTCGACCTTCTCGTCGGAAAGCAGCACGCTAAGATTGAAGCGCGTGAAGCCGGGCTTTTCGATCTCCTGCCCCGACCGGATCGCCGCCCGCAGCCCGTTGGAGCGGACCTCGTCGATGCCCAGCAGGCGATGGACGTAGGGTCCGGCGCAGGCGCAGCCGCCGCGGGCCTGGATACCGAAACGGTCGCTCAGCATCCGGGTCACCAGTTGCTGATGCACATGCCCGCCGTGCCCGTCGCGGATACGGAACGCGAAGATCGGCAGGCGCGTGGCGGTCGTAGAGCCGAGCATCTCGAGATTCGGTATGTCGAGAAGCCGTCGCATTGCACGGCCGGCGAGCCATTCGTTGCGCACTGCCATGAAGTCCGCACCGATCGCCTCCTTGACGAGAAAGGCCAGAGCGGCGCGGATGTCGCCGATGACGTTCGGCGTTCCCGCCTCCTCCCGCGCCTCAAGGCTGGCACTGTAATCGTGCCCCCAGGGCGAGACAAAGGAGACCGTGCCTCCGCCCGGCCATGTCGGCTTGTCGGCCACGACGGCATCGCGCCGCACGATCAGGACGCCCGAGGCGCCGGGGCCGCCGACGAATTTGTGCGGTGAGACGACGACGGCGTCGATGTAATCGGCCACGTCGATCGGCACATATGGCCCCGCCCCGGCATAATCCCACACCATCAGCGCGCCGGCCGCCTTCACTTGCCGCGAGATGGCGCGGACATCGGCGACGATGCCCGTGACGTTGGAGGCGGCCGAAAAGGAGCAAACTGTCAATTCCGGCGCCGAGGGCTGATGAAGCACGGCTTCCAGGCGGTCGCGATCGGGACCGCCACCGGGCGCCTCCTCGATCTCGACGATCTCCGCCCCGCTTTCGCGCCACGGCAGTATGTTGGAATGATGCTCGTAGGGGCCGATAATGACGCGTGCGCCGGCACCCGCGGCAGCGGTCTGCCGGACGCCCAAAAGATTTACGAGGCGATTGATGCCGGTCGTGGCACCGTTGCCGGCGAAGATCACCGCGTGCGCGGCGCCGGCATTGCAGAAGCGGAGAATGGTAGCGCGCGCTTCGCGGCGCAACCGGGTGACATAGCCGCCGCAGAAGGACGCCTCCGTGTGGCTGTTGGCGTAATAGGGCAGCAACTCGCGCAGTACGAACTCCTCGACCTGCATCAGCGCCCTGCCGGACGCGACATAGTCGGCATAGACGAGACGCTTCTCACCGAACGGCCCCGGCACAACCGCGTCTTCGCCGATCAGCCCTCTGCGCAAGACGGCGACTGCGCTCTCGGCCGCAAGCCTCGCGCGGAAATCGGCTAGCGGGGACGGGTTTTCAGCGGCGAGGCTCACAATGATCTCCATACCAAGGGATTTTTCTTTCAATATCACCGCTGAAGCGAAGAAACCTCACTTGTTTTGAGCCATGAACACATTATTATCGTTCATATGAACGATAATTTTCCCACAATTGATATGATTGATCGAAAGATCGTGCGCGAGCTGCAAAAGGACGCCTCGCTGTCCCAGCGCGAGCTGGCGGAGCGGGTCGGCCTGTCGCAAAACGCCTGCTGGCGCAGGCTTCAGCGGCTTCGGGCCGAGGGCATTCTGGGCGACATGCAGACGCGAGTGAACCTGGAGGCGTTCGGCCTCGACCTCACCGTCTTCGTGATGATTCGCACCCGCCACCACTCCGTCGAATGGGCGACCCGCTTCCGCAGCCATGTCGAGCGGCTGCCGGAGGTCACCGGCTTCTATCGGATCGGCGGCGACTGGGACTATCTGGTCAAGGTGGTGACGCGCGGCATGAAGGGCTACGACGCCTTCTACAAGCGGCTGACCACCGATTTCGACCTTGCAACCGTCACCGGTTTCTTCTCGATGGAAGAGATCATTGACGAGCGCCCCGTGGACGTGCTGCAGATCCGGTGACTATCGGTGTATGGCCGGAAGGAGGTCGTTCTCGGCACGGAAATCCCGCCCGTAGAGCGCACAGAAGATCGCCACCCCGGCTTTGTGAAGCGGAACGGGCACGCTCTTTTCCCTTGCGAGGTCGATCACCTGCACGATGCCGAAGGGCACGTCCTCGGTGACGAAGCGGGTTTCGAGCGATGTCGGACCGGGGGGCCCCTTGCGCTTTTCGTGGACGGCCGCCGCCATCTCGGCAACACTCATGCCTTCCGCAAAGCCGAAGGTCAGGCGGTAGTGATCCTCGACGCTGCGCACCGACACGCCATGCGCAGCGGCAACCGCCAGCCGCTCGGCGTCGAGCGCCTCGATGAAGCGCGCGACAGACGGCGTGATCGCGTCGTAGTTGGCCCAGTACTCGGCCTTCTCGATGCGGGTGAAGTTGCACAGGGCGCTCGCCATGTGGATCGGCGGATTGAGGTTGCTGAGCGCGATCGCGGTAAGGTTGGCGGCAAGCCGGAAGCGGTCGCCGAACAGCGCGCGGCAGGTCTGCAGCCCCTCCGACGCCCGATGCTCGGGCAGGACCGCGATCTCCAGAAGGTTGCGGATACCGCCGATGGCGACGGTATCCGGGCCGGAGCGGCGCCCCATGAGCACGGTGGTAGCAAATGCGATCACCGTCACGTCCACCCCGCGCTGTTCGAGACGCTGCGCGAGATAGAGCGCGCCCATCGACAATTGCGCGCTGACGATGACCGTCTGGCCGGGCGCGACATGCGGCAGCGCAGCGTCGAAGACGTTGCGATGGCCGTTGGCAGGCAAGGCGACGATGATCACATTCGCCTCCTTCACCGCTTCGGCGGCCGTAGGCACGAAGGCAACACGCAACCGGTGCTCGATGACGCCGGTAGTGACAAGGTCGGACGTCGCGAGCTCGCCGATGCTCGCTCCCGACGGCGACCAGACCGCCACCGTGTGGCCGGCCTGCTCGAGCATGGCCGCCATTGCGAGCGCGACGCCCCCTGCCCCGAGAATTGCCACCCGCATCGTTCAGACGTCCAGCCCGTAAATGTCGCGGGCGGCCTGAAGCGAGATGCGCTCCTCTTTCAGGTCTCGCCGGACGAGGTCGCGGTCGCGCTCCTTCGGGTTGCCGTAGCCGCCACCCGACGATGCGACCATCGCCAGCGTCCGGCCCGGACCGACGCGGCCGTTGCGGTTCTTCAGCGCCGCAACGCCCTCGCCCAGCTCGACATTGGTGGTGCGACCGTCATGGGCGCCGAACAGACCCCACGGCGGGATGATCGAATTGGTGCCGCCGGCATTGACTGTCGCGGTATGGTCGAGCACGCGGATCTGCCGGCGCATCGTCATGCCGCCGCGCCATTTGCCGGGGCCGCCGGAGTCCTGCACCAGCTCATAGCGCTCGACCATGACGGGATGCTCGAATTCGAGCGCCTCGATGGGAATGTTGGCGGTGTTGGTGGTGTGCACCTGCACGCCGTCAAGCCCGTCCTGCGCGGCGCGTCCGCCCATGCTGCCGCCGCACATCTCGTTATAGACGTAGAAGCGGCCGGTGCGCGGGTGCATGCCCGAAAACGTCATCAGGCCACCGCCCGTGCAGGCCGCGCAGATGCGCTCGGGGATGGCGGCGGAAAGCGCTGCGAAGATCATGTCCACCAGCCGCTGACCGATGTCGGTGCGGGTGTAAACGGCTGCGGGCGAGACCGCGTTGAAGACGGAGCCTTCATCCGCAATGACGTGTATGGGACGATGGAAGCCGGAATTGGCCGGAATGCCCGGATCAACCAGCGACTTGACGGCGAAATAGACCGTGGCGAGCGTGGCCGTGTAGACCATGTTGATGCCGGCGCGAACCTGCGCGGGATTGTCGCGCAGGTCGATCGTAATCTCGTCACCCTTGACCTCGACTTTCACCTTGAGGTCAAGCAGTTGGTCGTAGGAGGGCGTATCGAAACGACATTCGTTGAAGTACACGCCGTCCGGGATGGTGGCGATGCCGGTGCGGGTCTTGCGCTCGGCGTAGTCCAGCACCTCGGCACCTGCCGCGCGCACGACATGCTCGCCGTACTTTGAGCACAGTGCCTGATATCGCTGGACGCCCAGCCGATTGGCCGCCATCTGGGCGCGGAAATCGTTGATGCGCTCGTGCGGGACCTGACAGTTCAGCAGCACCAGATCCATGATATCCTGCTGCAGCACGCCCTTGCGGTAGAGGCGGATCGGCGGAATGCGCAGACCTTCCTGATAGATATGGTCGTGGCCGCGGTCGACGAAGTCGGAGTGATGCGCGAGGTTCGTTACCCACGCCACCAGCCTCTCCTCGAAGAAGACCGGCTCAAGAAAGACGATGTCGTTGAGATGCGTGCCGCCGCCGGTATGGGCATCGTTGCCGATGAAGACGTCGCCCGGCTCGACCGTCGACAGATCGACATTCTTCATCACCCATTCCGAGATGCCGAGCAGCGAGCCCAGATGCACGGGAATGCGCTCGGCCTGCGCTAGCGTGCGGCCTTCAGTGTCGAAGATCACCGTGGAGCAGTCCTGCCGCTCCTTGATGTTGGCCGAATAGGCGGCGCGCACGATGGCCTTGCCCATTTCCTCGACAATCGTCATCAGCGCGCTGCCGACGACCTCCGTGGTTACGGGATCGAGTTGCACGGACGCGGTTTCCGAGACTGAGAGGAGCTTGTTCATCCGGAGGCCTCGAGCATCAGGTTGAGATAGGCGTCGACGGTGGCGGCCTGCGCCGGCAGCACGAGCGTGGTGGAATCCATCTGCTCGATGACGGCAGGCCCTTTGACCACGTGGCCAGGCTGGAGGCGCTCGCGATCGTAGAGCGGCACGTCGACGACTGCACCCATTTCCGGCAGCCAGACGCTGCGCGTGCCGATGACGGTCGCAGCGACGTCGCCGGTTGCCGGCGGATAAGACTTCTGCTCGGCTTTCGGAACCAGGCCGATCGCCTCGGCGCGCAGGGTCGTGATCTGGATCGGCTCCTCGTCGGCGACATAGCCGTAGAGCTGGCGATGCGCGTCCTCGAAGTTCCGGCGCAACGCATCGAGAACCGTCTCGGGAGAAGCATCCTCCGGCCAATCCACGGTCAGCTCGTAGCCCTGTCCGCCGTAGCGCATGTCGACGGCACGGTTGAGGCGGCGATCGCCAGCGGGAATCTTCTCGGCTGCGAACCAGTCGTCGGCGCGCTCCCGAAGTTGAGCGAAGCCGGCTTCCAGAGGTGCAAGCGAATCCGACCCGAGCGCCATCATCCGCGTCAGGGCGAGATTGGTGCGCAGGTCGGACTGCAACAGCCCCAGGGCACACATGATGCCGGGATGCTTGGGGATCATGACACGCGGAATGTCGAGCTCGGCTGCGAGGCGGGCAGCATGGATGGGGCCGGCGCCACCGAAGGCGAGCATGACATAGTCGCGCGGATCGTAACCGCGCTCGACCGAAATGACGCGAATGGCCTTGGCCATGTTGGCGACGACGACGCGGATGATGCCCTGCGCCGCGTCCATGACACCGATGCCGAGCTTTTCGGCCAGCCGCTCGACCGCCGCGCGGGAAGCGGAAGCATCGATCGCCATGCGGCCGTTGAGCAGGTGCGTCTGGTTGAGTATCCCAAGCACGACATTGGCGTCGGTGACAGTCGGCTCGTCATTGCCGAGGCCGTAGCACACTGGTCCCGGAGATGCGCCTGCCGAGCGCGGGCCGACCTTGAGAAGGCCGTTGTCGACATACGCGATGGAGCCGCCGCCGGCGCCCACGGTGTGAATGTCCAACATCGGCACCTTGAGCGGGTAGCCGTGAACCTCGATGTCGTTGGCCATCTGCGGACGACCGCGATCGATCAGCGACACGTCGCTGGACGTGCCGCCCATGTCGAAGGTGATGAGGTTGTCGTAGCCTGTCGAGCGACCAATGGTCAAAGCCGCCATCACACCCGCGGCCGGTCCGGACAGCACCGTGCGGACCGGCTGCGCCTTGGCCGTCTCGCAGGAGATGACGCCGCCATTGCTCTGCGTGAGATGCGGCTCGGCATGAACCCCGATGGCCTCCAGACGCGGCGTGAGACGATCCAGATAGGCGCGCATGATCGGCCCGAGATAGGCGTTGACCACCGTGGTGGACAGGCGCTCATATTCGCGGAACTCGGGCGCGATCTCGTGCGAGACCGAGATGAAGGCCCCGGGATACTCCTCCTCGACGATGGCGCGGATACGCGCCTCGTGTTTCGGCTCGATGAAGGAGAAAAGCGTGCAGATCGCCACGGCGCCGACGCCGTCCTGCTTCAGCTTGCGAACCGCCGCACGTACGTCGCCCTCGTTCAGCTCGGTCTGCACCGTGCCGTCGAACAGGATGCGCTCGCGCACCTCCAGCCGCTTGTCGCGGCTGGCGAGAACTGGCGGCTTCACTGTCTGCAAATCGTAGAGATCGGGCCGCTTCTGACGCCGTATTTCAAGGATGTCACGGAAACCGGCGGTGGTGATAAGGCCGGTGTCGGCACCGTTGCCGGTGATCAGCGCATTGGTACCGACCGTCGTGCCGTGACCGAAATAGGCTACCGCCCCGCGAGCGGCCTCGCCGCCCAACTCCCCGAGCGCCTGCTCGATACCTGTAGCGATGCCTTCGGAGGGGTCGCGCGGCGTGCTGGACACCTTCCAGACCAGAACGTCGCCGGTGCTTTCGTCAAACACGCAGACATCGGTGAAGGTGCCGCCCGAATCGACGCCGACGCGCAACCGGGCGGAAGAGGGCTGGGAGTTGTCCTGAGACAAAGGAAAGCGTCCTCGCATTGGCCCCGCAGGGAGCGCGGGCCTAAAGTTAGCAGCGAAGCGACCGACAGGTGCTCCTGTTGCAGAAATTGGCGCCAAATTTGGGGACTGTCAAGCCGATCCACGCGTGCTAGAGTGACAATTCAACAAAAGAGACATGCATGAAGCAGGAAACGACTTCGACCCAGGGGCGCCTTGCCGACATCATCGAGCGCGACATCTACCAGGGCGTTCTGGCGCCTGGCATGTGGCTGAAGCAGATCGATCTGGAGGAGCGGTACGGCTGCACGCGTCTGTCCCTCCGGCACGCGCTCGAGCAGCTCCAGACGCGGAAGATCGTCCAGCACGTCCCGAACCGGGGTTACTACGTACCGTCGGTCGACCAGACTGCCGTGCGCGAGATCATGCAGGCACGCGCCTATGTGGAAATGTCGGTCTGCGACAATCTCGTGGCCAATATCAGCGACGACTCAATCGCCAAATTGTCATACCTTGCAAGCCTTTTCGCCGATTCCATCAAATCCGGCACCGTACTGCAGCAGGACGAAGCGAACCATGCGTTCCATCGCGAATTGCTGCGCTCCTGCAAGAACCAGGTGATGGTGGAGATTATCTGGGATCTGCGCCTGCGCGTTCCGATCTCGGTTCAACGCGCGAACAATACCCCGACCCGCCTCGAACGCTCCGCACGCGAACATTTCGAGATGGTGGAAGCCTTGCGCCTGCGCGACGCGGAGCGCCTGCGCGCCATCACCGAAAGCCACGTCACCTATCCGTCGGAAGCCGGGCGCTGATTTCTTTGCATTTTTCGCTTCAGTTCAAAGAATCATCGCAGAAGAGAAAAATTTTGTTTGAAATTGGCGCCATATGAGGTTCTTATTTTAGGGAACAAGAAGAGGCTCCGGCGACTGTCGGCGGTCCGGGAACATCGGTTGCGGTTTGCCGCTCTCCTATTGAAAGGACGCTTCGTGCCTACTGTCGCACTGAACGGCGCAACGTTCGTCTATGACGAGGCCGGTTCCGCCGACGCCGAGCCGATCATCGCGCTGCACGGCGGGCGCGGCATCGGCGACCGCCACGGCGAGTTCAACGCCTGGTCCGCGCTGTCGGACACCTACAGACTGATCGCGTACGACCAGCGCGGCTGCGGCCAGACCAGCCTCACGCCTCCTTATACGTTCGAGCAGCTTGCCGACGACGTCGAGGCGTTCCGGCAGACGCTGTGCGGCGGCCGCAGGATTATCCTTCAAGGCGGCTCTTTCGGGGGTATGATCGCGCTCACCTATGCGGTCAAGTACCCGCAGGGGCTCTCGCGGCTCATCCTGCGGGGAACCGCGCCCAGCCACCACAACGAGGACGACGCCTTCGAAACATTCCGCGCGCGGCTGCACAAGGCGTCAAGCGCATCCGAGGGGATGCTGCGCAAGATGTTTTCCGACACGGTGGTCGACGACACCGAACTGCGGTTGATCTGGCTTGCTCTGCAGCCGCTCTACTTCGAGAAATTCGATCCGGACGCGGCTCTCGAGCGCACCCGCACGATGCATCTGCACGCCGAAACCCACAACGCGCTGTTCAAGGAGCGCAGCTACGACCTGCGAGACCGGCTTCCCGAGATACAGGTCCCCACATTGGTGATCGTCGGGGCGGAAGACTGGATCTGCACGCCGAACCACTCCAGGCTGATCGCCGACCAAGTGCCGAATGCGGAACTCTTCGAGGTGCCGGGCGCAAACCATGCAGTCCACGTCGAGGCGAACGACATCGTCATTTCCGCTGCGCGCGATTTCCTGGCGCGCAGTGCCGGCTAAGTTCTGAAGAGACCGGGATGGCTCGATATTTCCTGTCAAAGATCGCGGAGGCCCTCATAGCGGTATGGGGTGTCCTGACGATCGTTTTCTTCGTGACACGTGTGTTGGGCGATCCCGCGACGCTGTTGCTACCGATCGGCGCTACCGAAGCGCAACTCGATGCATTGCGCGAGCAGTTCGGTCTGCACAGGCCGGTGGTCGAGCAGTATCTCCACTACCTTGCGATGATCGTGCAGGGCGATTTCGGTATGTCGTTCCAGTTCCAGCGCCCGGCCATGGAGGTCGTGCTGGAACGCATGCCCGCAACACTGGAGCTTGCGTTTTCGGCAATCATCCTCGGCACGCTGCTGGGGCTGGTGGCCGGCACCATCGCCGCCCTGAATCGCGGAAGGCTGGCGGAGCTGGTGGTGATGATCTTCGCCCTTCTGGGGCAGGCGACGCCGGTTTTCTGGCTCGGCATCATGTTCATCCTGCTGTTCGCGGTGGAGTTCGGTTGGCTGCCGACGGGCGGCCGCGGCACGCTCGCCCACACGGTCCTGCCGGCACTGACGCTGGCGATCTTCGTCTGCGCGTCGATCGCGCGCCTGCTGCGGTCGAGCCTGCTGGACGTGCTGCGGGAGGACTATGTACGCACCGCCCGCGCCAAGGGCCTGATGCCGCGCACCATCTTCGTCTGGCACGTCGCGCGCAACGCTCTGATCCCGGTGGTGACGATGATCGGCATCATCATGGGTGAGCTGCTCGGCGGTTCCGTCGTCACGGAGACAGTCTTTGCGTGGCCGGGCATCGGGCGCCTCATCATCCAGGCGATCGAGACCAAGGATTTTCCGGTGATCCAGGCCGGCGTGATGCTGATCGCCTTCATTTTCGTCGCCATCAACCTGCTGATCGATCTCGCTTACGGCTTCCTTGATCCGCGCATACGCGAGCGCCGATAGGACATCAGACGTGAAACAGTTCTTCTCCGCCCTGATTCGCTCGCGTGCCGGACTTTTCGGCTGGACGATCCTTTGTCTTTTCGTCGTCGTCGCGCTGGCCGCGCCATGGCTGGGCCTGCACGACCCGGTCAAGAGCAGCCTGACTGCGCGGCTCGAGGCGCCGACTTGGACCGATCTGTTCAACCCCGGCGCGCACCCGCTAGGCACCGACCAGCTCGGCCGGGACATCCTCAGCCGTGTTGTCTACGGCTCGCGCGCGACGCTGGCGATCGCGGGCATGGCGGTGATCCTCGGCGGCATCGTCGGTGTGGTCCTCGGCATCGTTGCGGGCTATCTGCGCGGCATCACGGATACGATCCTGATGCGGCTGGTCGACATCCAGCTTGCGCTGCCGCTGATGCTTCTGGCGTTGCTTGTCGTTGCGGCGTTCGGCCCGTCGATGACCAATCTCGTCATCGTTCTCGCCCTCACGAGCTGGATACGGTACGCCCGCATCGTGCGCGGCCAGGTGCTGGCCGTTCGCGAGCGGGAATTCGTGCTGTCGACGGTCGCCATCGGCGCATCCACCGCGCGCATCATGTTCCGTCATATCCTTCCCAACATCGTCACCCCGGCCGTCGTCGTCGCCACGCTGGAACTCGCGCGCATTATCATCATGGACGCCGCGCTGAGCTTCCTCGGGCTCGGGCTTCAGCCTCCTTCCCCGAGCTGGGGCCGCATGCTTGCCGACGGGCGCACCTACATGAACACAGCCTGGTGGGTCGTCACCTTCCCCGGTCTTGCCATCGTTCTGACGGTTCTGAGCGTGAACCTGGTGGGTGACTGGCTGCGCGACTATTTCGATCCCCGCCAGAGGAACCTGTGATGGGTACACCGCTCCTGGAAGTCCGTAATCTGAGCGTGGTCTTCGACACGCCGGCTGGGACAGTGCACGCCGTCAACGACGTTTCCTATACGCTGGAGGAAGGCGAGACGCTGGGGATCGTCGGCGAAAGCGGCTCGGGCAAGAGCGTCCATGCGCTTGCCATGCTCGGTCTGCTGCCGCGACCGCCGGGGCGGATCGTTTCCGGCGAGGTCCTGTTTCGCGGCCGCAACCTCCTGACGATGAGCGAGCGCGAGTTGCGGGATATTCGCGGAAAGCAGATCGGCTTCGTCTTCCAGGACCCGATGACGGCGCTAAACCCGGTGCTCACGGTCGAACGGCAGCTTTGCGAACCGCTCGTCCGCCACGAGAACCTGTCGAAACCGGCAGCACGCAAGCGAGCCATCGAACTGCTCGAATTGGTCGGCATTCCCTTCGCGGAGGATCGCATCGGCCACTATCTCTTCCAATTCTCGGGTGGAATGCGGCAGCGGGTGATGATCGCTATCGGCATTGCCTGCAGCCCACAGCTGCTAATCGCCGACGAGGCGACCACTGCGCTGGACGTGACCGTGCAGGCGCAGGTGCTCGATCTCGTGCGCGACCTGAAGGAGAAGTTCGGCACCACCGTCATCTGGATCACGCACGACATGGGCGTGGTGGCCGGCCTCGCCGACACCGTGCAGGTGATGTATGGCGGCCGGATCATGGAGCGCGGCCCGGCCGATCCGATCTTCCACAAGCCGCACAGCGCCTACACCTGGGGTCTGCTGCGCTCCCTCCCTCACGGGCAGACGCGCAGCACAAGGCGGCTCTATCAGATACCCGGCCAGCCGCCGGACCTGCTTGCCGCGCCGAAGGGCGATCCGTTCGCCCCCCGCAACGAGTTCGCCACGCCGCGCTGCTTCGAGGAGGTGCCGCCGCTGCGGCAGGTTGACGGCAGCGTTCCGGGCCATCTGGTCGCGGCATGGTACAATCTCCCGGCCTTGCTGGCGAAGCGCGAGGGAGCACAGGCATGACGGCCGTTCCCCAGCCGCTCGTCGCGGTTCGCAACCTGGTCAAGCAGTATGGTGGCCGGAAGCGGCTGTTCGGCGGCGGATTTTCCCTGCGGGCCGTCGACGACATCAGCTTCGACATCGCGCCCGGCGAAACGCTGGGTCTGGTGGGCGAATCCGGTTCGGGCAAAAGCACGACCGGCCGGGTTCTCCTCCAGCTCGAACCGCTGACCTCCGGCGAGGTCCGTTTCAAGGGCGAAAGCATAACCGGCTTCAAACCTTCGGAAATGAAGCGCTTCCGGCAGGAAATGCAGATCGTCTTTCAGGACCCTTACTCGGCGCTCAACCCGCGCATGACGGTGGGCGACTTCGTGGAAGAGCCGATCCTCATCCACACGAAAAGCTCCAGGGCCGAACGACGCGACCGCACCGCCGAATTGTTCCGGCTCGTCGGGCTAGACCCGTCCTTCATGTCGCGTTATCCGCACGAATTTTCAGGCGGCCAGCGCCAGCGCGTCAACATCGCAAGGGCGGTTGCGCTGCGGCCGAGCTTTATCGTGGCCGACGAGCCGATCACCGCGCTCGACGTATCCATCCAGGCACAGATCATCAATCTTTTCCAGGACCTCCAGGAACAGATGGGATTGGCCTACCTGTTCGTCGCGCACGACCTGTCGATGGTGCGCTATCTCTGCCATCGCGTCGCCGTCATGCTGCGCGGACGCATCGTGGAAATGGCGCCGGCGGAGCAGCTTTTCGAGGATCCGCGCCATCCCTACACACAGGCGTTGCTCAGCGCGATCCCGGTACCCGATCCACGCATCGAGCGGCAGCGCCGCCATGTCAAGTTCAATCTCGCCGTTCACGGCCCGAAGCCCGAGCAGGCACTGCGCGAGGTCTCACCCGACCATCTTGTCCTTTCATGAGCCGACATCACCCGTAACCTTCACCCAAAGCGAGACATGCCAATGCTTCACCAAACGCGTACATTTCTGCTGGCCGGCGCCGCCGGCCTCTTCATGTCCATGCCTCTGGCGAACGCCCAGGACGCCGACACGGTGACGATCGCCCTGCGCGTCGCGGTCAATACGCTCGATCCGCACATGTCCGCATCTGTCGGATCTGACCTTAGCGTGCTGAGCCACATTTATCCGGCGCTGATCCTGCGCGGCCCGGACCTGAAGCTGCAGCCATCCGTGGCGCAATCGTGGGAAATGGTCGACGATACCACCTGGCGTTTCAAGCTGACACCCCGTGCGACCTTTGCAAATGGCGAGAAGATCGATGCTGCAGCCGTCAAGTGGAACCTTGACCGGGTCCTCGACGAGGCGGTCGGCGCCCGCATCGCCGGCTGGTTCTCCCTTGTGTCGGAGGCCATCGTCGTTGATGACCTGACCATCGATGTCAAGACGTCGGAGCCCTATCCGGCATTCGCCGACCAGCTCTCGATGTTCTTCCTGCTGCCGCCGGAATGGGCGCAGACCCACAATCCGGCTACGGAAACCATGTCGGGCGGTCCTTACAAGGTCGCCGAAAACGTGCCGGGCGACCACATCACGCTGGAGATCAATCCGGACTACTGGGGTGAAGCGCCGGCTTTCGAAACCGTGATCTTCCGCACGATTCCGGAGACAGGCAGCCGCATTGCCGCGCTGCTGGCAGGCGAGATCGACCTCGTTACCGGTATTCCTACGACCGAATTGGACCGGGTCAACGGCTCAGGCGTGGCCACGGCTGACGCGATCGACTCGATCCGGATGATGTTGGGTAAGATCAACCATCAAAAGGCGCCGATGGAAAACCGGGCCTTCCGCCAAGCCCTCAACTATGCCGTCGACAAGCAGGGCATCGTTGACGCGATCTTCGATGGTAAGGCTACCGTGTCGGCCTGTCAGCTCCTGTCCGAACCGTATGTCGGTTACAATCCGAACCTCGAGGGTTACCCGTACGACCCGGAAAAGGCGCGTGAACTGCTGCAGGAGTCTGGCGTTGACCTGAGCCAGGAAATCGAGATCGAGGTGCCGACCGCCACTTACCTGCAGGGCGATGAGGTTACCCAAATCATTGCAGCGCAGCTTCAGGAAGTCGGATTGAACATGAAGATCACCGAGATTGAATTCGGCGCCTTCATGAACAAGCAGCTTCGTGCGCGTGATCTCGCTCAGATAGCCGTTCAGGGACTGGCATGGCCGACCATCGATGCCGACGGAATGTTGACGATGTTCGCTCCAGGTAACGTTTACGACTACTGGAACAATGCCGAATTCGGCAAGATCCTCGACGAGGCCCGCGTCACTACTGACAAAGAAAAGCGCGACGCGCTCTATGCCGATGCCACAAAGTTGATGTGCGATGAAGCGGCCGCGCTCTTCCTCTACCTGATGCCCGCCACATTCGGCGTGTCAAACCGCATCGAATGGGACGCGCGGGGCGACGACTGGGTTCGTGCTTTTGATATGAGGCCAGCCGCGCAGTAAGCGACGGGGGTTCCTTTTTAGCCCCGGTGCAGCGCTGCATCGGGGCTTTTTCATGCCTTTTCCGGCAGGACGGCGTGACCGAGAATATGCATCAGCCGATTAGCCCATCCGAAGATCGACACGGCGTGAATGAGATCGACGATCTCGGCATCGCCCATCCCGGTTTCGCGCAACGCCGCAACGTGATCGGCCGTCGCTTGCGACGGTGTGCGTGATAGCGCAACGGCGAACTCCCAGATCGCGCGGTCGCGGACAGAAAGCAGATCGACCCGTCCGTACCAAAGTGCGGTGACGACATCGTCGCTTCCGGTCAGCTTTGCGTGCTGCCTGCCATGGATCATGGCGCAGTATTTGCACCCGTTCACCACCGAGGCTCCCAGCGCGCCCAGCTCGCGCTCAGGGCGCGGCAGGCCGCCTTCCGCGTACATGATCGCGTTGAACAGAACCGTGCGGGCGACATAGCTCTCGGGATCATGCGCCAGCGTGCGCACATAGGGCGAGACCTTCTTGGCAGAGGGCGTCACCTTCATCGCCTCGAGCTGCTCGGGTGTGGCTTCATCGATCTCGACGGGCGTAATATGGGGGTGCCATACGAGCTGGCGAATGCGAATGGTTGGCATCATCACGGGCTTCCAAGCAGGCGCAGACCCTGCGTGATCCGGGTCTGGAAATTGACAAAGGCGATCAGTTCACTGAGCGCGACGATCTGCGCATTGTCGAGACCAACGGCCGAAAGCCGCTCAAGGTCTGCCGCCATCGCGACGGCAGGCGTACCGGTGACGAGATCGGCATGTCTGGCCATGCTCGCTTCCGGCTCGTTCAACATTTCCGGCGGAGCGCCCGCAGCCAATGCCTCTAATGCGGGAGCGGTAAGCGCGTCGTATTGTGCCGTCAGCGTTGCGTCGGCATTCGCGCGGGCCATTCGAGCGGCGAGCGCTGCGCGCAGTTCCGGCACAAGCCCGTGAGTGGTCGCCGGATTGAGAACCGCCGCACGGCAGGCCTCCGCACCGCTCACGAACTCCGGACGAAGCATGCGCAGTTCATAGAGGTGGCTGCCCGGCGCCAAGCCAAGGGCCAAATCGATCGCATCGCCCGTCATGGCTGGGGCACCTCCTCTCGCGCCCGGGTCATGGCGGGTGAGGAATCCACCCACTCGTCACCCTGAAGTTCCGGAATGTCATAGGCTTGCAAATTGGCGAAGTGCCTTTCGGCATCGGCCTCGAACAGTGCCGCCGTGATATGCCGAACCAGTCGATCGGCGCCCGCGCTGACGGCCGGTATGTCGCCCGACACCTTTCCGTGCGTCAGCATCGCCGCGTCGTTGAAACAGTGAATCCGCGCCAGTCCCGGGCACGCGCCGGCGACCTTCTCGCGGAACTCGAATCCCGGACCGAGATCGGGGGCTTCCATCATGCTGCCGCGCGGCGGGCCCATATCGGGCGAATAGCGCCCGTCAGACCATGTCCTGATGTGGGGCGCGATCGCATCGAATTCCGGCCGGCCGGTGAAATCGTTGCCGAATCCGGTCGCCGCGATCAGGAAATCGTAGCGCCGCTCGCCGAGACTGGTGTTCAAGACCAGTTCCTCGCCCTCGACACGGGCCGAATCGATGGCGCAACCCAGATAGAAGGCGGCGTTCGAGTGGCGGGAAACGCGCAATGTAGAGGAACGCGGCGGAGGCGTCTGGGTCGTTGCGGTGTAGTCGAAGAAACGCCATTTCCACGCGTCCGGCAGCATGTGCATACCGTGTACGACACCCTGGCTGCCGATGCCCGTCATCTTGTTGATGCGCGGCATCTCGCGGCGGCGGATCAGCATGTCGACGCTTGCCGCCCCCGCCTCCAGCGCCGTGGCCGCATTGTCCATGGCGGAGGCTCCGGCACCGATGACGGCAATGCGGCGCCCGTTCAGCGCATCGAAGTCGATCGGGTCTGCCGAATGAGACCAGAAGCGACGGTCGATGTCTTCCAGGAACTCCGGCACAATGGCCCCGCCGAGACCCGACCGCCCTGTCGCAAGTACCAGATGCCGGCAGAGGAAGCGCTTCCGCTCTGATGGCGTGGCCACGTCCAGGACAATGAGATCCCCGTCGAAGGCGATGCCGGTCATGCGGTGCTCGTTGAGGATCGGAAGTGCCAGCACACGACGGAACCAGATGAGATAATCCATCCAGATATCGCGCGGGATCTTATCGAGTGCCTGCCACGGCTCGCCGCCATAGGCAGCGGTGTACCAGGCGCGGAAGGTCAATGCAGGCAGGCCCAGCGCCGGGCCGGCGAGCTGCTTCGGCGAGCGCAGCGTCTGCATCCGCGCGAAGGTGACCCACGGACCTTCCAGCCCTTCCGGTGCCGCATCGAGCGCGACGACGTTGTCTATGCCGCCGAGGCGCAGCCGCGCGAGCGCAGCAAGGCCGCACATGCCGGCGCCGATTACGACGACGTCGTGCACTCCGTTTCTGCGCGGCACCCACGGCTTGCCGGGCAGCTCCAGCAGTTCCATGTCTTCGGCCAGCCGTCCGGCGAGCGCGGCCAGCCCGTCCTGATTGCGCTTCATGAGGGCAGGCTCCTTAATCTTCCTGTCTCGCGGGCGGCGGGCCTGCGTCGGCGCTGTCGTCGTCGGGATCGAAGGAGACGAAAGCCGGGATACGCTCCCGCGCGATGGCCTCGAGGTGATCGAGAAGTTCCTCGACGAGCGGATGAAGCGGCCGCTGCGGATCGGCAACGACGCCCCAGTGATAAGGAACCTCCCTATCCACCGGCTTTACGGCAAGGTCGGAGTTGTCGACCGTCCACGCGCTGATCGGGTCCAGCAGCGCGATCGCCTTCATGCTTCGCACCACCTGGATCGCGTTTGATGCCGCGTTGGTACGCACATAGCCGGCGCCGGTCACGCCGCGCGCGGCAAAGGCCAGACCGACCTGCCGCTGGAAGCGCATCGGGTCAAGCATTGTAACTTGGCGCCGTCCGGCAAAGTCGTCCAGCTTCACCTGCGTTTGCCCAGCAAGGGGATCGTCCTGGTGCAGCACGGCCGCCGCGGGGGCGGTGTAGTGCTTCACGAGCTTCAGCCCAGGCGTATCGAGAGGTAGGCTCGACAGGCCGATCTCGGCCATGCCGTCGCGCACCTGCTTGGCAACGCCGTTCGCCGGCACCTGCACGAGGTGGATTTCCGGCAAAGTCTCAATCGCAAGACGAGCCAGTGCAAGCGGCAACAGGGTCGAACAAATAGCGGGGATCGCCGCGATGCGAAGCACCCTGCCGGACCCCGCGGCCGCATCGCGCACCCTGTCCGCCAGGCCGACGAAAGCCTGCACCATGCGCCGGGCCTCGCCCTCGAAGGCCAATCCCTCGTCCGACAAGACGACCCGGCGGCCGACGCGTTCCAGCAACGCCAGACCCAGCTCGACCTCAAGATGCTGGATGGTGCGCGTGACGTGCGGTTGCGAGCAGCCGAGCATCTCGGCCGCTCGCGTTATACTGCCGCTTTCTGCCACCGCCAGAAAAATCTCGAGGTCTCGTATATCCATATCAATACAATACTAGCATTAATTAACCAGTTCAATTTCAAAATGACATGAATTGCAATCGCTTGGCCTCACGCGCAAAATTCCGGATAGTCCCGTGCTGGATCGCACGCTCCGTCTCGATATCGAGCGCCGATGTTGGCAAAAGCAATCGAGGTGGGGCTGGTAGCTCCGGTGTGACAGCCTCAGGCCGTGCCGTATTTGCGAACGTGCGGCGATGGGGGAGCCCTATCACCTACCCCATTCCTCGAACGCGGCAAGCGTGTGCAGCGCGCTCCGAATGGTGGGCGTCGCGACCTCGGCGGAATTGAGGAAAACGATCTGGTCTTCTTTCGCCGCTCGCATGAAACGGCTCCAGCCCGGCGCAATGGCGTCGAGACGGGCGCGAATGCCGCCCTCGCTATGATCGGCGCTCATATAGCTGTTCATGATGACCAGAAGATCGGGGTCGAGAAGGGCGAACTCCTCGGAGCTTAACGGCACCGCGAAGCCGCGGCTCTTCGCCGGCTCGTTGGTGACGCGATTGGCCCAGTCATACGG
Organism: Chelativorans sp. AA-79; assembly: GCF_029457495.1. Taxonomy (NCBI): domain Bacteria; kingdom Pseudomonadati; phylum Pseudomonadota; class Alphaproteobacteria; order Hyphomicrobiales; family Phyllobacteriaceae; genus Chelativorans; species Chelativorans sp. AA-79. The sequence goes on from NZ_CP120361.1 coordinate 3,701,389, forward strand.
CTCGTAGCCGAGATCGCGGATCGCCTGGATCGCCCCTGAGACGTCGCGTACGGCGCTGATCTGGTCAAAGACTATAATGGCGAGATAGGTTTTTCCACGTGGATCCTCGGGCAGGCTTGCGCGGACTTCCTCGACACGCTCCAGATAGGACGCACGCTTGACATCAAACACCGCGGTGCGGCCGAACGCTTTCGCCAGTTGCTCCTCGATGGAAAAGCCCGACTCGCTTCCCGCCATCGTCGTCTGAAGATAGACGGGGGCGATTGCCGAGAGAATTTCCGATTGTGCCAACTGCCGCCCCATGCCGACGATCAGATCGGGTTTCAGGGCGCGCAGCTTCTCCAGATCGATATCGCCGACCGGTCCGATGCCGCCGATTTGCAGCGACGGATCGTCGCCGAACACGCTTTTGATGAAATCGACATCGTAGATGCTGGCGCCATCGTCGGCACGGCCATAGACGCCGATCACATCGAATCCCAGTTCGATCAAGGGCAAGGCGATGAGTGCCTCGTGCATGGCGATGATGCGCTGCGGCTTTTCAGGTATCTGCACCGTCCGCCCGGCGTCGTCGATGACCTCACGGGTCTGAGCGAATGCCGCAGTGGTGGCCAGCAGCATGACGGCCATGGTTGTGACGAGCTTTCTCATATCCGTTTCCTTTTACTGACCGCGCATGCGGCGCATGGCGCGCAGTCGCAGCGTGACGATGAACATCGGCACGCCGAGCATGACGATGGCGAGGCCGGTCGGCAGCGGGATGTCTCCGGCGAATCCGCGCGTCATCATGTCGGCGCAGACGACCAGCAGTGCGCCAACGGCTACCGACAGCATCAGCCGGGCCCGTCCCGATGTCGGGCTGATGAAATTGGCGAGATGCGGCGCCATCACGCCGAGGAAGGCGAGCGGGCCGACGGCGGAGACGGCCGCTGAGGTCAGCAGAACGGCGGTGACGAGGATGATCGGCTTGGAGAAAGGCAGGTTCTCACCCAGGGACATCGCCACCTGGTCGCCCATGTCGTAGCTGCGCAGCGAACGGCCGAGTAACAGGATGGCCGGGACGCCGAGCGCGAACCACGGCGTGAAGGTGGCTAGGCTGTCCCACGACGAGCGGAACAGCGACCCGGCCATCCACTCGGCCAGCGCCAGCGACACTTCCGGCGGGGTGTAGAGAACGAGGATTGATGTCATCGACGACAGTGATGTCTCGACCGCGATGCCCATCAACAGGATCGCCATGCCGCCGGCATTGCCGCGCCCGACAAGAAAGATCAGCAGCGCGCCGACCGCAAGCCCGCCACCGAGCGCAGCCAACGGCAGAACACCTTGCGGTGTCGCCGGAAACAGGACGAAGATCACCATCAGCGCCGTCATCGAGCCCTGGCTGAGGCCGAGCAGGCCAGGATCGGCCAGCGGGTTCTGCGACAGCGATTGCAGCATCGCGCCGGTCAACGCGATCGAGCCGCCGACCATCACGCCCATCAGGATCCGCGGCAGGCGCACGTCCCAGATCGCGAAGGACAGGTCGCCGCTATCCGGCCCCCGCCACAGCGAGGCTGCGGCATCGCCGAGCGTAATCGGCGTGGTGCCGGTCGTCAGCGAGACGATCGCAGCAGCGAGAATGGCAGTGAGAAGGCCGCCAAGCGCCGCCAGATCACCGACGCGGACCTTCAGCCCGCTTTCGAAGAGCACGACACGGCGGCCGTCGAGTGCTCTGGTGACGATCATCGGCTGGCCTCCCGCACGCCGGGCGACAGGTAGTAGCGCTTAACGATGATGGCGAAGGTGAGCCCGCCGAACAGGTCCATCATGATGCCGGTGTGCAGGACGTGCGGTGCGAAGACCGTCCGTGCCGTCAGGTCGGCAAGCAGGCAGATCGCGGCGCCGAGCAGGGCGTTCGCAGGCAGGGCATGGGTGAAGGAGGCACCGACGAGCGGGCGCACGATATGTGGTGTCACCAGCCCGACGAATCCGATAGGACCGCAGATGGCGACAGCGGAACTGACAGAGACCACCACGACGCAGACCGATATCCAGGTGACGCGCGAAACGTCCACGCCAGCGGAAGCCGCTTTTTCGCGGCCGAGCGTCACCAGCGTCAGCGGCCGGGCAAACATCATCAGGACGCCGAGCCCGAGCACGCCGAGCCACCAGAAATCGATCAGCCGCTCCACATAGACGTGGTTGATATTGCCCGATGCCCAGCTCAGAAAATCACTGCGGCGCGAAGGGCTTGCCAGCATGATCGCATTGGCGACGCTGCTGTAGAGCATCGACAGCACGGCACCGGACAGGATGAGGGCCAGCCCGCGCGGATCCTTCGACATGCCGGTCATGCGAGTAACGAACAGACAACTGATGAAGCCGAAGAAACCGCCCGCGATGGCGGCGACGCCCTGCCATTCGGGCGGCAGGTTGAAGATGAAAGCCCCGACGATGACGAACAGCATCGCGCCAGAATTGATGCCCAGAATGCCCGGAGACGCCAGTGGGTTGCGGGTTAGCCCCTGAAGCACAGCGCCGCCGCAGGCCATCATCGCGCCGAGGAAGACTGCGATGAGCGCACGCGGTAACCGCTGGTAGGCGACGACAAAGTGATCGTAATCGTCGGCATCGAACGCAACGAGCGCCGTGACAACGCTGATGAGGTCGATTTTCGACGGACCAAAGGAAAGGTTCGCAAGCAGCGCCGCGACCACGATGAACAGCGTGCCCGCGATTGCGGGATAGCGGAGCCGCGTCATGAGACGGCTGTGTCCACGCTTTGCGGCAGGCAGACCAGCCGCTCGCCGCGCCGGAAAATGTCGGCATCGAAATCGAAGACGCGGCGGACATTGCTGGAGGTTATGGACTCGGACGTGGTGCCATGCGCGATTATCCTGCCCTCGCACATCATTACCACCTCGTCGGAGAATGCTGCCGTCAGGTTGAGGTCGTGCAGCACCGCAACGATGGTCTTGCCGCGCTGCGTCAGCGACCGGATCAGCGTGAGGATCGAATACTGATAGCGCACGTCCAGATGATTGACCGGCTCGTCGAGCAGGATCACGTCCGAATCCTGCGCGAGGATCATCGCTATCCATGCACGCTGGCGCTGTCCGCCGGATAAAGCGTTTACCGGCTTCGACGCCATGTCCTCCAGCCCGACAGTGGCAAGCGCGTCTGCGAATAGTGCCCGGTCTTTTTCATCGGGTCCCCCGAACAGCGAATAGCGCGCGTAGGCGCCCAGCTCGACGAGTTCGCCAAGCGTGATGTAATCGGGGCAATAATTTTCCTGCGGAAGATAGGCCACCCGCTTCGCCAGTTCCTTGCGGCCGGTGCCAAGCACAGGTTTGCCGTCCAGCGAGACCGTTCCGGACGATGTCGGAAGGAAGCCCATGATCGTCTTGATGAGCGTCGACTTCCCGCAGCCATTCGGCCCGACCAGTGCTGTGAAGCGTCTGGCGGAAAACTTGACCGAGACGCCGTTAAGCACCGGCCGGGCGGCAGGCGAATAGGATACAGTCAGATCATTGCAAGCAAGAAGGGACACGATAAATCCCGCGAATTCCGGCAGTCATGCCGTTCCATGATGGCGCACTCAAGATTCTCGACCCGAAAGCCTGTCAGGCTGAGCCTGTCATCCCGAGCAAGCTGGAGGTCGCAGCCCGAACCGAACTTCTCATCCACTCGGGCCGCAACGTAGCGTCGGGCGGCCTAGAAGTTGACGCGCATACCGGCACCAAAAGTGCGCGGTTGCACGATGCTGGCGCTGATGACGCTGGCGCGACCGCCGATCGACGTTGCTGCTCTTTCGTCGAAGATGTTCTTCACATAGCCGAAGATCTTGACGTTGTCGGATGGCTGATAAGAAACGTTGACGTTGGCAACTGTATACGGATCAACGGCATAACCGATGGTGTTGGCATCATCGGAGAAATAACCGTCGACGTGACGGATGTTGCCGCCGAGGTTCCACTGCTCGCTGATATCCCAGTCGAAACCGAAGCCGATCATGTATCCCGGCGATTTGGCAAACTCGTTGCCCTCGAAGTCGGCAGTCGAATCGGTAAACCTCGTAATTTTAGTGTGCAGCAAGCCGAGCGAACCGTTGAGACGTAGATTGCTTAAAACGCTCCAGCTTGCCCCCAGTTCGACGCCGTAGGAATGGGCGCGATCCGCATTGAGCGTTGCGCTCGTCTCCAGGTCGATCTCCGGAATATACGTGCGTGAATAGCGATGTGCATCACGGAAGTCACTGTAGAAGAGGTTTCCGGTAAGAACCAAGTCGCCGTCGAGCAGGCTGGCACGACCGAACAGTTCATAGTTCCAGACCGTTTCCTTGCGGAACGGGACGAACATTTCGCGCGTGGTGTCGAGTGACACGCCGCCGGGGTTATAGCCGCGGTTGACGAGGGCGCCCACGGTCACATCCGGTGTGATGTCGTAGGCGATCGATACTTTCGGCAAGATATCGTCGAACGTCCCCTCGAATGCGACAGGCGTCCCTGCGTAGTTCCCGGTACGGGTCATAGAATCGCGCTGATAGCGCAGCCCTCCCGTAACAGACCACCTGTCAGTCAGCCGGTAGGTCATCTCGGAATAGATGCCGAGGCTCTCTTTGCTGTCGCGGAAGTCAATGCCGCCGAGGAAGTGCAACGCCTCGTCCGCCTCGACGATGCGATAGAACAGGCCGGCGACACCGGTCAAACGACCATCCATTGCCTCGAAAGTGGCGCGGGTTTCGTTCGAAAAATCAGTTTGATCGATCTCCGCAGCACCATTGCCGGAAGGATTGTAGAGACGGCGGATATCGGTCGCCGTATACTGCGTCTGATTGAACAGCTTGACGCCGTTCTCCATCTCGTAGCTGAGGTCGAGAATGCCTGTGTCTGACCTATTGTCCCAACTGGGAATGGCAGTCGAATCGCTCTCGAAACCGCGGAACGGGTAAGCAATAGACTCCGACTGAGGTCCCGTCGACTCGGCATGATTGTAGGTGAGCTTCGCTTCGAAGCCCGGCAGCGCCGACGGCGTCCACAACAGCTTCGCCCTGCCGTTCTTCACCGAGAAATTGGGGTCTGCATCGCCCGGGTCGAAGGCAGGATTGACGAAGTCGATAATGCTGTCGCGCCCATAGAAGTCGAGCGCGATACGACCTGCAAGTTCATCTTGGATCAGCGGCCCCGAGGCCATTAGCGACAAGCGTCGTCCCTTGTTGCTGCTGACACTGCCCTGAACGGACGCCTCCGGTGTCCAGGTGGGATCGTTTGTGTTGATGATTATCGCACCTGCGATGCTGTTTGCGCCTTGTGACGTCGTTTGCGGCCCGCGGAACACCTCCATCGAACTGACGTCCCACACCGAGGTGTCGCCGAAATAGAGTTCGTTGAAGCTGATATAGTGACCATCGACATTGATCGTCGCGCGCGGAACCGTACCGCCGTAGAACGCCGTTGCACCCGTATTTGGCCCTTCGATAGCCTGCCCACGAATCGTCCCAGCTCCGACCGTGTTCGGCACGAACACATTCGGCACATCGTTCAACACGTCCTTGGCGGTGTTCTCCTGTACATTCTTCTCAAGTTCCTCCTCTGTGACCACAGTGACCGAGGAAGCGGTCTCGAAAATGCTGCGTATGATGTTCTCGCCGGTGACCGTGATTGTTTCAAGCACCGTCGCGTTCCGCTGGTCCTGCGCGGATGTGGACAAGGTTGAAGCGACGAGAATCGTCAACGCGCTGGCGCTGCGCAGAAGGCCATTTGAAGAGGTAGTCGACATGAAGCCCCCAAAAAGTCGGCTGGAGAAGCTGGCTGGGGAGGGACCTTGGCTTGCAGAACTCATTGTTCTTCCACATTGCAAAATGGATTCTAAAAGTCAACTTTTAGCCGCCATCCCAGATGGCGACCTGACAAATGTACCCGCTGTGCAACAGTTTTGATGGCTGGCGGCGCGTGCTATGGCGATGGAATGATGGGAAGCAGGGAAGAGTCGGTTGCCGTTTGAGATGATGATGCCCTCGGGCCGATCGGCCCGTTCTCTGCTTGGAGAGCAGGCAGCGAGGGATTGGCACCCTTGATCAGCCAACCGCCGATCACCGCTGACACACCGCAACCTTCGGAACGTTCGGGCGTGATCCGGTCCGTGGCTATTGCCGGCCGGTTTCTCAAGGTGCTTGCCAGCGCGAAAGGGCCGATGACGCTGGGCGAGGTTTCCAGAGAAACCGGCATGAGCGCATCGACCGCGCATCGCTATCTTCGGAGCCTGATCGCCGAGGGGTTTGCCACGCAGGATCCGGAAAGCGGCCGCTACGACCTCGGTTCTGCCGCGCTCAGCGTCGGCATCGGTGCGCTGCGCCGGATCGAGCCGGTGGAGGTCGCGGCCGGATATATGAAGAAGCTCTCGGGGTCGCTCGCGGCAAGCGCCGGGGTTGCAATCTGGACAGAGCGTGGGCCAACGCTCGTGCGCTGGTATCGCAGCGCGTACTTCTCGATCAGCACGGTGATGCTGGGCGATGTCCTTCCAGTGGACAATACCGCCTGTGGACTGGTTTTTCAGGCCTTCATGCCGCCTGGAAAGGTGGATGCCGCGCGCCGCCAGCAACCCGTGAACTTCCGCGGCGAACCGCCAGACACCGCGGCGCTCGATGTCATCCGCCAGGCGGGTGCAGCCGAACTCAGCGAGCATCTGTTTTCGTCCCTGACCGGCAAAGCGGCTGCGGTTTTCGACGCCCAGGGAGAGATCGCCTGTGTGGTCACAACGGTGTCCCTCATCGATGCGGCGCGTTCCGAAGACCACTTCGCGCTACTGCTTGAAGCCGCCAAAGCGGCTTCAAGGGAGTGCGGCGGTGCAGTGTAAGCTGGTCACACTTCCCGGCTGATGCCGAGATGCGCACCGAGGGATGAGCCCTCGTATTCCTTGCGGAACAATCCCATTTCACTCAGGCGCGGCATCAGTTCGTCAAAGAATAGCCGCATCGAGCCCCATGAGCCGCCCGGAAGCGCAATGAAACCGTCGAGCGCGCCTGCCTCATGCCATGTGACGATCTCGCGGATGACGTCGTCGACTGTTCCGACCGACACCCAGTGCGCCGAACCGACCACTTCCGGCCGCGTCAGCAGTTCTTCCACGGTCGGCTCGTTCTCGCCGATGAAACGGTGCAGCAGGTCCGCATGGGTCCGGCTGCGCACCTTCATCTGCGGATCGGGCAGCATGGACGCCGTTACACGATCCGTGTCATCCAGTTCGCTGACATCGAGCCCGATGATCGACTTGACGGATTCGACGCGCTTGTCGCGACCGAGATGGGCGTGGCCCAGTCGATGCAGCTCGCGCGCTTCTTCCCGCGTCTTCGCCAGGAAAAAATACAGCCCCGGCAGCACGCGAATATCGTCAGGCGAGCGGCCTTTTGCCTCGGCACGACGACGCAGATCGGCGCGCAGTTCGATGCCTGCCGCAAGGTCAGGAATCGCGCCGAAGATCGCGTCGGCGACGGACGCCGCGAAATCGCGACCCGCATCCGACGCCCCCGCCTGAAACAGAGGGATTCGCCCTGCCGGGTGCGCCGGAATGCTGAGCGGCCCACGCACAGCGAATAACTCGCCCTTGTGGTTGATGGGTGTGGATTCGCCGTCGAACTGGTTGCTGTTCCACAGATCGCGCACGACGTCGGTGAACTCCGCTGCGCGCCGGTAGCGCACTTCGGGTGTGGGCATCGGCTCATCGCCGAAATTCTGTGCGCCATCCATCGAGGTGACGATGTTCCAGCCCGCACGACCATTGCTCATCCAGTTGAGCGACTGAAGCTGGCGCGCAACCTGGTAGGGCGGATTGAAGGTGGTCGACGCGGTGGTGACGAGGCCGATCCTTTCTGTCTGCTGTGAAAGCGCGGCGAGCATCAACAGGGGGTCGAGCCCGACAGCCGCGTTTTCCGGCCTGTCGGCTGCCGGACGAGGCCTGGCACCGTCGGCTCGATCCTTGCCGCCCGAGGGCGCACCGCCGGTAAAGTCCGGCTTGAACACGAAGTCGAGCTTGGCGTTCTCCGCCATCTTCGCCAGTTCGACATTGAAGCCGATGCTTCCCTTCTTCGAGGCTTCCGCGTCCGCCTCATCAAGCGGGCGGATGCCCTTGCGCCATGTGGCCGTCAGGCTGAGGCCGATGGTCAGATGCCGCGATCCCATACTTGCACCTTTTTATTCTGATGGCCGTGCCCGGCACTCTGGTGTCTGCCCATACGGCACAGCATGAACACTAGACCGGAGCTGGAGCGAGGAGACGGAGGCGCACTCAGTCCTCGACGTGGTCGTGGCCACCGATGCGACCGGGCCGCCAGTAGCCTTCAGAAGAAATCCTGTCGCGAGTGAACCCGCGTCCGATCAGATGGTGGCGTTGGGCCCGCACATTGCTGGTCTCGCCGATAAGGTAGGCATAACCGTCGCCTTCGGGAAACTCGAATCCGGCGATGCGGTCGAGCATGATCGAACTCGGGCCAGCATGGACCCCGTTGCGGTGGATCCATTCGATCTTCGCGTCGGCCTGCGTCGTCAATTCCTGTTCGTCCTCGGCGCCAGACACCTCGATGAAGGCGAAGGCGCGCGTGCCTGCCGGCATGTCTTCGATGATATGCAGGATCGCCGGAATGCAGGTTTCGTCGCCGCAAAGCACATGCCAGTCGGCGGACGGGTTGAACACCGTACGGCCGCGTGGGCCGCGTGCGACGATCTCGTCGCCGGCCTTTGCGTTGCACGCCCAGGTCGGAGCGGGTGTCGTGCCATGAAGGACGAAATCGACGGCCAGCCGCTTCGCAGCCTTGTCGAATGACCGGATCGTGTAGTCACGGCGTCCGGTCTCTCCATCCGCCAGCGGCACCTGCATCACCAACGCCTGCCCGGGCTTGTAGTCGAACGTGTCGAGATTGTCGGCGGTGAGCACCACACGGCGCATGCGCGGCGCGACGTCGAGCGACTCGACGACGGTGAACTTCCATTCCGGAAGATTGGGGCGGCGCGGGGGAGTTGAAGCGAAAGTAGTCATGAGAGATGCCCTATGGACGTGTCACCGACAGACTGGTGTTCCGCTTGTCGATCACCGTCCTGCGAGGACAAGACCGCCTGGAAGCGAGAACGAGGAACATGAATGCGCGCCTACCATCTCGCGAGAGACGCGCCGGCTGATGTTTAGCACTTATGCGGTTTTGATCAAGATAAGTTGACAATTGCCATCATGTTTTATCGTCGCACTGTGCGGTACGTTCAAATGACGTGTGTGGGGCCGAAATTGCTGATCAAGCGAGCGAGAAGCCGCCGCGTATCGGCAACCGGGGCAGCCAGCATCCCAAAGCCGCACCCATCCCTTGCAAACCCGTCCATTGGAGGCCGTCAGGAGAATCGCCGGCGCGCATGACGAACGCGTTCACCAGGCCGTAGACGATCCAGAAGGCGAGTGCGCTGACCGCCGACAGAATGCCGAGCAGGATCGCGCGCCTATCCTCGATTTCGCGGCGCTGATCGCTGCAGTGTTTACCACCCCCACGTCAAACGTGTTCAAGGCAAGCGGAAGCTCGAGCGCGAGCCAGGGTGCTGAACGACCCCGCATGTTGGCGACGGTTGCGAGAAATACCGGCATGGTGCCGATGATGAGTGGCGGGAGCGCGGCTCCTGCCAGTTTGACGGCAAAGGCGGCACTCACGAAATTGCCGACATAGCCGACACCTCCGAGTAGAAAGCCGATCGTCATGCGGGAGCACGAAATGCCGGTCGGCCGAAAGCGCGGGTGCAGCATCAGCAACGCGCAGGCCACCCCGAAGATGCCATAATGTGCGATCGTCAATCCCGCGTCTTGCGCTCACCTTTGGCGCTCACGCATTCGGTCAAATGTCGATGTCGACCCAGATGGCAGCGTGGTCGGAGCCCGCGTCCTGCTTGCGTTTCAGTTCCTCATAGACCTCCCACCGGACGGGTCGTGAGCCGGGCCACATGCCCCGCCGGAAGAGACCACCCTTCTCGATCCGTTCGAAGAGCGCGGGAGACAGAAGGAGATAGTCGATCTTGTTCGACGCATTGCACAAGCCATAGGTGCCGGGCCAGCCACCATCATCGAAGGCCGGATGCGCGAAGGCATCCTTGAGGTCGCTGTCGGTCAGAAGCGGCATCAGCGGGGCACTCTCCGGCGTGTCGTTGAGGTCGCCTATCACGGCAATGTTCTCCTGGCCGTCGGCGATCAGTTCCTCATAGATCGACTTGATCCGCTCGGCCTGTGTCCGTCTCTTGGCATTGTTGGCGGTGACGCTGCCATAGCCCTTGCTCTTCAGATGATTCACCAGCACGACGAGCGGATTGCCAGTCGGCGTCGTGATGAAGAAGACGGGGCAATCCCGGGAAAAGAGCGGATTCCCCTTCTCGTCCTGGTCGTCCACATGACTGCGCATCATCCCGATGGGATAGCCGTCGCGTGTGACAAGCCCGACGTCAATGCTGCGCTCGTCATTGCCGTCGATCACCATGACGTGGCGGAACGGTGTACCACCCATGGCGCCTATGATTTCCTTGTTGAAAGCAGCGAGGACCGGACGGCTTTCCGCCTCCACCACGCCCAGGACATCGGCTTTCACGTCGATCATGACCCGCGCGGTGTTGTGCATGGCATGCTCGTTATCGGCTCATCGCGCAGTTCCAGAGAGCCGACCCAGTCCGCCCTCCCCTCGGCGATGATCTCGATGCCGCCGGCTTTGGGCCTCTTCACCAGGCCGCCGCGGTTGCGGCGCAGAATGACGAACGGTCCGGTGTCGGACTTTTCAAGGCCAAGGTCGAGCATGAGTTCGGCCATTTTGCGTTTGCGTGCGGCCGGATAGGTGCTCTCGCCCAGGAGCGCGTTAAGCGCCGCGAAAGCCTCCAAGATTGGCTTGCCCTCCTCCCATGTGTCGAGGTTCATCGCCTTGGCGCGGTCGAACAGATTCTCAACATTGTAGGCCGCAAGCCGCATGATCCTGCCCTCTGGCGCCGCGTACGACGTGAGCTGTTGTGCTGTGCCGCAGGTATATCTCACTGTATCTGGCGATGTTTGACAGTTCGGTGACCGAGGTCCGCTTCTTCCACTTCGCAACTGTCTTCTGATTGATGCCGTAGCGCTTTGCCAGCACTCTCAGGCTCTCTTGAACTATGCTGTGTCGCTCGACGGACCGCCGCTGTCGTTGTGGCGCTCCCATGGTGAACCTGGCCCATAGCGCATCCTTCCATCGGTTGGAAACAATGCACCATCAAAACCCGGGATCAAACACTTCCGCGACCCTCGCCAAAATCGCGGGCGACCTCGTCCTGCAGCCACCGCAGGAATACGCTGACCTTGGGCTGTTCAGTGCTCGATGGCGCGCAGACGAAATACCAGGAAGACCGTGTCGGCATCTCGGGACCGAATGGGCAGATCAGCAGGCCGGCCCTTAGGTCGTCGACCACGAGGGATTGTCGCGCAAGGGCCACCCCTTGGCCAGCCACGGCGGCTTGAAGCGCCATGGCCGTGTCGTTGTAGGCCGGCCCCTTTTCGGCGTCGACACCCGCCACTTGCGCGTGCTTCAGCCAATTGCGCCAATTGGGTCCGTCCTCCTCGCGCGATACCAGAAGGTCGTGAAGGAGCACATGGCGGCTAAGATCAGCCGGCTCGCGCAGGACGTGTGAGCCCTTCAGGAGGCGCGGCGAACAGACCGGAAAAGCGCGGTCGTCCATCAACGGCACGACATGCAGGCGGGGATAGGCACCCTGTCCGTCACGAATGGCGAGGTCAAACTCTTCCGACTCAATGTCGACGAGGCGATGGCTCGTCGAGATCATCGGGTCGATGTCCGGGTGAGCTTCACGGAAGCGCGTGAGACGCGGGATTAGCCATTTGGTGGCAAAGGACTGCACCGTGCTTATCTTCAACTGGCCGGACTCCTCGGCAGGCCGAAGCCGGCTTGTTTCGGCCGCCATCATGTCGAAGGCATCGCACAGGGGGGGCAGATAACCGCGGCCGGCCTGCGTCAGCTCGAGCCTGCGATTGTAGCGTTGGAACAACCGCACCCCCAGCATCTCCTCCAGAGCCTTGATCTGGTGGCTGACGGCAGCCTGAGTCACGAACAGTTCTTCGGCCGCCTTGGTGAAGGACAAGTGGCGCGCCGCGGCCTCGAAGGCCCGCAGGGCGTTGAGTGGCGGAAGACGTCTGGCCATTCATTCTCTCGCATAAAATCACCTCATCCGAATTCTGAGAAATCGTCGTTTGTGATGCAAGTCTCAATTGGTCTAGCACTGTTGCAGAAGAACAGCTTGGCGCACCGGCAGAGTGAAGTTGCGCCAAAGGAGGCTGAAGATGACATATGTTTCGTCGAGAGTGCGGGAGACGGTGGCCCCAGGGATTGACCGCAAATCCAGGCTCACATTAGCTGCGCTCACATCATTTCTGACTTTTCCGAGACTGTTTCGCCAGTGGCGGCAACGCGTGTCGGACCGGCGACATCTTTCGGAACTGGATGACCATATCCTCGCCGACTTCGGCCTAACGCGACAGGAGGTTATCGATGAGGCGGCAAAACCGTTTTGGCGGCCGCTCGATCCAGGCTCCGGGAGGTCATGACCATTCACTGCTGGTGAATGGTCATTCACCCGAGACATGTCCCGACGCTCCAGCCGAGCACCGCAGCAGGTATGCCGACGTCGCGGCGGCCGCATCAAGCCTTCGCCCGAACCGTCCCGCCGCGCTCGTACCAGCCCTTGCTGCGGTTCACGATCCACACCACCGAAAGCATGACCGGCACTTCCACGAGCACGCCCACCACCGTGGCAAGGGCCGCCCCGGAGTTCAACCCGAACAGCACGATGGCCGCGGCGACGGCAAGCTCGAAGAAATTCGATGCCCCGATCAGCGCGGAGGGGCCGGCGACACAATGCTGTTCGCCGGACAGGCGGTTGAGCAGATAGGCAAGGCCCGAGTTGAAATAGACCTGGATCAGGATCGGCACCGCCAGAAGCGCGATCACCAGCGGCTGGGAGATGATCTGCTCGCCCTGGAAGCCGAAGAGCAAGACCAGCGTGGCAAGCAGCGCCATCAGTGAGAGCGGCTGCAGTTTCGCGAGAAACTCGTCCAGCCCGGCCTGACCGCCGGTCGCCAGCAGCCTTCTGCGCAGCACCTGTGCCACGACGACCGGCAGCAGGATATAAAGGACCACGGACAGAAGAAGCGTCTCCCACGGCACGGTGATCGCAGAAAGGCCGAGCAGGAGACCGACGATGGGCGCGAAGGCGACGATCATGATGGCATCGTTGAGCGCCACCTGGGAGAGCGTGAAGTTCGGCTCGCCGCGCGTCAGGTTCGACCAGACGAAGACCATCGCCGTGCAGGGAGCGGCGGCCAGGATGATCAGGCCGGCAATATAGGACTCGATCTGGTCCGCCGGCAGGAGCGGCCGGAAGAGCCAGCCGATGAACAGCCATCCGAGCAAAGCCATGGAAAAGGGCTTCACCGCCCAGTTGACGAACAGCGTGACGCTGATGCCGCGCCAGTAGTTGCCGATCCGGGCGAGCGAGGCGAAGTCGACCTTGAGCAGCATCGGCACGATCATCAGCCAGATCAGCACAGCGACCGGGAGGTTCACCTGGGCGACCTCGGCAGCGGCGATGATGCCGAAGACGCCGGGCAGCAAATGGCCAAGGGCGATGCCGGCAACGATGCACAGCGCCACCCAGATGGTCAGGTACTTCTCGAAAAAGCTGATGCCTGCCGGAGCAACCTCTCCGGTCTCGATCACGTGATCGGTCATAATGATCCTTGTCTTTGTTTCAGCCGGCTTTCGGCATGTCGCGGCCGATCTCGTCCAGCCGATTTTGCAGGCTGAGCCTGTCGAGGCTGGCCACCGGCAGATTGACGAAAATCGAGATCCGCTGCCGCATCATGCGCATCGTATCGGCAAAGGCAAAGCGCTGCTCCGCCTCGGTACCCGTTGCAGCGGATGGATCGGGAACGCCCCAATGGGCCGTCATCGGCTGGCCGGGCCAGACCGGGCAGGTTTCGTTGGCGGCGTCGTCGCAGACGGTGAAGACGAAATCGAGCTTCGGCGCGCCTGGCTTCGCAAACTCGTCCCAGGATTTCGAGCGCAGCCCGGCGGTCTGATAGCCCCGCTGGCGCAGCAGATCGAGCGCGTAGGGATGCACCTTGCCGCGGGGCTGGCTGCCGGCGCTGAAGGCCTTGAAGCGGCCTTCACCATGCCGGTTCAAGAGGCATTCGGCGATGATCGACCGGGCTGAATTGTGCGTGCACAGAAACAGGACGTTGTAAACTCTATCATTCACGGAACCACCTCCTAGCATTCGCATGTCACCGCCTCGATTGCCGGGCGACAAAGCTCCGGCGCGCCATTGCAGCAGTCTTCCATCAGGTAAGCGAGAAGGTCGCGGAAGCCGGTCATGTCGGCGAAGTACCGGATGACCCTGCCCTCGCGCTCAGCCCGCACCAGCCCCGCATGGGTGAGGATCTTCAGGTGCGTCGACATCGTGTTCTGCACAACGTCCAGCCGCGCGGCAATCTCGCCCGCGGGAATTCCCTCCGTCCCTGTCCTGACCAGGAGTCGAAAGATTTCGAGCCGGGTTTCCTGGCCGAGCGCCGACAAGGCGGCGAGAGCAAATCTCTTTTCCATATATCTGTGGTTCCCGATTCATGATGTGCATAGCACGAGAGGCCGGATGTGTAAACTCCGATGCGAGGGCGTGCGGATGTAGGGGGAGCAAATCGGCACACTACACAGAACTGATATGGGCCCGCGACGGCCCGGCCTCGGTTTCCAGCCGATTGGCGGTCATCCGCCAGATCGACGAGGCGACCGGGGTTTGTTACGAGTGCCAGTGGAGCGTGCGAGCGGTCCGGCGCGGGCGGCGCTGCGACGGAAGCATACAAGTGACGGCCGCTGCCCGATGGTGCGGCGGCCGCTTGTCCGTCTATGGGACGGCGCTGTATTCCTTGGACTTGAACGACCGATGAACGACCGAACTCGGCGCATCGGCGACCTTGCGCCTGTGCAAGATACGGTACGTCCAATCGGAGCGATCCGCGTCCTTCTTAGCCCAGAAGGGCATTGTCATCACGCTTGATCGCGATGATCGAAGAGCGTGGCAGCTTGCCCTCACCGTCCGGAAAGGGTGCATCCGGGTGCTGGATGCCGACGAACAAAGTGCGGCGGTCGGCCGACCAGCAGAGCCCCGTCACCTCGCTACCGTAAGGGCCAGTGAGGAAGCGCTGGATCTCGCCGGTCACGGGATCGCCAACGAGCATCTGGTTATTGCCCTGGCCGGCAAAGTCACCCTCGTTGCTGTCGTCGCCATCCGTCTGGATCCAGAGCAGACCGGTCGTATCCATCACCATGCCGTCGGGCGAGTTGAACATGTTGCCGGTGTTGATGTTCGGGCTTCCTGCATAGGGGCCCTCGCTGTGGACGGAGGGATTGCCGGCCATGACGTAGAGGTCCCATTCGAAGATCGACGAGGCGTGGTTGTTGCCACCCGGCCGCCAGCGGACGATCTGGCCGTATTCGTTGGTCTCGCGCGGGTTCACCGCGTTGACCGTCATGGCGTCTCCGCCCGCATTGGTGCGGATCGAGCCGTCGTCGCTCTTCGCGCCGCGGCGGCTGTTGTTGGTGAGGCAGCAATAGGCCTCGGTCGCCATCGGGTTCACGGCCACCCACTCGGGGCGGTCCATCGTCGTGGCGCCCACATTCGATGCCGCCGTGCGGGTGAAGATCGAGATCTCGGCCGCAGACATGCCGGTCGCTTCAGGCGTGAGCGCGAGCCAGGAGCCGGTCTGGTCCTCATTAAACTTGGCGACGTAGAGCGTGCCCTCGTCGAGCAGGGTCGAGGTGTCGCCGCCCGGCACATAGACGTCGCGCGACACCCACTTGTAGAGGAACTCGCCTCGCTCGTCGTCGCCCATATAAACGACCACACGGCCATCGGGCGCCAGGGTGCAGGCGGCGTTCTCGTGCTTGAAGCGGCCGAGCGCGGTGCGCTTCACCGGTGTCGAGGACGGATCCGCAGGGTCGATCTCCACGATCCAGCCGGCGCGGTGCGGCTCGTTCGGATTCTTGCTGACATCGAAGCGCTCGTCGAACCTCTCGTAGGCGTATTGCCCTTCATCGCTGATGCCATAGCGCTTGTAGCCCGCGGCGACCTTCTCGTCCGTCGGCATCTCGCCGGTGGCGCCGAAATAGCCGTTGAAGTTCTCCTCGCACGTCAGATAGGTGCCCCATGGCGTCTTGCCGGCGCCGCAATTGTTGAACGTGCCCAGGCTCTCGGTCCCGCTTGGGTCGGCCTCGGTCTTCATCAGATCGTGCCCGGCGGCGGGGCCGGAAATGCGCATCGGCGTGTTGTGGGTGATGCGGCGGTTGAAGGGGCTGTCCTTGACGACTTCCCAGCCATTCTCCCCCTCGCGCACTTCCATTACGGCCACGCCCTGAAGGTTCTGGAGCTTGCGCACCTCATCGGCGCTGGTGGGCACGCCGTCTTCGGTCTGCGGCAGGTTGATCTTGCTGTTGACGTATTCATGGTTGACGGCGATCACCTGGCGGTTGCCGTCGACCACGAACAGTTCCATGCCGTCGGTGTTCTCGCCGAACACCTTGTCGGCCATCTCGACGCTGCCGCCGGTCTCGTTGTTGAAATCGCCTTCGGCCTCGGCGAAGAGAGGGTCGCCCCAGCTCACAAGCCTGCTCCAGGAATAGCCCTCGGGCACATGCACGGTGTGGTCCGTGAAAGTGGGGATCGGCTTGAAGGCAAAACGGCTGGTCTGTTGAGCCAGCGCGGAGGTGGAGTCCAGCAGGCCCATTCCCATCACGGCCGCACCGGACCCGAAGGCAAGCACGCCGCCCAGGAAACCCACGGCGAGAAATCGCGCGTTCGACAACGCGGTCGAACTCCTGTTCCTTGGAGCGCGGGAATTTCAGCTCGTCCCACTCATCGGCGGACAAGGTGGCGGGGTCGATCTCTGTCATCGCTTTCTCCTGGCTATATTGCTGGGTTTCGTCTGGCATGCGCCAAACCATTGCCCCCATGTAGCCGGGCCGTTTAACGGTTTGGTGACATAATGCGATCAAGCGCGCCATGCCTACGCCATCGATCGTCGATAACGGCTCCCAACAAGGTTGACCGGCCTTGATCTCCGGCGGGAAGCGCATGCCAGGCATCGGGAGGAGCAGATATCCACCATGCTTCAACCTCAGGCAAGCCCGATCAGCACGCCGCCGGTCGCGGCGACGATGACCACGATCCATGGCGGAGCCTTCCATGCCATCAGAAGCACAAAGCAGGTCAGTGCCAGCGCAAACTCATATGGCCCGAGAATCGCGCCGGTCCAGACGGGCTGATAGAGCGCCGCCCCAAGGATACCGACGACGGCCGCGTTTGCGCCGCGCATGAGCGCCTGCGCGGTCGGGCGCGAACGGAAGGCATCCCAGTACGGGATGACACCGATCAGCAGCAGGAAGCCAGGGAGGAAGATGGCGACAAGGGCGATCGCCGCGCCCACAAGCCCGTTGGGTTCCGGGCCGAGCACCGTGCCGAGGTAGGCCGCGAAGGTGAAGAGCGGGCCCGGTACGGCCTGCGCGGCACCATAACCTGCAAGGAACTGATCCGCAGAGACCCAACCCGTTCGAACAGTCTCCGTCTCGAGCAGCGGCAAGACGACATGCCCTCCACCGAATACGAGTGATCCGGCTCTGTAGAAGGAATCGAAGACGGCCATCCCCTGCGCATCCGTGGCGGCGACGAGCGCGGGTAGTCCGAAAAGCAGGGCGAAGAACAGAACGAGCGCAATCGTCCCCACCGCATGCGAGACCGGGAAGGTCATGTGCCCGGAAATCGCCTCGGCTTTGGACCGGCACAGCCATAGCCCCGCCAAACCGCCGGCCACGATCGCGGTGATCTGACCGATCGAGCCCGAGACGACGACGATGATGAGCACGGCGGCGAGCGCGATGCTGGCGCGCGCCCGATCCGGGCACAGGGTTCTGGCCATGCCCCAGACAGCCTGGGCGACTATGGCGACGGCGACCACCTTCAGGCCATGGATGATGCCGGAGCCGACCGGCCCGCCAAAGGCAGCCGCACCTAGCGCGAAAAGCACCAGCAGGATGGCCGAGGGCAGCGTGAAGGCTGTCCATGCGGCCGCGGCGCCCAACGGGCCGCCGCGCAGAAGCCCGAGCGCAAAACCGACCTGGCTGGATGCCGGGCCGGGCAGAAACTGGCACAGGGCGACGAGATCGGCGTATCCCTTCTCATCGATCCAACGCCGACGAACGACCAGTTCGTCGCGGAAGTAACCGAGATGCGCGATCGGGCCCCCGAAGGAGGTCAGCCCCAGCTTCAGGAAGGCGGCAAAGACCTCGCCGGGACTACCCCTCTGATTCTTCGTGCGTGCAGGTGCCTCCACCCTCGTCTCATCCATTGGTCATTGCCTCGCCCGTGAACTCCCGAACCCGCGCCTTCGCCAATTCAAGGCCCTCGCGTCCCAGATCAGTGATGCGGTAGAGCTTGCGTACTGAACGGCCGCGCCGCTCTTCGCGGCAGGTGAGATAGCCGTCGCGCTGCATCTTGTGCAGCATGGGATAGAGGGTGCCCGGCGACAGCCGGTAGCCGTGGCTGGCCAGTTCCTCGATCATCCATTGGCCGTAGATTTCGTGTTCGGCCGCATGGTGGAGGACATGCAGCCTCACCAGTCCCGACAGCAGGTCACGGTGTTCCATCGCGTCTTGCATTCTATAAACGAAAATCGATAACGAATTCCGCTAGCCAATCTTCCGGTCGAATGCAATGTCGGAGGAAGAGATGTCGGAAGACACGGTCAATGTGCGCTATAAGTCGAGGATGCCGAAGCCGCCGTAGAGTGACACACGCCTCATCTCGGCTTCATCTCTTCAGTCCAGCCACGCCCCCGCACTTGCCGCTCCTGCTGAGCGACGGAAGAGTTCGGCAGGATGGCCGATGCCCGATCGCGAAAGGCCGCAGCCTGGCAAACCCCGCAACACGAGATTGACTATTTTTGAGTCTCATCCTTATACTAAATCGCTTTACTAAAGCGCTTTAGTATGTCAGCCTGTTGATATGGGCGTAACGAGAAAAACACCCAAGCTAGGCGATGTCGCCAAGGCCGCAGGCTTGGCGCCGGCGACCGTTTCCCGGTTTCTCAACGGCGGGATCGAATTGCCGCCTGCCACGGCCGAACGCATCCGCTCGGCAATCGCGGAGCTTGGATACCGGCCCAATCCCTATGCGCGCAGCTTGAGCCGAGGGCGAACAGACATGCTCGCCCTTGCGATTCCGGACATCCAGAACGCGTTCTTCTCGCAGCTTGCCTCAGCAGTGGACCGTTGTGCCGAGGAGCAGAACCTGAGCCTGCTTCTATGTTCCACCGCGAACAAGACGGCAAGGGAACTGGATTTCATCGAACGGCTCCGGCGCCGCTTCTTCGACGGGCTCCTGCTTGCCACCAACCATGCCGACGATGGAACGCTTGCCGAAGCGATCAACACGGCCGACAGCAACATCGTTCTGGTCGATGAGGATGTACCAGGCGCCAGAGTGGCGAAAGTTTTCTCCGACAATGAGCAAGGTGGCTTTCTCGCGGGCAGCCACATTCTCGCTGCCGGCCACAGGGCGATCGCCTATATCGGCGGCCCTCCGAAGCTCATGAGCACGGTCGAGAGGCGACAAGGGCTGTCGAACGCGATTTCCGCCTCCAGCGATGCGCGCCTCGTCTGCTGCCTGGAGCACGACTATACGCGAGAGCACGGCCGCGCAGCCATGGCAGAGATCATCGCGCATCACCGCGATGTGACCGCGGTCTTCGCCGGCAGCGACGAGATCACGCTCGGCGTTCTCGAGGTCTTGCGGGAGCACGGGCTGCGCGTTGCGTGCGACTTGTCGCTGGTGACCTTCGACGATGTGGGCCTGCTCCATCTTCTGGACCCGCCCGTCACCGCGATCAGGCAACCCACGGCCGAGATCGGGCGAAAGGCCTTCGAGCGTTTGGCAGCCGCGATCACAGGAGAAAGCGTCGAGATCGCGACCGAACGTCTGCCCGTGCGGCTGGTCGAACGGGCCTCGGTTGCGGCGCCGCGCAGGGCGTGAATGTGAAGTATCAGGCCGGTCCCCAAGTCCGGCCGAACAGGTGAAGAGGAGTTTCGAAATGACAAAGAAGGTGCTGCTGCTCGGCGAGAGCTGGATGACGTCAGCCACGCACTACAAGGGGTTCGACCAGTTCGGCAGCGTGACCTTCCATCTGGGCGCCGAGGATCTCGTGAAATCGCTCGAAGGCACTGAGTTCGAGCTGACTTACATGCCAAGCCACGACGCAGCCGAAAAGCTGCCCTTCGAGATGAGCAGCCTCGACGCCTTTGATGCGATCATGATCTCCGACATCGGGGCCAATTCGCTGCTCCTGCACCCCGATGTCTGGCTCCACGGCAAGCCGGTTCCCAACAGGCTGAAGCTGATCCGCGAATGGACGCGCAATGGCGGCGGTCTCATGATGATCGGCGGCTATCTCAGCTTCCAGGGCATCGACGGGAAAGCGCGCTGGCGCAGGACACCGGTAGAAGAGGCCCTGCCGGTGGAATGCCTTCCCTATGACGACCGCCTCGAGGTTCCTGAAGGCTATCGCGCGAAAATCCTGAAGGCGGATCACCCGATCCTGGCCGGGCTCGAGGGTGAATGGCCGCTTCTGCTGGGCGCCAATGAAGTGGTGGTGAAGCAGTCGGACGGTGTCGAGGTCCTGGCGACCCTGCCCGATGAAGAAGGCGGACACCCGCTGCTCGTCACCGGCCGGTTCGGCAAGGGGCGAACGCTCGCCTGGATGTCCGATATTGGCCACCACTGGCTGCCGGAGGATTTCAGAAACTGGGCCGGCTACGGCATCTTCTGGAGGAACTGCCTGTCCTGGCTGACGGCTTCCTCCGAGAGCGGCACCCGCTGATCGAAGGAGAAGCCCTTGCCTGCTCCCCTCCTCACCGCGCGCGACATCACCAAGCGTTTCGGGGCGCTCACGGCTCTGCAGAGTGTCGATCTCGACATCAGGGCCGGTGAGGTCCTCGCCCTCCTCGGTGACAACGGAGCGGGAAAATCGACCTTCATCAAGATCCTTGCCGGCGCCCACACGCAGACGGAGGGAGAACTGCGCATGGAAGGGCGGCTCGTCTCCTTCTCCTCCCCCAAGGATGCGGCGGAAGCAGGTATCGCCACGATCTTCCAGGAGCTTGCGCTTTCGGAAAACCTCTCCATCTCAGAGAACGTGTTTCTCGGGCGTGAGCTGACCCACCGCGTTGTCGGCCTTCCGATGCTGCGCCGCCGCGCCATGCGCGAACGCGTCGCCGAACTGCTCGAGGAACTCGACGCGCATATTTCCGACCCGACCGCGCCCGTCGGGTCGCTCTCCGGCGGCCAAAGGCAGGCCGTGGCGATCTGTCGGGCGCTCAATCTCAATGCCAAGCTCGTCATCATGGACGAGCCGACGGCCGCGCTCGCCGTGGCCGAGACCCGCAAGGTACTCGCGCTCACGCGGCGGCTCGCCGAGCGCGGATGCGCGGTCGTGCTCATCAGCCACAATATCTCCGATGTCTTCGAGGTCGCCGACCGGATGGTCGTCTTCAGGCGTGGCCGGAAGATCGCCGAGCGCGAGCGCGCGGCGACGAATCCCGAGGAGATCGTCTCCTTCATAACGGGCGCGCATCCTGACGTACGGGCGCTCGAACAAGCCAATCAATAAGCGTGCGTCAAACCTCAGAGGAGTAACCGCAGTGATGTTGAAGTTCCTGAAAATACTGGTCTCGGCCTCCGCCCTTGCCGTTCTTTCGACCGGCGCCCTCGCCCAGGACAAGCCGCGCGTCGCCTTCGTACCGCAGCTCGTGGGCATCCCCTACTTCAATGCCATGGAAGAAGGCGGCAACCGGGCTGCCGAAGAACTCGGCGTCGAGTTCATCTATTCCGGCCCCGTCGACACCAACCCGATCGACCAGTTGCAAATCGTTCAAAACCTGATCGCGCAGGGCGTGGAGGCGATCTCCGTCAGCGTGCTGGATGCATCGAGCATCGCGCCGGTCGTTGAGCAGGCGCGGCAGCAGAACATCCATATCTACACCAGCGACAGCGATGCGCCCGACAGCGGACGCGCCGTCTACGTGGCACAAGCGACCGACCAGGGTCTCGGCTATACGATCATCGACGAGCTCGTGTCGCGCGTCGACGAGGACGCGAAGATCGGCATCGTATCCGGCGAGGCGACGGCTTCCAACCTCAATGCCTGGATCGGCTTCATGCAGGAACGGGTGGCCGAGCGCTACCCGAACGTGACGCTGCTCGAGCCGCAATTCGCCGGCGGCACCGCCCAGCGTGCGGCTCAGATCGCGACGGACATGATGGCCTCCAACCCGGACCTGAAGGGCATCGTCGCCGTCGCCTCCACCACCTGCCCCGGCGTTGCGCAGGCCATCGAGACCTCCAACAAGATCGGCGAGGTCGTGGGTACCGGCTATTGCAGCCCGAACACCGCCCGCTCCTACATCAAGAGCGGTGCTTTCGGCTTCTCCGTCCTGTGGGATCCCGCACAGCTCGGCTATCTCACGGTCTGGGCGGGCAAGCAGCTCATCGACGGAAAGGGCTTCGAGGCGGAGAATACGGTTCCTGGCTTTGACGAGCCGGTTACCTACGACGCCGAGACGGGCGTTCTCCTCCTGGGCGCTCCGGCCGTCTTCACGGCGGAGAACGTCGACAATTTCGACTTCTGAAGCGCCTGAGATGAACCTGCGCAGCATGCCCGCGCTCAGCAGCCGCGAAGTCACCCTCGCGGCTGCATGTTTGGCGGCCATCCTGATCTTCTGGCTCGTTTCGCCTCACTTCGGAACGGTTGCCAACCTGTCCACGATCCTGCGCAACAGCGTGGAACTCCTGCTGATCGGGCTCGGCATGACACTTCTGCTGGCGATGGGTGGCATCGACGTGTCTGTCGGGGTGGCCATGGGGCTCGCCGCCATCGCCGTCGGCCAGGTGCTCGCGGGCAATGGCCCGACGGCGGCGGCCGCACTTGCGGGTCCTTTGACCGGAGCAGCCCTCGGCATCATCACCGCTTCCGTGGTCGTGCTTGGCCGCATACCGCCCATCGTCGCGACCCTCGGCCTGTTCGGCGTCTTCCGGACAGCGATTTTTCTCTGGCTCGGCGGACAATGGCTCTCCGGCCTGCCGACGGACCTCACCGCGCTGGTATCCACCCACATCCTTGGTGTTCCGCTGACCGCGTGGATCATAGCGGCAGCCTATCTGGCCACCTGGTTTGCGCTGCGGCGCACGCCTTTCGGACCGCACCTCCTGGCGATCGGAAACTCTGAAGCCAAGGCGCGACTCTCCGGCATATCGGTCAGAAAAGTCCAATTCTCCGCCTTCGTGATCAGCGGAGCCCTCTGCGGGCTTGCGGCCACTTTCTATGTCGCAACCTATCGCAATGTGGAAATGACGATCGGAAGCACTCTGGCGCTTGAGGCCATCGCTGCAGTGGTGCTCGGAGGAACGAGCATCCTGGGCGGCCGCTGCAGCCTTGTCGGCACGGTCCTCGGCGTCCTCCTCATCCGCATTCTCCAGAACGGGCTCCTTCTCGTCGGCGTCCCGTCGCTTTGGCAGACCGTGGTGACCGGCGGGCTGCTCCTCGCGGTCCTGTGCCTCGATGCCTTTTCCGGGCGGCTGAGCCTCCCGGTCCCCGGACGGAGGCCCGCATGAGCGTGTTCCTCACAACCTGGCGCGCCCAGCCCGTGCTGGTCGTCCTCGCCCTCCTGTGGGTGGTGCTGCTTGCGGCGATCGCACTCCTTCAGCCGCAGATTCTGAATTCCCATACCTTCACCAGCATCCTTCAATTCGCGTCCATCCTGGCGCTGGTGTCGCTCGGCCAGTCCCTCATCATCCTGGCCGGCGGCGCAGGCATCGACCTTTCGGTCGGCGGCAACGTGTCGCTGTCCGCCGTTCTGACGATGATGGCGATCGCTGGTGGCCTCGACGGTGCCTGGATGCCGGCGCTGTGCGTGGCAATCGGCGGTGCGCTGGGCCTTGCCAACGGCATCCTGGTCACGCGACTCGGCTTCTACCCACTGATCGTGACGCTGGGTACTTTTTACGTCTATTCCGGCGTCGCGCTGGCGCTCACCGGCGGCGCCGCCATTCCCGGAGTGCCCGCATGGTCCCTGCCCTGGGGGCGCGGCTCCCTGGGACCAGTCCCATGGCCTTTCCTGACGCTCGTGCTGCCCGGCTTCCTCCTGGCATTCCTGGTCTTGTCCTTCACCTCGTGGGGCCGCTGGATATACGCCATGGGGTTCAACGAGCGCTCCGCACGCCTCGTCGGGATTCCGGTCGATCGCGTCCGCGTGCTGCTCTACACGCTGGGCGGCATGCTCAGTGGGCTTGCCGCACTCATCTCTCTGGCTTGGCTCGGCAGTGCCCGGCCCAATGTCGGCGTCAATCTCGAACTGGAGTCGCTGACAGCCGCAATGCTCGGCGGCGTCGCCATCTTCGGCGGAAGGGGCCATGTGTTCGGCGTTTTCGCCGCGGTGGTCCTTCTGGTCACACTCAAGACCGCCATGCTGCAGATGGGCTTCAACACGGTGCTGCAGGTCGGCGTCGTGGGTCTGCTCCTCATCCTGGTCCTGCTCGCCGACCGCTTGTCTCAAACCCGGGGGTAGAAATGCCTGACGCTCAGAAGATTGCCCGCTATGTCGAAGACAATGCGCAGCGGATTGTCGAAACGCTCTGTGACCTCATTTCCTTCCCGTCGATCGTCATGAGCGATCCGACCAAGGCCGGTCCCGGCGAACGAGACTGCCAGCTCTATCTGGAAAAGCGCTTGAAGAAGATCGGCATGGAAACCGACCTGTGGGAACCCGACGGCCCCGCCCTCTACGAGAAATATGCCGGCCGCCCCGGCGCCAACAAGGGCAGGACGTTCGAGGGTCGCCCCAATCTCGGCGGCATTCTGCGCGGTACCGGCGGCGGGCGCTCGATCATGCTCACGGGTCATATCGATGTCGTACCCCCCGGCCCTCGGGAGCATTGGCGCACCGATCCGTTCAGGCCGGAAGTGATCGACGGCTTCGTGCGCGGGCGCGGCGCCGTGGACATGAAAGGCGGTGTGGCCTCGATGCTGATGGCCGTGGAACTGCTCGGGGAAATGGGCGTGGAGCTTGCCGGCGACGTGGTCTTCACGACCGTCGTCGACGAGGAGATCGGCGGCATGGGTTCGCTCGCCATGGTCGATCGCGGCTTCAAGGCCGATGCCGGCATCATGACGGAACCGACCGCGAACCGCATCGCGCCACTCTGCCACGGCATCCTCTGGGGCAGGATCATCATCGACGGCATCGGCGGACATGCCGAGCTCACGCCCAATGCATGGTATTCCAGCGGACCGGTCGATGCGGTTCAACTGTGCCGACAGATGCTCGGCGGCATAGACATCCTCAACCGACGCTGGCAGTTCGATCCCAGGAAGAACCACCCGCTGATGGACCTTCCGAACCAGATCATCGTCACCCAGGTCAATGCCGGCGAGCACCCTTCATCCATGGCCGGCCGCGCCGAGATCATCATCGACGTGCAGTATCTGCCGAGCGAAAAGGATGCACTCGGCCTTGGCGGCAACGTCAAGCGGGAGGTGGAGGAGCACGTCGCGTTCGTCTGCCAGGCCGATCCCTATCTGCGCGAGCACCCGGCTCGGGTCGAATGGATTCTCGATGCCGACTGCGCGGAGGTTTCCGCCGACCATCCCTTTGTCGAGACCTTCCAGCAGGCGGTTGCCGATGTCTCCCTTTCGCCAAAACTGTCCGGGTTCGGCGCCCACAGCGATATCGGCCTTCCCACGACACTCGGCCAGACGCCGACGGTCAACTTTGGGCCAGGCGATCCGACCCAGGCGCATCAGCCGAACGAGCGTGTGTCGGTCGAAGACCTCGTGGCCTGCACCAAGGCCATCGCTTTGGCGATCTGCAAGTGGAGCACGGAACCCAAAGCATCATGAGCCAGTGGCAGGCATTCTCGACGGGCAACGTCGCGTTCGGTTTGGATCCGGAAGCCGTGGCGCTGCGGGTTTGAGCCTTCTACCGGCTGGCGGGCATACCCCAGCCTCATCAACCCCGGGACAGCAACAGCGGCTCTGAGCAGTCGCGTATCGTTGCAAAGCCGACCGCCTGTTCCGCAGGTATCGCTTTGGAAAACAGGAAGCCCTGCGCCGTCTTGCAGCCGAGCGCCCGCAGCAACTGTTGGTCGGCCTTTCTCTCCACGCCCTCGGCGACAACGTCTATCCCAAGTGCTCTTCCAACGTCGATCACCGCCTTGACCAAGAGTTGATCCTCCCGGGATTCAGCCAGGCCACAAACGAATTCCTTGTCGATTTTGACCTTGCTTATCCGTCGGTCCTTGAGCGACGCCAAGGTGGAGAAGCCGGTACCGAAGTCGTCGAGCGCGATTGAAATACCAGCGTGTGAGAGGCGCCCCAGCTTCTCGTCCGCCCTTTCCCTGTCTACCGGGGCCTCTTCAGTGATCTCAATCTCGAACATCGCCGCAGGGAGGCCCCTCGCCTTCAGGCCATCCAGTATCATGTCATCGATATGGCCTGCGTCCAGTTCGCGTGGGGATACATTCATGGCGACACGAATTTCACGACGGCCAGAAGCCGCCAAACCATCGATGAGAGCGCAACAGCCCGCAAAGACGGTCTCGGTGAGCAGATGCAGAGTTCCGGTCTCGCGTGCTGCCGCCACGATCTCAGGTGGAGAGATGGCACCGTGCACCGGATGCGACCACCTCAGCAAAGCTTCGAAACCGATCACGATTTCGGTCTCGATATTTATGATGGGCTGGAACCAGGGGCGGAGGTCTCCCGCCTCTATCGCGGACCGCAGATCACGTTCGATGGATTGCCGGCGCTCGAGTTCGCGCTCAAGATGACTGTCGAAGAAACAATACTCGTTCCTTCCCCGCCGTTTGGCCGCATAGAGGGCAACATCGGCTCGCGACAGCATCCGCGTCAGTTCCGGCTGGGCAGACTGGTAGATGCCCATGGATGCGCCAATCTGGACCGAGCCAGCACCGGGATAGGGTTCGGCGATGCTCGATATGATCGCGGAGGCAAGAGCAGCGGGAGAAACCGATTGTGCCCCCAACGAAAACAGAAGCACGAACTCGTCGCCGCCGATACGCGCCAATGTCGCTTTGGCGGGTGCCTTCCCCTTTATTCGATAAGCAATGCTGACGAGCAGTTCATCTCCGACCTTATGGCCATAAGTATCATTCACGGACTTGAAGCCATCCAGGTCGATCAACATGGCGACAAAGGGGCCGTCGGTCTTCTGAAGCCGCTCGATGGCATGTTCGAGACCCCGCCGGTTGAGGAGACCGGTAAGGTGATCCTCCCTGGAAATCCGTTCCATTTCCATCGCGGCTTGCTCCGCCTCGTGCTTGAGACGACTCGCCTCGCGAAAACGGGCTTGCCCGATAAGCGAGCCGCGAACCAGACCTCCCAGAAAGAGGAGCACCGCAAAGGTCAGAATGTAGTTCTCGAAACTTCCCCTGGCCAACAGGCAACCTGCAAGGATCAGGAGTGGCGGCGTAATGAAGTTGATCGACAGCTTGGCATAGGAATTGCCATAGGTGACAGCGCCGGCCGAAATTCCGGCGAGGATGATGAGGTGGAGCGACGACTGCGGCATCGCATAGCCGTTTGTCAGGACGGCGAGAAACGACCAGGCAAACCCGGACAGAAGTGCGAGGATGCTGTACAGGCGAAGCCGCCGTGAAACCGACTTCAGGCCGCCTTCGAAATTTGCGTTCCCCTCCTCCGGCCGAGACAGCGCGAGCACGATCCGCGCGCCGTTTATGCCATTCACGACCAAAAACCAGATTGCAGCGGAAAACGTGTCGCCGGAAAGAACCTGCACAATCAGGATCAGGCTCGACAATGCGACGCTTATCGGCATCGACACGAAGAGACCGCTCCTCAGATCAGCAAACTGATCATGGAGGATCCTGGCTTCGAGAGAGTCTTTCCGGGCAATCATTGATGACCAGCTTGCTTCGCATTTAGCGCAAACTGAAGCAGGCGCGCTGAATGACCGGTTAACGACTTCTGCGGTGTATCAACTCTTCTGGCCGAGGGGGAGCGCAATCATCTCGTCGTGGCGAGCGCCCAATCCGCATTCAATGCCGCATCGCCGGGCCGGCTGCTGTGGCTGTCGCGCGTTCTTGCGGTGGACGATCCTCTCCCCGCGGTTCTCGGAACACTGTCATGCGGCCGTTACGAGAGCAGACTAGGAAGCCCTCTTCGCCGCATTCAGCGCGGCTGATAGCCGTCACACAACTACCAAGAGGTTTCACAATGCGCGCTCTTCTCACCGCCCTGCTCGTTGCGGCAGGCATGACGCCGGCCTTCGCGCTGGACGGAACGCTCGTTCTCTACACCAGCCAGCCCAACACCGACGCACAGCAGACCGCCGACGCCTTCATGACGAAATATCCCGGCGTGACGGTGGAGTGGGTGCGTGACGGCACGCCACGCATCATGGCCAAGCTCGCCGCGGAGATCGAAGCGGGAGATCCGCAACCCGATGTGCTCCTGATCGCAGACATCGTCACAATGGAGGGTCTCAAGGCCGAAGGCCGGCTGCTTCCTTTTCCGGAAGCCGAAATCGAGGGTATCGACGAGACTCTGGTCGACACGGACAGGACCTACTTCCCGACCAAGCTGATCACGACCGGGATCGTCTACCACACCAATGCTCCGCTTGTGCCGACGAGTTGGCTCGACCTGACCAAGCCGGAGACGAAGGGTCTGCTGGCGATGCCCAGCCCGCTGACGTCGGGCGCCGCGATGATCCATACCGTGACGCTGACCAGCAATCTCGAGGAGGGCTGGGACTACTACGCCGCGCTCGCCGAAAACGGTGCTCAGGCGTCCGGCGGCAATGGCGACGTGCTGAAGGCGGTCAGCGGGGGCGAGAAACTCTACGGCATGATCGTGGACTTCATGCCGATCCGCGAAAAGGCAAAGGGGGCCCCTGTCGAGTTCGTGTTCCCGAAGGAAGGCGTCTCAGCCGTCACCGAGCCGGTCGCGATCCTCTCCACCGCCAAGAATCCGGAAGCCGCCAAGGCCTTCGTGAACTTTCTCCTCTCCGAGGAAGGGCAGAAGCTCGCCGTGGGGCAGGGTTATATTCCGGCGCGCGCCGATGCGGGCCTGCCGGAAGGCTACCCGGATCGCTCGGCGATCAAAGTGCTTGATTACGATGCCGAGGCTGCCCTCAAGGACGACATGGCCAACAAGGAACGCTTCACCGACGTGATGGGCCAGTAGGAAGCCTCGGCGGTCCACCGCCGCCGGCATTGTGAATGTCTTCGCTTCCCGACTCTCTTCCAGGGCGCCCCGCATTCCAGCCTTTGAGCAGGTTGCGGGGCACACGCTCGTGGAGAACCGCAGGGCCAGGCTTGGCAGGTCTGGTGGTGATCGCGGTGATCGCGCTGTTGAGCCTGCTGCCGACCGGAAGGCTGCTTCTCGCGGCCATCGCACCCGGCGGCGAGCTGGATCTCACCACCTTCCTGGACAGGCTGGGGAAACCCTCCACGCTCCGGGCGGCCTGGAACACGCTCGACACTGCATTCCTGGGAGCCGTGCTCGCCGTCGCGATCGGCGCACCATTCGCCGTCGCCGTCGCACTTACCGATCTGCCGTCGCGAAAGACATTGGGTTTCCTGCTCCTGCTGCCGCTCATCATCGCGCCACAGGTCATGGCACTTTCGTGGCTGCACCTGACCGGCCCTTCAAGCACGCTTCTGAACCTTCTCGGTGTGGCACCTCCCCCCGGAACCCCCAACCCGATGCTCGGCCGAGGCGGCATCATCCTTCTTTACGGCATACAGCACGCACCCATCGTCTTTGTGACGCTGCGCGCCGGCCTCGTCGGCATCCCTGGTGATCTGGTCGAGGCGGCCCGGGCATCCGGCGCGGGAGCGACGAGGGCTTTTCTGACAATTGTCGCGCCGCTCATGCGGCCCTGGCTGGCCGCGGCCGGAGCGCTCGCCTTCGTGTCCGGGATCGGGAATTTCGGCATCCCCGCGCTGCTCGGCTTACCGGTAAACTACCTGACCCTTTCGACGCTGATCTATCGCCAGATGTCGAGCTTCGGCCCGGGCGTGCTTCCGCAGATGGCGAGCCTTTCAGTGCTGATCGCCATGCTGGCGCTGGTGGGCATCGCCATGCAGGGTGTCGCTTTGCGAGGGCATCGCGCACGCTACGCCACCGGCAAGGCGACACGGTTTGCGCTCGGTCGCTGGCGCGTTCCGCTGACCGCCGTCTGTTGGGCGATGCTGACGGCGATACTCCTGCTGCCGGGGTTGGCACTGGTGACGACTTCCGTCGTGCCGGCCTTCGGCGTTCCGCTGACATTCCAGACCTTCACGCTCGTCAATTTCGAAGAAGTGCTGATGCGGCAGGCCTCGACAATGCGCGCATTCCGGAATTCCGCTTCGCTTGCCGGCGCCGCCGCCCTTATCCTCTCGCTGGGCACAATACCCGTGGCCATGGTGATGGAGCGCTTCAGCACACGCAACCGCAAGCTCCTTCACGCGACCGCCGAATTGCCCTACGCGCTGCCCGGTGTCGTGCTGGCGATCGCCTGCATCCTCCTTTTCCTGCGCCCCCTGCCGCTCATCGGCAGTCTTTATGCGACAGCATGGATCATCCTGATCGCATATCTGATGCGGTTCCTGATTCTTGCCATGAAGCCGGTTGCGAGCGCAGTTGCACAGATCCCTCCGGAACTCGACGAAGCGGCAGCCGTCTTCGGCGCGTCACCGCTTCGCCGGATCCTTTCCATCAGCGCCCCGCTGGCGGCGCCCGCGGCAGTAGCCGGTGCACTGCTTGTGTTCATGAGCGCGTTCAATGAACTGACCGTCTCAGCCCTGTTGTGGTCCAGCGGCAACGAGACGCTCGGGGTCGTTCTCTTCAGCCTGGAAGAAGCCGGCCTCGCCACCCATGCGGCTGCGATAGCGGTCGCGACCGTCGTGGTGGTCGTCGCTCTTCTCGCGGCGCTCGACAGGCTCGCGGGCAGACTGCCGTCAGGCGTGCTGCCCTGGCGCTGAGCTATGGCGCCGGGACGACCCATGCGTCGGTGACTGCCACATGCATCATGCAACCGACCGGCGGCGCATCCACGCAATCGAGGACCACACTGTGATCTGATCCGGATATCTGCAGACGCACTTCGTGGACAGGCCCTCGATAGATCGACGAAATCACCCTCGCCTGCATGCCTTCGGCGGCAAGCTTCAGCCCTTCCGGGCGCAAAAGCACACACGCGCGCCCCCTTCGCGCCGTGTCGGTGGTGCGGGCGGCAAACCGGTGTCCGGCAACCTCCAGCATCGCCAGACCACCGGACGTCCCCACCAACTCACCTTCGAGAATGGTGCTGCGGCCAACGAAACCCGCTACCTTCTCGTGCACCGGGGAACCGTAGATCTCCGTCGGCGGTGCGATCTGGAGGATGCGCCCGCCATCCATGACGGCGATGCGATCCGAAAGTGCGAGCGCTTCGGCCTGGTCGTGGGTGACGTAGATCATCGTCGCGCCCGTTCTGCGATGGATGCCGCGAAACACCTCCACCATTGCGGCGCGCAGATGCATGTCCAGATTGGCAAGCGGCTCATCGAACAGGATGATCTTCGATTCCGCGATCAGGCACCGTGCAAGGGCGACGCGCTGTCGCTGACCTCCCGAAAGCTCTTCGATGCGCCGTGTCCCGTACCCATCAAGCCCGACGGTCGCCAGCACGTCACGAACCCGCCTCCCCCGCTCGGATCTCGCGACTCCTCTGGCGGTCAACGCATAGGCGACATTACCCTCGACATCCATATGCGGCCATAGCGCATAGGACTGGAACACCACACCCACACCACGCCTTTCCGGCGGCACCTGGCTCGAAGGATCCGCGATCGTCTCGCCATCGAACATCACGCGCCCCCCATCGGGCGGCTCGAATCCTGCCACCAGGCGCAGCAGCGTTGTCTTGCCGCATCCCGAAGGGCCAAGCAGGGAGGTGAACGAGCCCGCCGGGAAATCGAGGGAGATGTCGTCGAGCGCGACCGTTCTTCCGAAACGGCGCGTCATTTCTTCAAGCCGAATATCGATCATGGCGGTTCTCTGCCACCGCTCCATGACAGAATGATTGCAGCATCGTCGAATACGACAAAGCCTTCGGGCGGGTGACGATATGGTGGACCTCGTGACAAAACCGCTACTCCTCCACCTAGAGCCTTTCAGGTTTTGACGGAAGCGTATCCTGCATTGACGAAGTAGTTGCTGCATTCACTGGGCTGGATTAAGGAGACGAGGCCGCCGATGTGCCGCCATGTCTCCTCGATGGTCCGCTTCTGAGCCGCGCGCATCCAATGCTTGATCTTGGCGAAGGCCTGCTCGATCGGATTGAGGTCGGGCGAGTATGGGGGCAGATACCAGAGCCTTGCGCCGGCGGCTTTGATCATCTGCCGGACGGCGGCCGACTTGTGCGAGCCGAGATTGTCCATGACGACGATGTCGCCCGGTTCAAGCACCGGCACGAGCTGCTGCTCGACATAGGCGCGGAAGCACTGGCCGTTGATCGGTCCATCGAAGACGCAAGGCGCCGTCAGCCGGTCATGGCGCAAAGCGCCGAGGAAGGTCAGCGTGCGCCAGTGGCCGTGCGGGGCAAAGCCGCGCAGGCGCTTGCCGCGTGGTCCCCAGCCCCGCAGCGGCGCCATGTTGGTCTTGATCCAGGTCTCGTCGATGAACACCAGCCGTGTCGGATCGAGACCGGACTGCCAAGAACGCCAGCGTTGCCGCCGGCGGGCGATGTCGGCACGAGCCTGCTCAAGGGCGAACAGCGTTTTTTGAACCGAAGCCCCTCGCGGCGCAGGAACCGCCACACCGTATCGTGCGACACCTTCACGCCGCGCGCCGCCAGCTCTTCCTTCAGCTTGTGCAGCGACAGATGCGGCGTCTGGCTGATCCGCTCGGCGATGAAGGCACGGTGCGGCTCCAGCACGCGCTTGCGGTGCCCGCCCATCTTGCCCGGCGCCACAGACCCGCTCGCACGGTAGCGCTGAGACCACTTCACCGCCGACGAGACGGCAACGCCGAAACGAGCCGCCACCGACCGGCAGCTCTCGCCGGCCTCGACCGCCCCAACAACACGTTCACGCAGATCATTCGAAAGAGGTCGCGTCATCCCATGCTGGCCTCCACTCCAGCCAGCATCTTGAATCACAAAACCTCCGAAATCGGAATCCCCCTTCGATTCAGACACAACCGGAACCGCTCTAGTACGACTCGGACTGGTTGAAGCAGAACGACATCGATATCGGGCCTTGTCGGGACGTGCTCGAAACCTTCCTGGACACCGGCGAATTCAACGCGGCACGCTTGTTCGCGGATCGCGCATGGAGCTTTTTGCAGGCGGAGCCGTCTACGGCATCGATCATGCCTTCAAAGGCGCAAATGCTCCTCCCGAAATGGCTGGCAACAGGCCGAGAGTGCGGCCTATCTCGCGCCAGCTCACCTCGCTGGCAGCCAGCAGAAGCCGCCCCTCGGTCATCGATGGACGATAGCCAATCCCTGGCAGGATGGCGGCGTGACCGCCTGCCTCCTGATGAATGAGATGGCCGGCCACATGATCCCACGGTTGCAGCGAAGCGTTCATGACGAAGTCGATGCTCCCCTGGGCCAGAAGCCGGTATTCGTAGGCCGAACACCGGTAGTTCGTCACCCGCCGAAAGGCCGGCAGGTTGGGTGCGATCACGGCCTGCTCATGCGGTGCCAGCTGCGGCAGGCAGACCACGCCCGACATGTCGGCAATCGGCCGCGGCGGAGCAACTTCCAGCCGGCGGCGTGCGCCATCCGGGGCGACATGCCAGGCTCCGCCGCCACGCCGCGCGAGGATGAAATCGGCGGTCAAGGGATAGTGGATGAGGCCGGCAATCGGTTCATCGCCCACCACCAAGCCAACCATCATGCCGAAGATCGGTAGGCCATTGGCAAAGTTCCACGTGCCGTCGACCGGATCGATGACGATCGCAAGCGGGGCTGCACCGATCCGGCCAAGCCGATCCGGATCGGAAGAAACAGCTTCCTCGCCGATCACGGTCGCGCCGGGGAAGCGACGGGCAAGCGCCTCCGAAAGCATGCGCTCGGCACCGAGATCAGCATCCGTCACCAGGTCGTCGGCGGTCGTCTTGGCTCGCACCTCACCGCTTTGAAGCCTCAGGAACCGAGGCAGTACCTCCTCGAGCGCCGCCGCCCGCATGTCGGCCATCACCGATTCCAGGTCTGCATCGGAAATTGGCGTCAACGGCCGGTCTCCCGAAGATAGGACTGAAGCGCCTCGGGCGCGTCGGTCTGGATGACGCTGACGCCCGCATCAATGAGTCGCCCCCAAACTTGGGTAGGATCGGCAAGAGCAGCACTGTCCGTCAAGCCGCAGCAGGAAACCGGATCGAGCGTGTTGACCCAGATCGCGATGCGGGCATCGGCAAAGCGCAGTTTGCGCTCGGCAATGGTTTCGATCCTGTCGAACTTGGTTTCGCACATGAAGGGCGCCATGGCCTCAAGCACGTCGGTCAGCTCCGCCGCGTTGCCGTTCGCAAAGCGCGCCATGGCCATGAAAGGCACGCCGCGCATGTCCCCCATCCCGGCGAGCCATTGCCGCGCCTCGGAGCTGTCCACGCGCGCCTTGACGTCCACCTGGGACCCCATGCCCATATCCACCACGTCTGTTATGACGCGCGGCATCAGATCGCGGTCCTTCAAATCCAGATCCACGAAGATGCGCCCTCGCGCGACCTCCAGCGCCTCGCGCAAAGTCGGGATGGTGGCACTCGTCGTCGCCCGCCCTTCCCCACCATCGGCCTCGCGCAGGCGGATGGCCTTCAGCTCCGCGATCCCGAGGCGTTCGGCCACCTCTGCGCGGCCCGCCATGCGCTCGAGCGTCTCGTCATGCATCAGGAACAGGTGCCCGTCGGCGCTTTGCCTGACGTCGATCTCGACAATCTCATAACCCGCCGCAATGGCATTCTCGATGGCCTCAACGCTGTTTTCGGATGCGGCATGCCACGCGCCGCGATGGGCCGCGATGGCGCATCCCCGCTTGGGATCAGCGATGAAGTCGACGTAGTCAGACATGTTCTTCCTTTCTTGCCCCGATATCCTCGAAGGCATTGCGAATGGCCCGGCCGCTTCCGGGCTCGAAAAGATGCAGGCGGTGGCGCGGCAGGACGATGAAGAGATGGCGGCTCTCGTCGAGATCGCTGCCGAAAGGCAGGGTGACGCGCAGCTCAGCCCCGCCGTCCAGGCGCACGGTGACGACATTGTGCGAACCCAGGTCCTCGCGATGGACGAGCGTGACGGGGATGCCGTCCGGGAGGCGGGCGCCAAGCGTGACGTCCTCGGGGCGGATCCCCAAGCGGAAGTCACCACGCCGGGATGAGGGGACAAGCAGCGGCCCATCGGGCACCCGGAGCCCGGTGCCGTTGCCGGTGACGGACAGGATGTTCATGGGCGGGGCGCCTATGAACCGCGCGACGAACTCGGAAGCGGGGCGATGATAGATCTCCCTCGGCGTGTCGAATTGCTCGATGCGGCCCTTGTTCAGGACAAGAATGCGGTCGGCCAGGGTCATGGCCTCGACCTGATCGTGCGTGACGAACACGGTCGTTGCGCCGATCCGCCGGTGCAGCTCGGCAAGCTCAATGCGCATGTCATGGCGCAATTGCGCGTCGAGATTGCTGAGCGGCTCGTCGAAAAGCAGCACCGAGGGCTCGCGCACGATGGCCCGGCCGATGGCCACGCGCTGGCGCTGGCCGCCCGAAAGCTGGCTCGGCTTGCGGTCGAGCAGGTCGGTAAGCCCGAGCATCTTGGCCACGCGCCCGACACGCTCGCTCTGCTCGACCTCGGAGAGACCGGCAACCTTGAGGCTGTAGGCAATATTCCTGAAGACGCTCATATGCGGATAGAGCGCATAGTTCTGGAAAACCATGGCGCAGCCGCGATGCTTGGGCTCCAAGTCCTGCACCTCACGTTCGCCGAAGCGGATGGTGCCCCCGCTCACGGGCTCCAGGCCCGCGATCATGTTCAGGAGCGTGGATTTGCCGCAGCCCGACGGGCCGAGGATCACAGTGAACTCGCCGCCCGCCATCTCGGCGCTCAATTCGGGAATGACAACCGTGCCGTCATAGGACTTGGTCAATCCGGCGAGCGATATGCCGGCCGCACGAGATGCTTGCGCCATTCTCATTTCTCCGAAAGGGCCAGGCCGCGCACGATCCGGCGCTGGGTCAGGGCGATCAGCACCAGCGGGATCACGGTGACCATGATCGCGCCGGTCATTTCGAGGGGGTAGTTGGGAATGTCTTCCTCCATGCCCGGTCCCAGCCGCGCCAGGCCGACGACGGCCGTCTGCATCTCGGGCGAGGAGGCAGCCACCAGCGGCCACATGTAATCCACCCATCCGCCGATGAAGAAATAGATGAAGAGGCTCACGAGGGGGCCCTTCGACAGCGGCAGGAGCATGTCCGTCATGAAGCGCAGCGGTCCTGCCCCATCCATCGTCGCCGCCCGGGCGAGATCACGCGGCAGCGTCTTGAAGAACTGCACCAGGATCAGCGTGCCGGCGCCCTGCGCCATCAACGGCAGGGCGATGCCCGCATAGCTGTCCAGCGCATTCAGTTGCAGGTCAAGCGGCGTACCGAAGAGTACGGTCCAGAGCCCGCCCATATTGGCGACCGCGTTCAGCGGCAGAGCCACGTTGGATGCCACCTGATAGACGGTGATAACCCTCAGTTCGATCGGCAACATGATCGAGGCGACGACCGCCGCATAGACCAGCGGCACGTATCGCGTCCTGAAGAAGACGACCGCATAGGCGGTGGTGAAGGCGAGAAAGCATTTGCCGCCCGAGACCAGCGTCGCCACGATCACGCTGTTCATGATCTGCCGGGGCAGGTCCGTCAGCGACCAGACGGCGGCCACGTTGTCCCACAAGTGAAGTCCCGGCCGCAGCGAGAAATTGTTGCGCAGGAAGTCCTGGTAGCTCTGGGTGGCGGTGATCGCCACGAAGGCCAGCGGCAGAAGCACGAACACCGAACCCAGGAGGAGCAGGATCGTCGCGGCACGATCGATCGAACGCGTGTTTTCAATCATCAATTTAGCGCTCGTATTGCACGCGTTTTTCGAGAAGGAGATATTGCAGGGCGGTGATACCGGCGACGACGACCATCAGCATCGCCGTTTGCGTTGCCGCGCCTGAAAGATCGTAGGCTTTGAAGCCGTCCACATAGATCTTGTAGACCAGCATGTTGGTGGCACCGCCCGGTCCGCCCTGGGTCATGGTGTCGATGAGGCCGAAAGAGCCGGACAGGCTGTCGGCCACCTCCAGCACCAGCGCGACGAAGAGTTGCGGCGTCAGAAGCGGTAGCTGGATGTCCCAAAGCCGCCGCCACGGGCCGGCGCCGTCCATCGCCGCCGCCTTGTGCAACGTCTCGGGCATGGCCTGCAGGCCCGTCAGCAGGATGATGAAGGTGAAGGGGATCGCCGACCAGATGTTGGCGATATAGATCATGATCCATGTGTGCATCGGATTGATGCGCGGGTTCCAGATACCCGGAAAGACCTCGTTCAGGGGCGCAAGCAAGCCCAGGAACGGGTTGAAGATGAACAGGAAGATCACGCCCACCGAAGCGGTTGCCACGGCCTTGGGCCAGATCAGGAGATTGCGTGCCAGCGGGGAAAGACGCACCGCCCGGTCAGCAGCCAGTGCGAGGATCAGGGCCACAAGGATCGAACTGCCGGAGGCGAGCAGCATGTACACCACCGTGCGCCGCAGTGCGCCCCAGAATTCCTGATCCGCCAGAACGCGCTGGAAATTCGCCCAGCCCACGAATTGCGAGCCCCCGCCGAACGGACGCTCCAGATGAAAGGACCAGAAGAAGGCCAGGAAAACCGGCAGGTAGAAAAAGAGAAACATGACCAGCAATTGCGGGCTCGCCAGCCAGAAAGGCAGCCAGCGATTGCGGAAGAAGGCATTTCTCATCCAGTGCCCCTCAAGAAGGTGGCCGGCGCGGGCGCGCCGGCCAGGGAGTCGCGTGCTCAGTTCAGGCTGGCGCCTTGGTAGGTCTGCTCGAAACGGCGCAGAAGTTCATCGCCGCGCGCCTTGGCGCGGTCGAGCGCTTCCTGCATCGTCTGGTCGCCGTTGAACGCCTTCTGGGCCTCTTCCATGAAGATGTCGCGGAATTGCACATAGAATCCGAGGCGGATGCCGCGGCTGTCCTCGGTCGCCGGCTGGTTCATCGTGTCGATGCCGACCGAGGCAGTGGCGAATTCCGGCGCGTCGGCTTTGCCGCTGGCCTTGAGTGCCTCAAGCGCATCGAGGGTGACCGGAACGTAGCCGGTGGCCGCGGTGAAGGCGAGTTGCTGTTCAGGCTGGCGAAGGAAATCGAGGAAGGCTTTGGCCGCCTCGATTTCGGCTTCCTCATGGCCCTTCATCACCCAGATCGAGGCGCCGCCGACCAGCGTGTTGTGACGGTCGTGGCCCTCATACATCGGCGCCATGGTGACCGTAATCTCGTACTGATCGCCGAAAGCCGCCTTGGCCGCCGCATAGGAACCGGACGACCCTTCCATCATCGCGCATTCGCCGGAATTGAACGCCGCAGCATAGTCGCCAGCCTTGGTGTCGGGATTGAGCCTGACCAGCCCCTCCCCGCGCCATGAGGCGAGATTGGTCAGATGTTCGGCAATGAGTCCCCGGTTGAAGATGTATTCGGCGTCGAGCCCGTCATAGCCGTTGTGCTTCGACGCGATGGGCAGACCGTGGCGGGCGGCGAACTGCTCAAGCACGCGCCAGGGATGGGCGTCGGTTACGAAAGGGCAATCATGCCCCGCCTCCTTGAGCTTGCGGGCGGCGGCGATCACCTCCTCCCAGGTGCTCGGCGTCTCGTTGATGCCGGCTTCTTCGAGTTGGGTCTTGTTGGTGTAGAAGAGAAGCGTGGAGGAATTATAGGGCTGCGAAAACAGCCGCCCGTCAGAGGTTTCGTAATAGGCACGGGCGCCGGCGATGTAGCCGTCCCAGTCGATGTCGGGCATGAGTTCCTCTACGGGCACCACCGCACCGGAGAGCATCAGGTCAAGCGTGCCGGCGTCGAAGAACTGGATGAGCAGGGGGTGCTGGCCTGAACGGTAGGCGGCAATCGCCTTCTGCATGCCCACCTCGTAGCCTCCCTGGCCGACGCAGATCACCTCGTGCTCGCTCTGGGCAGCGTTGAAAGCCTCGCAGGCGTCGAGAATGGCCGTCTCGACATTGCCCGTGTTGCCGTACCAGAATTCGATCTCGGCCCCATGCGCCAGGCCGGCAGCCGTCATGAGTGCGGCCGAGAGGACCGCGGTTTTCGGGAATGGCATTTCGTTCTCCTGTTCCTCAGAAGGGGGATAAGCCGAAATTCTGGCGTCTGCAGATGACGCACGTCACTACTTACACTTTACGTGTAACAAATATGTGACGGACGACGACATCGACTTCTCAGAGGAGCTTCATCAGAAGTGCATAATCGCCGCGAAGCTGGAAATTACTACACACTCCCAGTAACTATCCGGGCCATGATGGAGGCGACGCATGAGCTACGATCCCGAGGCGCTGATCGCGCGGCACTTCCTGCGCGAAACCGAAAACGGGGTGGCCTCCCCCAATGAGCGGGCCATCCTGCGCCTCATCTGGCGCAATCCTGGCATTTCCCGCTCCGAGATTACGGCCCATGTGGACCTCACACAGCAGTCTGTCTACCGCATCATCGACCAGCTGACGGAACGCGGGATGCTGCTGCTGGGAGCGCCGAAGCCCGGCCGCGGGCAGCCCAGCCCTACACTCCGGCCCAATGGCGCCTTTGCCTACTCGGTGGGCATTTCAGTCAACACCGACATCATCGGCATCTGCCTCATCGACATGGCCGGGAGCGTTCTGGCGCAAAGCACGGTGCCGCTCGCCGGCGAGCCGATGGGCCAGTCGCTCGACCGAGTGCACGAGCACGTGACCGAGCAGCGGCGAAAACTCGGCCTCACCCGTGAGGCCTGGCTTGGCGTCGGCTTCGCCATTGCCGGCTATCATGTGGGCGGCACGCGCTACAACGCCCCCCTCCCCCTCCATGAATGGTCTCTGATCGAGCTTGGGCCGCTGCTTGCCGAGCGCTTCGGCAAGCCCGTGTGGGTGCACAACGGCGCCAATACGGGAGCGATCGCCGAAGCCATGTTCGGGGCGGGCCGCCACGTGCGGCACCTTGCCTATCTCTCCTTCAATTACGGCTTCGGCGGCGGGTTGATCCACGAGGGAGAACTGCTTCTGGGCGGCAACGGCAATGCCGGTGAGTTCAGCGGCATCTATGACGAGGAGGAAAACAAACGCCGGCCGGCGCTGCAATATCTGATCGAGCGCCTGCGCGAGAACGGCGTGGACGTGCCTTCGATCAGCTATATGCGGCAGCATTTCGAGGCCAACTGGCCGGGTGTTGCGCAATGGGTGGATGAGGTCACACCGGCCTATATCCGGCTGATCAATGCCATTTACGCGATCTTCGATCCGCAGGCGATCGTCTTCGGGGGGCAGGTGCCGCCCGATCTCGCCCATATGCTGATCGCACGCACGCGGATTTTCGGCAGCCCCCGCTATGGCGTGCCGCGCCCCTTTCCGAAGCTCATCGTCAGCGAGATCAAAGGGGATGCTTCCGCTCTCGGCGCCGCCGTCGCACCATTCAAGGCGGTGTTGTACTAGCAGGGATACGAACGGCAATCGCACAACAGCAGGGGCACCCGGCCAGGAATCGCCAAGCTCACCGCAGCTCGCGGCGAGACCGAAACTGCCCACCATCCGGAAGGCTCGCATCGCCGCCAACCTGCAGTCAACGCATAAGCAGAATTGCTGGGGCTGCGAGCACAAGTGTTCGGCTTCCGGAACCGACTTTGGCCGTCATCGTTCTTGCACCAGCAGTTTTTGTCGAAGTAGCGGCGCACCGTTCGCCATCCATAGGCGATGGGCAACATGTGTCGGAGGGTCAATGCCCGTTATCGGCTTTCACGCCTCGCATGAGCAGATCGACCCGAAGTCACTGCTCGATGCGGTTAAGCTGGCAGAGTCCGCGGGCTTCCGCGCTGCGATGTCGTCGGATCACTTCTCGCCCTGGAGCGAGCGACAGGGCCAGTCCGGCTTCGCCTGGTCCTGGCTTGGTGCCGGTTTGCAAGCCACATCCCTGTCTTTCGGCGTGGTCACCGCGCCTGGCCAGCGTTACCATCCGGCGATCGTTGCTCAGGCCGCCGCCACACTGTGCCAGATGTTCCCCGGCCGCTTTTGGCTGGCATGCGGCACCGGTGAAGCCTCGAACGAGCACATCACGGGAGACCGTTGGCCTCCAAAGCCCGTCCGCAATGACCGACTGGCCGAATGCGTCGCGGTCATGCGTGCATTGTTCGCAGGTGAGACCGTGAGCCATGATGGGCTCATCAAAGTGGACCGAGCCAGGCTCTGGAGCCTGCCAGACGAGACGCCCCGGCTGATAGGCGCAGCCGTAAGCGTGGAGACCGCGCGATGGGCCGCGAGCTGGGCCGATGGTCTGATCACCGTCAACCAGTCGCACGAGCATCTGCAACGAATGATCGACGCATTCCACGAGGGCGGCGGAGAGGGGAAACCTCTCTACCTCCAGGTCCACCTCGCCTATGCCCACAGCGAGAATGCAGCGCTCGACCTTGCCTACGAGCAGTGGCGTTCGAACATCTTTGCGCCACCGGTCTGCTGGGACTTGGAACTGCCGCAGCATTTCGACGAAGCCTCGCGCTTCGTGCGAAAGGAAGACATGCGTGGGAGCGTCTTGATCTCGTCGGATCCGAACCGCTTCGTCGATTGGATCGGCGGCTTCGCCGATCTCGGCTTCGACGGGATTTACCTCCACCACGTCGGCGTGGAGCAGCGGGATTTCATCGAAGAGTTCGGTTCCCGGGTGCTTCCCGCCTTCGCCAAGGGATGAACGTCGATGGATATCAGCCGCACGAGCGACGTCTGGTGGAAGAACGCGGTCTTCTATTGCCTGGACGTAGAGACCTTCCAGGACGGGAACGGAGACGGCATCGGCGACTTCGTGGGGCTGGCGAGGCAGGTCGACTATCTGGCCGGTCTCGGGGTCACCTGCCTCTGGCTGATGCCGTTCTATCCCAGCCCGAACCGCGACGATGGCTACGACATCATCGACTATTATTCGGTCGATCCGCTTCTGGGCAACATGGGCGAGTTCGTTGAATTCGTACGCACCGCGCGCGACCGTGGCATGCGCGTGATCGCGGACCTGGTGGTGAACCACACGTCCAAGGAACATCCATGGTTCAAGTCCGCGCGATCGGACCGCAACTCACCCTACCGGGACTGGTACATCTGGAGCGACGAGATCCCCGAGGGCGGCCCCAGCGACCTCGTCTTCCCCGACAAGGAAAACAGCAATTGGGAATGGGACGAGGAGGCGGGCCAATATTACCTGCATCGCTTCTACAAGCACCAGCCGGACCTCAACATCGCCAATCCCAAGGTGCGCGAGGAGATCCGCAGGATTGTCGGCTTCTGGCTCGAGATCGGCCTTTCCGGCTTTCGCGTCGATGCAGTCCCCTTTCTCCTCGAGACCTCGGGGATAGAGCGCCCGATGGAGATCGCGCCACACGACTGGCTGCGCGATCTTCGCAGCTTTCTCGGGCGCCGGCGCGGCGATGCCGTACTCTTGGGCGAGGTCAATCTCGAATATGAAGCCGTGCGCCGCTTCTTCGGAGACGAGAGCGGCGACGAACTGCACATGTGCCTCAACTTCAACCTCAACCAGGCGCTGGCGCTCGTGCGCGAGGATGCGGGGGCGCTGGTCCATAATTTGCGGGCCATGCCGTCGCTACCAGCCGACGCGGCATGGGCCAACTTCATCCGCAATCATGACGAGTGGTCGCTTGACAAACTGACGGAGGCGGAACGGCAGGAGGTCTTCCGCGCGTTCGGCCCGAAGGAGGATATGCAGCTTTTCGGCCGAGGCCTCCGCCGCCGGCTTCCGACAATGCTAAACGGCAATCAGGCGCGCATACGTATGGCCTACAGCTTGGCCTTTGCGCTGCCGGGAGCGCCGGTTCTGTTCTATGGCGAGGAAATCGGCATGGCGGAAAACCTGGAGATTCCCGGCCGCATGAGCGTGCGCGCGCCGATGCAGTGGACGACGGGCCCAAATGGCGGGTTTTCAACAGCGCCACCCGACGAGCTGTGCCGGCCCGTGGTCGAGAGCAAACGGTGGGGTCCGCCCAAGGTCAACGTCGCCGACCAGCAGCGCGACGGCGATTCGCTCCTGAACTGGATGGAGCACCTGATCCGCCGGCGACGCGAAACGCCGGAGATCGTCTTCGGGGCCTGGAGCCTGGTGCCGGTGCCCCAAGCCGCGATCCTGGCGCTGCGGCATGATTGGGGAGAGCGCTCCGTCCTCACGATCCACAATCTGAGCGGCAAATCCCACCGGATCTCTTTCAATCCCGGTCAGGTTGCCTCGCACGGTCTCGTCGATCTCTTCGGCGACGGCAGCTTTGCCGTCGAGAAGGATGGAACCGTCACCATCGAGGTGGGAGGCTACGACTACAGATGGTTTCGCATTCCGCGTACCGACGCGGACACTCCCGCCTGAGAAGGCGGCTGCAAAGCTGCGTTTCCGCCGCGTTGGGCGATGCCTCGCCCGTCGCTTTCGTCCAGGTCATGCCCGCCCCAGGGGAAGGAGAGCGCTGGCGTCTCCTTGAAGCCGGCCAGCGCCTATTCTTGCAGAGCCGGGCATCCGTATCGAGCACGTGATGTCGGACAACGGCTCGCACGGAGCACCGATGCGGCCGCTGTTCCCTCGCTGGAATTGCTCAGGCCACGTGCCAGCCGCCGTCCATGGGCAAAGTGGCGCCGGTGAGGTCGGCGGAATGGGGGCCGCAGAGAAAGGCGATCAGGGCACCCACATTCTCCGCTTCGACGAAACGTCCCGTCGGGTGGCGTTTGCGGATATAGGCGCGCTGCGCCTCCGCCTCGGCGACGCCTTCATGCCTGGCAATGGCGGCGATCTTTTCAGCAATCGGCTCCGAAAGCACGGACCCGGGGCAGACGGCGTTGCAGGTCACGCCGGTCTCGGCTGTCTCGA
Source organism: Chelativorans sp. AA-79 (assembly GCF_029457495.1). Taxonomy (NCBI): domain Bacteria; kingdom Pseudomonadati; phylum Pseudomonadota; class Alphaproteobacteria; order Hyphomicrobiales; family Phyllobacteriaceae; genus Chelativorans; species Chelativorans sp. AA-79. The sequence continues at coordinate 3,745,641 of NZ_CP120361.1, forward strand.
TGGCCACGGCCCGGGTGATGCCGAGGAGCGCGGTTTTGCTGGTCACGTAGTCGATGCGCTCAGCCGCGCCGCGGCTGCCATAGATCGAGGAGAGATTGACTATCCTTCCCCAGCCTTTCGCCTTCATGGCGGCAAGCGTGAGCCTGATCAGGTGAAAGGCTGCATTGACGTTCACGGCCATGGAGCGCTCCCAGTCGGTCCCGGGGAAGTCCTCGATGGCGTGGAAATGGCGCACCACGGCATTGTTGACCAGGATGTCGGGATCGCCAAACCCAGCGCGGATGCGCTCCACCATACGCTCTATGCCGTTCGGGTCCGCCAGATCCGTTCCGTCGAAGATGACCCGTCGGCCCGTTTGTTCCGAGAGCCGGTCGACCTTCACCTGCCCTTCCCGCGGGGACACCAACCCGTGGAGGACCACATCGGCACCCTCCTCGGCCAGCCTTGCTGCGATTGCGAAACCGAGGCCGGACACCGAACCGGTGACGAGCGCTCGTCTACCCTGCAACACGGGTGCGGTCATGCGCGCACCTCCGCGCTGCAATCGGCGAAGATACGTCCGCAATCCTCGCTCTCGTCGATGCGCCAAAAGCGTTCGAGCAGGCTGTCCACGTTGCGCAGGCCGACGGACTCGGCGTGCCTGCGGAACTTTTCCGAGAGATCATCGTCGCTCATAGGATTGGCGGCGGAGCCGCGCGCGCCGTCGACCGCGGCGGTGAACACCTTCCCGTCGTTCATTTCCACCCGCATTTGGATGGAATAGATGTCGCGCTCCGCCTCGTCGACGAAGCGGATCTGCGGTCGGCGCCCCTTTGTCTCGGCGACGGCGCCATCGGAAAACTCGGCCACGCCCGCTCTTCCCTTCAAGACGGCGATCGAGAAGGCGTGCTGAGCGCTCACCTGAGAAAGCCGGCCGCTTTCGACGTCCGGCCGGTCCGTGCGCTCGCGCAGAAGCGGATGAGCGTGGATGGTGACCCTCTCGACGGCGGCGGGATCGGCAAGACCCTGCTCGCGCAACTCGAGCGCGGCATCCACCACCGGGTTGAGCACCACACCGACTGGGTAGGGCTTATAGGTGTTGGAGGCGAATTCCCAGCGCTCGCCGAGCCCCTCTGTCACTTCCTCCGGGTTCGGCGTGTCGCTGTAGAGTCTGATGAAGCCGAACTCGCCGTCCAGCACGTCCGCCGGCCCGGTGAACCCCTCCCGTGCAAGATGCGCGGAAATCAGCCCGTTCCGCGCGGCGTTGCCGACGCTGATGCTCTTCGACATCGTCCCCAACGCCTGCACCATGCCGCAGGCCTGCACCGCCGCATTGCCGATCGCGGAGACCGCCGCCCTCTTGTCGAGGCGCAGCAGCGCGCTTGCCGCGATTGCGCTGCCGATCACGCCGCAGGTGGAGGTGATGTGCCAGCCGCGCGCATAGTGGGCGGGCGAGACGGCGTTGCCGATCCGGCATTCGGCCTCGGCGCCCGCAACGAAGGCCGTCAGGAAGGCGCGCCCGCTCGTCCTTTGTTCCTGCGCCAGCGCCATCAAGGCCGGCACGACGGGCGCGGAAGGGTGCATCACCGTGCGCGGATGGGTGTCGTCGTAGTCGTGGATATTGGCCGCCATGGCATTCAGAAAGGCGGCGAGCAGCGGATCGCATCTTTCCGCCCGGCCGACCAGGACGGCATTTCCGGGCGGGCTGTACGAGGAGAGCACCTTGAATGCTTTTTCAATTGCCGCCTCGCGGCAGCCGGCGAAACCGGTGGCCAGAATGTTGACGAGGGCGCGCCGGGCCTGATGGCGCACCGCCTCCGGAATGTCCTCATAGGCAAGGCCGGTCACGAACCGAGCGAGAGTCTCCTCGATGTCGCTCTCGATCTCAGCCATCTACTTGCCCTCCCCCGCGGCCGCGCCGCGCACCTCCACGCCCGCCTGTGCCTCGACCAGTTTGATCACCGTGGTGAGGTCCGCGTCCGCGCCCAGCGTGTCACGCGTTGCGTTCAGCACCTGCTGGACGGCTCTGCCCACCTTCATGTCGACGCCGCGGCGCTCGGCCTCCTCGATGCACAGGCGCGCATCCTTGGCAGACAGGCCGATGGCGAAGCCGAAGTCGAATGAACGCGGCAGAACGTTGTCGGGAATCTTCCTTTCCGTCGCGCTGTTACGGCCGCTGCCGGCATTCAGCACCTCGATCATGCGGTCGGGGTCGAGCCCGCACTTCACGCCCAGCACCAGCGCCTCGCTGGAGATGGTGAGCGCTGTTGTCGACATGAGATTGTTGATGACCTTCATGGACTGGCCCATGCCCGGCTCCGTGCCGACGACGAAGAGCTTTCCCAGAAGCTCCAGCACCGGCCTCAGCGCCTCGACCGCCTCCGCCTCTCCGGCCGCCATAAGGGCGAGCCGGCCGGCCTCCGCCCCGGAGACACCGCCGCTCACGGGGCAATCGACCAGGATCTTGCCTTTTGCCGCAAGCCCGGCCGCCACTTGCGCCTCGGTTTCGGAACCGGTGGTGGAGAGATCGACGATGATACGCGTCCGCTTCGCCGCGGAAAGGCCTCCGTCGCCCAAACAGACCTGCCGGACCACCTCGGGCGTGGGGAGCGACAGGAACACGGCATCTGCCTCCGCGCCGAGTTCGGCAACCGAGGATGCATGCCTGGCACCTGCCCGGACGAGCTCTGCCACAGCATCGTCGTTCGGATCGTGGACCACGAGATCATGGCCTGCCCGCAGAATGTTGAGCGCCATCGGCCGGCCCATATTGCCGAGCCCCACGAACCCGTAGATTGCCTGTCCCATGAATACCTTCTCCGTTGGTGACCGATGCCGTCAGATGCCGGGCGTGGCGCCGCCGTCCACGACTATGGTCGCGCCGTGCACATAGGCCGCCTCGCTGGACGCCAGAAAGCGGACCATGCGGGCAATGTCGTCCGGCTCGCCGAAACGCGCAATGTCCAGCGACTGGCGCAGCCTTTCCTGCGCCTCCTCCAGGCCGATCCCCTCGCGCTCGGCCACGGCCGCGATGCGCTTGCGCAAACGGTCGGTCACGATGTGTCCGGGGCAGACGACGTTGACGCGCGGACGCCCGTCGCGCGATCGCTTGGCAAGGGCCTTGGAGAAATTGATGATGGCCGCATTGACCGGACCGCCGATGGTGAAGGCAGGCTCGGGCGTCTGTGCGCCGACGCCGGAGATGTTGATGATCGCTCCACCGCTTTTTTCCAGATGCGGCCAGGCACTGCGGCAGCTGCGCACCATGCCGTGGTATTTCAGCGCGAAGCCCGAAAGGTGATCCTCGTCGGAGAGCTCCAGAAAATCGCCGCGTTTGGTGTCCCCGGCATTGTTGACGAGCACGTCGAGGCGGCCGAACCGGCCGACCGTCTCTTTCACCATCTCCTGCGGCGCAACAGGCCGGGCCAGGTCGACGGTGATCGCAAGGCTTTCGGGCGCGCCTGTTCTTTCGGCTCGCCCTGCCACATCCTCGAGCGCCGCCCTGTCCCTGGCGGCGAGCGCCACGCGGTAGCCCGCTGCCGCAAAGTTCAGCACGATCGCCCTGCCGAGGCCGCGGCTGGCGCCAGTGATTAGCGCCACCGGGATTCTATCATTGTCCATGGTGCCGATTTCCGTCCCCTGGCGCGTCAAAGGCGCCGTTGCGATCCTCGGGCAGTGTGTGATCGTTGGAGGATGTGTCCCGCTATCACACTAAGCATACTATCATACAATCATGTTGACTGTCAATAATATCCTGGGATAGATGTGCTTGCCGCGCATGTTTCATCCGACAGCGTCGAAAGGCAAAACTGCCAGCCAGGAGGAGCCGACGAGTGCATGTAACCAAAGAGATGGCGGACTATATCGTTGGCAGCCGATTCGAGGATCTGCCGGAGGATGTTGTTGCGGAGGCGCGGCGGGCGATCGTGAATATCGTCGGCTGCGCAATGGGCGGTGCGCCGGAGGAAGGGACCGATATCGCCATCGCGACCTTCTCCCCGTTCTTCGGCAAACCGACGGCCGCGATTGTTGGCCGGCGGGAGAAGGCGGACCCTCTTCATGCCGCGCTCATGAACGGCATCACCTCGCATTTCCACGACTATGACGACACGACGCCGAAAAACTATATCCACGCCAGTTCTCCGGTCGCCTCCGCGCTCTTTGCCTATGCGAGCGCCAATCCCGTCTCGGGACGGGATTTCCTGCACGCCTTCATCCTCGGCTTCGAGGTGACGTCGCGCGTCGGCAATGCGACGTATCCGGCCCACTATGATGCGGGCTGGCACAGCACCGGAACATGCGGCGTCTTTGGCGCCGCCGTCGCCATCGGCAAGCTGCTCGGCCTGGATTCCGGGCAGATGATCCACGCGATCGGGCTTGCCGCCACGCAGGCAGCGGGTCTGCGCGAGATGTTCGGCTCCATGGGCAAGCCTTTCCATCCCGGCCGTGCGGCGCAGAACGGCTACGTGGCCGCTCTTCTCGCGCAGAACGGCTTCACCTCCGGCATCCATCCGCTCGAAGGGCCGCGCGGCTTCGCCGCGGTGCAATCGGCCAGCTATGATCTTTCCAAGCTGACGGACGGCCTCGGCCGCGACTTCGATCTGCGCGAGAATACCTACAAGCCGTTTCCCTGCGGCATCGTCAACCACCCGGCGATAGACGCGGCTATCCAGCTCCACCACGAGCACCGCCTGGCGCCGGGTTCGGTCAAGGCCGTGAGGCTGCGCGTGGCGCCGCTTGTCATGGACCTCTGCGGCAAGCGCGACATCACAAAGGGGCTGCAAGGCAAATTCTCCGTCGTGCACGGCGCGGCGGTCGGTCTCGTGCGCGGCAAGGCGGGCCTGCAGGAATATACCGATGAGGCGGTCAACGACCCGGAGATCCGCCGCGTGCGCGAAAGCGCAGTGGCCGAGGGGGATGCGGCAATCTCCGAGGACGGGGTCGCCATGACGGTAGAATTCCAGGACGGCCGGGTGCTCACCAAGACGCTCACCCATTCGCTCGGCAATCTGGCGCGGCCCCTTTCCAATGCCCAGCTCGAGGAGAAATTCCGCGACCAGGCATGCCGCCTCCTTTCCGCCGAGGACGTCGAGCGTCTGCTCGGCCAATGCTGGGCGATCGCGGAACTGCCGAGCGCCGGCGCGCTGGTCGATGCGTCGGTGCCGGGAGAGGCTTGAAATCGAGTGCAAGGAGATCACGGTCCGTCACAGGTGGCATAGCGCCGAGATGTGCACTATGAAGAGCCGGATCCGAAAAGCTGATTTTGCCATGGACGACCAGAACCTGCAGATCACAAGCCAGCCGACGACGCTGCGGCGCATGGTGGAGGACCGGTTACGCACTGCGATCCTCCGCGGCCGCTTCCAGCCTGGCCAGAGACTGGTCGAGCGGGAACTGTGCGAGCTGATCGGTGTCAGCCGCACCTCCATACGCGAGGCGTTGCGCCAACTCGAGGCCGAAGGGATCGTCGACACGGTCTCGCAGCGCGGCCCGGTCGTGGCAGTCATCGACCTGGAGGAGGCCCGGCAGCTCTATGCGGTGAGGGCACTGCTCGAAGGTTATGCCGGAAGGGAGTTCGCGCGCAACGCGACGGACGAGGAGATCAAGGAACTCAGCGAGGCGGTCGACGCCCTAAAAGCCGATATCGGGAAGGACGATTTCGGTCCGAACATGCTCGGCGCCAAGTCGCGCTTCTATGCGGTCCTGATGCGCGGCAGCCGCAATGTCTTCATCGAGAAGCTGCTCACGACCCTGCACAACCGGATCATGCTCTTGCGGCTGACCACCATGAACCAGCCTGGCCGCGTCCATGAGAGCCTCGCCGAGATCGAGGAAATCCGCAATGCAATAGCGGCACGCGATCCCGAGCGCGCCGAGCGCGCCTGCATCAGGCACATCGAATCCGCCAGCATTGTCGCTATGCGCGTGTTGCAGAAGCAGGAGGGGCGGAAGCAGGGCTAGATGTATGCGTTCCGCCGATATGCAGCGGGACGCATCGGGTGCCGGGGACTGGAGGACGGAATCGGTCCATGACGTGTAGCCGGACCGCGGAACCGCCGCGGCACGAGAGGATGCGTGCGTCCGCACGGGTCAAGGAAGCAGGCGGTGGCCGGCCGGGCGGCCGCACCGCAGCAGGCGCGGCCTGACCATGCCGGACCTGGCGTTGTTCATCCTCGCCGGCCTTCTCGGCGGTGCCGTCAATGCACTGGCGGGCGGCGCCAAGCTGTTCATCTTTCCTCTGCTCATGGCCTCGGGCCTGCCGCCGGTGGTCGCCAATGCCACGAGCACGGTGGCCCTTTGGCCGGCACAGCTTCCGGCCGCCTGGCTCTACCGGCACCTCTTCGCCGGGCGCGCGCTGATCTTCCTCCGCCGCCTCGCCCCTGCGCTTGTGGGAGCACTGATGGGTTCGTTTGCGCTGATCCTGTCCCCGCAGGACGCCTTTCTTGCGGTGGTGCCGTTTCTGCTGGTATTGGCGGTGGTGGCGATTGCGCTTGGAAATCGCCTGGCGCTGCTGGTGAGCCGTCTGGTGGTGGGCCACCGCGGCCGCGGCCTGCTGACGATCCTTCTCATGTTTCTCACCGGGTTCTATGGAGGCTATTTCGCCGCCGGGCTCGGCTTCTTTCTCATCACCGTCCTGACCATGTCGGGTGTGACGTCGATCCGCAGCGCCAATGCGGAGAAGAATCTGAGCGCCTTCTTCATCAACACGACCTCCATCGTGCCCTATTTCCTGTCAGGGCTTGTCGACCTTCCGGCGGCCCTGAGCGTGCTTGCCGGGGGACTGGTGGGCGGCTATTGCGGCGGGTGGCTGAGCGGGTATCTGCCTGAGACGCCGATGCGCATCCTCGTGGCCACACTCGGTCTCGCCCTCACGCTTTCCTTCCTGTTCTGAGGCGGAGCCGGCGTCTGGCGGAATGCAAAAGCCGGCCGGGCGCGGCAGCGCGCCCGGCCAAGAATGGCGGCGGCTATTGCTCGCTCGTTTCTTCCTGCTCCAGGCTATCGAGAATGGCCTGGTAGGTCTCGCGTTCCTTCCGGATCACCTCGCGCGCCTCGGCGAGCCCGCGGAAGGTCATGTCCATGAACCGCGTCTCGCCGACATTCTGGGCCTGCTCGCCTGCGACAGCGGGCTCGAAGGCGGCGGAGATCTTCTCCAGCACCTCCTCAGGCGTACCCGCCGGCGCATGCAGCGAGATATGGCTGGTCACACCGAAGGGAAAGCCCATGTCGCCCATGGAAATCAAGTCTGGCGCAACCTTCAGCCGGCCATGCGAGGCCGCGAACAGGGCCTTCGCGTCGCCGGCATTGACGAGCGGGGCCCAGGAACCGCCGGAGAAGGAGACGTCGACATCGCCCGACAGCACGGCCTGGACGGCGCCGTTCCCGCCGCTGACGGGCAGCGGCAGCAGTTCTATTCCCCGTTCCTTGGCGATGTACTGCATCAGGAGGCGGTCGATGGCCAGCTGGCTGGCATAGGTCATCGGCCGGTTCTCGTTCTTGACGAGGTCGACCAACTCGTCGAGCGTGCCGAAGGGCATGTCCTTGTTGGCGAAGACGGCGTTCTGGAACTCACCCAAAATGGCGACGTGCTCGAAATCGTCGATGTCGTAGGCGGTTCTTTCCACGAGCGGCGCCAAGGTGATGGAAGTGGAGTTCGTGGCGAGCAGCGTATAGCCATCCGCATCCCGGCTCATCACCTGCGTCGCCGCCACGCCACCGCCTGCGCCGCCGACATTCTGCACGAGGATGTTCTGGCCGAGCTCGCGGCTGAGAATCTCGGTCATGGCGCGGATGGCGGAGTCCGTGCCGCCTCCAGCAGGGTAAGCGACTACGATGGTGATGTCGTCCTGGGGCCATTCCTGCGCCTCGGCCGGTACCGTCCACGACGAGGCGAGCGCAAACACGCCCGCACCCGCCGCTGCTGCCATGGCGATGAGATTCGTTCGTCTTGTCATTCCGATCATCGGGCATTCCTCCCTTCCAAGTTTCTTGATGGTTTCTTCAGCCGGTATCCGGCTGGCTCCTTCCCATCGAGCGCAAACCTTTCACAGTGAAGCGCCAGATGGAAAAAACGGACAGCAGCAGGAAGGCGATCGCGATCGGATGGTCGAGCAGGATCGCCGCATTGCCGCCGGAAAGAATAAGCGACTGCCGGATCGTCAGCTCGGCCATCGGGCCGAGAACGTAACCGACGACGAAGGTGACGAAGGAGAAGTCCAGCTTCTTCATGAAATATCCAAAGAAGCCGAACACCAGCATCAGATAGACGCCGAACATGCCGCCGCCTTCCATATAGGCGCCGACGATGCACAGAAAGATGATAACGGGGTAGATGACGGTCTCGCGCACCCGGATGATCATCCGGAACAGATACTGGCCGGAGAGCCCGACGAAGAGCAGCGCGACCGCGGCCATGATCATGCCGATATAGATCGAGAAAACGATCTCGCCGTTCTCGCGGAAGAGGAACGGACCGGGCGTCAGCCCGTGCATCATGAAAGCGCCCATGAGAAGCGCCGTCGACAGGCTTCCCGGCACGCCGATCGCGAAGACTGGGATGAGGGCGGCGGGAACCGTTGCATTGTCGGCGGCCTCGGACGCGGCGACGCCTTCCGGCGCGCCGTGGCCGAAAAGCTCCGGATTGCGCGAGCCGTTGCGCACCCAGGTATAGGACAGGAACGAGGCGAGCGTCGCGCCCAGGCCAGGCAGAAGGCCGATGCCGGTGCCCACCAGCGAGCCGCGCATCACGGCGCCGGAAACACGCTTCAGCTCAGGTCGCGACATTTTCGAGCCGGCGGCCCGCTCGGCGTCCAGCCTCGCCCGCGGTACGGCATGGGACCCGCGCCAGCCATTGTCGATCTGGATCAGGATTTCCGAAAGCGCGAGAGTGCCGATCGCCACCGCCAGGAGCGGAATCCCGTCATAAAGCTCCACCATGCCGAAAGTAAGCCGGGGCAAGCCGGTCTCCGAATCGATACCCGGCGCGGAAAGAAGCAACCCCAAAAAACCGGCGATCAGCGCCTTGAAGAAGGAATCGCCGGAGACGGCCGCAATGAAGGTGATGGAGAATATGAGAATCGATGCCAGTTCGATCGGGCCGAGCCCGATGGCGAAGCGGGCCATCGGTTGGGCGAGCGCGATCAGTATCAGCGTGGCGAAGACGTCGCCGGCGACCGAGGCATAGACGGCGATGTTCAGCGCCTTCCTGGCCTCTCCCTTGCGGCTCATCGGATAGCCGTCATAGGTGGTGACCACCGAGGATGGCTCGCCCGGCACGTTGAGCAGAATGGCCGACACGGCCGAGCCGGCCGCACCCCCCTTGTTGATGCCTATCAGGAAGGAGAGCGCCATGGCCGGCGACATGGCGAAGGTGAAGGGAATGGCCACAGCGATCGCCGTCGTCCGGTTCATCCCCGGCAGGGCGCCCACGAGATAGCCCAGCAGCACCCCGAGCAGCACATAGGCGAAAACAAGGAACGTGAGCGTCTCGGAAATGGCAACGGTGATGTTGTCGATCATGGCGGCTCAGTCACGGAAGCGGCGTGCGCAATACATGGATCGCGAGGAAGTAAACGGCCGCTACCGGCAGGGTCGAGGTCGCGAGGATGCGCAGGAGATTGCGCTCGCCGAGAAAGACCATGAACCCGGCTATCAGCAACGGGCCGCCGACGATGATGTTGAGCAGATCGATGATGATCACGCCGGTCACAACCAGCGCCATGGAGGAAGCGAACATCAGAAGGTTCCAGCCGGTAATCGGGACCGGCCGCCGCTCGGCCCCGCTACGTATGCGGTAAGCCGCATGGATCGCCAGCCCGGCCGCGCAGACCACCATTCCCGTCGACAGAAGCGTCGGAAAGAATGTCGGCGGCAAACCGAAATGCATCCCATCCTCGGTCGCCATCGGAATGACCAGGAAGATGAGGAGGAACCCGAAAAGAACCAGCCCGACACCGCACAGCAGGTCGACTCTATGCATATCCACGACCTCCTCCCGACCCGTTTCCGTATGGTTCCCTGGATGGCCTGCCGGTTGTCCCGGTAAGCCGCTTTACCCTAACGATGCATGCTTGTCTGTCAATATTCAGATAATACAATCATACGCTAGGCGCAGCTTTGCCTCGTGCCGGCGCGAGGCGATATGCCGGTCGGAGGCCCCCACCGCGACGAGCCAGTACTGGCGGAGGCAGGAGGGAGAGCAGCTCGCGCACTCACGAGAACTCATCGAAAAAAGGAGGATGGGACAGACGTGACGAAGCCTATCGGAATGCCGGGTCGGCCAGCGACCTGCACCATGATCTCACGTCTCTTGCACAGAAAAGCGCCCAAGGAGTATGACGATACGACGAAATCCATTATGCTGGACAGGCCTATGCCTGTGGGGAATAATCGGCAAACGGAACTTGAACAGGATAGCCGAATTGTCTGTCGGCATCTGCCTGACGTCACGGATACGGAAAGGCCTGCAGAGAGCATGACTGGAGTGAAAGCGTCCGATCAGGAGTTTCTCGTCCCCCGGCCCGCTGCGACTCTGCGTCATGGTGTGACGGAGAGCATACGCCAAGCGATCGCGGCTGGGCGGTTCAGGCCCGGGGAAAGAATGCCCGAGCGGGATCTCTGCCAGCTGACCGGCGTCAGCAGGACCTTGGTGCGCGAGGCCCTGCGGCAGCTTGAATCGGAAGGCCTGATCGAAGTGATCGCGCACAAGGGGCCGGTCGTCTCCCGCATCACCGCCGCCCAGGCAATCGGCGTGTACCAGGTGCGCGAGGTGCTGGAGGGGCTTGCTGCCCAGCTCTTCGCGGAGCATGCCTCGGTCGAGGATCGGCAGGCGCTGCATGCAGCCTTCACAGAAGTCAAGCGGGCGGATGCCGCTGCCAAGCGGATCGCCCTGAAGAACAAATTCTACGAGTGCCTCGTCGCGGGTACCGGAAATGAGGCGCTCGGCAAGACCCTGTACCTCCTGAACGCGCGCACCATGCTGCTGCGCGCGCAGTCCCTCCAGGCGCCGAACCGCTGGAACCAAAGCCTGAAGGAGCTGGAGGCTCTGGTTGCGGCGCTCGACGAGCGCGACGCGGAGAAGGCACGCTCACTTGCCGTCAACCATGTGCGCCGGGCAGCAGCCGCGGCCATGCATACCTTCTCGATGGATGCCCGCCAGAGCAAGAAGCAGGGGTCGGCAGCCTGACACGCATCCGTCCCCTCGAAGGGCCGTCCCCTTGCCGGCTTGCGCCAGCGGCATGACCATGCGCGAATCCGTCCGCAGCGGGATTGTATTATCGTAACATAATCGCTATTCTCGCTTCGGGTTGCGGCGCCGGCGCGGCCGCAAGAGGCACAAGTCACCTCCTGCTGCCCGGATCGGCCGCCGATCTTCCCGCCTGCCCCGCTTCCGGCGCGTCCACCAGCGGTATCGCGGTGAGGCGAGTGACGGGATTGCGCAATCTGGAGGTAACTGTGAGCGAGACACTCGGATTCATCGGCTTGGGCAATATGGGAAGCCCCATGGCCCAGAATATCATGAAGGCCGGCTTTTCCATCATCGTCCACGACGCACGGGAGAGCGCGGTGGAGGGCTTCGTGAAGCAGGGCGCCAAGTCCGCTGCCTCGCCGTCCGAGCTTGCTTCCACCGTCGAGACCATTTTCCTTTCCCTGCCGACCCCGCCGATCGTCGAGGCCGTGGCGCTCGGCGAGAACGGGATCGCCTCGGGCAGCAGCATCAAGCGGGTGGTGGACCTTTCCACGACCGGCCCCAAGATGGCCGCGAGCATCGCGGAGCGGCTGAAGGAACGCGGAATCCGTTGGATTGACTCGCCCATCAGCGGCGGCGTCGGCGGCGCCAGGGCAGGGACGGTGGCGGTCATGTTCTCCGGCTCGCATGAGGACTACAGCGAGCTCACGCCCGTGCTCGAGGCGATCGGCAAGCCCTTCTATGTGAGCGACACGCCGGGGCTCGCCCAGACCATGAAGCTCGTCAACAACATGCTTTCGGCGGCCGCCATGGTGCTCAGTTCCGAAGCAATCGTCATGGGAGCGAAAGCAGGCCTCGACCCGAAGATCATGGTTGACGTCATCAATGCCGGCAGCGGGCGCAATACCGCCACCATGCAGAAGTTTCCGAACTCCATCCTGCCGCGCACTTTCGATTATGGCTTCGCGACAGGGCTGATGCACAAGGATGTGCAGCTCTTCATGCAGGAAGCGGAGCGCATGGGCCTGTCGCTAGAGGCCTGCAGGACCGTGCTTGACGCTTGGCAGAAGGCCGTCGACGAGCTCGGTCCGGACTCCGATTTCACCAGGATCGTCACCCTCGAGGAGGAGAAATACGGGGTCGAGATCAGGGACCGCTCGGGCGGGAACGACTGATCCGCGTTCTCGTAATACAATCATATTGACTTCATCCGGGCTGCGTGGTGAAGTTCAGCGACTGCATTTTGCGCGGAAAATGTCGTGCCGCGCAGCAAGCTGCTCGTGATGCATACCGACGGAAGCGCGATCCTTCCCGTTGGCTCAGCGCCAACTGCGCGGCCAATGCACATGCGCAACCGGCCTGTTGACTGGGCAATGCGGTGGCGTGTTGCGCCGTGCGTGGCGATCGGGCGGAAGACTGAGGAGAGAAATATGGAAATCATACCCTGTGGCTCCAGGCCATCACGGCGCGCTCCCGCGAGCGCCTTCACCGGCACTGTCTGGCAGGATCCGGTCATAGAAGCACCCGAGCCGGCGTTGTTGAAATCGAATGTGGTCACCTTCGAGCCGGGGGCACGCACGGCGTGGCACACGCATCCGATGGGCCAGACGCTTTTCGTGACGGCGGGTATGGGGCGGATCCAGGCGTGGGGCGGCCCGATCCGGGAAATCAAGGCAGGCGACGTGGTCTGGATCCCGCCTGGTGAAAAGCACTGGCACGGTGCGGCCCCCGACAACATGATGACGCACATATCCATGCAGGAGGGCCATGACGGGTTCGTGGTGGAGTGGCTGGAGCACGTCACCGACGAGCAATATGCCGGCGGCTGAGCCTGCCGCGTCCGCCGCAGCACAGCCCAGCGCCCGGATCGCACGGGCGCTCTTCGGTCGATGTGCAGGGCGGTCTGGCTAGCGGGGGAGGTGCTGCGGGGCAGGTAAGTGCGGCGAGCTGCGTGCGAGGAGGAGCAATGACGAACTTTCCGGACGAAGGCTGGATGGAAGCCTTCAGGGAGACCGTGGGCCGGGATCCGGAGCTTGCCGTCATCAGCAAGTGGTTCGACGTGGATATGGGCCTTACTTTCGGCGAACGTCGCTATGCCCTGCGGGTGCGCAAGGGCCGGATCGAGGAAATCATCCCCTCGCCTCGCTTCGACACGCGCACGCAGTTCCAGATAAGGGGCCCGATGGATCTTTGGAAGCGTTTTCTCTCCGAGACGCCGCCGCCGCTTTATCACGATATCTTCGCCATGATCATGCGCGTGCCGGAATTCGTGCTGGAGGGCGACACGCTGGTCGCCATGCAGAACGCGCGAGCGTTGCACCGGATGATGAGCCTGATGCGCAGCGTGGGGAAGCAACATGCCTGAATTCGAGCCCATCACCGGCCGCTATATGAAGGTGTCGATCAAAGGAAAGGAGCATCGCGTCTTCGTCGAGGAGGCGGGCCAGGGAATTCCGCTGATCTGCCTGCACACGGCTGGCGCTGACAGCCGGCAGTACCGCCATCTCATGAACGACAAGGAGGTGACGGACCGCTTCCGCGTCATCTGCTTCGACATGCCGTGGCACGGCCGCTCCGATCCGCCGACCGGGTGGTGGCTGCAGGCCTACGAGTTGACGACGGAGGATTACCTGGCGGCGATCGAAGCTGTATGGCGGGCGCTCGGGGTCGAGCGTCCGGTCTTCATGGGCTGTTCGATGGGCGGCGCGATCATGCTGAGGGTCGCAAGCGAGTTCCAGGACGAGATCCGCGGCGTCATCGGATTGGAAAGTGCAGCCTATGCGCCTGGACGCTACAACGAGTTTCTCCATCACCCGGCCGTCCATGGAGGCGAGCTGGTGGCAACCTACACGTGGGGTCTCAACGCGCCTCAGAGCCCGGAGGCGGGCAAGCGCGACAACTGGTGGTACTATGCCCAGTCTGGCCCCGGGGTGTATCGCGGTGACGTCATGTTCTACAGTTTCGATTTCGACGCGCGCGAGCACATCAGGGGAATAGATACGTCCAAGTGCAAGGTAAGCCTGCTCACGGGCAGTTACGACTATTCCTGCACGCCCGCCATGACCGAGGCCGTCGCCAAGGAGATCCGCGGCTGCCGCTATACGGAAATGGAGAATATCGGGCATTTTCCGATGATCGAAAATTATGAGCTCTTCCGCACATATCTGATGCCGGAGCTCGACTTCATGGCAGCCGACTGACTGGCGGACACGATCGGGGCAGCGGAGTTCCGCCACGCGGCGACCCTGCCGCACAACAACACCTCCCGATCGTTGCCGCATGTCAGGCTGCCGAAACATCAGACGGAGGGAACGCTATGTCGCCTGAACCCTATGAAGTCTTCGCCGTCCGCTATGCGCACAACCCGGCAGCGCGGTCAGCCCACAATTTCGTCGGCGGAGACCCGCATGACGTGCCAATGCCCCTCGATTATTTCGTCTGGGCGATCAGGGGCAACGGGCGCACTTTCATCGTCGATACGGGGTTCGACGAGGCGATGGCGAGGAAGCGCCAGCGGGATTTCCTGCGTTCTCCGGGCGAAGGCCTGAAGGCCATCGGCATCAACCCCGATTCGATCGAGGACGTGATCCTCACGCACATGCACTACGACCATTGTGGCAATTACAACCTCTTCCCGAACGCGAAATATCATCTTCAAGATATTGAAATGGCTTATTGCACCGGCCGGTGCATGTGCCATTCGGCATTGAAGGCGCCGTTCGAGGAAGAGGACGTCGTCGCCATGGTCCGGAAGGTCTTTGCCGGCCGCGTCAAATTTCATGACGGCGCCGCGGAGCTTGCTCCGGGCATTTCGGTTCATCATGTCGGTGGCCACAGCAAGGGGCTGCAGGTCGTGCGCGTGTGGACCCGGCGCGGCTGGCTCGTCGTGGCTTCGGACGCCAGCCATTTCTACGCCAATATGGAACAAGGCCGTGCGTTTCCCATCATGCACAGCCTAGCCAACACGCTCGAAGGCTATGAACGGCTGTGGGAACTGGCCAGCGATCGGTCGAACGTGATTCCGGGCCATGATCCCATCATCCTCGACCGCTATCCCGCCGCCGCCCAAGGGCTCGAAGGCGTGGTGGTACGGCTCGACGCCGATCCGAACGCCTAAGCAGAAAGCGCGGCATCCAACCCAAATGCCGCGCCCAACCGCCGTCGAGTCTCCCCTATAGGCCCAGATAGGCCTCGCGGACCTTCGGGTTTTCCCGCAGGGCCTGGGACGTATCGCTCAGCACGATCCGGCCGGATTCCAGTACATAGCCGCGTGATGCTACGGACAGCGCGAGCGCAGTGTTTTGCTCCACCAGCAGGATGGAAGTGCCGCTCTCGTGAATCTTCACCAGCGCATCGTGCACCTGGTCAACGACAATGGGAGCGAGGCCATGGCTCGGCTCGTCAAGGATGAGCATCCGCATGCCGAGCATCATCGCGCGACCAAGTGCGACCATCTGCTGCTCGCCGCCGGAGAGTGTCCCTGCGCGCTGGTTTCGTCTTTCCTTCAGGCGCGGGAAGAGATCGAAGCATTCCTCCAGCCGCCGCGCGTGTCCGGGATCGCGCCGCACCGGGTAGGCTCCAAGCATGAGGTTCTCCTCGACGGTCATATCCGGGAAGAGATGGCGGCTTTCGGGAACATGGGCGATGCCGAGCTTCGGCACCTCGTAAGGCTGGAGCTGCATGAGATCGGTTCCGCCGAAGACGATCCTGCCGCGCGAGCGCGGGACCAGGCGCGAGATGGTGCGCAGGAGCGTGCTCTTGCCCGCCGTGTTGGCGCCGATGACGCAGACGAACTCCCCTTCCCTCACCTCCAGCGAAATCCCGTGCAGCACCTCACCGTCATAGCCGGCGTAAAGGTCCTCTATAGAAAGCAGCGGCTCGCCCGGCACGTGCCTAACCTCCCTCATGCGTATTCTCGGCCCAGATAAGCGCGAACGACTTCCTGATTCCGAGATATCTCCTCCGGCGAGCCTTCGGCGATTTTCCTGCCGAAAGTCAGGACCACGATGCGCTCGCACAGCGACATGATGGCGTGCATATGGTGCTCCACCACGACCACGGTCAGGCCGTCCTCCCGCAGCGAGCGGATGAGTGCCATGATCTCCTCCATTTCAACGCGGTTGAGCGCGGCCATCACCTCGTCGAGCAGCAGGACCTTCGGGCGCGTCGCAAGGCTGCGCGCCACCTCGACTCGGGCGCGCTCGGGAAAGGAAAGATCGCTCGCCGCCTTCTCCGCCACGCCGGCAAGCCCCACCCGCTCCAGGCAGGTTCGCGCGATGGCACGGGCGTCGGTGACGTTCTCGCGCAGAAGGGCCCCGATCAACACGTTGTCGAGCACCGAGGTCTCCGCAAAGAGCGCGACGTTCTGGAAGGTCTTGGTCATGCCGCGCTCAGCTATGCGATGCGGCTTGAGGCCCGTGATGTTCTCGTCCTCCAGGCGCACGGTACCGGCCGTGGGTTTATGCAGGCCGACGAGCGTGTTGAAGAGCGTAGACTTGCCTGCCCCGTTTGGACCGATCAGCCCGACAATTTCCCCCTTCGCGACGTCGAAGGAAACGTCGTCCAGCGCATGCAGCCCGCCGAAGCGCTTACTGATCCCGCGAATCTCTAGGATTGGTCCGCTCATGCCCCGCCGCCTTTTCTGAAGCGTGCCGCTCCGTCCCTGATCAGCACCAGAATGCCGCGTGGCTGAATCAGGATCACAACAATCAGCACAAGACCGAAGGCAAGTTGGGACAGGCCCGCCATCTGGGAGGAAAGATAGCTGTTGGCGAGTTCCTCGACGGGGATGATGAAGAAAGCGCCGACGATGGGCCCCATTACCGTCCCCGTGCCGCCAAGAATCGTCACGATCGCCGCACGGATGGAGACCGGTACGATCCCGAATACGGCATCCGGATCGAAGAAGTAATTGAACTGCGCGTAGAGCGTGCCGAGGACCGCTGTCAGCGCGGCCGAGACGACTGCTGCGATGATCTTCACTCGCGTCGTGTCGACGCCGATGACTTCGGCCGCCTCGACATTCTCCTTTACCGCCCGGAGCCGGTAGCCGAGCGCGCTGTGGCGGATGGCAAGAAAGACGCAGGAGATGAGCACGAGCGCCCCGAGAATGATGTAGTAGTAGGGCAAGGTGCTCCTGAACTGGAGGAGCGCGAAGCTATCCTCCATCGCGAAGGGCACCGAGAGGCCGACAGGACCGCCCGTCACATCTGACCAGGAGATCGCGATGATGCGCAGCACCTCGCCGAAGGCAAGGGTGGCGAGCGCGAAATAGTGTCCTCGCAGGCGCATGGTCGGGAAGCTCAGCAGATAGGCGGCAATCGCCGCGACCAACGCCCCCGCGAACATGCCGAGCCATGGCGAGACGCTGAAATGGATCAGCAGCAGCGTTGACGTGTAGGCACCCAGGCCGAAGAAGGCCGCATGGCCGAGCGAAATCTGGTTGGCCAGTCCGCCGACGATGTTCCAGGCCTGGCCCAATGCCGCAAAGAGCAGCGCCAGCGTCAGCACCCGGATCGCATAGCCGAACGGGTCGAGAAAGAGTGGCACGGCGGCAGCCACCGCGACCGCCGCCACTCCGGCGATCCACCACCTCATCGGACATCTCCGAGAAGGCCGTTCGGACGCAGCGCCAGCATTGTGATGAAGACGATGAAGAGCACCAGGTTCTGGAGCTGGATCGGGAAGAACAGCGTCGAGACCGACTGGATAACGCCAACCGTCAACCCGCCCACGACCGCGCCCGCCACGCTGCCGAGGCCTCCCAGCACCACCACCGTGAACATCAGCACCACAAATTGCTGGCCGACCGTCGGATGCACGGTGAAGTAGGGCAGGATCACTGCACCGCCAAAAGCCGTCAGCCCCACGCCGAGACCGAAGGCGATCTGGCGCATCCGGTCGGCGTTGATGCCCATCAGGTGGGCTGCCATCGGATCCTGGGCGGTCGCCCGCATGGCGCGCCCATACCAGGTCCTGTTGGTGAAGAGCCAGAGCGCGACACCGCACAGGAGAGACATCAGGAAGGCCGCGAGATACGGCGCACTGATGAAAAGCGGACCTACCCGCAGCGCCATCGTCTGATACGCCGTCGAAACGGAGCGGAAATCCGAGCCGAAGGCGATCAGGGCAAGATTCTCTATGACGATGAGGAGACCCACCGTCACGAAGATCTGGGCCAGCGGCGGTGCGTTGAGCACACGCTGAATGAGGGTCCGTTGCACCAGAACGCCCAAGCCGAAGATCAGCGCGAAAGAAAGAAAGGAGCCAATAAGGGGATCGAGCCCGAGCAACTGCCAGGCGAAATAGGCGATGAACATACCGAGCATGAGGAACTCGGCCTGGGCGAAATTGATGATGCCCATCACGCCGAAGACGAGGGTGAGGCCTATGGAGATGACGGCGTAGACGCCGCCGATCATCAGCCCGTCGATTACAGCTTGAACGAAGGTCACCGAAACACTCCGAAGACGACGAAGTTCGATTGTCGTACGCAACCGCTCCCGCGCCGGGCGCGCGGGAGCTGATCGCTGCGTTCGGGCTGGATCAAGCGCCGGTCCAGACGGCTTCGCCCTTGGCCAGATCTTCCGGCCAGACGGTGACGAGATCCTCGCCTCGCCATTGCACCATCAAGGGGCGCGCCAGCGTGTTGAGGCCTGTCTCGTCGAAATCCACCGCATCGTTCGGCATGGCCTCACACCATCCACCCTCGAAGCGCGTGTTCGAAAGCGCCTCGCGCACGGCCTCCGGATCGGCCTCCCCCGCGACCTCGAGCGCCTGGGCCAGAACGTCGAGGCAGACGGCGTGCTCGAGCGCCTCATGCACCATGAAGTAACCGTAGCGTTCTCTGAAGGCATCCGTGAGTTCGGGTGCCTGATCGTAGTTGCCCGGCGCGATGGACATCACGTCCTCGGCGAACTCTCCCAGCGCTTCCTTGAAATCCGGGATGACATAGCCGCCGGCGCCGCCGATCACCGGAAGATTGATGTCCTGCTGGCGCATGGAGCGGATGATCTGCAGCCCGTCATTCAAATAGGAGCAGGGGAAGACGGCCTGCGCGTCGGTGGCGCGCAGCTGGTTGATGAGCGGCGTGACGTCGGTGATGCCGAGCGGATATGCCTCGTCCATCATCACCTTGATGCCGAGCTTCGCCGCCGTGTCGCGGAGGCCGGCCGCCTGCGAACTCCCATAGGCGGTGTCCTCGTACATGATGGCGATGCTCTGGAGCTCCTGTCCCGCACTGCCGGCGATCTTCGCCGTTCCCTCCAGTTGCGCCGCCCCCAGCGTGGAGGCCTTGTTGATGACCTGGAAGACGTAGCGGAAGCCGCGCCCGGTGATCTGATCGGAGAAGGACATGGTCATGAGGGGGATGCGCCGCCGCTCCGTCACCTCCGACAGGGCCAGCGTCAGCGAGGAGGCGTAGGCGCCGAGGATCGCCACCACATTGTTCTGCGTGATCATGCGCTGCCCGACGGTGGCCGCCGTCGTCGGCGTTGAGGTTGAATCGGCAACGATCAGGTTGATCTTCGCGCCGCCAAGCGCCTTGATGCCGCCATTGGCGTTGATCTGCTCGGCGACCATCTCGATACCGTTGCGCGAGTTGACACCGAACTGGGCATTGGCGCCGGACAGCGGGACCACCACGCCCACATTGATGCCGTCCTGCGCTCGCGCCAGCCGCGAAATGTAAGGCGTTGCGAGGATCGCCGCGCCGGTGGCCAACACCGTGCGGCGATTGGGCCTGAGGCCGGCCTGCCGCTCTTGCACAGCAGCCGCCTTGTTGGATTCGTTCTTATCGAACTTCATGACTTTTCCTCCCATTCTTTCGCCCGAAGTTTCCTCTTCCCGCCGGGCGCAGTCAAGAAGTAATAATACAATCATACGGTAGACGATTTTTGCGTTTTCTGCCACCCTGCCGAACTCACAATCATCGCGAAGGGCAGGCAAACATGGAACGCTACGGTCACTTCATCGCGGGCGCATTTACGGATCCGGCCTCCGGCGACTTTTTCGAAACCGTCAACCCCTATACCGGCCAGCCTTGGGCAAAGATTGCCCGCGGCTCGAAACAGGACATCGACCGGGCGGTATCGGCGGCGCGCGAAGCATTCGAGACCTGGAGCGCGCTCAAGCCGTCGACCCGGGGCAAGACGCTCTACCGACTGGCCGATATGATAGAGGAGAAGGCCGAGCACTTGGCCGAGATCGAGGTGCGCGACAACGGCAAGCTCTATGCCGAAATGCTGTCGCAGACCCGCTACCTGGCCGAATGGTACCGCTATTATGGCGGCCTCGCCGACAAGGTGGAAGGCGCAGTCATCCCGTCGGACAAGGCGGGCATCTTCAACTTCACTCGTTACGAGCCGCTCGGCGTGGTCGGCATGATCACGCCGTGGAACTCCCCGCTGCTCCTGCTTTCCTGGAAACTGGCGGCAGCGCTTGCGGCGGGCAATACGGCGGTGATCAAACCGTCCGAACACACCTCTGCCTCCACGCTGGAATTCATGACTCTGTTCGAGAAAGCAGAGTTTCCGGCCGGCGTCGTCAACACGGTGACCGGCTTTGGCGCGGATGCCGGGGCGGCACTGGTCGAACATCCGGACGTCGCGAAGATCGCCTTCACCGGCTCCGATGTCGGCGGCCAGAAGGTCTACGAATCGGCGGCCCGCCAGATCAAGGACGTGTCGCTGGAGCTCGGCGGAAAGTCGCCCAACATCGTCTTCGAGGATGCGGACATGGAGGCGGCGGTGATGGGCGCCATTTCGGGCATCTTCGCCGCGACCGGACAGACCTGCATCGCGGGCTCGCGCCTGCTCCTGCAACGCTCGATCCACGATAGGTTCATGGAGCGGCTGCTCGAGGTCGCCCGGGCGGCCAAGATCGGCGACCCAATGCTGTCCGATACCAATGTCGGCCCGGTCACCACGCCGGCCCAGTTCAAGAAGGTGCTCGACTACATTGCCATCGCGCGCGAGGAAGGCGCGCGCTGCGTGCTCGGCGGAAAGCCCGTTGCCGATGCGCCCGGAGGACAGTTCGTGGAGCCGACGATCTTCACCGACGTGACGAACAGGATGCGCATTGCCCAGGAGGAGGTGTTCGGCCCGGTACTGGCGGTCATCCCCTTCGAGGACGACGAGGATGCCGTTCGCATCGCCAACGATATACAGTTCGGTCTCGCCGCCGGTGTCTGGACCAGGGATATGGCGAGGGCGCTCAAGATGTCGGAGCGACTGCGGGCGGGCACCATTTGGGTCAATACGTACCGGGCCGTCAGCTACACCTCGCCCTTCGGCGGTTACAAGCGCAGCGGAATCGGACGCGAAAGCGGACTGGAAGCCATCAAGGAATATCTTCAGGTGAAGTCCGTCTGGATCGCCACCGAGACCTCCGTCGCCAATCCGTTCATCATCCGGTGAGCCTGCATGGCGCGGCGGATTCCTCCCCGCGCCGTTCCCCACCGGTCCGGATGTGTTCGCGGCGCAGGAAAGCCAGTTGCGCTTTCAGAATATGATTGTATTATCGTAGTACTTCAACCGGTGACTTGGTGCTGTAAGCAGTATGGGGAGGAGCTATGGGTCGCCTTCAGGGGAGGGCCGCATTTGTCACGGGCGCCGCCGGTGGCATCGGTCTTGCGATTGCGCTTGCCATGGCTCGGGAGGGTGCCCGGGTCGGCGTGGCCGACATCAATGCCGACCTTCTGGGGAGGGCGATCGACGATGCGAAAGGCCTCGACATCCACGCCTATGAATGCAACGTCGCGGACCGCATGGCGGTCCGGCACGCCGTCGATGCGCATGCGGAAGCATCCGGCGGGCTCGACATACTGGTCAACAATGCAGTCCGATTCCACTACGCGCCGTTGGCCGAATTTCCCGAGGACATTGCTTCGCAGATGCTCGATGTCGGTATCAAGGGCGTCTACTGGTGCTTTCAGGCGGCCACGCCGCACCTGATCCGGCGCGGCGGGGGCTGCATCATCAACCTGTCCTCCATCGCGGTGTCCATGGCAATTCCGAACGCCGCCGTCTACACCTCGATCAAGGGCGCCATCGACGCCCTCACCCGCCAACAGGCGGCCGAACTCGGGCCGCACGGGATCCGCGTCAACGCGCTGGCGCCAGGCTCGGTGCCGACCCCTGGCGCCAATTCCGTCATCGATGCGAGCGGGTGGAAAAGCCGCGCCGGGAAATCCGTGTTGAAGCGCCTGCCGACTGCCGAGGAGATCGCGGATGCCGCGGTATTCCTGGCATCGGATGAGGCGAAGAGCATCACCGGGGTCACGCTGAAGATCGATTCCGGCATGACGATCACCGGCCCCTGAGGCTGCACGGACTGGACGGGACGCCAACTGGCCTGGGAGAGCGGCATACAGGGCGCAGGCCCACCGCAGCAGGCAAAGAGGCAAGTTGCGGAAGCGGATTTGGGTTCGTTGACGGTCGATATACGCGCCGCAATGGGAGGAAGCAGCCGAATGGCAGGAAAGGCACGAGGGGCGTATCGGGAAGACGGGCGGGCGGTGGCCACGCGACGCCATGCGCATCTCTCCCTGCAGACTGCGCAAGGCCGGCAGGGTCGCGGCCATGCGACAACCGTCCAGGTGCCCTGGCCATGACAGACGCGCAGATACTTACCGAAAGCATACTGCAGGCCCTGGCGACCGGCATCCTCGTGGGCGCGATCTACGGGCTGATGTGCGTGGGCCTCGCCATGATCTTCGGCATCATGCGGGTCATCAACTTCGCCCAAGGCGATTTCATGATGCTGGGCATGTATGCCGCCTATTATCTGCTCGTGACCTTCGGCGTGCAGGCGCTGTTCGGCAGCGTGGTCGGCCCCTATGTCGCGGTGATCGTCGCCGCTCCCCTGCTTTTCGCATTCGGCTATGGCGTCCACCGGCTTCTTATCAGTCAGGTCACCGGCATCCGTACGGCGGAAATGGAGGCAGAAGGTCACTATGCCCAGCTCATTCTGACCCTCGGCATCGCTCTCGTGCTTCAGAACGGCGCCATGATCCTGTTCGGAGCACAGCTCATATCGGTGAGGACACCGCTCACGGGCGACGCGTGGATGCTGCCGCTTGGAGACGTGATGGCCGTCTTCTTCAACAAGGCGCGCGTCGTGGCGGCGCTGATCTCGGCCGTCATCATTTTCGCGCTCTGGCTGATGATTTCGCGCTCGCGGCTCGGCAAGTCGCTGCGGGCGGCGGCCGACAATCCGGAAGCCTCGACCTATATGGGCATCAATGTCGATCACGCCCACCGCATCGCCTTTGCCCTCGGTACGGCGGTGACGGCGGCAGCCGGCGGCCTGCTCGCCACCAACTATCCTTTCCATCCCTTCGTCGGCCTTGAATACGTCATCATCATGTATGCCGGCGTCGTGCTCGGCGGGATCGGAAGCATCATAGGCGCCTTCTGGGGCGGCATGGCGATCGGGCTGGTGCAGCAGCTTTCCATTCTCGTGCTGCCGACCCAGCTGCAGAACGCCACGATCTTCGTCTTCTTTCTCCTGATCGTGATCTGGCGTCCGCAGGGCTTCTTCGGCCGCGTCTCGGAGCGTACGTGATGGCCTTTGTGCGCTCTCTCGTACCGTTCTTCGTCTTCGCGGCGGTCTATCTCGTCATAGCGATGCTCGTGACGAATTCGTACCACCAGCTCATCATAACCCTTGTGCTCGTATGGGCGAGCTTCGGGCTCTCCTGGAACATGCTGAGCGGCTATACGGGGCTGATCTCGTTCGGCCATGCTTCGTTCTTCGGGCTGGGCGCATTCGCGACCGTGCTGGCGCAGATCAGTCTGGGTCTGTCTCCCTGGATCATGCTGCCGGCTTCTGCACTCATCGGGGCGCTTGCGGGCATCCTCATAGGCCTGCCGACCTTCCGCCTGCGCGGCCACTATTTCGCGCTGTCCATGCTCGCCTATCCGCTCGCCATGTATTACGTGTTCCAGTGGCTCGGCTATCCGGAAATCACCATCCCGCGCGTGCTCGAGAACCCGGCAGCCTACATGCAGTTCCGGGACGGCCGGGTCTACACCGTGCTGGCCCTCGGCCTGCTTGCGATCGTCGTCGTCGTCAGCCGGTGGGTCGAGCGCTCGCGCTTCGGCATGTCGCTGGTCGCAATCAAGCAGAACGAGGCGGCCGCGGACGCCGCGGGGGTGGACGTGCTGCGCTGGAAATTGAGGGCGATCGCACTCAGCGGCGCCATTGCCGGCGCCGTCGGCTCGTTCTATGCGGTGGTGATCCTCGTCATCACGCCCAATTCCGTCTTCGGAATGCTGGTCTCCGCGCAGGCGCTGACGGTCGCCATGTTTGGCGGCGTGGGTACCGTCTGGGGGCCGATCATCGGGGCTGCCTTCCTGATCCCGATCGCCGAAGTGCTGCATGCCGAGCTCGGCTCCTATCTGCCGGGGATCCAGGGCGTCGTCTACGGCCTTGCCATCATCGTTCTCATCATCGCCGCGCCGGAGGGCGTCTTCTGGAAAGGTCGCGACCTGTTTCGCGCATGGCGCCCCTCCTCTTCTGCCCCCGACTCCGAGCAAGCGACGGGGGGAATCGTAGACCGCGGAGGCATAGCTCAAGCGTCGACGCGCAGGGTGTCGGACGAGATCGTGCTCGACGTGCGCAACGTCTCCAAGAGCTTCGGTGGCTTGAAGGCCGTCCAGGACGTGAGCTTCACCGTGCGCAAGGGGGAGATCCTCGGCATCATCGGCCCGAACGGCGCAGGCAAGACGACGCTCTTCAACCTGCTGAACGGCTTCCAAAGGCCGGACAGCGGCCAGGTTCTGCTACACGGGGAGGATCTCGCCGGCCGCAAGCCCCATTATGTCTGCAAGGCGGGCATCGGGCGCACCTTCCAGATCATGCGGCCGTTCAAGCGCTGGAGCGTGGCCAACAACGTCAAGGTCGGTGCCTATGTGAAGGCGAAGGACGAGGAGCATGCGGAGCGGATCGCACGTGAGGCCGTCAGGCGCGTGGGGCTTGCCCCGATCTCCGATCGCGTGGCCTCCGCGCTTACCACCAAGGAGCTGCGCCTGATGGAACTTGCGCGCGCGATTGCCGGACAGCCGGAAATCCTCCTGTTGGACGAAACGCTCGCAGGGCTCGGCAGCGATGAGGCCAAAGAGGTGGTCGAGGTCATCCGCGAGCTCGCCGCCACGGGGTTCACCATCGTCATCATCGAGCACACCATGCAGGCCATGGTGCAGCTCGTAGACCGGTTCCTGGTGCTGGATCACGGGCAGCTCCTCACCGAGGGCGAGCCACAGGAGATCACCCGGGACCCGCGCGTGATCGAGGCATATCTTGGAGCGAAGTGGGCCGCCAATGCTTGAGATCAGCAAGCTCACATCGGGCTATTCCGAGGTACCGGTGCTGCGGGAGGTTTCGATCTCCGTCGGTGCAGGCCAGTTCGTCTCGATCGTCGGGCCGAACGGTGCGGGCAAGACCACCCTCTTCAAGACCATTTCGGGGACCGTCTCCGCGATGGGCGGCACCATCCGCTTCGAGGGCGACGACCTCCTCAAGGTCTCCCCGTCGGCTCGCCCGCATCTCGGCATCGCCCATGTCCCGGAGGGACGCCAAGTATTCGCCTCGCTGACGGTTCTGGAGAATCTGGAAATGGGTGCCTTCACGGAAGCCGGCCGGAAATCTTGGAAGGCGAACATCGAGAAGATATTCGCCTGGCTGCCCGTCCTGCGCGAGCGTGCGGACCAGCTCGCCGGCACGCTCTCCGGTGGCGAGCAGCAGATGCTGGCGATCGGCCGCGGCCTGGCATCAGCGCCAAAGCTCCTGATGCTCGACGAGCCTTCGATGGGTCTGGCGCCTGCCATCGCCGATTTCGTTTTCGACAAGCTCATCGAGATCCGCAAGGACACGGGATTGACCATTCTACTTGTCGAGCAGCGTGTCGCCGAGGCCCTGCAGTTCGCCGACCACGGCTATGTGCTGGAGACAGGACGCGTCGTCCTCGAAGGCGACAGCCAAGCCCTTCGGGCCGACGACCGCATCCGGCAAGCCTATCTGGGCATGTAACTGCCCGAATGCAGAAAGGGAGGAATGAAAATGCATATCCTGCGAAAGCTTCTTCTTGCGAGCGCGGCTGCGCCGCTTACCGCCCTGGCGCTGGCCGGGGCTGCTACAGGCCAGGACGGGCCGGAGCCGGTGCAGATCGGCCTCATCGCTCCCGTCTCGGGGATCTATGCCCGTCCCGGCCAGGTGATGCAGATGGGTGCCGAACTCGGGATCGAGGACGTGAACGCCGCCGGAGGCATCTCCTGCCTCGACGGCGCGCAGCTCGAACTGGTCGTGATCGATAGCGGCGACAGTGTCGAGAAGGCGACAAACGCCGCCCAGCGTATGGTTGCCGAATACCCGAACCTGGTCGGTGCCACCGGCGCCTATCTCAGCTCGTTCACACTGGCGGTCACAGAGGTGACGGAGCGGGCAAACCTGCCGATCCTGACGCTGTCCTATTCGGACCTGATCACCGAGCGCGGATTCCAGAATGTCTTCCAGACCTCGGCGACGGCGGGCGCACAGGCCTCGATCGCCCTGCCGATCATCATGGACCTGGCGGAAAGGGAAACGGGCGAGCGCCCGCAAACGGTGGCGATCATCACCGACAACACAGCAGCGTCGCTCTCGTCAGTGGAGCGCATGAAGGGCGGCCTGCTCGACGATCTCGGGCTCGAGGTGGTCATGGAGGAAGTCTTCACGCCGCCGCTGGCCGACGCCTCGTCGCTGGTGCAGCGCGTGCGCACGAGCCGGCCCGATCTCCTCTTCTTCCTGCCGACCGTGATCTCCGACGCCAATCTCATTCTTCAGAAGATGCAGGAGTTTCGTGTTGATGTGCCGACCATCTCCTTCGGCATCGCCATCGCGGAGCCGGAAGTTCTGAACGTGATGGATCCTGAGCTTCTGGAAGGCGTGATGTCGGCCGTCGCCAATTGGGGCGTGAAAGGCCAGGAAGAGCTGATCCAGCGGCTCAACGAGCGCTATGGGGAACCCTGGATGACCCAGAACGCCATCTCCACCTACGGCGACATCTGGATCTTCAAGGCCGCGCTCGAGGAAGCTTGCAGCCGCGACCGCGAAGCGGTGGCCGAAGCGCTGCGCAATCTCGATGGTGGTCCCAGCGAGTACTATCCCGGCGGCACGATCAGCTTCGACGAAAAGGGGCGCCGCGAGGGCGCGAGCCTGACCATCATCCAGTGGCAGGACGGTGTACCGGTCACGGTGTTCCCGGAAGAATTGGCCGTGGCCGAGCCGCGCTGGCCGAGCGAATGACCACGCATGCCGAGGCGCGCGCGGCGTGCCTCGGCTGATTGGCGGCCGGTGGGGACACCCCCCGGCCGCCCGCGGTCGGGGCCGCCATACCTGCCTCTGGCGGCCAAGGAAGTCGCGCGATACGTCACGCGGTTTTTGATGCTTCCATGTGTGAAGACAACAAGGTTTCGACGCGCTCGATCTTCCCGATTCGCCAGAGCCCATCGAGCAGCGGACCGAGTTCCCGCTCACGCACGGCGTCGCCGGAAAGAGCGAGCGAGCGGAATTTCGTCTCGATTTCGTCTCGCGAAAGCGTATTCCCCGGATCGCCCTTCGGCTCGTCCACGCGACCGCGAAGCTCGCGGCCATCGATCGTCGATACGGTGACCTTGCCAATCCAACGCGCGGGATAGGCGCTGTCCACCTCCGGGTCGAGCACCATTCTCGTGCGCTCGATGAAGGAAAGCGCTTCATCGTCCTCGAGCACCTGCGCGAATTCCGCCAGTCCGGCGCACCGGCGCACCGCCACGAGGCCGAGTGTGGCGCCCATCGAGAACTTCGCCTGATGCACGGACCGCGGCTTCGAAACGGCGCCGAGGACATCGATTGCGCCCTGGTGCACATGCGCGACGATGCCGGCGATGTCTGCCGGTTTGAGATCGTGCCGCTCGATCACCCGAAGCAGCGCATCGGCGGTGGGATGCGTATGCCGGCAGGAGGCGTGGAACTTGAAAGACGTTTCCGTCACCGCCCAGCGCACACCCAGGCGGTCGAGAAGCCGTAAGGGATCGGCATCACTCGACGTCCCGGCAGCAAGACCCTGCTTTCCCTCCAGAATTCTTTTCGCGCCCGTAAAGCCATCTTTGGCGAGCCAGGCCGCTATCAGGCCGTTCTCTGCGGCCTTGGCCGTATGCAGCTGCTTGGAATCGGCGGCATCGCGCAGGAATTCCCAGAGCCCAGCCGCCTGTGTACCGGCAGAGCCGAAGGCATGGAGCATGGCCGCCGCGTCAAGCCCCAGCAGCCGCCCCGTGGCTGCGGCCGCGGCAAGGGCGCCGGCCGTGCCTGTGGTGTGGAAGACCGTGTAATGCGAACGGCCGAGGAATTCCCCAACCCGAACGCCGACCTCATAGCCCGCAACCGAAGCCGTGAGGAGATCCCGGCCCGACGCGCCGAGTGCCTGCGCAGTCGCGAGCGCCGCTGGAAACACGACGGCGGCCGGATGGAAGACAGAGCCGTTGTGAACATCATCCTGCTCAGAGATGTGACTGGCGGCGGCGTTGACGGTGGCCGCGAAAACGGGCGAGGTTCTCCGACCGCTCGTCAGGATCTCCGCCGGGCCGTCCGCAGGTCCCATTGCGTCTGCATAGCGCTCAAGCGCGAGGATCGGCCGCTGTCCTTTGCCGGAGAGCGCGGACCCCACCCAGTCCACGAAAAGCTCGGTGATGCGAGCGATCACGTCACCGGGAATGGCTTCATAGCCGACCCCTGCCGCGAAGGCGGCCAGATCCGCTGTCTCCGTGCCTTTTGCCGTCCCAAGAAGCGGATTGCGTTCGCCCATGGTTCAAGTCCTTCAGAAGGAACGCGGGAGGCCGAGCACATGCTCCGCCACATAGGAGAGGATGAAGTTCGTCGAGATCGGGGCGACCTGGTAAAGCCGGGTCTCGCGGAACTTCCGCTCCACGTCATATTCTTCTGCGAAGCCGAATCCGCCATAAGTCTGCAGGCAGACATTGGCGGCCTCCCAGGAGGCATCCGCCGCCAGCAGCTTGGCCATGTTGGCCTCCGCGCCGCAGTCCTCCCCCGCGTCGAACCTCCGCGCCGCCTTGAAACGCATCAGGTTCGCCGCCTCTATGTTCACATAGGCGCGAGCGATCGGAAACTGTACCCCCTGGTTCTGTCCGATCGGGCGGTCGAAGACCCGCCGCTCCTTCGCGTAGGTTACCGCCCTATCGGTGAACCAGTAACCGTCGCCGATACATTCGGCGGCGATCAGGGTCCGCTCCGCGTTGAGTCCATCAAGAATATACCGGAACCCCCTGCCCTCCTCGCCGATCAGGTTGTCGGCGGGAATCTCCAGATCATCGAAAAACAGTTCGTTCGTCTCGTGACCCACCATGTTGCGGACTGGCTTCACCGTCAGCCCCTTGCCTATCGCTCCCCTGAGATCGACCAGAAAGATGGAAAGACCTTCGGATTTCTTCCTCACCTCGGCAAGCGGTGTCGTGCGGGCGAGCAGGATCATCAGGTCGGAATGCTGGATGCGCGAGATCCAGACCTTCTGGCCGTTGACCACATAGCGGTCGCCTTTCTTCACCGCCGTGGTCTTCAGCTTCGTGGTATCGGTTCCGGTCGTCGGCTCGGTGACGCCCATGGATTGCAGGCGCAGCTCTCCGGAGGCGATCTTCGGCAGATAGTTCTCCTTCTGTGCGTCAGAACCGTGACGCAACAGCGTGCCCATATTGTACATCTGGCCGTGGCAATGGCCCGCATTGCCGCCTGCCCGGTTGATCTCCTCCATGACGATGGAGGCCTCCACGAGCCCCAGCCCGGAGCCGCCATATTCTTCTGGGATCATGGCCGCGAGCCAGCCAGCTTTGGTCAGTGCGTCGACGAATTCCTCCGGATAGGTCTGATCGGCGCCGTGCCTGCGGTGGTATTCCGGCGGGAACTCGGAGCAAAGCGCACGCAGCGCTTCGCGAAGGTCTTGATATTCGTCCAGCGGGGTTTTCATGACGATGCGCTTCCTTGGCTTGCCAGCACGGCAATCTCCTCCTCACCCAATCCGATCTCGCGGAGAATGGCAGTGGTATGCTCACCAAGAGCGGGAACAGGGTCGAGCCGGGGCTGCCAGGCTGCGCCGGAGAATGGCCGAAGGGCCGGGATGATGCCGCCAGGCAGGCCGACATCCTGCCATCGCCCGCGCGCGGCAAGCTGCGGATGTGCCCACAGCGCAGCCATGTCGTTGACGCTCGCCGTGCCTATTTTGGCTGTCTCGAGCCGCGATATCGCCTCCGCCGTCGTCAGCCCGGCCAGGGCCGAACGGATCTGCGGATCGAGCAACTCTCTGTGCGCCGCACGACCCGCATTCCCCTTGAAGCGCCCATCCGCCGCGAGATCCTCCCGCTCCAGCACGAGGCGACAGAAGGCCTGCCATTCGCGGTCGTTCTGCAGGCCGAACAATACCGTGCCGTCGGATGTATTATAGGGGCCGTAAGGAAATATGGTCGCGTGGCCGGCTCCCGCGCGCGGCGGCGGCTCGGCCCCGTCGGTTGCGAAATACATGGCATAGCCCATCCATTCCGCCATGGCCTCCAGCATGGAGATCTCGATGTGGTCGCCCTTGCCGGTCCTGTGACGGTTCAGGAGCGCGGCGAGGATAGTGCTGTAGGCCGAGACGCCGGCCGCGGTGTCGGCGATCGAGATTCCCGCCTTGGCCGGCGTCTCCGGCGTGCCCGTGACGGAAAGGAAACCGGCCTCGGCCTGGATCAGGAGGTCATAGGCCTTCTTCCCGCCGTAGGGGCCGCTTTGTCCATATCCGGAGATCGCGCAGGTGATCAGCCTTTCGTTTTCCGTGCGCAGCGTCTCATGGCCAAGTCCAAGGCGGTCGACCGCACCGGGCGCCAGGTTCTGCACGAAGACGTCAGCCCTCTTCGTAAGCCGCTTGAGCGCGGTGATTGCCTCTGGTTTCTTCAGGTCGAGCGTCAGGCTCTCCTTGGAGCGGTTCGTCCACACGAAGTGACTGGCCTCCCCCCGCGCGCGTTTATCGTACTGGCGCGCGAAGTCGCCGCCGTCCGGCCGTTCAACCTTGATCACGCGGGCGCCCTGGTCGGCGAGCAGCCGGGTCGCATAGGGCGCGGCGATGGCCTGCTCCAGGCTCACGATGAGAATTCCGTCGAGCGGGCGCGTCATGCTTCCACCAAGGCGGTCGCCGTCATCGCCAGGCCTCCCTCGGCATTCGTGGCCCAGAGATCGACCTTGCCTTCCGCGTCCGGCGGATTGCCGTTGAGATGCATCTCACGGCCGTCGAAGAGAGGCGAAACGGCGCGGAAACTGAATGTCTCGACCCGCGCGGCCGGCAGCCTGCGACGGACGAGATCAAGCAGCAGCGTGGCCGTCAGTGGGCCATGGACGACGAGACCGGGATAACCTTCCACATCGGTGACGTAGGGCCGGTCGTAATGGATTCGATGCCCATTGAAGGTAAGCGCGGAATAGCGGAAGAGCAGGACCGGATCCGGCATCAGAGAACGGCGCCATTCACCCGGCTCCCGGTTCTCCTGTGCAGGCGCGGCTGCCGCCTGCAGCAGGCCGCGATAGACGATGTCGTGCTCGTCGGTAACGAGAACGGGACCGTCGGGCCTGCCGATCTCGTGGCGGACGGTGACGAAGACGAGTTCGCCCCCCCGCCCCTCCTTCCGCTCTACGGAGGCGATGGTCGAACGGCGCTCGAGCACCGCTCCCACCGGCAGGGCGCCCCGAAAATCGAGCCTGCTTCCTGCCCACATCCGCCGCGGCAGATGATGGACCGGCGGCAGGAAGCCGCCCCGCTTGGCGTGGCCGTCCGGTCCCAGCTCCGACTGCTTTTCGCGCGGCAGGAAGGCGAGCCAATGGGAAAGCGGGGGCGCAGGTTCGCCCTCGCCAAGCGGGAGATCGTCGCGGTCAAGCATCGCGAGGAAACGTGCGACAGTATCCACGGTGAGGACGTCACGGCGCGTTTCCGACTTCCCGATCCAGTCTTCGAGCGGCTTTTCCATATGTACTTCCTGATTGCCTTGGGCACGATAAAGGGGAACGCTCGCCGGCCGCAACAGGATTGTCTTACCGTATTACCTGTTTTTTCCGCGCAGCGCACCCGTCTCTGGAGGCTCCGCTGTCGTCATTTCATCCGCTCCGGCAGCCAGGTCACGATCTCTGGATAGGCATAGATAAGGACTTGGAACCCCAGCATGATGCCTACGAAAGGCAGGACGCCATAGACGATCTCGCGCAAGGGCACGTTGCCGGCGACGCCACGCAGTATGAACAGGATGATGCCGACCGGCGGCGTGACGAGCCCGACCTCGATCATGATCACGAGCGCCACGCCGAACCAGAGCGGATCGAGCCCCAGCGACATGATGATGGGGAAGGTGACCGGCAACGTCATCAGCATCATGGAAATGGATTCGATGAACATGCCGAGCACCACATAGATCACTGCGATCACCAGCATGATCATCCATGGCGCAAGCTCGGTCGCCTCGACATAGCTCACCAGCGTGCGCGGGATGCGCAGGAAATCGAAGACCCAGCTCATGATCGCCGCGCCGACGACGATCATCAGCAGGAAGGACGTGACGCGAACCGTCTCCAGCGCGATCTCCGCCATCGCCCGCATCGTAATC
Source organism: Chelativorans sp. AA-79 (assembly GCF_029457495.1). NCBI lineage: Bacteria > Pseudomonadati > Pseudomonadota > Alphaproteobacteria > Hyphomicrobiales > Phyllobacteriaceae > Chelativorans > Chelativorans sp. AA-79. The sequence goes on from NZ_CP120361.1 coordinate 3,778,452, forward strand.
ATGCGGCGCAGGAGGGAGATGAGGAAGGATGCGGCCACCCCGACCGCACCCGCTTCACTCGGCGTGGCGATGCCGAGATAGAGCGAGCCCAGCACCATCAGGATGATGACGGCAAACGGCAGGACGGAGGCCGTGCCCTTCAGCTTCTCCGCAAGCGTGAAGCTCTCGCCGCGCGGCGTCGCCGTGGGCCGCAGGACGGACCAGGCCGCCACGCCGCCCATGAAGCCGAGGCTCAGCAACATGCCCGGAAAGATGCCGCCGACGAAGAGTTGGGTGACGGGTACGCCGACCGTCGTGCCGTAAATGATCATGGCGATGCTGGGCGGGATCAATATGCCGAGCGTGGCTCCTGCCGCCACCACCCCGAAGGTAAGTCTCTGGCTGTAGCCGCGCTTGGTCATCTCGGGGCAGGCGACCTTGCCCATGGTGGCAGCCGTGGCCAGGCTTGAGCCGGATACGGCGGCGAACACAGCCGAGGCGCCGACCGTGGCATGCGCCACCCCGCCTGGCGTGCGGCCGAACCAGCGCGTCAGCGCGTCGAACATCTCGCTGGTCACCCCGCTGCGGATGAGCAGCGCGCCCATGAGAACGAACATCGGCACGGCGGTGAGCGTGAATGTGTTGACGCTGTTCCAGGAGCGCTCCGCCAGGACCGAAAGCAGCGGGTTCGGCAGGAGGAAGAGCAGCCCGAGCAGCCCGACGATGCCGAGCGTGAGCGCCACGCGCACGCCGATGAGCAGCAGGCCGAGAAGTGTGGCGACGAGGAGAAGGCCGATCAGAGGCAGGGCCGCTCCTTTGGCCGTCCAGTAGAGGAGGCCGAAAGCGCCGATCGCGCCCCCCACTGCCATGAGCATCCTGGGGCCGTTGACGAGGAGCACGCCGGCCAGCGCCATCCCCACGATTGCGATCGAACCGTAATCGAGCCGCCAGCCGGGCGGGACCACCGGCCTGGTGCCTAGCCAGAAAAGGAACAGGAGAAGGCCGAGCGCAAGCACCGGCGCCAGCACGGGAAAGAAACGGTGCGGCTTGCTGCTCCTGAGGATGTCCCCGAAGATGGCGAGCGCAAAGGCGGCATAGCCGATGGAGACGGGAACCTGCGGGATCCATTGCGGGGTGCCCAGCAGCCCCCAGTCGCGGGTGTCGTTCACATACTCCTGGTAATTGAAGATCACCATCTGCCAGCCGGTGAAGAGAACGAAGACGAGTCCGAGCCAGTTGGCGAAGATCTCGAAGACGCGGCGCCAGTCCGCCGCCAGATTGGCGAGTACGAGTTCCACCTGCACATGGTCGCCCGCCTTCTGCGCCTGGGCGAGCCCCAGAAAGGTCATGCCGATCAAGATGTAGGTGGCGATGTCCGTACCCCAGTAGGTGGGATCGTTGAGCACATATCGCGAAAAGATCTCGAAGCAGACGATCGAGGTCATCACGATGAGCGCGAGCGCGCTGAGATACCCCGTCGCGTCGCTGACGCGGTCTATGAGGGTGACGGCAGATGAAGGCTCGCCCGAATATGCCGGGCGCGCGTCCGCGCGCTTCTCCGCGTGCTGCATCTGAAATCCTCCCGCTCAGGCTCCCTTCGCCAACACACGACAAAGCCGCATACTTATGCCGGGGCCGCGCGGCAGGCGGGGACACCTACCGAAGCTAGCATCGGCTTTCAACCGTTGCAATCTCCTGTGTGATTGTATTATTGTCATCACGTCCGATTTCAGCGGAGGGCAGTCCGGCTCGCCCTTCTACCAAAACAGGGAGGAAAAGCATGACGAGGAAGCTCGACAAGGCGGGTTCCGGCGGATCCGCATGGCTGATCGGCGGCGTGGCGGCACGCTCGGTCGCGTTCGGTTTCGCGTTTTCCGCCGTGCTGGCCCTGCCCTCACAGACCGTCGCCCAGGACTTCGATCTGACGATGGGCGTGCTTGCGTCTCCGAACTCGCTCTACACGGCCATGATGGAGCAGGTGCCCGAGCGCGTTTCCAAGGCGACCGACGGGAAGGTCCAGGTCACACTCAACGATTCGCTGGTCGGCGGCACACAGATCACCGCGGCGGTGCGTGACGGACGCGTGCCGATGTCCGGCGCATTGCACACCTATCTGGCGGGCGACGACCCGCGCATGGGTCTGTTCAACCTGCCTGGCCTCGTCAACAACATGGCCGAATACACCTATCTCTGCGAGGCCTTCTGGTGCGAGGACGTGGAGCGGCTGTGGGAGGAGAACTGGAACGCGGTCGTTCTGGCCGAAGGAGCCTGGTGCAGCCAGGCGTTGTTCTCGAAGGAGCCGATCCGCACGCTGGAGGACTTCCGCGGCAAGGTGCTCAGGGTCCACAATCCCCAGACGGCCGCGCTGATGGAGGCGATCGGGGCGGAGCCGGCACCGCTGCCGCTCTCGGAGATACCGCCTGCGCTCGAACGCGGTGTCATCGACGGTGTGTTCACTTCCACCTGCTACGGCAATGGCCAGGAATACTGGCGTCTGGCCGAGAACGTGCAGAACTGGCAGATCGGGCCGATCACCGGCTGGGTCGTCATCATCAACAAGGATGCATGGGAATCGATCCCCGAGAACCTGCGCACGGCAATCCAGGCGGAGATGGACGATCTCGAGCACGAGGCGCTCTACAACTTCTATGATTACGTCAACGCTGCCGTCGCCGAGATGGAAGCCGCGGGCATCGAATACTGGACCGCGCCGCAGAGCGAGGTGAACCGCGTCACCGCCCCGGAATATGCCGAGGCCGCTTACCAGTCCTTCTACGACCGGGCTCGGGAGCTCGGCTTCGACGGCGAGGCCTACGTGGAGCGTGCCCGCGCCGCTCTCGGAAAGTGACTGCGGGCTTGCCTGAAAGATCGCATCGGCGCCGGCAGCGTGCTTGTGCGCCGCGAGAATACCCCCACCGCGTCCGGCGTGGCGGGAGGCAAGATTGCCTCGCATCGACACGAGGCAATCCGTCATGGGGACCGCCGTCCCGCATGGCACGAAAACGGGCACCATAGCCGACGAGGCATTATCAGGAAGGTGAAGAGTCAGATGGACCAGAAACTGTTCGACAAGGGATTGGCACAGCGCAAGGCGACGCTCGGTGCGGAATATGTCGAGAAGAACCTCGCTTCGGCGGATGATTTTAGCCTTCCGTTTCAGGAGGCGATGACAGCGTGGTGCTGGGGTTTTGGATGGGGCGACGATGCGATCGACCCGAAGACGCGCAGCCTCATGAATCTCGCGATGCTCGGGGCGCTCGGCCGCTGGCATGAATGGGAGACCCATTGCCGCGGCGCCTTGCGCAATGGCGTCACCAAGGAACAGATCCGCGCCGCCATCCACATCGTCGCGATCTACGGTGGTGTCCCCTGCGGAGTCGAGTGCTTCCGCATCGCTCGCAAGATTCTGGAGGAGGCCGGGCAACTCTAAGCATGGCCTGCTTCCGCTATATCCGGTTGTCGTAGCGACTGAGCGTGAGCCGCCCGACTGGCGGCTCGTCAGCGCATTCCCACCAGCAGGTTTCCACGCCGCACGATTTCCGCAACGAGAAGCTCGACATCGTCGTATCGCGTTCGGTGATTGCAGATTGCCGCGCGCAGGCAGTGCCGGCCGCGCAACGTCGTGTCCGAGAGTACGGCCACCCCGTCCTCCTGGAGCCGGAGCATGATTTCCGTGTTGAGGGTCTTGAGGGCCGCTTCGTCCAGGCCGCCCGGATCGAAGCGGAAGCAGACGATGTTGATCGATGTCGGCGCCATCAGCGAAAGGTTCGGAGTTGCCTCGACCAAGAGCGAGAGGTGACGTGCCTGGTCGATGTTCTGGTCGATCAACCGGCCGAACTTGTCGACACCATGCTCCTTCATTGCCATCCAGACCTTGAGGGCGCGGAAGCTGCGCGACGTCTGAAGGCCGAGTTCATGCAGCCATTCGGCCGAGGCCAGACCACGCGACGTCGATTCCAGATATTCGGATATCGTAGCGAAGGAGTCGCGGTGCGCCGCCGCGTCCTTCACCAGACAGCAGCCAACGTCGAACGGCGCATGGAGCCATTTGTGCGGGTCTAGGGCCAGAGAGTCTGCGCGTTCCAGCCCGGCCACGAGCGACCGATTTCGCGGCGCGATGGCGATCAGCGCCCCGATGCATCCATCTACGTGCAACCAGGTTCCCTCCTCGGCTGCCAAGGCAGCGAGCGCCTCGAGATCGTCGATCGCCCCAGTATTGACCGAACCGGCATTGGCAATGATGCACGCAGGCTGAAAGCCTTTCGCGCGATCTTCGGCGATCGCTTTCCGCAGTGCGAAGACGTCGATGCAAAAGTCGGCATCGGTGATGATGCGCCGCAATGCCCGATTTCCCAGTCCAAGCGTCTCCACGGCCTTGCGATGACAGCTGTGGATCTGATCGGAACCATAGAAGCGCAACGGCTTCTCGATCGCCGCGACGCCGAGTCCGCGAACATCGATTCCCGCCTTGACGTTGCGCGCGACCGTCAAGCCGATCAGATTGGCGACAGACCCGCCGCTTGTCAGCGTGCCGCTCGCCGTCGTCGGAAACCCGACCATTTCCTTGCACCAGTCGACCACCTGACGATCGACGAGGGCGGCGGCATGATTGCCGCCGCCCAGATTGGAACCCTGTATCGCTGCCAGGAAGTCCGCGAGCGCCCCGGTCACGTTGCCGGAACCCATATACCAGGCCCAGAAGCGCGGATGCACGTTGCCCATCGGATAGGGCATGACGTCCGCCGCCACCGTCCGCAGCACCGCTTCGAGCGGCTGGGGATCGCGCGGCAGCGGCTCGTTGAAGCGGGACCGAACGCCTCTCGGCATCTCCTGCCAGACGGGCCGCTGACGCACATGTCGCAGATGGGCGACGGCATCGTCCACGACGCGGTGGGCGAGGCGCGTCACATCCAGCCAATCATCCGGATCGAGTGTTTCTTCGACGACCACTGGCGCGGACTGGCGCTTCTCGTCCATGGCATGCCTCGTACGTGCCGCCTCAGGCGGCGAACTGGAAGCCTGGAGTCGAACGTGAAAGGGCAAGTTCCTCCTCGTCCATTTCGGCTTCTATGCCTTCGAACAGCGGCGTCGAAAGGTAACGCTCGCCGGTGTCGGGAAGCATGCACAGGATCACCGACCCCGCAGGCGCTCGTTCTGCGACCTGACGGGCCACGGCGAATGTCGCCCCTCCGGATATCCCGGCAAAGATTCCTTCCTTGCTCGCCAGATCCCGGGTCCATCTGATCGCCTCGGGTCCGGCGATCGGCACCACCTCGTCATAGAGATGCTTGTCGACGGCTTCCTGGAGCACATTGGGGATGAAGTCCGGTGTCCAGCCCTGAATGGGATGCGGCTCGAAGGCGGGATGGGTGGCCGCGGGCGCACCGTCCGGCCCGCGCGACTGGGCTTGGCCACTGCCCAGAAGCTGCGCGTTCGCCGGCTCGCTCAGCACGATCCGGATCTGTGGGCGCTCGCGTCGAAGGACACGTCCGACACCTGCAACTGTGCCGCCCGTTCCATAGCCGGTGACGAAGAAATCGAGGCGGGAACCGGCAAAATCGTTGATGATCTCGCGCGCTGTCGTTGCCTCGTGGATGGCCGCGTTGGCCGCGGTCTCGAACTGTCGGGCAAGAAACCAGCCATTGGCCTCGGCCAGTTCGACAGCCTTATGGTACATGCCGAAGCCCTTCAGGGCACGCGGGGTCAACACGACCTTGGCTCCCAGCATCCGCATCAGCCTGCGCCGCTCTATGGAAAAGCTGTCCGCCATGGTCACGACCAGCGGATAGCCTTTCTGCGCACAGACGATGGCGAGCCCGATTCCGGTGTTGCCGCTTGTCGCCTCGACCACGGTCTGTCCTGGTTTCAGGAGACCGCGACGCTCGGCGTCTTCGATGATGTTGAGTGCAAGGCGGTCCTTGACCGAGCCAGCCGGATTGAAGAATTCCGCCTTGACGTAGATGGTGGCGTGATCGACGCCGAGATTGTTGATCCTGACGGTCGGAGTGTCGCCGACCGTGTCGAGAATGCTGTCGAACAGCCGTCCTCTGCCGGCGGTGGTCCGTATGTTCTCACTGCTTTTCATTTCTGATCTCCTAACGGGTGTTTGGGTGACGACCGGACAGCTTGACCCTGGCTGCCCGGTCGCATCGTTCAGTTGATGCGCGGATCGTCCCTGGGATCGACATGTTCGACGCCGAACGGCCCCACGGCATTGATCTGCACGACCGTCTCCTCCTCGGTCCAGGCGAAATGGGCCTCTCTGGATGAACGTACCGGGCGCCATAACAGCTGCGCCGTCACGATCGAATTCTTCGCTCAGGGGCATGCCAAACCCGCCGGAAACGACGGCAACGTGCTCTTCCTTCGGGTGCCGATGCGGCGCCGACGATCGCCGAAAGTGCGCGGCAGTGGTCTGAGGTCATCATATCCTCCCTGATCACCTGTCTCGATCCGTGCCGGTGCACGGAGTCGGGATATCCGATGAATCAACTGCAATGATGCCATCGGCCATGGGCAGTGGTAGTATCCGGATAAGGGTGGAGGCGTTGTTGGAAGCGTGGAAACGCGCATGGAAATTCCCGAACCCCTTGAACAAGCTGCGCCCATCTCGCTCACTGTGCGGATGTTCGGCCGTCTTGCCGTGATCCGGAACGGCAAGGCTGCGGATCTGCCGCCTTCGCGAAAGGTGCGCGCCCTGCTTGCATATCTCGCTCTCGCCCCGCGCCCCGTAGGCCGCAGCCGCCTCTGCGAACTTCTCGGCGACGTTCCCAACGACCCCCGTGGCGAACTGCGCTGGTGCCTGAGCAAGCTGCGCACCATCCTCGACGAACCTGGTCGGAGCCGCATCTCGGCAAGAGACGACCTGATCACGCTCGACCTCGGCGACTGCGTGGTCGACGCGCTGACGGTCGATGCGGCAATGCGCACCGGGCTTGAGATGCTGGACATCGACCGACTGCGCGACCTCTGCGGTCTTGTCGTGGGCGACTTCCTGGAAGGTCTCGATCTTAGTCGGAGTCCCCAGCTCGATCACTGGCTGGCAACCCAGCGCCGTCGCTATCGGGCTTGCCATATCGCGCTGCTGGAGCGGTTGATCGACCTCCTGCCGCACGACCCGCGCGATCTCCGGCCCTATGCCGAACAGTGGGTCGAGCTTTCACCTTTCGACCCACGATCCCAGATTCTCCTCCTGCGAACGCTGCTCGCATGCGGTCTGCCCAACGAAGCGGAGCATCATCTCGCCGCGATCGCACGCCTTTTCGAGTCCGAGAAAATGGACATCGGTCCGATTCGTAAGGCGTGGAAGGAAATGCGAAGCGGAACGGTCGCGCCGGCGACAACCGAGGCGGCGGCTAGGCAAGTCATCGTGTCGGCGGAAGAATTCGCACCCGATCCGAAAGGCGTTCTCGAGGGACCCCGTCGCGCCTCGCTCGCGGTGCTGCCATTCGCGGCGCCGGACAGTGAGGCCGCTGGAAATCGGCTGGCGGACGGGCTGACTCACGACATCATCACGCGATTGGCTAAGTTGAGAAGCCTGTTCGTCATCGCGCGCGGATCCGTCTTTGCCCTGACCGAACAGGGCGTTGCACCCGAAGACGCCGCAAGGCGACTGAATGTGGATTATTTTGCCAGCGGCGTGCTCAGGCAGCTTGGGGGGAAATCGCAGGTGGCGATCGAACTGGTCGAAACCCGCACGGCCCGCATTGTCTGGTCGGAAGAGTTCCTGCTCGGACAGGACGAAGCCTTTCTCGTCCTTGATGACATCGGTGACATGATCGTGGCCTCGATCGCCAACGAAATCGAGACGGCCGAGAGAAACCGCGCCATCCTCAAGCCGCCGAACTCGCTCAACGCCTGGGAAGCCTATCACAGGGGACTCTGGCACATGTACCGCTTCACCAAAGCGGACAACGAGATCGCCCAGCAATTCTTCAGACAGTCAAGCGAAATCGATCCGACGTTCGCCAGAGCGTATGCCGGCCTTTCCTTCACCCACTGGCAGAATGCCTTTCAGCAATGGGCGAATCGCGAAGGCGAGACGGACCTGGCTTTCGAGGCAGCGGGGCGCAGCCTCATGGTCGACGATCACGATCCGGCCGCGCATTGGGCGATGGGACGCGCGCTGTGGTTGCGCCGGCGTCCCGAGCAGGCCGTGGCGGAACTCGAACGCGCCGTCGACCTCAGTCCAAATTTCGCGCTCGGTCACTACGCTCTGTCCTTCGTTCAGTCGCAATCCGGCGATCCTGCCGCCGCCATAGCATCTTCTGATCATTCGCGCAGCCTGAGCCCGTTCGACCCGTTGCTGTTCGGAATGCTGGGCGCACGCGCCATGGCACATGTCAGGCTGGGGCAATTCGACGAAGCGGCGGACTGGGCGATCAAGGCCGCTGCGCGCCCCAATGCGCATATCATCATTTTGGCGATCGCGGCGCACTGCCTGGCTCTGGCCGGACGCATCGAGGAAGGAAAGACGTTCGCCGCCCTGATCCGGCAGTCGAAACCGAACTTCCGGGTCGACGACTTCCTTGCAACGTTCACGTTCGAAGCCGATGCCGAAATACTGTTCCGCAAGGCGGCGAGACGGGTCGGGCTCGATCAGTAGATCCGCTCGAACGGCGCAGAGGGCACTCCAAATCAGGCGTCCTGCATCGCGCCGTCGTCCTGACGCTGCGCTTCTGCGTTGCGGCTCGCGACCACCTGCGCCCACAGGTCGCCGCGCACACAACCCGCAGGCGCGAATTGGCCGTAGCGCAGATACGTGCCGGCAATCTGCTCGCCGCCAGGAACGTCGTTGCTGTTTCAAACGCGCTCGGTCACGCTCTTCTGGGCGCGTGCTGCCTTTGGACAGTCCTTGCCTTCCTCGGACCACGCAGCCTTCTCGGCCTCGAGTGCCCTTTTCATGCGAACGACACTCTCGCTGATGGCGGCCGATGCCATCTGGAGATGGGGCACGTAACGCTCGATCACGTCGTCACGGCGCACGGCGCTGGTGTAGTAGGTCATACCGATGGTCGCGAGGATATTGCTCTTGCCGTATTCGTAGATCGGCACGGCAACGCTTGAAGACGCGTCCGACGTCATCGAACCGGAGCGTTCCGCGAATTGCGTTTGCTGGGCGGTCCGAATGAGCTGTTCGACCATGCCGGGCGACTGCATGATCTTGGAATCGGGATGCGAGGAGGTTTCAAGCAGCCGCATGGTCAACCGGCGTTCCTCTGCCGGGCAGAAGGCGAGATAGGCCAGACCCAGCGCCATGGTCACGAGCCCCAGCCGCTTGTAGATGAGCGCGTGATAGGGGGCCATCGGGCTGTCCCTGCAGGTCGTGTCGCAGACGACGACCGCGTTCCCGTCCGGCACCGCGATCGCGACGGGCCACCGGTGCACACGGGTCAATTCCTTGGCCCAGGGCCGGCCCGTTTCAACCGCCAGCGGCGCACCGTGAAATCCGCAGCTAAGCGCGGTGACCTGGGAGGTGATCCGGTAGCCCTTGTCGCGCTCCTCCTTGGAGACGTAGCCCGCCGCGATCAGCGTTTCGAGCAGGCGCACGATGGTCGGCTTGGGCAGGCCCGTCACCCGGTGAATATGATCCACCGAGGAGACCCGTTGCCGGTTGAGGATCTTCAGAACCTCGAGCGTGCGCAGAACCGAATTAACCGGCGTATAGGATGTCATGCTTCCTCCCAATCTCCCGTGCCCGGCCTCCCGATCCTGGGTGCATCAAGTCTTCCGGTTCATTCGGGTCACCTTCAGTGTATCTTTTCCCACGTCAGGTCGCGATAGTTAATGACACCCTCGATTTCCGCCGGTGGCGCGGTCAGGATCAGCCACACGCCGTCCAGCCGCGCGGGACGCACCTGGTCGGTCCCCATCCGGTCCGGCACGGTGGAACAGTCGACGCGCGTGACCAATGTCGTGCCGTCGAAACGATAGGTGCCGGCATAGGACGAATATTCGCGCTCGCGCCTGGAAGGCAGATGTTCCCGCCCGTCGGAGATCACCACCATCATGCGGTGATCGTCGTTGAAGGTGATGAGGCCCATCTTCCTCGGCCCGTAGGACGAGCGCAGGATATTGCCCTCGGCGTCGCGGTTGGTGATGTTGACGAGCTTCCATACGCCGATCAGCATATAGGACTTGTCGGGCTCTTCCTGCATTTGTCAGTTACTCTCGCCGATGAAGTTGAAGGCTGCGGGATCGGGCTTGCGGGTCAGTTCCCAGTATTCGACCAGCCGCCACGGCGAATTCGTGGTCACCCGGCCGCGCTTGTTCTGATACCAGTTGGTCACGCCCTCGTTGGTCCAGACCATCCGGCTCAGCGCCTTGTCCAGCTTTTCGTTGTATGCGTCGTGAGCGGCTTGTGTGCAGTCCATCGCCGCCTTGCCCGTCTCGAACAGTGTTTCCAGGCATTTGAGGATGTAATGGACCTGGCACTCGGCCTGGAAGATGATGCTTCCGCCGTGGGCGAGGTTCGTGTTTGGTCCGTAGGTCATGAAGAAATTCGGGAAGCCCGGCACGCAGATGCCCAGATAGGCGCGCGGGTCGTCGTCGCCCCACAGTTCGCGCAGGGATTTGCCGTTCGCGCCGATCACATCCATCGGATAGACCATGCGGCTCGCGTGAAAGCCGGTCGCCCAGACGATCGCATCGACCGGATGGCGTTTGCCGGTCTTGTCGACGATGGCGTCTGCCGCAATGTGGTCGATCCCGTCGGTGTTGAGCTCCACATTGTCGCGCTTCAGCGTTTCGAACCAGCCATTGTCACGGAGCGAACGCTTGCCGAAGGGGGCGTAGTCGGGCAGTACCTTGGCGCGGAGGTCAGGCCGGTCGGCCATGACCTCGTCGATATACTGTGTCCAGAGCTTGCGGATGGCTTCGGAGCGTTCCGAGATCGCCAGCTTGCCGCCCTTCCAAGTGGGGTCGCGGATCAGAGCGTCGTGGATGCCGTCGCCATAGGCCCAGAACAGCAGGAAGCGGTACCAGCGGGCATAATGGGGCACATTGGCCAGCACCCATTTGACGTTGTCCGCGACGAGGTTGTGGTAGTTGTGGCGCGGGAGCACCCAAGGCGCGCCGCGCTGGAAAATAGTCAGGTGCCGGGCAATTCTGGCCAGCGCCGGTCCCGCCTGCATGCCGCTGGCGCCGGTGCCGATCATCGCCGCGTTCTTGCCGGCAAAATCGTAGCTATGATTCCATCGGGCGGTGTGCATCTGCTCGCCCTTGTAATCCTCCAGCCCCTTTATTTTGGGGATCATGGGCTGGTTGAGCTGCCCCACCGAGCAGATGATTGCATTGGCCGTCGCCGCACGTTCGCTGCCGTCGGGCATGCGGATGATGCAGTGCCAGAGATTGTCGGTGGTGTCGAAGCGGACGGACAGCACCTCCTGCCTGAAGCGGATATGCTCCATGACGCCGTAACGGGTGGCGCAGTCCTTCAAATACGCTTTCAACTCGGCCTGGCGCACATAATAGCGCGACCAATTGTGGTTGAGCGCGAAGGAATAGCAGTAGAGGTGATTGGCGCTGTCGACGCCGCAGTCGGGGTAGGTGTTCTCGTGCCAGACCCCGCCGACATCGTCATGCCGTTCCACGATCTGATAGGGGATACCGGCTTCGGTAAGCTGGATACCGGCATTGATGCCCGAGGCCCCTGCCCCGATCACCAGCACGTTGAACTCCTTCACCTGGGCCTTCGCCTTTGGGCTGGCGTTTTCCATGTGCTTGGGAGACGATTTGAAGCCAAGGTCCTCGAACAGCATCGGCAAATAGCGTTCCGACACCTCTTCGCGGCAAAAGGCGTTCATCATCCCGTGCAGTTCGGTCGGCCCGATCTCGGGCGCCACATGGGTTTCGTCCATCAGCACGCCCGCCAGCCGGCTCAGGAGCTCGCGCAGGTCGGCTTCGGGAATCCGGTGGTTGAATTCGCCCGGTTTCGCCAGCATGGGCCCGTAGCGATCGAGCAGCGCCATGTCGCCGGTCAGCTGCACCAGGACCATCAGCAGGGTGGAGGGTTCGGCATCGGCCAGCCGTTCGACCAACCTGGCATGTTCGTCGTAACGCAGCTTTGTGGCGGTTGTGCTCATAACGGCCCCTGTCCTCCCGGAAAGTTGGCGAAGGCTAACCAAGTCGCAGGAATCGAGGGCCGGCTTTGTGAACGGATTTCACGATGTGAAATGAAATCAGATAGGCGATGCATCGAGGCCTTCGGCCTGTTTCGTTGGCTTCGTGCCAGGGGAGGACAGACATGGCCGTCCAGCAACGGGCCAGGGATATCCGCGCGGAAACCGTCGATGCGCTGCTCAAGGGTGCGGTGGACCTGCACTGCCACAGCGGGCCGTCGGTCATGGAACGCAAGCTCGACCATATGGAGGAGATCAGAGATGCCGAGGAGGCCGGCTTCCATGCCGTGCTCTTCAAGGACCATTTCTACTCCAACACGCCGGTCATGCGGGTTCTGGAGCGCTTTCGGGATGAGAAGCGGCGCCTTACCCTCCTGTCCGGCGTCCCCCTCAACAACCAGCTCGGCGGCCTCAATCCCTTCGCGGTGGAACACGGGCTGATGCTCGGGGCGAGGATGGTCTGGATGCCGACCCTTTGCGCCCACAACCACCTGACCACGGCCTTCCGCTACGACCTGCATGGAAGGCTGGGGCTGCGCGAACCGACCCGCCTTTCCGTGCTGGATGCGAAAGGCAGGCTGCTTCCCGAGGTCAGGGACATCCTCGACCTGATCGCGGCGCATGATGCGGTCCTCTGCGGCGGGCATCTGCATGTGAGCGAGATGTTCCCGCTCTTCGCCGAGGCGAAGGCGCGCGGCGTGGCGCGCATGCTGGTCAGCCATCCCACCTATTGGATCGAGGCCAGGATCGACGACCTCAAGGAGCTCTCGGAGATGGGCGTCTATCTCGAGCACTGCGCCTGCATGCTGATCGAGGGGCCGTCGCGCAAATTCCCATTCGAGCAGTTGCGCGCCTATGTGGATGCGGCGGGGCTGGAGCATACGATCATCGGGTCCGATCTGGGGCAGACCTTCAATCCCCGGCCTGTGCCGGGTTTCCGCGCTGCCATCGAGCTCTGTCTCGACCTCGGCTTCACGTTCGAGGAAATCCGCACCATGACCTCTACCAATGCCTGCCGGCTGATCGGGATCGATCCGCCCGCCGGTCTCCATCCTTGAGCGAGTGGCGTATGCTTGAGACGGACGGAGCAAGCGAAAGCCGGGTCGACGCGCTGATGCGCGGAGCGATCGATCTCGACTGCCGCAGCGGACCTTCAATCCATGCGCGGCATCTGACCCACGATCTAGCGGCGGAGGAAGCCGCGGCAGCGGGCCAAGCCGCCCTCGCCTTCCGCGATGATTATTATCCCACCACGCCGGTCGCCCGCACGCTCGAAAAGACGGTCTTCGCCGATCTGCCGGTAAAGCTTTTGTCCGGTGTGGTGCTCAACAATTATGTCGGCGGGCTCAATCCTTATGCGGTGGAGCACGAGCTGATGCTTGGCGGGCGCATCGTCTGGATGCCGACGATTTCCGCCGCCAACCATATCCGCCGATCCTATCGGGACGTGCCTTCGGACGCGGACGCGCGCATGCGGCCGCGCGAGGCGTTGGGCGTGATCGATGCGAAAGGCGCGATCACCGAGCCCGCCAGGGAAATCCTCGAACTGATTGCCGAACACGACGCGGTCCTGGCTTCCGGCCACCTGCATGTCAGCGAGGTTCTCCCGCTGTTCGCCGCGGCACGGCAGGCAGGCGTGCGGCGGCTCCTGGTCAATCAGCCCGTCCGCTATGCCGGCGCGACACTCGCCGATCTCGATGAGCTTGCGGAAAGCGGGGCCTTCATCGAGTTGACGGCCGCCGCCTTCATCGACGGCCCGGACCGGCACCATACGGGCGAGGAACTGCAAGCCGTGGTCTCCGCCGCCGGCCGGTCGCGGGTCGTCCTCAGCTCCGGGCTTGGGCAGGCGCACAACCTCAAGCCGGCGGAGGGCCTGAGGGCGCTGATCCGGCTTTGCCTCTCACTCGGCTTCTCGGAGGCGGACCTGCAGCTTATGTTATCTCGAAACGCCGCACGCCTCACCGGCCTCGACATCGGAGACAAATGACAATGACGGCCCAGGTGGACGCACCGCTGGTGGATTCGCACCTTCATATCTACACCCGGGACATGCCGATTGCCGACGGCGCCTGGCACCATCCGGGCGAAGACGCTTCGATCGAGCGTTGCCTCGCGATGCTCGACGCCAACGGGGTGACCTTCGGCGTCATCTCGGCGGCCAGCATCTACGGCACATATAATGATTACGTCCGCGCTGCCCTCAAGAAGCACAAGCGGCTGCGCGCCACGCTCATGCCGGATCTCGACTGGGACATCCGCATTCTGGAGCAATACCGGGACGAGGGCTTTCTCGGCATCCGGCTCCTGTGGCGGCCCAAGGAGACGACGCCAGACATCAATTCCGAGCCCTACCGGCGCATCCTGCGCCGCTGCGCCGATCTCGGCTGGCACGTCCACTTGACCGAGCGTCCCGAGCGCATCGCCCACACCATCGCGGCGATCGAGAATGCCGGCGCCAATGTGGTGCTCGATCACATGGTGTTGATCGACACCGACGAGGGTGTCAACGATCCGGGCTTCAAGGCGGCGCTCGCAGCCATGGACCGCGGCAAGACCTGGGTGAAGATGTCCGGCGGCTTCCGCTTCAAGAAGCCCGGGCTTGCCGACCAGGTGGCCAGGGAACTGGTCGCCGCCGGCGGCTGGGACCGGGTGATGTGGGCGAGCGACTGGCCGTTCGCCGGCTTCGAGCACAAGGTCACCTATGCCGAGACGCTCGCCAAGCTTGCCGAATGGGTGCCGGATCCAGCCATGCGCCATTGCATCACCGGCCGCACACCGCTCAGGTTCTTCTTCACCTGATCAAAAAAGCGGCGGGGTGTAAGCCCCGCCGCACGGTCCGCCGTGGGAGTATCTTACTTGATGACGATGCCGAGATCCTTGACCACCGGCCCCCATTGCTCGATCTCGTCGGTCTGGGTCTGGCGCAACACTTCCGGCGTGGTAGGGTCCGCGATGATGCGCATCGCCGCGAGCTTCTCCTTGGCTTCGTCGGTCTGGAGATATTCGGTGATGACGGTGTTCAGCACCTTCACCGCCTCTTCCGGCGTGCCCTTGGGGGCGAAGATGCCGTACCAGATGAAGGATTCCATATCGAGGCCGCTTTCGCGCACGGTCGGCACGTCGGGGATCATTGGATTGCGCTTCGGGCCGAGCTGCGCGAGGAACTTGATGGTGCCCGCCTCCACATGCTGCATATAGGATGGCAGGGAGTCGCTCGACGTTTGCACGTGATTGGCGAGAAGGTCCGGGATGAGCGTGCCCGACCCCGTATAGGGCACGATGTTCACATCGATCCCGGCTTCACGCTTGATATATTCCATCGCCACGTGGCCGAGCCCGCCATAGCCCGGATGGGCAACCGAGATTTCCCCCGGGTGCTCCTTGGCATAGGCGATCATCTCTTCGAGATTGCTGTAGGGCTGGTCGGCATTGGCGGTGATGACCATGGTGGATTCGCCGAGCCGGATGACCGGATCGAGATCGACCAGCGGGTCATAAGGCAGATCGGGATAAAGCAGTTTGGCATTGGCGCCCGGTCCGTTGGTGGCGAAGAACAGCGTATAGCCGTCGGCCGGCGCGTCCACGACCTGGGTCGCCCCGATGGTGCCCGATGCGCCGGGAACGTTTTCGACGACCACGGGCACGCCGAGCTTGTTCTGCATGTATTCCGCGATCATGCGGGTGAAGGTGTCGGCTCCGCCGGGCGGAAAGCCGATGATGATCTTGATCTGGCGCTCGGGGTAGGCGGCTGCGGCCCCGGTAACGGCGGCTGCCACCATCATGGCGCCAACAGCGATCGCCGAGGCGATCTTGCTGAACGGTTTCATATGACCCTCCCTTGTAGACCATCCTTCATAGGGGCGACGAGGGAGTGCCGCTCATCATTTGTTTGGCCGTTTCAGAATATGAAAAGGACGTTGGAAGACCCTGTGTTCAATCGAGGTTGAGGAGCCGGGCGCCGTTCCGGCCGAACATGGTGCGGATGTCGTCCTCCGCCATATTGAGCCGCAGCAGGTCCGCGATCAGCATGCGGTAGCCGTCCACCGGCCGCGCTGCACCCTTGAGGCCCAGATCGGAGCTGAAGATGGTGTTCTCCACCCCCGCCACCTCGATCAGGTGCACGGCGAATTCGGGATCGTGCTTCTTGCCCCGCCCTTCGATGAACTGGGTGATCGAATGCTCCATCATCACCCCCAGGCCGACGAGCTGGCGGATATGGGCATCCTCACAGCCGATCAGATAGGTCGGGTGATTGACGAGCATCTTCTTCACCCCGCGCGCCCTGGCCTCCTCGAACATCGGGATCTGCTCATCGACCCCGAGATGCCCGCCCGCCAGGATGATGTCCCCCGCAGCGATGATATCGAGCACGTGCTTGGTTTCGTCGGTCACCTTGCCGTTCGCGTCGAGCACCGAAAGCGGTATGGGATCGGGAGCGCCGGCTACCTTCGGGAAACCTTTGGCCTCCGTCGCCACCTTGCTGATGTGATTGGCGGCCGAGAAGGTGGGCATCCAGACGATCTTGCCGCCCAGCCGGACGGCATGGTCGACTGCAAATGGATTGATGCCGCCCGAAGCGTTGTTGAGGACGATTCCCGAGAAAAGGCGGACGCCGGTCTCCGGAAACAGCTTTTCCAGCAGGATCGAATGGGGCGTGCCGAGATAGTAGTGGTCCTTGAACACGACCGCCTTGAACCTGGCCTCCCCTGCCTCCATCATCTGGTCGTGGTGGTCCAGAATGCGCGGCATCGCGGCCGGCCCGCTGTGACAGTGCAGGTCGACCGCCCCTTCCAGGAGCTTCTCGACCTCAGGATTGAAGGCAGGCCGCGGCGGCGCTTCGAATTCCGGCATTTCTTGTCTCCCTAGGTTCCGCTACTCGCCCTGCCCATCCGGTGCAGGATAGTCTGCCGCATTGAGCACCCATCCCGGCTGGACCGAGAAGTCCTTGCGAGGCGGACAGAAGACATCGACCAGCTGGTTGACGCCCTTGCCGACAGCTTCCGACGTGTGCAGCGCGACTGCCGGAATGATCGCCACCGAGGGTGCGCCGCAGGTCACATGATCGTCCTCGCGCCAGGTGTTGGCGTCGGTCTCCCATGGCCAGCGGATGTGGTGGATGAAGGTCCCGGCGACACAGAGCGAGCACTGCTGGAAATCGTCGTGCTTGTGTGGCGACAGTTGCGTGCGGTCGCGCGGCCCCTGGCGCGGGTAGACGAAATTGACCATGAAATTGGTCGAGCGGAAAATCCGCCCGAACCGACCCTGCTCCTGCGGCACGTCGAGCGAATAGGCCCTGACCTCGAACCCGCCCCTGGGATCCGGCCAGGGTTGCAGCGGGGGAACGTTCTTGTCGGGCACATAAGGAGGCAGCAGCGCCTCGCAACGCGCGACGATATCGGCCGCCTTCCGGGTCAGGAACCGCACGACGGGCCCCGCGGCCGTGACCGTCATCGTGCTCGGCCCGCCAGGCACGAAGACGATCGAGTAGCCCTCGACCTCGGTCTCGGTGCCGTTCCAGGAGATGGTGATCCGCGTGTCCCGCTCGGGCAGGATGACCATGTATTCGTCGGCCTGCTCTGCACGGACCAGCCTGCTGCCGGCGCGGGCATCGGAATAGGCAATCACGAAGTTTTCGGCCTGCGCATACCAGGTCTTCACCCCGTCCGCCTCGTCGAAAGGGTGGCTCTCATCGAAGACGAAATAGCCCGCCGGCGCGACCGGGGCGGCGGGCGGCTTCTTGTCTCCGGCCGTTTGCGTCAGTGCCGAGCGCGGGTCGGAAGCAACATACATGGTCTCGTTCCTCAAGATGAAATACTGCGTGCGGCCACGGCCCTGCAGGTGCCGAGCGCCGAAGCGGCGGCCCGGCGCAGAAAGGCCTGATCCGATCCGGTCAGAAACGTCCTGACACCGGCTCTCATCAGTGCGGCCTGGTCCTCTTCGCCGGCGGCGAGCATGAGAACGGGCTTGCCTGCGTTCCTGGCCGCGGCAATCACCTTGTCGGTGGCCTCCAGCACGGGCTTTGCCGTCTGGCTGCGCTCGCCCATGGCAACCGACAGGTCCCCCCGCCCGACAAAGAGTGCGGCAACGCCCTCGACCGCCACGATCTCGTCGATCACATCGATGGCCTCGGGGTCCTCGATCATGGGAATACAGAGCGTGTGGACGTCCTGATGGGCCAGATGCGCATCGGTGTCGGCCGCACCATAATCGCCGGCGCGGCCGGTCTTGGAGAACCCGCGCCGCCCTCCCGCGTAGCGGCAAGCTGCGGCTATCCGGCTCGCCTTTTCCACCGAGTTCACATGCGGGACGAAGACGCCCGCAGCGCCGGCATCGAGCTGCGCCATGATGTTGAAGTCGGTGGGCTCGCCGATGCGCACCAGGGGCGCGACCCCGCGCGCCCGGGCAGCCAGGATGATCGCATCGATGGATTCGCGGTTGATCGGAGCGTGCTCCTCATCGATGACGATGAAGTCGTACCCCGCGGAAGCGAGGATTTCCGTCGCGTGATAGGTCGGCATTTTCACGAAGGTCCCGAACAGAGATTCGCCCGCACGCAGCCGTGCCGTAAACTGCCTTTGTTCCTGCATCTGCACTGCGGCCATGCTCCCCTGATCCCTTCCACATCATTGTGATGCGAACCTAGAGCCCCTCGCCCGTGATGCGACATCGGGGATTCTCGCGGTTTCACCATATGAAATCCCACAAGGAAGCAGTCGACGGTCCAAGCCTGAAGATGATGACTTCGCCCAACGCCATCGAGCCGGCCAGGCGGGCACCGGGAGGCAGGGGTCCATGAGCGGGTCGTTTTTCAGGCACGAGGCAGGGGAGGGCCGATGTCGTTCAATCGGAAAGACTTCGCAACAGGGGCGATTTTCGCGGTTTTCGCGCTGATCTACGGCTTCATGTCGCTGACCACCATGCAGGTCGGCACGCCTGTGCGCATGGGTCCCGGCTTCTTTCCCGCCATGCTGAGCGGCGTTCTGCTGCTCATCGCATTGTTCCTGATGGCGCGCAGCTTCCTAAGAACGGCCGAGACTCCGTTCGGCGAGATCGCCTGGCGCGCGATCATCTTCCTCACCATCGCCATCGTCGTCTTTGCGGCAACGGCTGAGAGCTTGGGAATGCTGCCCGGCACGTTCGTCGCCGGCCTCATATCGAGCGCCGCCAGCCGCACGATGACACCGCCGAAAGCCTTGGCCGTCGCCGCCGGCATCGGGGTCTTCTGCACCCTCGTCTTCACGGTCGGCCTGCATGTGCCGTTGCCGATCTTCGGCAGCTGGTTCGGCGGTTAGAGAGCGCGACGGATGGACATCTTCAACAATCTCGGCCTTGGCTTCTCCGTCGTCCTGCAGCCCATCAACCTGATGTATTGCTTCATCGGTGCGCTGCTGGGCACGGTGATCGGCGTCCTGCCGGGCATCGGACCGCTGGCGACCATCGCGCTGCTCCTGCCCATCACCTTCGGTCTCTCGCCGGAAGGTTCGCTCATCATGCTCGCGGGCATCTATTACGGCTCGCAATATGGCGGCTCGACCACCGCGATCCTTCTGAAGCTTCCCGGCGAAGCCGCGTCGGCCGTCACGACGATCGACGGCCACGAAATGGCGAAGAAGGGCCGCGCCGGGCCGGCGCTTGCCGCCGCCGGCATCGGGTCGTTCTTCGCCGGCACGGCGGCGACTTTTCTGATTGCGCTCGCTGCCGTCCCCCTCACCCGGCTCGCGTTCAGCTTCGGGCCGGCGGAGTATTTCTCGCTCATGCTGGTGGGGCTGATCTCCTCCATAGCGCTGGCCTCCGGCTCGGTGGCCAAGGCCGTCGGCATGATCGTCCTGGGGCTACTGCTCGGGCTTACCGGAACCGACATCTATACCGGCGCGCGCCGCTTCACCTTCGGAACACGCGAGCTCCTGGACGGACTCGACTTCGTCGCCATCGCCGTGGGGCTGTTCGGCATATCCGAGATCATGCGCAATCTCGAGCATTCGAACACCCGCACGGCAACCATCGCCAGGATCGGTCGCATCATACCGAGCAAGGACGATCTCAAGCGCATGGTCGCACCGATGGTGCGTGGCACGGTCATCGGCTCGTTTCTGGGTATCCTGCCGGGCGGCGGCGCGCTTCTCTCGTCCTTCGTCGCCTACAATATCGAGAAGAACGTGTCTCCGAACGCCAAGGAGTTCGGCCACGGCGCCATCGAAGGCGTCACTGCGCCCGAGGCCGCCAACAATGCCGGCGCGCAGACCTCGTTCATTCCCATGCTCTCGCTCGGCATTCCCTCCAATGTCGTGATGGCGCTGATGATCGGCGCGCTGATCATCCAGGGCGTCGTTCCCGGACCGGGCGTCATCAACAACAATCCCACGCTCTTCTGGGGCATCATCGCTTCGATGTGGGTGGGCAATGCGATGCTTTTGATGCTCAACCTGCCGCTGATCGGGCTGTGGGTGCGCCTGTTGCAGGTGCCCTACAACGTGCTCTTTCCCGTGATCGTCGCCTTCTGCTGCATCGGCACCTATTCGATGACCAATTCGCCCTTCGGCATCTACCAGATCGCGCTTGCGGGGATCATCGGCTACGCTCTGACCAAGCTCGAATGCGAGGTGCCGCCCTTCATCCTGGGATTCGTGCTCGGGCCGATGCTGGAGGAGCATTTCCGGCGGGCAATGCTGATTTCGCATGGGGACCCGACGGTGTTCCTCACCCGCCCCTTGAGTGCCCTGCTGCTGGCGACGGCCGCGATCGTCCTCATCGTCGTTGCGTTCCCGGCGGTCAGCAAAAAGCGCAACGAGGTCTTCGTCGAGGAAGACTGAACCGCCGCAACTCACGCCCGTTTTCATCACCGAAGGGATCCGGCCCATGCCTGACATTGCCCGCAGCGACTTTCACATCGAGACAGTGGACGGCTACAGGATCGCCATTCGCGAAGTCCGTTCGGAACGGACCGACCGGGTGCCGATGATCCTCATGCACGGCACGCGCATCCCAGGGCTCAGCGAGTTCGACCTTCCGGTGGAAAACGGTTCGCTCGCCGCCGACCTGGCTGCCAAGGGGCACGTGGTCTACATCGTCGACGCGCGTGGCTTCGGGCGCTCGCAGCGCCCGGCGGCGATGGAGCGGCCGCCCGTGCCCGGCGCCGACCCTCTGGTGCGCACCATCGAGATCACCCGCGACATCGATGCGGCGGCCAATCACCTGATCGCCGCGACCGGCCAGAAGAAAGTAGGCCTGTTCGGCTGGGGCGTCGGTGGCACCTGCTGCGCGATGTATGCGGCTCTCTGGCCGGAAAAGGTCAGCCACATCGTACTCTACACAATGATCTATGGCGGAGCGGGAGACCATCCCCAATTCACCATCGGCTCGGTCTGGGACGATCCCGACAATCCTGGCCAGTTCAACCAGAAGCGCTTCGGCAACTACGCTTTCAATTCGCTGGAACTCCTGGACAAGCACTGGAACGAGCAGATCCCGATCGAGGACAAGGACGCCTGGCGCGATTCCGCCATGTTCGAGGCTTTCCGGCAGGCGCTCATCGATGGCGATCCCACCGCGAAGGATCGCGACCCGCCCGCCTATCGCAGCCCCAACGGCATGCTCGAAGACCTTTACCGCATGGGCTGCAATGGCGAGAAGCTGGTCCACGCCAGCCAGATCTACTGCAAGGTGATGATCGTCAAGCCGGAGTTCGACAGCCTGTGCCGGATGACCGACATGGAGGTGTTCATGAGGGACCTGGTGCATGCGGAGGAGGTGGTGCTGTGGGCGGAGAAGAACACCACCCACTATGTGTTGCTCGACAGGCCCGAGCGCGGCCGGGCCAACCTGCTCGCCAGCATGGATGATTTCCTGCGCTAGGCTTCCAGCGCCTTGCCGCGTTTGCCCGGCCCCAGATAGACCAGCGCAATGGCCGACAGCACCAGGAGCGCAATCGCGATCGGGTGATTGATCAGCGCCGTCAGGTCCCCCTGGGTCAGCAACATCGTCTGGTTGATCGAGCGCTCGAGCTGCGGGGTCAGCACGAAGGCCACGATGAAGGCAATGATCGAATAGCCGAAGATGCGCATGAAATAGCCCAGCACCGAAGCCGCCAACATGATGACGATACCGAGCACGCCGCCGGCGGCGAAGTACATGCCGGTGATGCAGAGCAGCAGGGCGCCGGGATAGACGACCGTCGCCGGTGCCGTCACCACGAAAGCCCAAAGCCGCATCCCGAACTGGCCGACGACGAGGTTGGCGGCATTGGCGATCAGCATGGCGCCGAACAGCGCATAGATCAGCGCGCCCTGCTGCTCGAAGAGAAGCGGCCCGGGTTGCACGCCGTGAATGATGAAGGCGCTGACCAGCAGTGCGGCCGCGATATTGCCGGGAATGCCGAGGGTGAGAAGCGGAATGAGGTTGGCGCCCACCACCGCGGAGTTCGCGGCCTCGGAGGCGGCGATGCCGCGTGGATCGCCGGTCCCGAGCGCTTCCGGGTCCTTGGCCGACTGCTTGGTGATCGAATAGGAGAGGAAACCGGCTGTCGTGGACCCCAGGCCTGGAATGGCACCGATGACGGTTCCGATCAGGAACGCACGGAACGCCACCATCCGGTTGGCCCAGAGCTCCTTGAAACTGACGCGCTGGCTTTTCGCATCGAGAAAGGACTGCGCGCTTTCGCTCGCCGCGCCCTTGTCGCGGCTGGCATGTTCGGAAATCTGGATGAAGATCTCGCTCACCGCCAGCATGCCGACGGCAAGCGCGGTGAGCGGAATCCCGTCGAGAAGGTCGACGATGCCGAAGGTGAAGCGCGCCGACCCCATTGCCGGGTCGATGCCGACGGAGGCGAGGAGGAAGCCGAGCGCGACCGAGATCAGCCCCTTGACCATCGAACTGCCGACAAGCCCGGCGATGACGGTGAAGGCGAGGATCATCAGCGTCATGATCTCGATCGGCCCCATCTTCAGGGCGACCAGCGCCAAGGGCGCGGAGACGGTGATCAGGACGATATCGCTGGAGACGTCGCCGAAGACGGAATAGTAGAGTGAGTATTTCATCGCCTTGCCGCCCTGCCCCTTCTGGGCCATCGGGTGGCCATCGAGCGCGGTTGCGGCCGATTCCGGCGTGCCGGGGGTGTTGAGCAGGATCGCCGGCACGGCGCCGCCCACGGTTCCGCCCTTGTTTATCGAAATGAGGAACGAAATGGCCGTGAGCGTGTCGAGCGAATAGGTGAGCGGGATGGCGATGGCGAGCGCCATCAGAATGCTGAGACCGGGGATCGCGCCGACGATCTGCCCCAACATCACGCCAAGCACGATGTAGAACAGGTTGCCGAGCGTGAAGGCGTCCATCAGCCCCGTAAGGATGGTTGCTATGTCAGGCATTTCCCATCTCTTTGCTGGTCAGGGCAGCGGCCGCTGCAGGACCTGTTCGAACAACAGCCAGATGCCCACCGGAAGCCCTAGAACGACCACCGCGACCCAGGCCCAGCGGCGCTCGCGCACCATCCAGACGACCCCGGCCATCAGCGCGATCATGACGGGCAGATAGCCCAACCGATCCACGAGGAGCAGCGCTGCAAGCGTCAGGACCGCCGCAAGCCCGAAGAAGAGAATCCGCCTCGCGCTCGGCACCTGAACCTGGGCATTGACGAAGAACACCTGGATCAGGCCAAGAGCGATGAAGAGCCAGGCCGCGATCTGCGGGAACAGTGCCGGATACGGCAATGCCCCCGGGATCATTCTCACATTGGCGGGTATGGCGTAGAGGAGGAGGACGGCGCCGAACAACACGGCGGCTCCCCCCAATACGCGGTCCGTGGTCAAAGGCCCCATCTGCACGGCTTACTTGTTGCGTGCTTCAAAGATCGCCTTGTAGTCGGCGGCTTGCTTCTTGATGAAGTCCAGCGCGCCGTCAGGGCCCAGATTGGCCGGAACGGAATCGAAGTTCTTCATCAGTTCGGCATAAGCCTCCGACTTGGTCGCTTCGTCGAGCACTTGCTGGAGGCAGGTCCGGATCGCCGGGTCGACGCCCTTGGGCAGCGCGAACAGCACATAGGCGCCGGCCGTCGCGTCGACGCCGCTTTCGATCACCGTCTTGGTATCCGGCGCATACGCAACGCGGTTGGCGACCAGCGTCGAAAGTTGCTTCATCTTTCCGGCCTGGATCTGCTGGATGTGCTGCGAGCCCTGAATGGTTGCATCCACGTGGCCGCCAAGCGCGCTCTGCAGCGCGTCGGCCGCGCCGCCGCCGGGAATGGCCACGAGATTGACCTCGAAGTGGTCCGCCATCTTCTGCACGGCGATTTCCAGCGCGATCGCCGAAGTGGAGATCGTAGCACGGCCGTTCTCGCGCGCGAATTCGATGAACTCCTCGAGGGTCGAGTAGGGCTTGTCCGCGAGGGTCACCAGACCGAAGGTCACCTCCATCGCGGTGCCGGGATAGTCGAAATCCTCGTAAGTGAAGTTGACGCCTTCGTTGGCATAGGGATCGAGCGCCACCGTGTTGGTGGAGCTGACCGCGACGGTGTAGCCGTCCGGTTCCATCGCCTTCAGCGCGGTCATCAGCACATCGCCGCCGGCGCCGGGCTTGTTGCTGACGGGCACGGTCCAGCCTTGCGCCTTCTCGATTTCACTCGCGAGGGTACGGCCAATGGCGTCGGTTCCACCGCCGGCCGCATAGGCGACGACGAACTCCACCGGCTTGGAAGGATAACCTTCCGGACACTGTGCGGCGAAGGCAAATGACGGCGCGGCGACAAGTGCACCACCGGCGAGCAGCATCCGGGTCATCCGGGGATTGAAGTTCATGAAGTCCTCCCATTTTATGCTTCTGAACTCGGCATTCCGGTCCGTCCCGCCACCTTTTCGATGGATAGGGTCGCGGGATAGACCTTGAGCAGGCAAACTAACGGGCGAACGCATTCGATCTATGCCCAATCCCCGGGAATTTCACATGATGAAACGGCCTGCCGGCGTCCTAGAGGCGCTTGGAAGTTCACGCCTCATGGAAGTGATAGCGGAAGCGTTCGCCATCTGCCGTGACGCGCCCTGCGGTCGGGGCGGGAAAATGCGTGGGCAGGAGGAGAGCGCGGCTTTGAACCGCCTCACTCAGCAGCTTCATGCGCGATCGGGCAGCCATCTCGGGGTCCCAGCAAAAGGGCGTGGACCAGCCTGGTTCACGGCATTGCAGCATATGATGCGCCAGATCTCCCAAGGCGATCGCTTCTAGACCGCCGGAGTGGATGTGAACGCAATAGTGGCCGGGACTGTGGCCAGGGGTGGGAAGCAGCGAGACGTAGGCGTCGACCTCGTGGGCCCCCTCGACCAGTTCGGCCTGCCCCGCCTCGGCCACCGGCAGGCAGTTGATCTGCCAGATGTCGTCCTGGTGCCGCGGCGGCTTGGCTCCCGTCTCCGCGGCCCTCTGCCAATAGACATATTCCCGCTTCTGGAAGAGATAAGTCGCGTTGGGAAAGGTCGGCACCCACCTGCCCTGCTCGAGCCTCGTGTTCCACCCGGTGTGGTCGATATGCAGATGCGTGCACAGCACGAAATCCACATCGGCGAAGGTCAGTCCCAGTTGGTGGAACCTGTCGAGCCAGGGCCGGGTGTCCCAGACGATTTTATCCTTCAGCTTGTCCGCCCCGTTGCAGGTATCGACCATGATGATGTTTTTGGGCGTGCGGATCAGGAAGCTCTGGAAGGCGAGGACGATGCGGCCCGTTTCGGCGTCGTAGAGGAAAGGCTCCATCTCGGCATAATGGCGGCGCGCGGTCTCGGCATCGCTTCCCAAAAACAGTTGCTCCGGCGTCAGGCCGAGCTTCTGGTGCTCGAGGATCGCCGATATGGTCACGTCGCCGAGGCGGATGTCCTGCATGCATGTCTCCTCAAGCGCCGTGTGGCGGCGCGGTCCGCTCATCTCATGGGAGAGGACGCGCCCAGGCAAGCCTGGGAGACATCCCGTTTCACCGGCTGAAATGCCAGGCGAAGCACCATTGATGGCTGGTTCCACCGCATTATCGTCGCGCATTGCCGGAGGGGCTGGCGCCGCCTATCGTCACCGGCGACAGTCACCGCCTCGGGAGGGGGAAGGCATGTATCTTTCTGTGACGTCCTGGTCGTTTCCGTCGCTGACCCTTGAAGAGGCGGCGGGCGTCTCCCGGGTGCTCGGCATCAATGCGCTCGACGTCAGCACCAAGCGCCGGCCGGGCCTCGACAAGGCCGAGATCCTCGGCGATCCGGACGCGGCGGCGGAGCGTGTCCTTGCACTCAGGGTCAAGGTGCCCAACTATTATCACCATTTCGGCGAAAGCCTGCCCGAGCGCAATCTGGCTCTCCCCGGCACGATCGACGCCAATGCGCGCGATCTCGAACGGGTTCTGGCCTTCGCCGACGCGGCGGGCATCCCGACCGTCTTCTTCCTGCCCGGCATCGTCAATCCTGGCCAGTCGCGGCAGCAGGCGCTGGATGTGGCTGTGCAGAGCCTCAAGGTCCTTCTAGAGGTGCAGAAATCTTTCAAGGCGGAGATCTGCGTGGAGCCGATCGTGCGCTCCTTTGCCGAATCCCCGGCCATCGTCGCCGAACTGGTCGAACGCACGGGCATCAGGCTGGCGCTCGACTATTCGCACTTCCTCTGTCTCGGCTACACGCAGGAGCAGATAGACCCGCTTTGCGCCCACGCCGCGCATGTGCATCTGCGCCAGGCCCGCATGGGCGACCTGCAGGCGAAGTTTGCCAAGGGCACGATCAACTTCCCGGCCCTGTTCGCAACGCTGGAGACGGCCGGTTATGCCGGGGCACTCGCCATCGAATATGTCTATCAGGATTTCATGAACGCCTATTCCGACGACGTGATGACCGAAACCGTCGCGATGCGCGACTGCTTCAATGAATGGAATGCGGCGCGCTCTGCCTAGCTATTGCGAACCGTGCCGAAGGGAGGAGCCATGCAGCCTGAAGGAGCGAGCGCCATTGCCCGCCATCTGGAAGAGAAGGTGATCGCCTACTGGCATGACGTCGATTTCAACTGGGGGCGAAACGCCGCCGATCACTACACCGTCGACGGGGTCTTCGTGAGTCCGCATGCGCGCTATGAAGGCCGCGAGCAGATCCGCGAATTCTATGCCTGGCGCGCGGAGCGCGGGGCACGCGTGAACGTGCATCTGGTGGGCAATTTCCATCTCAGGAGCCTCGGCGAGAACGAAGCCGAGGTCCACTGGATCTGCACGCTCTATGCCCATGACGGCGCGGCACCGCAACAATCCGCCCCGCCGGTCGCCATCTCCCGCGTCGAGGACAGCTT
The DNA here is from genome assembly GCF_029457495.1 of Chelativorans sp. AA-79. Classification (NCBI taxonomy): domain Bacteria; kingdom Pseudomonadati; phylum Pseudomonadota; class Alphaproteobacteria; order Hyphomicrobiales; family Phyllobacteriaceae; genus Chelativorans; species Chelativorans sp. AA-79. The sequence continues at coordinate 3,805,826 of NZ_CP120361.1, forward strand.
CGTGCGCGACGGTGACGGGCCCTGGCTCTGCCGCCAGCGCCGATGGCACACCCTCTTCAGGAGCGACATCCCCACGACGCGCCTCAACAAGGAGGAGATGGCGACGCGGATGGGCAAGACCAGCTAATATCAACGGCCCATCGATCTTTTGCCGGCTGGATCGTTCAGGCGTGGATCCTCGGGTCAAGCCCGAGGACGACGAGGTCGAGGGGCTTCCGCAAATCGCCAGCGTTTGTGGTTGGCGGCAACGTCCCCAGCCTCCGCCATCCCAAGGCGGAGCGAAGCGGAGACCCTAAGATCCATGCCTGAAGAAGACACCGCACCGGCGGTCACGCTTTAGGGCCGCTGGTAAAAGTATGTTTTCCCAATGTCCGCTAATCTTCCTCGACAAAGACCTCGGCGCGCCGTTTCCTGATCGAAGGGAAGAGGACGACGACCAGCACGATGGCCGCCATGATCAGCAGCCCCATGCTGATCGGGCTCGTCAGGAACACGGTCGGGTCTCCGCCCGAAAGGATCATGGTGCGCCTCAGATAGGTTTCCATCATCGGGCCGAGCACGAAACCGAGGAGCAGCGGCGCGGGCTCGCATTCGAGCTTGGTTAGCCCGTAGCCGACAGCGCCGAACACGGACATGACGACGAGGTCGAAGGAGTTGTTGTTGACCGAGTAGACGCCGATAGCCGAGAAGCCGATGATGGCGGGGTAGAGGAAATTGGTCCTGACGCTCAGGAGCCGGACCCACAGCCCGATCAGCGGCAGATTGAGCACGACCAGCATCAGATTGCCGATCCACATCGAAACGATCACACCCCAGAACAGCGCCGGCTGCTCGTTGATGAGGTTCGGCCCGGGCGTGATGCCTTGAATGATCAGCGCGCCGATCATCAGCGCCATCAGCGGATTGGAGGGAATGCCTAGCGTCAGCATGGGCACGAACGACGTCTGCGCCCCGGCATTGTTGGCCGATTCCGGCCCGGCGACGCCTTCGATCGCGCCCCGGCCGAAGGTTTCGGGATGCTTGGCCATGCGCTTTTCGACCATGTAGGACGCGAAGGACGACAGCATCGCCCCGCCACCCGGCAGAACGCCCAGAAAGGAGCCCAGCAGCGTGCCGCGCCCGATCGGCAGGGCCGAAACGCGGAAGTCCCGGCGGGTCGGCATCAGCCCGGCGATCTTGGTTTTCAGAGGATTGCGCTGGCTCTCGTCCTCCAGCCCCTTCAGGATCTCGGCAATCGCATAGATGCCGGCACCGAACGCGACGATCGGCAGCCCTTCGGCCAGATCGAAAAGGCCGAAAGTGAAGCGCGCCTGCCCGGTGTAGAGATCGGTGCCGATGGTGCCGAGCAGGAGCCCGAACACGATCATGACGATGCCCTTGAACACCGAGCCATGCGCCAGCGCGATTGAGGCGACGAGCCCGAGGACCATCAGCGAGAAGTAGTCGGGCGGCGTGAATTTCAGCGCCAGTTGCGTGAGCGGCACCGCGAAGACAGCGATCAGCATCGTCGCGAACGATCCCGCGACGAAGGAGCCGATGGCGGCGATCGCAAGCGCCCTTCCGGCCTTGCCCCGGCGGGCCATCTGATGGCCCTCGATGGCGGTCACCGCCGACGACGCCTCCCCCGGCAGGTTGATGAGGATCGCCGTGGTCGAACCGCCATATTGGGCGCCGTAGTAGATTCCGGCGAGCATGATGAGGGAGGCCTCGGCGGAAAAACCGAACGTCACCGGCAGCAGGATGGCCACCGTCCCCAGCGGCCCGATGCCCGGCAGCACGCCGATGGCTGTCCCGAGAAACACGCCGAGAAAGCAGAAGAGCAGGTTGACCGGCTGGAAAACGGTGTCGAACCCGAGCGCGAGATGAGAAACGATATCCATTTCCTAGCCTGTGAACAGCTCGCCCCAGAGCGGAATCGGCATGTGGAGCAGGTAGTGGAAGATGAGAACACAGAAGAGCGTGAAGACCGCCGAGAGCACCAGGGCTTGGCGAAGCGTGGTGATGCGGCTTGCAAGACAGGAGACGAAGATCACCAGGGAGACGGCGATGACCAGCCCGAACGGCTCGATGGCAAACCCGAAGATCATCGGGCAGGCGAGTATGATGATAGTGGCCTTCAGCGGCGCGACCGTCAGCGCCTCGGCCTCGATGTCGCGCGGCAGAAAGGCGACGCCGATCGAAAGAAGCCCGAGCACGATCGACAGCATGACCGGAAAGAAACCCGGCCCCATCGCGGCGGGTGCTCCGGTCTTCATCGTTGCCAGCGCATAACCGCCCGCCACAAGGCTGATGACCAGAAAGATCGCGGAAAATACGAGATTGCGCGGGCTCCAGCGGGAACCGGGCCGTTCATTCATCATTGCCTCCCCCTGCTTCCCCAGCGAGGTCAATCCGCCGCCTGCCCTTCGATCCGCCCACGCTTTATGCAGCGGAGACGGTCGCCTGGAAATGTCCCTGGCGATCGTTGCTTGAACGTCCCACTTAGTTGTTGCGGATGTCGTACTTCTTGATGATGTCGCGCCAGAGTGCTTCCTCGTGCACTGCCAGTTCCCGCATTCCCTCAGGCGTCGAGGGCGAGGGGTTCTGATAGTTCTTGGTGAAGGTCTCCTTGGCTTCGTCGGACGCGAGGAACGCGCCGATCGCAGCGTTCATCTTGTCGATGATGTCGCGCGGCGTCCCCTTCGGCGCCATGACGCCCGCCCACACGGTCGCGACAAGGTCGATCCCCGCCTCCTGGAAGGTCTGCACATCGGGGAAGTTCGGATTGCGATTGGCGGAAGCGATGCCGAGAGCCTTCATGTTGCCGGCCTTCAGGTGCTCGGTATAGGCCTCCGACAGGAAATCGGTCGATATGTCGAGGCTGCCGGACAGGAGGTCAACGAGGATCGGCGCCGTGCCCTGATAGGGAACGATCTTCAATTGCGCGCCTGCCTTTTCCGCCATCATGAGTTCGATCATGTGGCCGTAGGACCCGATGCCGGGATGCCCGGCGCTCACCTCGCCCGGATGCTCGTTCGCGTATCTGATCAGCTCTTCGAGCGTGTCGGCGGGAAAGTCCTTGCGGGCCACGACCACCATGTCGCCGGCAGTGAGCTGGCTCACATAGTCGAAATCCTCGAGCGGTGTGTAGGGCAAGCCGGAATAGGTGTTGGTGTAGTTCGCCGAAGGCCCGGGATAACCGACCACGAATGTGTAGCCGTCGGGCTTCGCGTGAGCTACCGCACTCATGCCAATGGTGCCGCCGGCACCGGGTTTATTGTCGACGATCACCGTCTGCCCGAGTTGCTTCTCAAGATCGCCCGCCATCATGCGGACCAGGAAATCAGGTCCCGCAGGAAACGGGAAAATGATGCGGATCGGCTTGTCGTACGGCCACTGCGCGGCGTGCGACGCCACCCCGATGCCCAGGAAAACCGCGGATGCCACGGCCGCCGCGAAAAGCGGCTTGAACAGGTTTTTCATGCACTCCTCCCACTCTGCCTTCGGCGCCTGATGCGGCGACTTTCGCCCGAGGCGGTGAACGAGGCTATGCCTTGGAGCCGAATGCAGCCAAATCAATGATCGTTCGTTTCAGAAGATGAAATACACTTGCTTGGGCAGGCCTGAAAAGGTCCGGCGAGCCCAAGAACTCGTGCCGCCCGCAGATCAGGTGATTGTCAAGGGACTTCCGGGCATCCAGCGCCAGGGCTTCCACCGCTTGGGAACGCCCTCAAGCCTCTCCGGCTTCGCGCTCGATTGCCCGCCAGCCGATATCGCGGCGGCAGAAGCCCTCCGGCCAATCGATTCTGTCCACGGCGTGGTAGGCGCGGTCGCGCGCTTCCGTGACATTGGAGCCGAGTGCGGTCACGTTCAGGACGCGTCCGCCACTGGCAACGACAGCGCCGTCCTCCAGCGCCGTACCGGCATGGAAGACCTCCGCGTCGGCGGCGGCCGCTGCATCGAGCCCGCGGATCACCGAACCCTTTTCGGGCGTGCCGGGATAGCCCCGCGCCGCCATGACGACGGTGAGCGCCGCGTCGTCGCGCCAGCGCGCGGACATATGCGCGAGTTGGCCGTCGACCGCGCCTTTCAGCAGGGCAAGCAGATCGTCCTCGAGGCGCGGCATCAGGACCTGGCACTCGGGATCGCCGAACCGCACGTTGTATTCGATCAGCTTAGGGCCATCGACGGTGATCATCAGCCCGACAAAGAGCGCGCCGACGAAGGGCGAGCCCATCTCCTCCATGCCCTTCAGCGTCGGCTCGACGATTTCGCGCATGACCCGCGAAACCATCTCCGGCGTCATCACGGGAGCGGGCGAATAGGCTCCCATGCCGCCGGTGTTCGCCCCCGTGTCGCCCTCGCCCACGCGCTTGTGGTCCTGCGCGGTGCCGAAGGGAAGCGCGGTCTTGCCGTCGCAGAGGCAGAAGAAGCTCGCTTCCTCGCCCTCCATGAATTCCTCGACCACCACCTCCGCGCCCGAATCCCCGAACGCACCGGAAAAGCAGTCGTCGATGGCGGCGAAAGCCTCTTCCTCCGTCATGGCGATCACCACGCCCTTGCCGGCGGCAAGGCCATCGGCCTTGATGACGATGGGCGTTCCGCTCCGGCGGACGTAATCCTTCGCGTGGGCGGCATCCGCGAACCGGCCGTAGGCGGCGGTGGGGATATCATACCGGGCGCAGAGATCCTTTGTGAACCCCTTCGAGCCTTCTAAGCGCGCAGCGTCGGCAGTGGGGCCGAAAACCGGAATCCCGGCGGAGATCAGGTCATCGGCCAGCCCCGCCACCAGCGGCGCCTCGGGACCGACCACGACAAAATCGACGGCCTTGTCGCGGCAGAAATCGACAACCGAAGCATGGTCCCGGATATCGAGCGGCACGCATTCGGCATGTTCGGCAATGCCCGGATTGCCCGGCGCGGCATAGAGCTTCTCCAGGAGGGGCGAAGCCGCGAGCTTCCAGGCCAGTGCATGCTCGCGCCCGCCCGAACCGATGAGGAGAACTTTCATTGGATGTGCCCGTCGTCGCCGTTTCCTGGGGAAGGGGCTATGGCCGAAACGGCCCGAGGTCAAGCCGCAGCGGCACCTGTCCAGTGACGAATGGACGCTTGACGCGGCCTGCCCGTCTTGCCACTCCAAACGTGAGCATCCGAAGGGCGAAAGGCAAGCAGATGGACATCATCCAGTCTCGGCAGATGCGGGGCCGCGTCGCCGACGCGCCGTCCGGCCATTGGGTTTACCGCTTCCTGCCGCGCGCGGCGTGGCCCTATGCGCAGCTTGCCCGCTGGGACCGGCCAATCGGCTGGAAGCTCTTGCTGTGGCCCTGCTGGTGGTCGCTCGCCATGGCGGCGGCAGCCGGCGCGGCGCTGGGCGCGCCGCTTGGAAGCGTGATGCCTTCGCCCTGGCACCTCCTGCTTTTCCTGATCGGCGCAATGGCCATGCGCGGCGCCGGCTGCACCTACAACGATATCGTCGATCACGACATCGACGAGCAGGTGGAACGCACCCGCTCTCGCCCCCTTCCCTCCGGCCAGGTTTCGCGGAAGCAGGCCTGGGCCTTCCTCGTCGCGCAGGCGCTCTTGGGGCTCGCCGTGCTCCTCCAGTTCAACGGTTTCGCCGTCCTCGTGGGAATCGGGTCGCTGCTCGTGGTGGCGGTCTATCCCTTCGCGAAGAGATTCACCGACTGGCCGCAACTCTTTCTGGGGCTTGCCTTTTCCTGGGGCGCGCTGATGGGCTGGGCCGTTCATTTCGGCAGCCTCTCGCTCGCGCCCTTCCTGCTCTACGGCGGCTCGATCCTCTGGGTGATCGGCTATGACACGATCTACGCGCACCAGGACAAGGAGGACGACGCGCTGGTGGGCGTGCGTTCCACCGCGCGGCTCTTCGGCGAGAACACGAAAAGCTGGCTCGTCGCGCTCTACGGCGGAGCGCTCCTTTTCTTCGCCGTGGCCTTCGCGCTTGCCGCCGTGCCGATGCCGGCGCTCGCCGGGCTGGTGGCGGCGGGCGCGCATATGGCGCGGCAGATCCGGACCCTCGACATCGACGATCCGGACCAGTGCCTCGCGCTCTTCAAGTCCAACTCGATGGTCGGCTGGCTGATCTTCCTGGGCCTTCTGGGCGGCGGTGCGTGGGCAACGCTCAGCCCCTATTTCTGACCGGATTTGCTGTCGGCCCGGGCGATGATCTCGTCGCCGTTGACCACCAATCGCAAGCCCAGCGTGCCCCGGCGGCGGCGCGCGAGGAAGCGCGGACGGCGCTTGCGCACGGTGCTACCCTGCCGGCGGTCCTGCGGCGCCTGCTTCTTCACCTGGCCGAGGGATTCTTCCAGCGTGCGGGCCACGCCGTCGGACTCGACCAGAAGCATCGGCAGGCGGTAGGCCTCGGCCCACGCGCGCCAGTCGGCGGCGACATCGTCGAGATCGCCGGCAACCAGAAGCGGCACGCACAGCATCGCATCATCGTGCAGCAGCTCGAGCGTGACCGTCACCTGGCCGTCCTCGTCCTCGATGGCACGGGCGGCCACACCGCGGAAGGCGGTGGGCGGCAGGGCGAAGGTGACCGGCAGCTGGGCCTTGTCCAGAAGCCTGCGCATGCGCACGCCGCGCGCGCCTATGGTGAAGGTCACCTCTCCAAAACTGTCCTGCGTTGCGTAGCTTACCACCTGCGGGAGGCGGAAAGGATCGAGCCGCATTGCCCGACCCGCCCAGACCGGCTTCAAACCAATCGACATTACGTTGCCTTCCTGTTGCTCCCGAGAGCCATGTACCCGGCTCTCCCCGACCAGGTTTACCCGGCCTCTTATGGAGCGAAGACTAGCGCCGCGGTTCTTACTTCCGGGCTTAAAAAGTCAGTTAAATTTTGCTGATTCCACGTCAGGTGATTTTACGCCGGGATAAGCTTCGTGAAAGCTTTGTAACCATGCACGGGCCTCAGATCACCTTCCCGGGATTCATGATGCCGGCCGGATCGAAAGCGTTCTTGACCCGACGCATGAGATCGGTGGCGATCGCCGGCTGGGTGGCCAGGAGCTCGGCCCGCTTCATGCGGCCAATTCCGTGCTCGGCCGAAAACGAGCCGCCGAGCGCGCGCACGATGGAATGGACCGCCTCGTTCATCGCACGGTAGTGGCCGAGATACTCGTCCTTGTCGGCTCCGACCGGCTGCGCGATGTTGTAGTGCAGGTTGCCGTCGCCCATATGGCCAAAGCAGACGACACGGGCGCCCGGCACGACCTCCTGAACAGCCCTTCCCGCCCGCTCGATGAATTCGGGAATGGCGGCTACCGGCACGGAGATGTCGTGCTTGATGGAGCCGCCTTCGGGGCGCTGGGCGTCCGACATGTCCTCGCGCATCTGGCGCAGTTCCATCTGCTGGGTCTCGTTCTGCGCGATCGTCGCGTCGGCCACCCAGCCCTCTTCCAGCCCGGTCCCGAGGATATCCTCGATCAGGGTGCGCGCATCCTCCCCGGAACGGTGGGAGGAGACCTCAAGCATGACGTTCCAGGGATGGCTTTCGGCCAGAGGCGGGCGTGTCGCGGGAAAATGCCGCAAGACGAAGTCGAGCGGCGTTCTCTCGATGAGCTCGAACATGGTGAGCGCCGTGCCCGCGCGGTCGTTCGCGAACTCGAAGAGCCTGAGCGCATCGATGGGAGAGCCGAGCCCGACCCAGGCGAGCTCGCGCCCCTTCGGCTTGGGATAGAGTTTTACGACCGCCGCCGTGATGACGCCAAGCGTGCCTTCGGCGCCGACGAACAGGTCTTTCAGGTCGTAGCCGGTGTTGTCCTTCTTGAGCTTGCGCAGATCATCGAAGATCTCGCCCGTGGGCAGCACGACCTCGAGGCCCAGGCACAGGTCGCGGGCGACGCCATAGGCAAGCGCACCGATCCCACCGGCATTGGATGAGAGATTGCCGCCGATCTGGCAGGAGCCCTGGGAACCGAGCGCCAGCGGGAAGAACCGGTCGTTCCGCGCCGCCTCCTCCTGCAGGAGCTGTAGAATCACGCCCGCCTCCACGGTCGCGGTGTTGGAGGCAAGGTCGATCTCGCGGATGCGGTTGAGCCTGGACAAGGACAGGATGACCTCGCGGCCGGTGGCGTCTGGTATCTGCCCGCCGACGAGCCCCGTATTGCCACCCTGGGGCACGATGGGCGTGCCGGTCTCGGTGGCGAGCTTCAGGATTTGGCTTACCTCCTCCGGACTGCCCGGCTTCAGCACCAGCGACGTGCGACCGCCGAAGAGGCCGCGCGGCTCCGCCACGTGAGGCGTGATGTCGGCGGCATCCCTGAGCGCGTGGCGCTCTCCCACAATCGCCGCGAAGCGTTCCGCAAGGGCGGGGTCGAGCGTGCTTGTCTCAGCGTTCATCGGCAGTCACCTCCTCACCGGACATCATTCCCTGGGTGCGGCCGCCCGCGTCAGGCGGTCGTTGATCGCCTCACCCAGCCCATGCCGCGGCACCGGCTCGACGGCAATGGTCTGGCAACCTGCGGCATCGAGGGCGGAAAGATGGGCGAAGAGGTTGGCGGCCGCCTCGCGCAGATCGCCCGCAGGCGAAAGGTTTAGCATTTTCGCCGCGTTCTCCGCGCCAAGCGCGCGATCCGGCCCGAAGGCAAGCAGCGCCTCCCCCGGTCGGACCTCCGCCGCGTCGAGCCTGATGCCCGTATGCGGGGCGTAGTGAGAGGCGAGCATGCCCGGCGCCTGGACGCCCGTCGCACCGCGTTTGACCGCCTCACCTGTCAGACGTTCGATCTCCTCGACCGCCAGCCCGCCGGGACGGAGCAGCGTGAGCTCGTCGCCCAAGACCTTGATGATGGTCGATTCGAGGCCGACCTTCGCCGGTCCGCCATCCACGACGAGCCTGATGCGATCACCCAGCGACGCGTTCACGGCTTGCGCTGTCGTGCCCGTCACGCGGCCGGAGATGTTGGCGCTGGGGGCGGCGAGCGGGCGGCCGAGCCGCGCGATCACCTCGCGGCCGAAGCCTTGCGGGCAGCGCAACGCGATCGTATCGAGCCCCGCCGTCACCAGCGGATGGATGCCGTAATTTTCGCGATGCGGCAGGACGAGGGTGAGCGGGCCGGGCCAGAAGCTCTCTGCAAGGCGCTCTGCCAGCGGCGAGAAGACCGCGATGCGCCGCGCCATCTCCATATCGGCCACATGGGCGATGAGCGGGTTGAAGCGGGGCCTGCCCTTGGCCTCGAAGATGCGCGCCACGGCCTCGCCATCCGTCGCGTCCGCGGCGAGCCCGTAGACGGTCTCGGTGGGGATTGCGACCGGCTCCCCCGCCGCCAGCAGGCGGCAGGCCGGCTCCAAGGCATCTTTCTGCGCCAGAATTTCGGCCACGCCTTTTTCCTTCCGCATGAACGGCAGCGCGCCCAGATGGCTGCGCCTCACCCCGCGATCTTCGAGAAATCGGCCACCCTGCCGGTCGCCTCGCGGATGCGGGCGAGCAGCGCCAGCCGGTTGGCGCGAACCGAATCTTCCTCGACATTTACGAGGACTTTCTCAAAGAAAGAATCAACCGGCTCGCGCAGCGCCGCAAGCGCCGTCATGGCGGCCGAAAAGTCTTGGTTCTGAATCGCTTCGCCGGCTTCCTTCTTGGCCTGATTCACCGCGCTGAAGAGCCTGATCTCCGCTTCCTCTTTGAGGAGCGCGGGGTGGACGGCTTCGGCGATCCGCGTGCCCTTCTTCTCCTCGGCGGAAAGGATGTTCGCTGCGCGCTTGGTCCCCGTGAGAAGGTTCTGGCCCGTCTCGGTGCCGAGCAGGTCCGAAAGCGCTTCCACGCGGCGGACAACGAGCAGAAGGTCGTCGTTCGATGAAGGCGCAATCTCCCCCCTTGAGGGGGAGATGCCCGGCAGGGCAGAGGGGGGCAACGAAGAGCGCCCTTCATCAACTCGTGGAGAGGCCGGCGGGACAGCGCGCCCCTCTGTCGCCTTCGGCGACATCTCCCCCTCAAGGGGGGAGATCGGGCGCCCACTCGCCAGCACCGCGTCTATGAGATCATAGCGGGCACCCTTGTCACGCAGGTAGACCTTCAGGCGGTCATGGAAGAAGGAGAGAAGAGAGTATGCAATCGCGCGCGCCGGATTGTAGTTAAAGGTCGTTCCCTCGACAGCCGTTGCAGCTAGCAATTGTGCCTCCCCATCCACAACAGCACCACCTGATCGAACCATATCCTCGGGAAGCGCAACAAGGGGGCGTTCAACGGCCGGTATGAGTGGCAGGAGAATCCCATTCTCCACCACGATCCTGATCACGCCGAGCGCCGCCCGTCTCAGCGCATACGGGTCCTTGCTTCCCGTCGGCTTCTCGTCGATCGCCCAGAAGCCGACGAGCATGTCGAGCTTGTCGGCGAGCGCAACGGCCACCGAGACCGGGTCGGTGGGCACGATGTCGGAGGGGCCGAGCGGCTTGTAGTGCTCTTCGAGCGCGCGGGCGACGGAGGGGTTCTCGCCTTGGAGCTCGGCGTATTTGCGGCCCATGGCGCCCTGGAGCTCGGGGAATTCGCCCACGACCTCCGTCTGCAGGTCGGCCTTGGCGAGGACGGCGGCGCGTTCGGCCAGCGCCGGGTCGGCGCCGACAACGGGTGCGAGCTCGCGCGCGAGCCGGCGGATACGCTCGACGCGCTCGCCTTGCGTGCCCAGTTCGGCGTGGAAGGTGACGCCGAGGTGGTCGAGCCGCGCCATCCGCTGGTCGAGCGGCTTTTTGAGATCGAGGCCGAATTTTTCGGCGGAATCCTTCAGCCGGTCGAGGTCCGGCAGGTCGGCCTGGTCGGTCCTCCAGAAATAGAGCGCGTCGGACAGACGGGCGCGGACCACCTTGCCATTGCCGTAGGCGATGTCCTTGCCGCCATCCGATGCCGCGATATTGGCCGTGATGATGAAGCGGCTGGAGAGCTTTTCCGGCTCGCCCTGCGGGCGGGTGACGAAACACTTCTGGTTGGCGCGGATGGTTAGGCGGACGACCTCCGGCGGGATTGCCAGATAGGCTTCCTCAAACTCGCCCATGAGGACAACAGGCCATTCGACAAGGCCGGAGACCTCTTCCAGAAGCCCCTCGTCCTCGACCAGCTCGAGGCCGCTCGCGAAAGCGAGATTCTTCGCGTCGTCCAGGATGATGCGCTTGCGCCGCTCGGCATCGAGCACGACCTTCGCCTGCTCCAGCTTCTCCACATAGTCATCGAAGCGGCGGACGGTGATGGGGCCGGGCGCGTGGAAGCGGTGGCCGTAGGTGACGTTGCCGGAGCGGATGCCGTCGATCTCGAACTCGACCACCACCGGCTCCTCCGTCTCCGGGCCGAAGGTGCAGACGATCGACTGCAGCGGGCGTACCCAGCGTAGGCTGCCGGGATTGCGCGAATTGGAACCCCAGCGCATGGACTTCGGCCAGGGGAAATCGCGGATGACTCCGGGCATCAGCTCCGCGATGATCTCCTCGGCCGCCCTGCCCTTCTTCTCGATGACAGCGACGTAGAAGTCGCCCTTCTTCGGGTCGGTGTGCACATGCGTCTGAGAGATGTCAGTCAGTCCTGACTTACGAAGGAAGCCCTGGATAGCCTGCTCCGGCGCGCTGGTCGACGGCCCCTTGATCTCCTCGCGCACGTCGCGCGAGCGGGCGGTGATGCCGCGGACATCGAGCGCCAGGCGGCGCGGCGTCCAGTATTCCGAGGCCGCTTCGTAGGTGAGGCCCGCTTCCACCAGACCGTCCGTCACCAGCTTCTTCAGGTCGCCCGCGGCCTTCCGCTGCATGCGGGCGGGGATTTCTTCGCTGCGAAGTTCAAGAAGAAGGTCGGGCATGGATTGGCTCGATGCTTGGAAGGTTTGCCGGGGCAATAGCAACTCGCCCGGCAACTGTCACCCGATATGGTGCCGGAAATGGCATCTTTGGCCCCCAAAGTGGCACCATCCGACATTGAGAAAAACTTCACCGCAGTGTCGGATCGGCAGGTGATCGCCCGTCCTTGGAGCGAAATCACTCAACGCAACGAAAGGCGCTGAAGCGCGAGCGCTTCAGGCGGCGAAGCTTTGTCCGGAACCGGCCATGAAAACGGCATCGACACTTCTGCAACTGATCGCGCTTCTCGCCTGCTTCATGGCGCATCAGGCCTTTTCGGACGAGATGGCCGGCGTCCGGCGCGCCATCGAGACGACGACCGGAAAGTGCAAACCGGCTGGGCCTTCCGCCCCCGCAATCTATTTCTGCCCCGAAACGTAAGGAGCGGTCGCCGACCGTTCAGGCGGCGGTCGCCAAGGTCGCTCCGCCTGCCTCCGTCTGGAGAAAGGCTTCGCCGCAAGCCTTCGCGAGGTCGCGCACGCGCAGGATATAGCTCTGGCGCTCGGTGACGGAGATCACGCCGCGCGCGTCGAGAAGATTGAACACGTGGGAGGCCTTGATGCACTGGTCATAGGCCGGGAAGACCATCTTGTGCAGGGCGGCGTTGTCGCTCGGGCGCGGGCTGCCTGCTTCCAGAAGCGCGCGGCACTCCTTCTCCGCATCCTCGAAGTGGCGGAAGAGGATTTCCGTGTTCGCATACTCGAAATTGTGCCGCGAATATTCCTGCTCCGCCTGCAGGAACACATCGCCATAGGTCACCTTGTCCAGCCCTTCGAGGCCGTTGAAATTCAGGTCGTAGACATTGTCGACGCCCTGCACATACATGGCCAGCCGCTCCAGCCCATAGGTAAGCTCGCCGGAGACGGGCGCACATTCGATGCCGCAGACCTGCTGGAAATAGGTGAACTGGGAGACCTCCATGCCGTCGCACCAGCACTCCCAGCCGAGCCCCCAGGCGCCGAGGGTCGGGCTTTCCCAATCGTCCTCGACGAAACGGATGTCGTGGAGCAGCGGGTCGAGGCCGATTGCGGCGAGCGAGCCCAGGTAGAGCTCCTGCAGGTTGGGCGGGTTCGGTTTCAGGATCACCTGATACTGGTAATAATGCTGCAGACGGTTCGGGTTTTCGCCGTAGCGGCCATCCTTCGGCCGCCGCGAAGGCTGCACATAGGCAGCGTTCCACGGCCGGGGCCCGAGCGAGCGCAGCGTCGTTGCCGGGTGGAAGGTGCCGGCACCCACCTCCATGTCGTAGGGCTGGAGAATCACGCAACCCTGCGCGGCCCAATAATTATGCAGCGTCAGGATCAGGCCCTGGAAGGACCGGGAGGGGTGCATGTGCGGGAGGGCGCTTGCGTTCACGCGAACTTCTCCAAGGATCAGGCTCGGCTCCGTCCTATTGCGGGCGCGCGTGAGCGTCAAGCAATTGGCTTGGGCGGCATGGTGCCGGGGATCAGCCGATCCGATAGGGTCCCGGATAGCCCTTCGGGGCTTCCGGGATCACGGAGTTATCGTCCGCCAGCAGGCAGCGTCAGCTCAAGGCCCGGGCGGATGCGGTTCGGATCACCCTTCAGAACCGGGTTCAGGTCGAGAATCTCGCGGAAGCGTTTGCCGTCGCCGAGCTCCTCCACGGCGATGGACCAGAGCGACTGGCCCGGCTTGACCTTGTAGGTCTCCCCGTTCGCGGCCGCCGCATCGGCGGCGGGAGCTTCTTCCGGCGCGGCCGCGGGTGTGTCGGGCTTTGCCGCGGGCTCCTCCGGCTTCTGCGCCGCCTGGGCCGAGGCTTCCTCGCTGAGGACGCGGGGCGTGCCCGCCGCGTCGGCCACCTTCTTGCCGTCCTCCGGCGGAAGGCCGTTCTCCAGCTTCTCCTCCACCTGGGCCAGAAGATCGGGCTCGGGTTCGAGGTCCTTCACCTGAGCCCACTGATAGCGCGCCTCGAGGCGGCGGCCGACGCGCCAGTAGACGTCGCCCAGGTGGTCGTTCAGCACCGCATCCTCCGGGCGCAGCGAGACCGCGCGTTCGAGCTGCGTGACCGCCTCGTCGTACTGGCCGAGCCGGTAATAGGCCCAGCCGAGCGAATCCACGATGTAGCCGTCGCTGGGGCGCAGTTCGACCGCCTTGCGGATCAAGTCCATGCCCTCTTCGAGGTTCATGTTCATGTCGATCCAGGAATAGCCGAGATAGTTCAGCACCTGGGGATGGTCGGGATAGAGCTCCAGCGCCGTCTTGAAGTTGGGCTCGGCCTTCGGCCACTCCTTCAGCCGCTCATAGGCGATGCCGCGCTGATAGAAGATGTTCCAGTGCTCGCGCGCGGGCTCGGCGATCTGCTCCACCGCCCGGTCGTAGAGCTCGGCCGCAGCACGGTAATTCTTCTCGCTGCTGTAGACGCCGCCAAGCGCCAGGTAGGCGCGCATGTCCTTCGGATCGGCATCGAGCACCTTCTTCAGATGCGCGATCGCCTCTTCGTTGCGCTTGAGATCGGCAAGGTTGAGCCCGATCTGGAAGGCGGCGAAGCGCGCCCAGGGCGAATCGTCCTCGATCTGGCGGTAGATGGCGATGGCCTCCTCGCCGTCTTGCTGCCGCTCGGCGACATGGGCCAACTGGACGAGGATGGCGTCGCTCCGCGGGCGCAGAGCGCGGCCGAGCTGGAGATAGAGGCGGACGAAGGCATCTCCGCCGCCGCTCGCAAGCTCGGTGCCGATATTGAGCAGGATCTCGGCTGCGCCGTCGGAAGGGTCCTTCACGACCGGCGCGAGCTTTTCGCCCGCCTCCAGCTTGGCACGCAGCTCGGGGATGGTGACGATGCCGCCGCCGGACTGCTCCGCCTGGCTGAGCACGGCGAGTGCGCGTTCGGTTTCGCCACGGCTGGAGAGATAGGACGCATAGACCTCGGCGAGCCGACCGAACGTATCTGGCGCCACAGAGCGCGGCGCGAGTGTCCCCACCACCTCCTCGAAGGCGGCGTCCGCGTCCTCGTCCCGCCCGCCATAGGCCAGGATCAGCGCGTGATGATAGCCCTTGAAGAGTTCGTACCAATCGGGACCGTCGAGATCGTCGAGATTGGCGAGAGCAGCATCCACGTCGCCCTGCCCCACCTTGGCCCAGCTCGTCATGATACTGGTGATCAGACGGTCGAGATCCGATTCCAGAACGAGATTGAGCCAGCGCTCGGCTGCGGGGAAATCCTTGTCGCGGAAGGAATCGACGGCGAGCGCAAGGCGCGAGAAGCGCTCGACCTCGGGCACGGCCTGCAGCTTCTCCGCAAAGGGCAGCGCCTTGTCCAGGTCGCCCTGGCTGATAAGCGTGAGCAGCAGCGTCTGCTGCAGATCCGTGTTGTCGGGGTCGAAGGCGAGCGCACGCTCGTAATAGGTGACGGCGCTGTTCAGATCGTTGTCGAACTCGGCCGCCCGCCCCGCGAGATAGGCGCCGGAAAAGGTCTTCGTCGGCACGGCGCCGGTGACCGCGGGCGTCGTTTCCTTGGCGATCCCCGCCTCGAGCGACATTGTCATGAAGACCGCGAGTGCCGCCGTCGTCCTGAGTGTTGCCTTCATTCGCCGCATGCCTTCCCTTCCGTCCGGTTCGGCAGCTTCCCGTACGGAAGCCGCCACGGAATCTCGCTACCCGCAGAGCATGGCCTTTTTGCGATTGCGCTTCAACCGATGCCGGCGATTTTCACGGGGCGTCAAGAAACGCGGCTGATGCAGAAATCGATGACATCGAAGAGGGCGGCCTTCTGCGGCGTGTTCTTGAGCGGTGCAAGCGCGTCGCGCGCGATCTCGCCGAAATGGCGCGCGCGGCCGATCGTATCGCCGATAGCGCCGTGGCGCTTCATCAGCCCGATGGCCTTTTCGAGCGCGGCATCGTCGCTCTCGTCCTCCTCGATGGCGCGCTTCCAGAAAAGCCGCTCCTCCTCGGCGCCGCGCCGGTAGCTCAGGATCACCGGCAGGGTGACCTTCCCCTCACGGAAATCGTCGCCGACATTCTTGCCCAGATCGGTGGTGCTGCCGCCATAGTCCAGCGCATCGTCGACAAGCTGGAAGGCAAGGCCGAGATTGGTGCCGAAGGAGCGAAGGGCGGCCCGGTCGTTGCGCGTGGCCTCGGCGATGATGGGGCCCACCTCGGCGGCGGCGGAGAAGAGCGCAGCGGTCTTCGCCTTGATCACGCTGAGATATTCGTCCTCGGTGGTCTCGAGGTTCTTGGACACGCCGAGCTGCATCACCTCGCCCTCCGCGATCACGGCGGCGGCGGCGGAAAGCACGTCGAGGGCATCGAGCGAGCCGACATCGACCATCAGGCGGAAGGCCTGGCCGAGCAGGAAGTCGCCGACGAGGACGCTCGCCTGATTGCCCCAGATCATGCGCGCCGTCTTCTTGCCGCGCCGCATGTCGCTTTCGTCGACGACGTCGTCATGGAGCAGCGTGGCCGTGTGCATGAACTCGACGCTGGTGGCGAGCTTCACGTGGCCCTCGCCCGCGTAGCCGAACATCTGGGCGGCGGCGAGGGTGACCATCGGGCGCAGCCGTTTGCCGCCGGAGGAGATCAGGTGACGCGCAAGCTCGGGAATGAGTTCCACATCCGAGCCGGCCTTGGAGAGAATCAGCTCGTTGACCCGCGCCATATCGTCGTTGGTGAGACCGATCAGGCGGTCGATCGAGGCCGCACCGCGCTTGCCGTCTTCGAGGTTCAATACGACGCCCACCAGTGCTTCTCCTTCCTTGCCGGCCTGCGCCGGAAGTGTATGGCCGCTGCCGCCGCCGCCGCAAGCGGCGAATTAGCGCGGGTTTTCGGTAGGACAACCGGCGCTCATTTACAAGCGCGCACCAACCTGCCAACGTCGCCGGCATGATCGAACTCATCCGCACCAATGACGCCGTCGCCATCTCCTTCATCGAAAGCCTGCTGCGCGACGCGGACATCGACTACCACATCGCGGACCGGAACATGAGCATCATGGAAGGTTCCCTCGGTGTCCTGCCGCGGCGCGTGCTGGTCGCGGAGGAACAGGCCGAAGAGGCGCGCCGGCTTCTCGCCGATGCCGGGCTGTTGGGGACCGGGGGTGAGGATTGAAATCGTCGCCGGGAACGCGTGAAAAGGCGCCGGCCGAACTTGCCTCGGGCCCGGAATAATTTCGCATCGTCGCCAACCCATGAACCGCAAATCGGACTTCACCGTCGACGCCTTCCACCGCGGTGGCTTCCACCTCGTGCAGCCCGTCGGCAAGGGGCATCGGGCGGGGCTGGACGCCATGCTGCTTGCTGGCGCGGTGCCTGACGGCTTCGCCGGGCGGGTTGCCGATCTCGGCGCAGGTGCGGGTGCGGCGGGGTTTGCGGTCGCCGCCCGCTGCCCGCAGGCGCAAGTGCTCCTGGTCGAAAAGACGGAGGAAATGGCGGAGTGTGCGCGCAAAAGCTGCGACCTCCCTCAGAATGCGGCGCTTGCTCCCCGCCTCGCGGTGCTTCAGGCCGATGTGGAGCTTGCCGGCCCCGAACGCGCGCAAGCGGGACTTGATGACCGGTCCTTCGACTTCGTCATCATGAACCCGCCCTTCAACGCGGCCCGCGACCGCGCCACGCCGGATGCGCTCAGACGCGAGGCGCATGTCATGGCGGACGGGCTCTTCGAGCGCTGGCTGAGGACGGCGTCAGCCATCACCGGACCTCGGGGCGAGGTGGCGATCATCGCCCGGCCGGCATCGCTCGGCGACATCCTTGCGGCGCTGGAAGGCCGATTCGGCAGCCCGCGCTGCATGCCGATCCACCCGCGCCCCGAGGCGGAGGCGATCCGCATCCTCCTGCATGCCCGCAAGGGCGCGCGCGGTGCACTCGCGCTCGCAACGCCGCTCGTGCTGCACGAGAAGGACGGCCGCGCCTTCACCGCGCGCGCCGACGCCGTCATCAACGGCAGGGAAACCCTTTTCACCTATTGACGTTGCCAATTAAGGTCGTTCCCGGACAGCGCCATTGCGTCCCGCCGGCCAATGCCTACATGACACCGAAACCGCCCCGGAGACCCGACGTGAAAGAATCGCTGGCACGCCTCCTGCCGAAATCCCTCCGCTCCGACGCCGTCACGATCCCCGTCATCAGGCTGCACGGCACGATCATGGCGGGCGGAAGCCCCATGCGCCAGTCCCTTTCGCTCGCTTCCACGGCAGCGCTTCTGGAAAAGGCGTTCTCCTTCTCCGCGCCGGCCGTGGCCATCTCCGTCAACTCGCCGGGTGGCTCGCCCGTGCAGTCGCGCCTCATCTACCGGCGCATCCGCGACCTCGCCGAGGAGAAGAAGAAGCGCGTGCTCGTCTTCGTCGAGGACGTCGCGGCTTCCGGTGGCTACATGATCGCGCTTTCGGGCGACGAGATCATCGCCGACTCCTCCTCCATCGTGGGCTCGATCGGCGTCGTCTCGGCAGGTTTTGGTTTCCAGGACCTCATCAGGAAGATCGGCGTCGAGCGGCGCGTGCACACATCCGGCCGCAACAAGGCCATCCTCGATCCCTTCCAGCCGGAAAAGGAAGAGGATGTGGAGCGGCTCAAGGCACTGCAGGAGGACGTGCACCAGAGCTTCATCGCGCTGGTGAAGGAGCGGCGCGGGGCGAAGCTCGCCGAGGACGACGATCTCTTCACCGGGCTGTTCTGGACCGGCGAGCGCGGCCATAGCCTTGGTCTCGTGGACGCCACCGGCGACATGCGCTCCTATCTCAAGAAACGCTATGGCGAGAAGACGCGCCTCAAGCTGGTGAGCGCGCCGCGCGGGCTGTTGGGACGCCGGCTCGGCTTCTTCGGCATCGACGGGCGCGGGGCGGATATCGCCGCGGCCGCCGCCACGGGCCTCCTGGAGGCGGCGGAGGACCAGGCGCTGTGGCGCCGGTATGGGCTGTGATGCCGCCTTTGCTCAGCCGTCAAACCGCCTTGGATCATGATGCCGCCTCGTTGAATCGGCATCATGATCCAACTTTTTGCTTGAGCATGATCTTTTCCGAAAACCGGCATCCACTTTTCGGGATCATGCCCTAGAATGACATCGATCGCCGCCAAGGAGGCATTTGGCCATGCCGCAACTGATCTTCTTCGCCCTCATCGCCACCGTGGCCATCTTCGGCTACCGCGCCTTCCTGCGCGAAGCGGAACGCGTGACGAAGCGCATGGAGCGCGCCCGGCAGGAAGCGGCTACGGGCAGCATGGGAACCCTGGTCAAGGATCCCCGGACCGGCGAATACCGTCTGGCGAAGGACTGAACGGCTTCACGATGAAGCTCGAGAGCGCCGCACCGGCGAAGATCAACCTGGCGCTCCATGTCACGGGCCGCCGCGACGACGGCTATCACACGCTGGAAAGCCTCGTCGTCTTCGCCGGCTATGGCGACCGGCTCACCGCGGCGGCGGCGGACCGCGACTCCTTCTCGGTCCGCGGGCCCTTCGCCGCGGGACTTCCCGGCGAGGCCAACCTGGTGCTCAGGGCGCGTGACCTCCTGCGGGAGCGGTTCGGCGCGCGCGCGGAGCGGCCGGTCGCACTCACCCTCGAGAAGAACCTGCCCGTGGCAGCGGGCGTGGGCGGCGGTTCCAGCGACGCAGCGGCCGCCCTCAATCTTCTCGTGCGCTTCTGGGGCATCGATGCGCAACCGGCAGCGCTGGCGGAAATAGGTGTCCGGCTCGGCGCGGACATCCCCATGTGCCTTGCCGCCCGGCCGCTGATCGCGCGCGGGATCGGCGAGACACTGGAGCCTGTTCCTTCGCTGCCCCCGCTTTCCATCCTGCTCGTCAATCCCGGCCTGCCGTTGGCGACGCCGGTAGTCTTCGCCGCCCTCATGGAGCGCGAGAACCCGCCCTTGCGCGCCCTTCCCCCCGATGCGGGGCTGGCGGAACTGGTGGACTGGCTGCGGCGCGCCCGCAACGATCTGGAACCGCCCGCGCTTTCGCTGATGCCCGAAATCGGCGGGGTGCTGGGCCAGATGCGGACGGAAGGGGCGCTGATCGCGCGCATGTCCGGCTCCGGCGCCACCTGCTACGGCATCTTCAAGACGCCGGGAGAGGCCCGGCGCGCGGGCATCGCGATCGCCGGCAGGCATCCCCGCTGGCTGGTGCAGGCGACCACGACCATGACCTCGACACCGGAGTTCGGCCATGCCTGAACGGCAGTTCATCCCCGTGCGCTTTGCCGTGCTTACCGTCTCCGACACGCGGACCCTGGCGGACGACAAATCCGGCCAGACCCTGGCGGACCGCATCGGAGAGGCCGGCCACGAAGTCGTCGACCGGGCCATCGTGCCCGACGACTCAGGCCGCATCCGCCGCCTCGTCCAGGCCTGGTGCGCCGACCCGCGCGTGGATGCCGTGATCACCACCGGGGGAACTGGTTTCACCGGCCGCGACGTGACGCCGGAGGCGCTGGAACCCCTGTTCGAAAAGCGCATGGACGGGTTTTCACAGGTTTTCCACAGAATCTCCTTCGAGAAGATCGGCACCTCCACGATCCAGTCGCGCGCGACCGCCGGGCTGATCGGCCAGACCTTCGTCTTCGTGCTTCCGGGGTCGCCCGGCGCCTGCCGCGACGCCTGGGATTCCATCCTTAGGGACCAGTTCGACTACCGGCACACGCCCTGCAACTTCGTCGAGATCATGCCCCGGCTCGATGAGCACCTGAAGCGCGGCGGCGGCGTCTCATGAGCGGCAATATCCACAGATGGCCACGCTGAGCGCCTTTTTCCGCGTTCTGTGATTGTGCGCAAATGTTCTTGATTTGTTCTCATTCCGAGAGTAGGAATAGATTCATCTCAAGATGGCGCACCGGTCGCATGGCGCGGAGGCAGTAATGGAACAGATCGCACGGGCAGACATTGCCGCTTTCAGCGGTGGAGGTTCTGCCATGGCAAATGCGGTGATCGAGGATGCGGGCCTGCGCATCGGCGAGGATCGCCGGAGAGGGCGCGGCGCAGGCGTGAATCCGAGTGGCCGGTTCGAGCCGCTGACGCGCCATGTCTTCGATGACGGGTGGGAGACGCTGGAGGAGTTGCCGCCCTTCAGGACCGAGGTGCAGGTGGAAAAGCCCCGCACCATCATCACGCGCAACACCTCGCCCGACATCTCGTTCGACCGCTCGATCAATCCCTATCGCGGCTGCGAGCACGGCTGCGTCTACTGTTTCGCGCGGCCGACGCATAGCTATATGGGGCTTTCGCCGGGGTTGGATTTCGAATCGAAGCTGTTCGCCAAGCCCGATGCCGCGCGGCTTCTCGAAAGGGAGTTGGCAAAGCCCGGTTACGAGCCGCGCACGATCGCGATCGGGACCAATACGGACCCTTACCAGCCGATCGAGAAGAAATGGCGCATCATGCGCGAGATCCTCGAAGTGCTCGACGCGCACAACCATCCCGTGGGGATCGTCACCAAGTCTGCGCTCGTCACGCGTGACATCGACATCCTCTCGCGCATGGCCGAACGGGGACTTGCCAAGGTGGCGCTTTCGGTCACCACGCTCGACCGGCGGCTCGCCCGCACCATGGAGCCCAGGGCCGCCACGCCCACGCGCCGGCTGGAGGCGGTTCGCAGCCTGAGCGATGCGGGCGTGCCAGCCTCGGTGATGATCGGGCCGGTCATTCCCGGCCTCAACGACAGCGAGATCGAGCGTATCCTCGAATCGGGCCATGCCGCGGGCGCGCGCGAGGCGGGATATGTGATCCTGCGCCTGCCGCTCGAGGTGAGCCCGATCTTCAAGGACTGGCTCCTGCGGCACTATCCGGACCGCTACAGGCACGTGATGTCGCTCGTCCGCTCGATGCGCGGCGGCAAGGACTACGATGCGGAATGGGGCAAGCGCATGCGGGGCACGGGTCCCTACGCCTGGCAGATCGGTCGCCGCTTCGAGATCGCCGCACGGCGCATAGGCCTCAACCTCGAGCGCCGGAAGCTCAGGACGGATCTCTTCAAGGCGGGAAAAGGCGAAGGCGAGCAGTTGAGCCTGCTTTAGGCGCCGCGGTACGGAGAAAAGAAGGATTGGGGAACGGGCATCATCCGCGCTTCGAGCGGCAGATGCCGCGGGCGGACAGCAGGCGGAAGCGCCAATGCTCCCCTCGCACAGGAAGGAATAGTGGTTCTCCGGGCCGGTGAAGCCCCACGCCGCCCGGAATGACCGTCGCAGCCCCGCACCCGGGCCGACGGCGGCCTTTCCGGCTTTTTTGCCCCACCTGCCGGGAAAGGCTTGCGGAGAATCGGAAGCGATGCAAGCATCGCCGCCATGGCTTCATCGTGTTCCGATTCTCCGCTTCTCTTCGACTTGCCCGTGCGTCCGGATTTCACGCTGGAGGCCGGCATCATGCGCGAGGGTCTCGCGCCCGTGGCGGGGCTCGATGAGGCTGGCCGCGGCCCGCTCGCCGGGCCCGTGGTGGCGGCGGCGGTCGTGCTCGACCCCGATCGCATCCCCGGGGGCTCGACGATTCCAAGCGGCTGACGGCGGAGGCGCGCGAGGCGCTGGTCAGCGACATCTTCGGCGCAGCGCTCGCCGTCTCCGTCGCCTCGCTCTGCGCGGGCAGCATCGACGGATCGAATATCCTGAAGGCCAGCCTAGAGGCGATGCGGCGTGCGCTCGAGGGGCTTTGCCTGCCTCCCGCCTATGCGCTGGCGGACGGGCGCGACATCCCCCGGGGCTGCCCTGCCCCTGCCGCGCCGTGGTCAAGGGCGACCAGCGTTCGCAGTCGATCGCGGCGGCGTCCATTGTGGCAAAGGTGACGCGGGACCGCATGATGGTGCGGACGGGCACGCTCATGCCGCATTACGGTTTCGACAGCCATGTGGGCTACGCCACAGAGCGCCACCGGTCGGCGATCCTCGAACATGGTCCCGTCTCGCGGCTTCACCGCATGAGCTTCTCGCCGTTCAAGCCCTCGGCCGACGAGGCGGCCGCGATTCCGGCGGAGCAGCCGGAGGCCGGCTTCGTCACGTGACGGCTCTCCGCCAGAGCGCGCGCAGGCCATTTGCGGGTGTGAAGCGGAAAAGCGGTGATGTCTCCGTCTGAAGCGCTCGGGCCTGCCGCTTCCCTGGATTCTTCTGCTGGAAGGCCGTGATTGAGCACGAACCAGCCGTTCCCAGAAAGGGTCGGCACAGGGCGCCCTTTCCTCCGTCCCAAGATTCGCCTTTTTCAACGCCGGCCCTTGGATCCGTCCAGCGGCATGGCCTTAACGGAACTCAATGCGCCCGCCCATGCAACAAGGGCTACGCGAACCGCCGGGCGGCGTCGACGGCGAGTCCCAGTCCGACCGAGCCGAACTGGTCGGACCGGGCGATGCGGGCATCGGGGAACCGCGCGGTCGCGGCCGTCCGCACCAACGGAACCTGTGCGCCGCCACCTGTCAGGATAACGGTTTCGATCGCCCCCGCGGCCACTCCCGCACCGCGAAGGGCGTCTTCGATCGCGACGCCGATCTTTTCCACCAGTTCGGCGCTCGCCGCGTCGAATGCGCCGCGGCTGACCGGCAGCGCCAGCGACAGGCCCGACTCGTCGAGATGGATGACGGTGTCTGGTGCATCCGTCAGTTCGATCTTGGCTTTCTCCACCTGGGCCGCGAGCCTGTGGCCGGAACGGTGGACCAGCAGATGCTCGAAGCGCGCGAGCTTTTCCGGCTCGGCCGCCTCGCGCGCCAAGGACCGGATATCCTGCAGGGTCTTCGCCGTATAGAGCTGGTTGATCCTGTGCCAGGTCGCCATGTCATTGAAATACCACACCGGCAGATGGCGCTTGCCGTCGCGGGTCTTCGTGCCGAGCCCCATATGCGGCATGACCTTCGCGATGTTGAGGCAGCGGTCGAAATCGGTCCCGCCGACATGGACACCCGACGTGCTCAGAATGTCGCCGCGCCGATCCGCCGCGCGCGAGCGCTCGGGCGAAAGCCGCAGAACCGAAAAATCGGACGTCCCGCCGCCGATGTCGACCACGAGGGCGAGCGCTTCTTCATTGAGCGAGCGTTCGAAGTGGAGTGCTGCGGCGACCGGCTCGAACTGGAACTCCACGTGACGGAAGCCCTCCGCACGTGCGGCAGCCTCGAGCTGATCCTGCGCGGTGCGGTCGGCGGTCCCGTCACCATCGACGAAGGAAACGGGCCGACCCAGCACCACATGATCGGGCATGCCGCTGGGCTGCTGTTCGAGGCGCTCCTTCAGATGGCGGAGGAAGCGGCCGATCAGTCCCTGGAAGGTCAGGCGGTCGCGGCCGACCTGTGTGGTCTCCTTCATCAGGCTGGTGCCGAGGATCGACTTCAGTGCCCGCATGAAACGTCCCTCCGCGCCGTCCATATACTGATGAACGGCCGACCGGCCGAAATGCACGCTGCCGTCCTCCAGGCTGAAAAAGAGTGCCGACGGGATGGTGAGATCGTCGTCCTCGACGGGGATCAGAAATGGGTCGCCGCCGCTTGCGCAGAGACCGACGGTGGAGTTGGTGGTGCCGAAATCGACACCGCAATGAAAGCGGCTCATGGAGAATGACTCGCAAGGGCATCGGACGGGTGCGATCGCGCACCGCGAATGAGGAATGCTCGGAACGGACACCCTCTAGTCCATTGCATGCCGGATGAAAACCTTCGCAACCTATCGTCGAGACGATACCCTGCGCTTCCAGCGAGGCGATTGCCAGCTCTCAAACTGAGGCATCACCCGGAAGGCATTGTTCGGAAGGGAGCCGCTTGCGCGGGCTGTTGCCGTTATATAGTCTAACGTCAGTTAGGGCCTGTGAGCACTAGGGCGCACTCCGAGACCGCCGAATGTCAGCCGGCCCGAGGGCAGCTGCCGTGACCATGCGGCATTGTCCGCAGACCTCTATAAAGTTCAACACGATCATCGACGGTCAAGATGTCCACCGAGGCCGCCAAGAGACCGAGCCGCAGAGAGAAGTTCAGGGAAGCCACCATGGCGGAGATCCGGGAAATCGCCCGCGATCTTCTCGTCAAGAAGGGCGCCCCGGCGGTCACGGTCAATGCCGTGGCGCGGAAGATGGGCATGAGCGGACCCGCACTCTATCGCTATTATCCGAGCCAGGGCGACCTGATCGAAGCCGTGCGCAGCGACCTTTATTCCGAGCTGGTGGCGGCGCTGACCTCGGCGCGCGACGGGAGCGGTGCCGACAGACCCGAGCGCCGCCTGCTTGCCATCAGCCGCGGCCTGCGCGAATGGGCGATCGCGCATCCGACAGAGTTCGGGTGCCTGTTCGCCACGCCCGCTTCCCCGGCGGGGCCGGAACGCTGCGCCAATGTAAGCCAGACGGGCCGCGCCTTCGGACAGGTTTTCCTGGAGGAAATCGTGGCGATCTGGCGCACGCGGCGTTTCCCGCTCCCGAGCATCGAGGACATGGACCCCTCGCTCGCCGCGCAACTGCGCGCCTATTCGGAGAAGATCGAGGGCGCCCTGCCTCCTGAAGCGGCCTATATCTTCCTCTCCTGCTGGATGCGGCTCTACGGCCTGCTCTGCATGGAGGTGCTCAACCAGATCGGGTTCGCCTATAGCGACTTGTCGCCCGTCTTCGAGGAATGCCTGCAGGACCTCTGCCGGCTGCTCGACATCCCATACGAGGCGCCGTCGACATAGCCTCCTGGGCGCGGCGGCGACGCGTTCACGTGCGCAGCAGAGGGCAGGCACCTTGAAGCGTTTCAGAGTAAAAAAGCCGCCCCGAGGGGCGGCGTTTTTTCAGAACAGTGCGGCAGGCTCAGTTCAGCTTCGACTTCACTTCCTGAAGCGACGCCTTGAAGAGGTCCCCGCCGGTCTTGGCGTCGACCCGGTCGGCCAGCAGCCTGCCGGCGGCGGCGATCGCGACATCGACCGCGTTCGCCCGCACCTCGTTCACCGCATCCCGTTCGGCCTGGGCGATCTTCTGTTCGGCCAGGGCCGTGCGGCGCACGACATACTCTTCCGTCTTCGCCTTCGCATCGGAAACGATAAGCTTCGCTTCCCGTTTGGCGGCGTCGACGAGGTCCTTCGCCTCCTGCTCGGCCTCGCGGCGTTTACGCTGGTACTCGGCGAGCAGCTGCTGGGCGTCCTCGCGCAGCCGACGCGCCTCCTCGAGCTCGTTGCGGATGCGATCGGCACGGCTGTCGAGCGAGCCCGCGAGCATGGCCGGCACCTTCACGTAGAGGAGAATGCCGATAAAGATGATCAGCGCAACCAGCGCCCAGAACGTCGCGTCCATGCATCCCTCTCCTACTGCTGTGAGGCCTTCACCGCCGCCGAGAGCGAGGCCTTGTCGACCTTGCCGCCGACAAGCTCCTGGACGATGGCCGCGGCCGTGTCCTCGGCAATCGCGCCGACATCCTTCAGCGCCGAAGTCTTGATCTCGGCAATCCGATCCTCGGCATCCTTGAGCTTGGCGTCCAGGCCGGCTTCTACCTTGCGGCGCTCGGCCTCGGCCTCCGCCTTGGCGTTGTCACGCGCTTCCTGCGCGATCTGGGAGGCCTTCTTGCGCGCCTCGGCAAGTTCCTGCTCGTAAGCAGCCACCGCAGCGTCGGCCTCTTCCTTCATGCGCGCGGCCTGATCGAGATCCTGGGCGATGCGGTCGCGCCGCACTTCCAGGATGCTGCCGATGCGCGGCAGGACCACCCGTTTCAGGAACAGGTAGAACAGCCCGAAGGTGATGGCCAGCCAGAGAAGCTGCGAAGGATAGGTGGAAGCGTCGAAGGGAGGAAAGGCGCCCTCATGCGCGCCGCCTTCCGCAACGCCCGTTTCCGTATGTGTTTCGCCGACGGCCTGATCAGCCGCCTCCTGCGCGAATGCCGGTGCCACGAACATGGCTTTCCCCTTGTGGTCGAAACCGGCCGCGAGCCGCGGCCGGTCCAGGCACGAAACCGCCGATTAGGTGAAGAGGAGAAGCAGCGCCACCAGCAGCGAGAAGATGCCAAGCGCCTCGGTCACGGCGAAGCCGAAGATCAGGCGGCCGAACTGACCGTCGGCAGCGGACGGGTTGCGCAGCGCGCCCGCCAGGTAGTTACCGAAGATATGGCCAAGGCCGATGCCGGCACCGCCCATGCCGAGGCAGGCGATACCCGCGCCGATTGCCTTTGCTGCTTCTACTTCCATCTTACGAACTCCTTGTGGGTCTGGATTTCAGATTGGTCTGGCGGAGGCCCGCCGGTGAACTTTTCCTAGTGGCCCGGGTGCAGGGCGTCGTTGAGATACATGCAGGTGAGAACCGCAAAGACATAGGCCTGCAGGAAGGCGACCAGGAATTCGAGACCGGTGAGCGCCACGGTCATGGCAAGCGGCAGCACCGCGCCGGCGGCGCCCGCCACGCCAAGGGCGCCCAGCGACGTGACGAAGCCGGCGAAAACCTTGAGCGTGATGTGGCCGGCCAGCATATTGGCGAAAAGACGGACCGAGAGGCTGATCGGCCGGGAAAGGAAGGAGACGACCTCGATCGTGACCACCAGCGGCACCAGCACCGCCGGAACGCCGCTCGGCACGAAGAGCTTCAGGAACCCGAAACCGTGTTTCAGAAAGCCATAGACAAGCACCGTCCCGATGACGAGGAGCGCCAGCGCGAAGGTGACGATGATATGGCTCGTGACGGTGAAGAAATAGGGGAACAGCCCGAGAAGGTTCGCCACCAGCACGAACATGAAGAGTGAGAAGACGAAGGGGAAGAACCGCATTCCCTGACTGCCCGCCGCGTCACGCAACATCGAGGCCACGAACTCGTAGGCCATTTCCGAAACCGACTGCAGCCGGCCCGGAACGAGACCACGGCTCGACGTGGTCAGATAAAGGAACGCACCGGCGCCGGCCACGGTGGCAAGCATGAAGGCCGAAGAATTGGTGAAGGAAAAATCGAGGCCGCCGATTTCGATCGGTATCAATTTCGAAATCTGAAACTGGTGGATCGGGTCTGTGGCCACTGGGATCCCCTCGTCCTCAACACGCGGCGCGAAAGCGCCTACTTCTTTTCCCGCGGATCACTGCCGCCCTTTTCCGGCGCCTTCGATCCGAATTCAGCTACAAGTCCCGCCGAACGCAGGACATTAAGAATTCCCGCCCCGAAACCCAGGAGCAGGAAAATGATCAGTCCCCAAGGCGAGGTGCCGGCCATCCTGTCGATGAACCAGCCCAGGCCCGCTCCAACAAGGATGCCGGCGATGAATTCGCTGGAAAGCCGCAGCGCATTCCCGAAACCGCCCACACCGCCTGTCTTCGCGCCCCCTGCATCGCTCGGCACTTTCGGCTTTCGCAACGCCAGGGCCGCCTCGAGATCGCGCCGCCGCTTCTCCAGATCGCCCGGCTCTTGCTGATGGGTCATCAGAGCCTCCACGCCGGTTTTCGGCCAGCGGATCCCCCGCCTCGAAGTCGCGCGCAACATAGTGAGCGGGCTTGCGGCAGTCAAGCCGCGCAGCACCGATGTTGGTGCGCGTTTTTCTCTTTTATATTCAGCGTGTTACATCGGTGCGACAAAGCGTCTGCCGCAACGCACCTTCCCATGACCGGGGAATCGCACCGTTTCCCGCCGCGCATGCGGCCCCGCCCTCCCCCGTGGAGAGGGCTGCCGCACTAATTCCACCCGCCGCCGTAGGTGCGGTAGAAGATGTGCTGGCCGATCTTCTTGGTCTTCTCCATGGCCCTCGCCCATCGCGGATGGACATAGGTGGCGTGGTAGTGGGTGGAGGAGCCCACTTCATCGAGCCAGATCTTGCCCGCGGTGACGGCCATGGCCACCTCCTTGGCGGTGCGGAAGTGCCCGGGGCTCGCCACGCGGTCCTTGATGCCGTCGCAGGCGAAGGAGAACTGGCAGCGGTTGCGCCATTTCTCGTTCTGGTAGACGACACCGCAGATCGAGTTCGGATAGGCCGGGTTGCGCACGCGGTTCAGGATGACCTGGGCCACGGCCGCCTGGCCGCGCACCGGCTCGCCGCGCGCCTCGAAATAGATGCCGGCCGCAAGGCATTGCTGCTCGCGCTCGGAGAAGACCTCGGGCGGCAGGGGCGTGCGCGCCCAGGGATGATCGCTCGGCGGGACCGGCGGGATGAAACGGCCGTCATCCTCGTCGCGCAGGATGCTGGCGAAGGGCGAGGCCTTGGCATAATCCGGCTCCGCCGGCGCGTAGGCGGTGGCCAGGATATCCGCCTTCTCGTTGTTCACCAGATCGGCGATGACGGCCGGCAAGTCTTGCTGTGCCTCGTGCTTGATGTAGAAGGCCGAGGCGATCTGCACCTCCTTGCCCCTGATCTCCGGCTTGGTGAAGGCCATCAGCATCTCGCCGACCGGCTCGGGCTTGAGCAGGCTGGTCTGCTCGAAGATCGAGCCCGCGTTGAAGAGGCGCGGCGGCGCCATCGGCAGGGTCTTTACCAGGCGGCCCTGCTTGGCGGCGCGGTTGATGTTCTTCTCGTCCGAGCCCTCCTCCGCCTTGCCGTGGGTGCGGAACGCGACCTCGCCGACGCCCGGCGTGTCCAGGCCGGCACCGGACATGGTGGAGACCGGCATATCCTGGTTCTTGAAGGGCATCTCTGCCTGATGCACGGAGCCGGCCACCGAGCGCTCGACCACGGCCGCCCAGCGCGCCTGCACCTCCTGCCCGGAAACCAGGCTCACCATATCCTGGTAGGCGACAACCGTGGGGAAGCCGAGCCAGAAACCGAGAGCCAGAGCGAGGGAAGGAAAATGTGAGCGTTCCTGCCCTGGCGCCCTACGCCGCCTTACACCTGAAGCAAACACCCGCACCCTCTCGAAACTAAAAACGCTGACTGTTCCGAGCCTATTTCGTTAACCTTGATCGCCGGTTAACGGGGGCACGAAAATGGAGGGAATGAGACTTCGGAGACGATCTTCCCGGCCCTGCGGTGAAATGTCCCGCAAAAGGAGGATCTCAGGCGTCCTCCCGCCACTGCCTGTGACTATTCCGCTCCCTCCGCTCAACGCATCGGCGTATCATGGTCTCCGCCTCCCGCCGGCAAAAGCGGGAACACGGAGGACATGGCCATGGACGCCACCACATTGCGCGCCATCCAGGCGCCGCTGAAGGAGCACTACCGCTCCGATCCCCTATCCGCGTGCATCACGCTCAAGGCGCGCGGTAGCCTCGACAATGAAATCATCGCCTGCAAGGTGGAGACCGGCCGTTCGCTGGCCGTAGCGGGCCTGCATCCAGGGACCGGCGGCTCAGGGGCGGAACTGTGCTCCGGAGACATGCTGCTCGAAGCGCTGGTGGCCTGCGCCGGCGTGACCCTGAAGGCGGTGGCCACCGCGCTGGAGATCCCAGTCAGGTCCGGCGAGATAGCGGCGGAGGGCGATCTCGATTTCCGCGGCACGCTCGGCGTTGCCAAGGACGCGCCGGTGGGTTTCGCGGAGATCCGTCTCGCCTTCCTGCTCGACACCGATGCGCCGCAGGAAAGCCTCGACCAGCTTCTCAAGCTGACGGAGCGGTATTGCGTCGTCTATCAGACCATCCGCAACGGCCCACCCGTGGAGATGAGCCTGGAGCGCAGGCGGGATGCGATCTAACCCCGCTTGCGCGCCCTTCCCGCATAGGGGTTCTCGGATGTGCGCAGCGAAATCCTGATCGGCACCCCATGGATGTCGAAGGCGTCGCGCAGGCCGTTGACGAGATAGCGGATATAGGACTGGGGCATGGCCTCGGGGCGCGAGCAGGAGAGCACGAAACCGGGCGGCCGCGCCTTCACCTGCGTCATATATTTCACCTTCAGCCGCCGGCCGGCCACCGCGGGCGGCGGATGCCGGGTGGTGGCCTGCTCCAGCCAACGGTTCAGCGGCCCTGTCGGGATACGGCGGTTCCACACCTGATGCGTGTCGACGGCGGCCTGGATGAGCTGGTCGAGCCCGCGCCCGGTTTCGGCCGAGAGGGTGACGGCGCGCAGGCCGCGGGCCTGCGGGAGCAGGCGCTCGGTCTTCTCGCGCAATTCCGCCAGCTTCTCCTGGCGGTTCTCGATCAGGTCCCACTTGTTGAAGGCGATGACGGGCGCCCGTCCCTCGCGAAGGATCAGATCGGCGATCTGCAGGTCCTGCTTCTCGAAGGGCATGGTGGCATCGAAGACCACGATCACCACTTCGGCGAAGCGGATGGCGCGCAGCGTTTCGCCGACGGAGAGCTTTTCGAGCTTTTCCTGCACGCGCGCCTTGCGCCGCATGCCGGCCGTATCGAACAGCTTGATCTCGCGGCCGCGCCAATGCCAGTCGACGGAGATCGAATCGCGGGTGATGCCCGCTTCGGGACCGGTCAGGAGGCGCTCCTCGCCGATCAGCGCGTTGATGAGCGTCGATTTGCCGACATTCGGCCGGCCGACCACGGCAATGCGGATGGGCTTCGTCGGATCATAGCGGGTCTCCTCCGAATCCGGATCGATGTCCTCGCCGATCAGAGGCGCAGCGCCCTCCCCTTCCACCTGCGCTTCCTCCTCTTCCGCCGCCTCGCCCATATATTCGGCGATGGCGTCGCGCAGCTCGGCCAAGCCCTGGCCATGCTCGGCGGAAACGGCGACCGGCTCGCCCAGACCCAGGCCGAAGGACTCCAGCACGCCCGCATCGGTGCCGCGCACATCGGTCTTGTTTGCGACCAGCACGACGGGCTTGCCCTTGCGGCGCACCACCTCGGCAAAGGCCTGGTCGTCCGGCATCAGCCCGGCGCGCGCGTCGATCATGAAGAGAACGAGGTCGGCTTCCTCGATCGCCGTCTCCGTCTGGGCGCGCATGCGCCCGGCGAGCGTGGGGGCAGCGGCCTCTTCGAGGCCGGCGGTGTCGACCACGTCGAAACGCAGGTCGAGCAGGCGAGCGGGATGGACGCGCCTGTCACGCGTCACCCCCGGCGTGTCGTCGACCAGCGCGATGCGACGGCCGACGAGCCTGTTGAAGAGGGTCGACTTGCCGACATTGGGCCGGCCGACAATGGCGACCTTGAAGGTCATGGGGACTATCCAGACTGGCCGCTGCCGGAACCGGCGATGAGATCCGACATCATCTCCGCCCGCTGACGGGCCCCTTGCGGTGCCTGCTCGTCATCGGCGATCTGGCCGAAAAGGGCGAGTGCGTTCTCGCGGTCGCCTTCCTTCCAGGCGGCGAGCGCCAGCGCCTCGCGGGCGAGATGGCGCATGGGATTGCCGTCGGCGGTCAACGCCTCCACACGCGCGGCCACATCGGCATAGGATCCGTGGTCGACGAGCAGGAGCGCGGCGCGCAGGCGTGCCATGTCGCGGATCGCCGCCGGCGCGGAGCCGTCATTGGCGACCGCATCGAAGCCGGCGATCGCGCCTTCCACATCGCCGCTGTCTGCGAGTGCGGTGGCAGCGCGCAGGCGCGCCAGCATGGGATAGGCGCCGGCGCCGGTCTCCTCGAGGTCTTGCAGAACCTCCAACGCCTCCTGGTTGTTGCCTTCCTCGGAAAGCTCCAGCGCCTGCGCGAAGCGGTCGCCCGAAGCGTTGGCGCGCGAGGTCGACCAGTAGTCGTAGGCCACCCAGGCAGCCGTGCCCAGCACCGCCAGCACCGCAATGCCAATGGCGATCGGCCCATAGCGCCGCCCCAGCGCCTTCATCTGGTCCTGGCGAAGCTCTTCGTTGACTTCGCGAATGAAACTGTCGTCGGACATCTATACCCTGTTCTTCCCGGCCGGCGGCCTCGCCCACGGCTTTTAACTGAATTTCCCGCACATGGAAGGGGTCGCGCGAAATCCCCTGCATACCGCACGGGTTCTACGCACCGCATTTTGACGCAAGAAAGACCGGCCGCAGGGACCGGCGCACTCAGCCCGTGGTGCCGTGGCTGCTGAGCAGGCGGAGAATCTGCACCTGCTCCGGCAGCTCGATCAGAAATTCGGCGTCGCGCGGGAGGTGATGGATCCGGGTGGGATCGGACCCGGCGAACACACTCATGGCCTCCACGCTCTCCCAATAGGAGATCGTCATGAACTCGGTCTCGTCGCCGCGATCTTCGCGGAAGGTCTGCACGCCCAGCGCCTTCTCGATGAGCGGCTTTACGCCGGCCTCGTAGTTGTAGGCCTCATATTCGTCCGCCCGATCCCGTGTCGTCCGGCCGCGCCAGATGCGCGCAATCGCGGGTCGCTTGCCATCGGTCATTTCATCCTCCGTCCTTCATCTGCAGAAGCGGGCCTCGCAGCCCGCCGGTCCAGACGTTTACCAAACCTGTGCAAATTCCTCACGAAGTCCACTCCCCGCCATAATTGCTTCCTACCGGCGGGTGGGGTTCATCTATATCGGTTTTCACATGTCACTTCTTACGCGTCTCGGCGCCCTCGCCCTCACCCTGCTCCCCGCAGCAGCACTGGCCGAAAGGGCGCCGCGCCCGCCGCAATATGTCATCATCTCCTTCGACAGCGCTTCTTTCATCGAGCAGTGGGAACGCAGCCGCTCGCTGGGCCAGCGCACCGGCGCGCGCTTCACCTATTTCCTATCCTGTGTCTACCTGCTCTCGCCGGAGACGAAACAGATCTACCGCGCGCCGGGTATGAAGGCGGGCAGGTCGAATATCGGCTTCGCCGCTTCGGCGGAGGACGTGCACGCACGCCTCGACCAGATCTGGGCAGCGCGCGGCGAAGGGCACGAGATCGCCAGCCATGCCTGCGGGCATTTCGACGGCGGCAAGTGGAGCGAAGCCGACTGGGACAGGGAATTCGACCAGTTCCGCACCATCCTGCGCGATGCCTGGCAGATCAACGGGCTTGCCGGGGAGCCGGAAGGGTGGCGCGTGTTCGCCGAAAACGGTCTGGAAGGATTCCGCGCCCCTTATCTGGCGATCGGCCCGGCCCTTTCGGCAGCGCTTGCAGAAAACGGCTTCAGCTACGACGCCAGCGCCGTTTCACGCGGGCCGGCCAAACCGACGAAGAATGGCGGCATCGTCCACTTCTCGCTACCCCTCATCCCAGAGGGGCCGGCGAAGAAGCGCGTGATCGCCATGGACTACAATCTCTATGTCCGCCATTCCGGCGGGTTCGAACGGCCGAGCCAGGCCGATCTCTTCGCCGAGCGCGCCTTCGACGCCTTCCGCACGGCTTTCGAACGGGAATATGGGGGAGAGCGGGTCCCGCTGCAGCTCGGCTTTCATTTCACGCTGATGAACAACGGCGCCTACTGGCAGGCGCTGGAGCGGTTCGCCGAGGAAGTGTGCGTCAAACCCGACGTGCGCTGCGTGAGCTACAGCCAATATCTCGACGAGACGGCATCCCGGTCGGCCGAATCGAGGGCCAGCATCGACGGATGATCGGCAGGGAACGCCCTCAGCCCTTGGGCCTCGAAATTATTCCATCTGTGACGAATTTGGCGCATTCGCGCCGAATTGCCGCCGGGCGCTTGACGCGGGAGCCCGGACGGTGGAGCATCGCGCGCGTCAATAGGCCCGGAACGAAATGCCGCGTGGCGAATTGTGCCGGTGCAACGCCATTTTGGAGAGACCTCATGAAGAAGCTCATTGTTGTGGTTCCGTTCCTTCTCGCTGCCGCTGCCTGCACCCCCACCCAGCAGGGCGCGGCGATCGGCGGCGTGGGCGGCGCGGCAGTCGGTGCGGCCGTTGCGGGCGACGACCTTGAAGGCGCGGTCGTCGGCGGCGCAGTCGGCGCGATCGCCGGTGCGCTGATCGGGCGTGCATCCGAAGGCTCCAACCAGTGCATCTATCGCGACGAGTACGGACGCCGCTACACCGCCGCGTGCCCGCGCGGCTATTGAGCCGAACGCAAATGCCCGCCCCGGCGGGCATTTTCCTTATGGAAGGCTGAAGCGCACCGCTTCAGCCTTTTTCTTTGCAAGGACAGCTGCGCGCCTACTGGCGCTACATCACCGCGCCGACCTGCCAGGGGACGAACTCGTTGTCGCCATAGCCGAGTTGCTCGGACTTGGTGCGTTTGCCGGAGGCGACGGCGAGCACCTCGTCGAAGATCTGCCGTCCCTTCTCCTGCAGCGACACACCTTCGAGAACATCGCCGCAGTTGATGTCCATGTCCTCCGCCATGCGCTCATACATGGGCGAGTTGGTGGCGAGCTTGATCGAGGGCGTGGGCTTGCAGCCATAGGCGGAGCCGCGGCCGGTGGTGAAGCAGATGACGTTGCAGCCGCCCGCCACCTGGCCCGTAGCGGAGACCGGGTCGTAGCCCGGCGTGTCCATGAACACGAAGCCCTTCTCCGTGATCGGCTCGGCATATTCGTAGACGGCGGTCAGCGGCGTGGAACCGCCCTTGGCCGCCGCGCCCAGGGATTTCTCCAGAATGGTGGTCAACCCGCCGGCCTTGTTGCCCGGCGAGGGATTGTTGTTCATCTCGCCCTTGAGGCGGGCGGTGTACTCCTCCCACCAATGGATGCGCTCCACCAGCTTCTCGCCCACCTCGCGGCTTGCCGCGCGGCGGGTGAGAAGATGCTCGGCACCATAGATCTCCGGTGTTTCGGAAAGAACCGCCGTGCCGCCGTTGCGCACGAGCATGTCGGCCGCCACGCCAAGAGCGGGATTGGCTGTGATGCCGGAGTACCCGTCGGACCCGCCGCATTGGAGGGCGAGCTTGATCTCGGAGGCGGGCACCGTCTCGCGCATGGCGGCGGCGACCGCGGGGAGCATCTCCTTCACGACCTCCAGGCCGGCCTCGATGGAGCGCCGGGTGCCACCCGTATCCTGAATGGTGAAGGAGCGGAAGGCGTCGCCTTCCTCGATCCCGTAAAGCTCCTTGAGGCGGGCGATCTGGAAGACCTCGCAGCCCAAGCCCACCATCAGCACGCCGCCGAGATTGGGATTGGCGGCATAGCCCCATTGCGTGCGCTTCAGGATGTCGAAGCCCTCACCAGTACCGGCCATGCCGCAGCCCGTGCCATGGGTGAAGGCCACGACGCCGTCGATATCAGGATAATCGTCCAGGAGGCCGGAGCGATTCGCGGCCTCGGCGATGAAGCGGGCGACCGAGGCCGAGCAGTTGACGCTGGTGAGGATGCCGACATAGTTGCGGGTGCCGACACGGCCGTTCGAACGGCGATAGCCCTGGAAGGTCGCCTGCTCCTCGGGCGGGAGCACATTGATCGGGCGGGCGTCCTCGCAGAAACGATAATCGCGCTCGAAATCGCCCATCTCGACATTGTGCTCGTGCACCCACTCGCCCGGCGCGATCGGCGCCTTGGCAAAGCCGATGATCTGGCCGAACTTCCTGATCGCCTCGCCGGCAGCCACCGGCACGAGCGCCACCTTGTGACCGAAGGGAATGCGGCTTGCCGCGCGCACGGTGCCGGTCAGAAGCGTTGCGGGCTCGAGCGCGCGGACGGCCACGGCGACATTGTCTTCATCGGAAAGGCGAAGAAAGGGCGGACGGCCGGACAAATCGTTCATGGTTTCCTCAGGCAGGCCCGCGCAAGGCGGGCTTGATCACCGCCCTGATGTAGGCCTTCACGCCGGCGGAGTCCACGCGTCGACAAGTTGTTTTGCTTTTCGGTCGGAGCGGCCCCCGTTCATTGGAACGGGGGCTGCAGGATGCGCCTTGCCTCAGGCGCCGTTGATGTAGCCGAAGACCTCGTTGCCGCCGCGATAGATCATCTCCAACGCCACATAGAGAATGATCAGGAGGCCCACATAGGCAATCCAGCGATGCTTGTTCAAAAGCCGGGCGATGAAGGAAGCGGCCACGCCCATCAGCGCGATGGAGAGGCCGAGACCGAAAACGAGCACGACGGGA
This sequence comes from Chelativorans sp. AA-79, assembly GCF_029457495.1. Lineage (NCBI taxonomy): Bacteria > Pseudomonadati > Pseudomonadota > Alphaproteobacteria > Hyphomicrobiales > Phyllobacteriaceae > Chelativorans > Chelativorans sp. AA-79. Next base: position 3,842,242 of record NZ_CP120361.1, read on the forward strand.
TGATCGCGTGCAGCACCCGCGACGGCCAGGACATTGTCGAGCGACATGGAAACATCCGCGATGACGATCTGCCAGGCGGCTTGCGCGAAGCTCTTGCGCGGCACGCCGCCGGCGACCGTTCCGTCGGCGTTCAGATCGCGATTCTCGAGCGCCTCCTCACCCTCGAGCTCGTGATTGTGGTTGGCCCGCAGCTCGCGCCACATCTTCCAGCACACCCAGAGCAGGAGAATGCCGCCGGCAAGCAGAAGACCGACGATCTGCAAAAGCTGCGTCGTGACTGCGGCGAAACCGATGCGCAACACCGTCGCGGCGATGATGCCCATGAGAATGGCCTTGGCCCGCTGCTCCTTCGGCAGGCCGGCGGCCGCCAGGCCGATGACGATGGCATTGTCACCGGCCAGGACCAGATCGATCATGATGACTTGGAGGAAAGCGGAGAGAACGTCAGCGCTGAAAAGCTCGCTCATTTAGCACCCAATGTTGATTGAGGTGCCCCGCCCGCGGACATCGCCGGTCGCTCATGCAGCGTCTGTGCTGCCTGGGCGGACCTTCACCAATGCCGATGGAACTCCGCGAACATCGGGCCACCCGATTTGGACTTCCAGTCCGACATCACAGCCCAAGGGAGCTGCCAGAGGGGCCCGGTCTGGTAGGGCGACATCTAGCGAGAAGACGCGCGAAACTCAAGAGCCGCTGCTGAACGGCAGCGGCTCTTGTCTGCGTAAAATTTCTCTCGATCCGAGAACCCGCCTCGATGGGAAAGGTGTACGCGTTCCGCGATGTCGGATGCGCTTATTTCTCCACTGCGCCGACGAGCAGGTTGTTCTCGTCGCGCAAACTCACCCACTGGCCGGTGTTGGTGGTCGCCTGCCGCTTGAGGAAGCGATAGCGTGTGTGGCTCCACAGCTTCACGTCGTCGCTGAGATTGTCGAGGATCAAGTCCCCCTGATTCGTGCGCACGGTCAGCACCGCGTGTCCCTCGCCGTCCGGCTTGCGCACCACGGTGATGAGCAGATCGGACAGGGAGATGCCGGCAGCGTTCAACAGACGCCGCTTTTCCAGGACGTAGTCCTCGCAATCCCCCACCCCCCTGTTCGGATAGGCCCAGACCTCTTCCTTGCCGTAGATTTCGCTGTCATTCAGCGGCTTGACGGCCCTGTTGACAGCCAGGTTGATCTTCTCGATCCTGGCCATCAGGGCACTGCTCAGCGCTAATGGGCCGGCGTCCCGGGGGCGGATGGTACATTCCCTTGGATTGGCCCGGCAGAACTCGTAGTGACCGATCGGCTGCGACGTGACCGCACCCGTGGCCATCAGGCCTGATCCGACGGCCGGGCTCGCACCGATCCCGGCAGTGGACAACAGAATAAGTGCGGCGACGAACCCCGCCCGCTTGGCAGCCATAAGCCGCTCCCCAACCATTTATTCTCGTTAATGGAAAGTTAACGAACTTTTATGGGGAGCTGTCAATTGGGAATGCCCGGATTTTCACGTCATGGTTACCGGGGCCTGGGGAAAAGCCCCGGTTATCATGCCGGTTTGCGGCCGGGTGTAGCCGAGCTGCCACGGTTTTCCGCGATGAAGCCGGTGATTCTCGGGACGATCTCGTTCCGAAAGCGCGAGCCGTTGAAGACGCCGTAATGGCCGACGGAGGGCTGCAGATAGTGGCTGCGCCTCGCGGGCGGGATGTTGACGCAGAGGTCATGCGCGGCCCGGGTCTGGCCAATCCCCGAAATGTCGTCGTTCTCGCCTTCGATCGTCAACAGCGCCACGGAGCGGATCGCGGCCGGATCGACAGGCTCGCCCCTGTGGGTCATCTCCCCCTTAGGGAGGTCATGGCGGATGAAGACCGTCTCCACCGTCTGCAGGTAGAACTCGGCCGTGAGGTCCATCACCGCCAGATACTCGTCATAGAAGTCGCGGTGCTTCTCGGCCGAATCGCCATCGTCCTTCACGAGATGCATGAAGAACTCCTTGTGGGCGATGATGTGACGGTCGAGATTCATGCTCATGAAGCCCGAAAGCTGGAGGAATCCCGGATAGACCAGCCGCATGAAGCCCGGATTGGGCCAGGGGACCTGCATGATGACGTTATCGCGGAACCATTCGATGCCGTGCTCTTCCGCCAACCGGTTGACCGCCGTCGGGTTCCTGCGGGTGTCGATGGGGCCGCCCATGAGGATCATGGAGGAGGGCAGGCTCTTGTCGCCGCGCGCCTCCATCAGCGCCACCGCGGCCAGGACCGGCACCGAGGGCTGGCATACGCCCATCACGCTCGCGCCAGGCCCAAGCATACGGAACATCTCGATCAGGTAGTCGATATAGTCGTCGAGATCGAAGGAGCCCTGGGAGAGCGGCACCATGCGCGCATCGATCCAGTCGGTGATATAGACGTCGGCATGGGGCAGCATCGCCTCCACCGTGCCGCGCAGAAGCGTGGCATAGTGGCCGGACATCGGCGCCACGATCAGGAGCTTGACATCCGGGGCGCGCGTGGCAGGCAGCGCCCGCTCGAAATGGATCAGGCGGCAAAAGGGCCGCGACCAGACCACCTTTTCGCGCACACGCACCTTCTTGCCGTCCACGACCGTCGAGGCGATGCCGAATTCCGGCTTGCCGTAACGGCGCGTCGTGCGCTCGAACATCTCGGCCGCCGCGGCGATCGAGCGGCCCCAGGTGGTGGCCGAGGCAGGATTCAGGGGACTGGAGTAGAAGAGCCTGATGGCATCGGCGTAGGCCCGCGCCGGCTGAAGCGCAGCATGGTTGAGCTCGTAAAGCTGGTAATACATCGCAGACCTTTCCGGCAGATGCTCAGGCGGGCGGCGTCGAGCGCTTGGAACAGAGTAGCGCTCTTTTGGTGCAATGCAATAGAATCCCGAAACAAAGAACTGCCTTGAAACACATGCTTTTTCAAAATTATCCGGCGAATGAGGCGATGCTGCGGCGCAGCATCGCCTGTGGCATCACGATCGCGCAAGCAAATTGCGGCGCAGCATCAGGAGACGCGTTTCGGGAGCGATCCCCGACGGCAGTTCACGGAAGAACTGCCGCGCCAGGGGCGGCGGCGCCTCGTCCAGCGGGCACTCCACGAATCCGTGCGCGGCATAGAAAGGCCGATTGAACGGCAGATCCCGGAAGGTGGTCAGCGACACGCCGGCGCACTTCTCCTCCACGCTTCTGGCGATCGCGAACCGCACGAGCGCTGAACCGAGGCCACGCCGGCCATGGGCGGGATCGACGGCGAGTTCCCTCAGATGCAGAAATCGGTCCAGGGGGTGCAGGACCGCGTAGCCGACCGGATCCTGCCCGGCATGCGTCGACACGACGGTCTCGAACTTCGTCACAAAGGAATGGAATGCCGCCGCCGTCGTCGGCGGGTCCGGCACGAGGCTCGGGAAGCCGTGCTCCGCAAAAAGCCGGGAGGCGCGGGTCTCCACCGCCGCAAGCGCTGCCGCATCGTCCCTCGCGTAAGGGCGGATGCCATAACCCGCGGGGATGTCCGCAAGGGCAACCGCGGCGGCGGGATCAGCCCTCATAGCCCTCGACGATGATCACCTCGCCCTCGGACACCGCCTGGCGGATGGCCCTGGCGGCTTGATATTCGGGGGCGTTGTAGCAATCCTTCGCGTGCTGGAGCGAGGGGAACTCGATCACGACATGGCGGCCGCGGCCGCGGCCCTCCACGGCCTCATAGGTGCCGCCGCGGGCAAGAAATCGCGCGCCATGCTTCTCGAAGGCGGGCTTCGCCGTGGCGATGTAGTCCTTGTAGCGTTCGGGGTCGCGAACATCCACATGGGCGATCCAATAGGCCTTGGGCATTTCCTGCTCCTCCTGTCCGACTAGCCGTCGCGCGCCGCGTCCTGCATCTCGGCAAGAATGTTCGCGGCGGCGGACGCGGGATCGCCTGCCGCGACAACGGGCCGGGCGACGACGAGGTGGCTCGCGCCGGCGCGGATCGCTTCGGTGGGGGTGACGACGCGCTTCTGGTCGCCACGGGCGGCGCCAGCGGGCCGGATGCCCGGTGTCACCACCGCCATTTCGGGACCAACCACACCGCGCACGGCGGCGGCCTCGGCCGCGGAACAGACCACGCCGCCCATGCCGGCCTCTCGTGCCTGCTCGGCACGGCGCAGCACCAGCGCCTGCGGGTCGTGTTCGTAGCCCGCGTCGATCAGATCCTGCCCATCCATGGAGGTGAGTACGGTAACGCCCAGCAGGCAGAGGCCGGAGCCTTCCGCTGCGGCCGCCGCCGCCTTCATGGCCTTGGGATAGGCATGGATGGTGAGCATCGTCACGCCCATGCGGGCGATGTTCTCCACGCCTTTGGCGACCGTGTTGTCGATGTCGAGCAGCTTCATGTCGAGGAAGACCTTCCTGCCTTCCCGGACGAGAACGCGGGCGAGATCGAGCCCGCCGGCGAAGGCGAGCTGGTAGCCGATCTTGTAGAAGTTGACGGTATCGTCAAGCGCGTCCACCACTCTCCGGGCTTCGGCAAGGGTCGGCACATCCAGGCCGACGATCAGGCGCTCGCGCATTTCGTCAGCCGACATCGTCCACCCCTCGAAAGGATTCCATCGGCGTCCAGTCGCACAACAGCCTGCGGCTGGCAATCCCAAACGCGTAGATGTTGCCACCGCCCGGCGGCTGGTCGCGGTCCCTGGCAATGGGCTGACCGGCAATGCGGCACTTGAGCAGCGTGCCGACGCCGCCGTGCCCAACCATGAGGACGGGCTTCACGGCATCCTTCAGGACCCGGTTCGCCGCCGCCTCGATGCGGTCGGCCGCATCAACCGCCCGCTCCCAGCCGCGCCAGCTCATTTCCGGTTCGGCGAAGAAGGCATCGGCTGCCGCGTCGAATTTCTCCGGCTCGATGAAGCCCGTGGAGGAACGGTCATTCTCGCCCATATCGCCTTCCACTTCCATTGGGATATGGAGATGTGCGGCGAGGATCGCCGCCGCCTCGACCGCCTTCGTCTCGGCGCTGGAGACAATCCGCCCGAGCGTGCGCAACCACTCCTGATCCAGCATGACTTCGACGCGCCGGCGTCCGACAACCGACAGGCGCCAGAGGGGAACGGGCCGCTCCGGTTCGATCTCCACCTGCGGGTGTGTGAGATAATAGGCGATCATGGCGTGGCGCGGGAGGCAAACAGCCGTGCATGCGCGATCAGCGTGCCGCAGACCTTGGCCATAGACTTCTTCAGCCGCTCCTCGCGGAAGTCCCCTTTCTCGTCGAAAGCCTCCTGCGCGCGTGGCACCGAGCATTGCGGGGTGATCACATCCGCCTGGCAGTGGACGAGCACGGCGCGCAGATGGTTGATGGCGCGCACGCCCGCATAGCCGCCATCCGAAGACGAGCAGAGGGCGACGAGCTTGCCGCTGAAGGCGCGGAAGGGTCGCCCCTGGGCATCGGCCTTGACACGGCTCACCCAGTCGACCGTGTTCTTGAGCAGCGGCGGAATGGAGGCATTGTATTCCGGCGTGGCGATCAGCACCGCGTCATGCGCGCCGATCATATGCGCGAGCTTCACCGCATCTTCCGGAACACCCTTTTCGCGTTCCAAGTCCTGGTTCATGAGGGGCAGCGGATAATCGGCCAGCGATATGCGGGTGACATCGGCGCCCTGCAGCGCCAACTCCTTCATGGCCGCGTCCGCCGTCTTGCCGCTATAGGCTCCGGTGCGCGTCGATCCGGCGAAGACCAAAATCCGCGGCGTCATGGTTCATCCCTTATTGGCCCGTTCTCAGGCCATCATCGCGGATGGGAGTGCCGCGTCAAGCATCCGCGACGCGGCGATAGATCCACAGATGCGCCGGCGGGATGTTGCGCATCACGAAATCGTAGCGCTCGACCGAATAGGTGCCGCGGCCCGCGGGCACCGGCGAAAGGGCGCCATAGGTGATCTGGACGATCGGGCGCCCCGGCGGCATCAGGTCAAGCAGGCTCTCGACAAGCTGGATACGCGTTTCGACAGGAAAGTTGAGGAGCGGAATGGCGCAGACCACGCTGTCGAATGCGCGGCCCTTCCAGGGGGCGAGCACGGTATCCAGATCGAATGCATCGCCATGGACGATGTTCACGCCCGGAAAGTTTTCGCGCAGCTTGTCGACGAAATCCTGCGAATATTCGATGGAGACGAGATTCTCGGGCCTGATGCCGCGCTCGAGGATGGCACGGGTGATCACGCCGGTGCCGGGGCCGAGCTCCAGGACGAGATCGTCGCGTTCCGGACGAACGATTGAGGCCATGCGGCGCGCAGTGATGCCGCTCGTGGGCACGATGGAGCCCACCGCCTTCGGCTTGTCTATCCAGCCACGAAAGAAGCGCAGTTCCTCGTCAAAGCGCGAGACGATCGCCTTGCGAACGTCAAAAGGTCTTCCCATTCCTCGTCCTCCTCGAGCCCGCAGCCTCAGGGTTCAGCCGCCCGCAAGGCCGGACCATCGCACAATCCGGCCACCCCCTTCATTCGCCGAAGGACTCGAAGAAGTCCTTCATGCGTGCGAAGAAACCCGTCGACTGCGGGCTGTTGTCATTGGAGGATATTCTTTCGAACTCCTCAAGCAACTCTCTTTGCCTGCGCGTGAGATTCTGCGGCGTCTCCACGGCCACCTGAATATAGAGATCGCCCACCTGGGGCTGCCTCAGCACCGGCATGCCCTTGCCGCGCAGACGGAACTGCCTGCCGTTCTGGGTGCCCTCGGGGATTTTCACGCGCGTCTGCGTGCCGTCGAGCGTCGCCACCTCGAAGGAGCCGCCAAGGGCCGCGGTGGTCATGGAGATCGGAACCTTGCAGTAAAGGTCCGCGCTGTCGCGCTGGAAGAACTCGTGCGGCCTGACGGACAGGAAGATGTAGAGATCGCCCGGCGGCCCGCCGCGCAGCCCCGCCTCGCCCTCGCCGGCAAGCCTGATTCGCGTGCCGTCCTCTATGCCGGCGGGAATGTTGACGGAGAGCGAGCGCTCCTCGGTCACCCGGCCCTGGCCGGAGCATTTGCGGCAAGGGTCGTCGATGATCTGTCCGCGCCCCTGGCATTGCGGACAGGTGCGCTCGATGGAGAAAAAGCCTTGGGCGGCGCGAACGCGCCCCGCCCCGTGGCACATGGGGCATTGGACCGGCGAGGAGCCGGGCTTGGCGCCGGAGCCCGCGCATTCGTCGCAGGTGACGGAGGTGGGCACGTGGATCTGCGCCGTCTTGCCCGTGAACGCTTCCTCGAGCGTGATCTCCATATTATAGCGGAGATCCGCGCCGCGGTCGCGTCCACCGGAGCGGCGGCGGCCGCCGCCCATGATGTCCCCGAAAATGTCCTCGAAAATATCGGCGAAGCCGCCGCCATTGAAGCCGCCTCGCGCGCCCATACCGCCGTGCTCGAAGGCGGCATGTCCGAAACGGTCATAGGCCGCGCGCTTCTGCGGATCGCGCAGGGTCTCGTAGGCCTCGTTGATTTCCTTGAACTTCTGCTCCGCCTCCTTGTCGCCCGGATTCCTGTCCGGGTGATACTTCATGGCGAGCTTGCGGAAAGCGCTCTTCAGTTCCTTTTCATCGGCGTTTCTCGACACGCTGAGCGTCTCGTAAAAATCAGCCTTCATACAAGAGATCCCGCAGTTCTTATGGGGCCACACCGGAGTCCCCGACCGGTGCCCGCTATTTAGTTATTCGCCTCAGCGAATGCCATAGTTTGTAGGATTTGGCCAGTGTGTGAGGCCCACGCCGCACCGAATAGGAGGGGCATAACCCAGCAAACAAAAGGCCCGGGCACGAAGCCCGGGCCTCCTGACGTTCCAGGACGATCAGGCCGACTTCTTGTCGTCCTCGTCGATCTCCTCGAAATCGGCATCCACGACATCGTCGTTCTGCTTGGCGTCGCCGGTCTCGGAGCCGCCATCGGCAGCACCTTCCGCCTGGCTTGCCTCGTACATGGCCTGCCCGAGCTTCATGGAAGCCTCGGCGAGCGCGGTGGTCTTGGCTTTGATCGCGTCGACGTCGTCACCTTCGGTGGCGGTGCGCAGTTCGGCGATGGCGTTCTCGATAGCCTTGCGGTCATCCTCCGAGACCTTGTCGCCGTAGTCCTTGAGCGACTTCTCCGAGGAATGGATCAGCGCTTCGGCCTGGTTCTTCACCTCGACCGTCTCGCGCCGCTTCTTGTCGGCTTCCGCATTGGCCTCGGCGTCCTTCACCATCTTCTCGATATCGGCGTCCGAGAGGCCGCCGGAAGCCTGGATGCGGATCTGCTGCTCCTTGCCGGTGCCCTTGTCCTTGGCCGAGACGTTGACGATGCCGTTCGCGTCGATGTCGAAGGTCACCTCGATCTGCGGCACGCCGCGCGGTGCGGGCGGGATGCCCACCAGATCGAATTGGCCGAGCATCTTGTTGTCGGCCGCCATCTCGCGCTCGCCCTGGAAGACGCGGATCGTCACCGCGTTCTGATTGTCCTCGGCGGTCGAGAAGGTCTGGCTCTTCTTGGTGGGAATCGTCGTGTTGCGGTCGATGAGGCGCGTGAATACGCCGCCCAGCGTCTCGATGCCGAGCGACAGCGGGGTCACGTCGAGCAGCAGCACGTCCTTGACGTCGCCCTGCAGCACGCCGGCCTGGATGGCGGCGCCCATGGCGACCACCTCGTCCGGATTCACGCCCTTGTGCGGCTCCTTGCCGAAGAAGTTCTTCACCGTCTCCTGCACCTTGGGCATGCGCGTCATGCCGCCCACGAGCACCACCTCGTCGATCTCGCCGGCGGAAAGGCCCGCATCCTTGAGCGCGGCGCGGCAAGGCTCGATCGTGCGCGTGACGAGGTCTTCGACAAGGCTCTCGAACTTGGCGCGCGTGAGTTTGATGGCCAGATGCTTCGGCCCGGTCTGGTCGGCCGTGATGAAGGGCAGGTTGATCTCGGTCTGCGAAGAGGACGACAGCTCGATCTTGGCCTTCTCCGCGGCCTCTTTCAGGCGCTGGAGGGCGAGCTTGTCGTTCTTCAGGTCGATGCCCTGCTCCTTCTTGAACTCATCGGCCAGGTAGTTGACGAGCCGCATGTCGAAATCTTCGCCGCCGAGGAAGGTGTCGCCATTGGTGGACTTCACCTCGAACACGCCGTCGCCAATCTCCAGGATCGAGATATCGAAGGTGCCGCCGCCAAGATCGTAGACGGCGATGGTCTTGCCGTCCTTCTTGTCGAGGCCATAGGCAAGGGCGGCCGCGGTCGGCTCGTTGATGATGCGGAGCACCTCGAGGCCCGCGATCTTGCCGGCATCCTTGGTGGCCTGGCGCTGGGCGTCATTGAAATAGGCGGGGACGGTGATGACGGCCTTCTCGACCTTCTCGCCGAGATAGGATTCGGCGGTCTCCTTCATCTTCTGAAGGATCATCGCGGAAATCTGGCTGGGCGACTGCTTCTTGCCGCCGGCCTCGACCCAGGCGTCGCCATTGTCGCCCTTGACGATCTTGTAGGGGACGAGCTTCTTGTCCTTCTCCGTCACCGGGTCGTCGTAGCGGCGGCCGATGAGGCGCTTGATCGCAAACAGCGTGTTTTCGGGATTGGTCACCGCCTGGCGCTTGGCGGGCTGCCCCACCAGACGCTCGTCCGAATCGGTGAAAGCCACGATCGACGGCGTGGTGCGTGCGCCCTCCGCATTCTCGATGACCTTCGCGTCCTTGCCGTCCATCACGGCGACGCAGGAATTGGTGGTTCCAAGGTCGATACCGATAACTTTTGCCATTTATTCTTCTCCGCTTAGCAGACTGTCAGGACCCATTCCGGCGTTCCAGGCAACAGCCCCTGTTCATTTGGATTTGTCGGGACGCGCTTGTCGACAAAAACGCTCTCCGCAACATGCGGGGTATATAAGAACCGCCCTTTTTTCGTGCAAGGCAGCTTCTGGCCGTTGTTCACCGGCCGGCGGGCCGTTGTGGAAATGTTTCAGACCATCTCCCACCGATCATGGGCCGAGGCGCGGTAGATCGCGTCGATCATCTTCTGGTTCTTGAGCGAATCCTCCAGCGTGAAGACCTGTACGTCCTCGCCGGCCACAGCGCGGGCGAAGGCTTCCGCCTGAAGCCGGTACTGGCGCGTGTCGCCGAAGCGGAAAATCGTGGATTCCGCATGATTCGCGTTGTGGAGCGTAATGCGGTCATCGCCGTAGACGCGCGAATTGAAGGGCGTTTCCACTTCGATATAGCCCCTGTCGCCGTGGAAGACCATCACCTGACGCGCGGCCATCTGGGTGGCCACGTAGAAGCTCATCTCGAAGCCGATGAACTCGGCCTTCACGCTCGCATAGATGTCGGTGCCGAAGGTGGAATCGCGCTCGACCGTGGCCTGGACGCGAAGGGGCTCCCTGCCGGTTACGAAACGGGTCGTAACGGTGGGATAGACGCCGATGTCAGGCAGGCCGCCGCCGCCGAGCTCCAGCCTGTTGCGCATGTTGTCGGGATCGAGATTGCGATAGGTGAACGCGCCCTGCACATGGCGCAGCCGGCCTATGGCGTCTTCCGCGATCAACTCTCGCACTTTCTTCCACTGCGGGTGATGGGTGACCATGAAGGCTTCGCTGACGAGCACACGGTTGCGGTCGCGCGCTTCGATCACTTGGGCGATGTCCTCGGCCTTCAATGCGAGCGGCTTCTCCACCAGCACATGCTTGCCCGCATCCGCCGCCTTCACGGCCCATTCAACATGCTGGGAGGTGGGAAGCGGGATATAGACGCCGTCCACCTCCGGCGAGGCGAGCAGCGCTTCATAGGAGGCGAAGACGTGCGGAATGCCGAAGCGCTCGGCGACCGCCCTCCCCCGCGCCTCGTCGCGGCTGGCGATGGCAGCGACCACGCCGTTCTCGGCGTCCAGAAGCTGCGGAATAACATGATCGCGGCCGATCTTGGCCGTGGACAGGATACCCCAGCGGAACATGGCAACTCACTCCCTCGTTTTCGTCGCCATCTCATATCCGCTTGGCCGCCGGGTGTGAATAGCACCGGCTCCCTCCCCTGCCTTATGGCTCTGATAGCCTGCTTCTTCGATCGACCGCCGGTGGTGCGCCTCGGTTCAGGCATGGATCCCCGGGTCTAGCCCGAGGATGGGGACGAGATGGGGCACATTCGCTGGTCACCACGCTGGAGATTTGCGGAAAACCTCTCCTCCTTCGTCATCCTCGGGCTTGACCCGAGGATCCACGCCTGAACGGCTCAACCGGCGCAGCGATCAAGTTAAAGGACCGTGGCCTCACCCCTCACCAGGGGACGACCGTGAGCTCCGGCCATGTCGCCTTGGCACGGGCGGCCTTCATTTCGTGGGTGGCGCGGTTGTCCAGGATGTGGTTCGGGGCGACGCGGAAGGCGAAGATGTCTTCGAGGCCATAGGGCGCGAAGAGGTCGAGATCGCCGGTGCCGTTCAGCCGAACGCCCACCGCATGGGTGCGGGAGGCGAATTGCTCGATGGATTCGCGGCTGGAGCGGAGCGGCTCGCGCTTCTGGCCGAAGCGGCCCTCGAACCAGAGATGCACGCGCGACTGATTGCGGATTTCGACCGGCTTCGGGATGTCCCTGAAGATTTCGTGACCACGCCGGATCACGGCATCTTCCGCCTCCCAGGAGAGATCGGCATCGTCGAAATAGAAGAGGTCGACATCCTTGATGCCGTACCCGCTGGTACGCCCGGTGAGGTGGTTCCAGACGGTGTTGTAGAGCGCGCCCGAAACGACCCACCAGTCCGGCAGGTCGAAATCGCGCGCGCGAATGAGCGCCTCGCGCACGAGCGGATCGTTCCAGACGATGTCGAGGAGGCCGAGCGCTGCTTTTCGAGAGGGAGGCCGGCGTATCTCAGATGATCCATCGGCCCTTCCTCCTTGGTTGCTAGCTTCTCAGCGCACCGCCCGTCTGCTTGCCGACATTTTCCACGATTCGGCCGGCCAGCGCCTCGAAATCCTCATCCGTCAGCGTGCGCTCGACAGGCTGGATGGTGACCTCGACGGCAATCGACTTCTTGTCCGGCCCGAGTGCGGCGCCCTCAAAGACGTCGAAGACATTCACATCGGCGATAAGCTTCTTGTCGGCGGCAGAAACGGCGCGCGTGAGGCTTGCCGCCTCGACCTGCCTGTCGACTACGAAGGCAAAATCGCGCTTCACCGCCTGGAAGGGCGAGAGGTCGAGCCGCGGCCTAGTGCGCGTGGGCTTGGCCTTGGGCTCGGGGATGGCGTCCAGGAATACCTCGAAACCGCAGAGCGGGCCGGAGACGTCCATCTCTTCGAGCGTCTTCGGATGGAACTCGCCGAAGGTGCCGAGGATGTTCTTCGGCCCGAGCTTGATCGTGCCGGAGCGGCCGGGATGATACCAATGCGGTCCGCCCGCCTCGATCTGCAGCTTGTCCACCGGCGCACCGCAGGCTTCGAGCACCGCGAGGGCATCCGCCTTCGCCTCGAAGACATCCACAGCCGCCGCATTGCCCGACCAGTGGCGGCCCTGGGTTTCCAGCCGCGCCGTACCGCGGCGTACGCCGGCCGCAACCCTGCGCTGGTCCTCCGGCCGGTCGCCCTCGTATGCGCCGGAGACCTCGAACAGGGCGACATCGGCAAAGCCGCGATCGGCGTTGCGCTGCGCGGCGGCGAGGAGGCCCGGCAGCAGCGAGGGCCGCATGGTGGACATGTCGGCGGCGATGGGGTTGGCGAGCTTGATGAGCTTTCGGTTCTCCACGAACAGCCGCGCATGCTCCTCCGGGATGAAGGACCAGGTGACGGCCTCCATCATGCCGCGCACGGCGAGCCCGCGCTTGGCAAGCCGGTTGCGGACCTGCGCCACGGTGAGGATGCGGGCGCTCACCTCATTCTTCTCGACCATCGGCTGCGGCGCGATCTCGTTGACACCGTGGATGCGCATGACCTCCTCCACGAGGTCCGCCTTGCCGTCGATATCCGGCCGCCAGGAGGGGACGGAGACCTCCACGACCTCGCCGGAGCCTTCCGCCTTGAAGCCGAGGCGGGAGAGGATGGAGAGGCTTTCCGCCGCCGGCACGTCGAGGCCGGTCAGGCGCTTCACCTCGGATGTCGGGAAGGAGACTACGTTCAGCGTGTGGCCGCGATAGCCGACGACGCGCGTCTCGGATGCCTCGCCGCCGCAGAAATCGAGTACCATGCGCGTGGCAAGCTCCAGGCCCGGCACCATGAACTCGGGGTCCACACCGCGCTCGAAACGGTAGCGCGCATCGGTGATGATGCCGAGATCACGCCCCGTTCGGGCGATGTTGAGCGGATTCCAGAGGGCGGATTCGATCAGCACGTCGGTCGTGTTCTCGTCGCAGCCGGAATGCTCGCCGCCCATGATGCCGGCGATGGATTCCACGCCGCTGTCATCGGCAATGACGCAGACCTCGGAATTGAGCTCATATTCACGCCCGTCGAGCGCCAGCACCTTTTCGCCCTTTTCGGCGCGGCGGATGACGAGATTGCCCTTCACCTTGGCGGCGTCGAAGACGTGCAGCGGGCGCCCGCGGTCAAAGGTGATGTAATTGGTGATGTCCACCAGCGCATTGATGGGCCGCAGGCCGATGGCGATCAGCCGCTGCTGCAGCCATTTGGGCGACGGGCCGTTCTTCACGCCGCGCACAAGGCGCAACGCAAAACCAGGGCAAAGATCCGGCGCATCGATCTTCACGTCAACGGGGCATGCGCCGTTGGCGGCGATGGATTCGACCGCACCGCTTTTCAACACGCCGAGGCCGGCAGCGGCGAGGTCGCGGGCAATGCCGTAGACGCTGGTGCAGTCCGGCCGGTTGGGGGTCAGCCCGATCTCGATCACCGGATCATCGAGCTTGGCCCACTTGGCGAAGGATTCCCCCACGGGCGCACTCTCGGGCAGGTCGATGATGCCCGTATGCTCGTCGGAAAGCTGAAGCTCGCGCTCCGAGCACATCATGCCGTGGCTCTCCACGCCGCGGATTTTGCCGACCGAAAGCGTGACGTCGATGCCGGGAACGTAGGTCCCGGGCGCGGCGAACGCACCGACGAGGCCCGCCCGCGCATTCGGCGCGCCGCAGACCACCTGGAGCGGCTTTCCGTCGCCGGCGTCCACCGTCAGCACCTTGAGCTTGTCGGCATCGGGGTGCTTTTCCGCCGTCAGCACCTTGGCGATCACGAAGGGCTTCAGCGCCGCCTTGTCGTCAACGGCCTCGACCTCGAGCCCGATCGTGGTGAGCGTTTCCACGATCTCATCGAGCGTGGCCTCGGTCTCGAGGTGGTCCTTGAGCCAGGAGAGTGTGAATTTCATCTTGTTCAGCCTGCCGGGAGGAAATCAGTTGCTCAGCCCGCCGAACAAGGTCGGCAGGTCGAGGGGGCGGAAGCCGTAGTGCTGGAGCCAGCGCACGTCGGCATCGAAGAAGGCGCGCAGATCCGGCATGCCGTATTTCAGCATGGCGATGCGGTCGATGCCCATGCCCCAGGCGAAGCCCTGGTACTCGTCCGGGTCGAGCCCGCCCGCGCGCAGCACGTTGGGGTGCACCATGCCGCAGCCCAGGATCTCCATCCAATCGTCACCTTCGCCGAAGCGCACTTCGCCCGGCTTGGAGCGGTCGCACTGGATGTCCACCTCCAGGCTCGGCTCCGTGAAAGGGAAGAAGCTCGGCCGGAAGCGCATGTTGAGCTGCGGCACCTCGAAATAGGCCTTGCAGAATTCGGTCAGCACCCACTTCATGTTGGCGATGTTCGCCGTCCTGTCGATCACCAGCCCTTCGAGCTGGTGGAACATCGGCGTGTGGGTCGCATCCGAATCCGCCCGGTAGGTCTTGCCGGGGATGACGATGCGGATCGGCGGCTTTTGCACTTCCATGGTGCGGATCTGCACGGGCGAGGTGTGCGTGCGCAGGAGCTTGCGCTCGCCCTCCTCGTCCGGCTCGAAGAAGAAGGTGTCGTGCATCTCGCGCGCCGGATGGCCTTCCGGGAAGTTCAGCGCCGTGAAATTATAGTAGTCCGTCTCGATATCGGGCCCCTCGGCGATCGAGAAGCCGAGATCGCCGAAAATGGCGGCGATTTCATCGATCACCTGCGTGATGGGGTGGATGCGGCCGCGCTCCGCCGGCGGGCGGGGCACAGGCAGGGTGACGTCCACCTTTTCGCGATCGAGCCGGGCGGCGATCGCCGCATCCCGCAATTCCGCGCGGCGGGCGGCTATCGCCTCCGTAACGCGGCTCTTGAGGCCATTGATCGCCGGGCCCATCGCCTGCCGCTCCTCGGGCGACATGGTGCCCAGGGTCTTCAGCTTTTCAGAGATCGAGCCCTTCTTGCCGAGGGCTGCGACGCGCACGGCCTCGATCGCCTGCTCGTCGCCGGCGGCGGCGATCTCGTCCTGAATATTTTTCTCGAGTTGGTCCAGATCGTTCATCTTCGTCATTCAGCCCCTGTCGTGGCCCACCCGCTCCGAGCGTGCGCTATGCCTTGTCCGCGTCACCATCTGTTTGGTTCGCCGCATTGTGCAACACCGGTTATTCCATCCGGCTGCAAATGCTCCGATCACTGCGCCTGCATGAGAAAACCCGCGCCAGCCCTGCCAGCGCGGGTTCCCGAAATTCCACTACCTTGCTTCGGGAGCGCTGGTCTTTAAGCGACAGCGCTCTCAAATGCGTTGGGAGTGGTGTTCTTGAGGTAGTCGAGCGCGGCCTTGGACTTGGCCACGAGCGCGGCGAAGGCCTGCGGCTCGTGAATGGCCATATCCGACAGCACCTTGCGGTCGATCTCGATGCCTGCCTTGTTGAGGCCGTCGATGAAGCGGCCATAGGTCAGCCCATGCTCGCGCGTGGCGGCATTGATGCGCTGGATCCACAAAGCGCGGAAGTTGCGCTTGCGGTTCTTCCGGTCGCGATAGGCGTATTGCAACGACTTCTCGACCGCCTGCTTGGCGATGCGAATGGTGTTCTTGCGGCGGCCGTGAAAACCCTTGGCGGCTTTCAGGACCTTCTTGTGCTTGGCATGGGCGGTAACGCCCCTCTTCACGCGTGCCATGACATGATCTCCTTAAACTGTTCCTGAATCCGCTTCTCAGAAGCTGTAGGGCATGAACTTCTTCACGATCTTCGTATCGGGATCGGAAAGAACCATCGTGCCCCGCGCGTTGCGGATGAACTTGTTGGAACGCTTGATCATGCCGTGGCGCTTGCCGGCGGCAGCGACTTTCACCCGGCCGGTCGCGGTCACCTTGAACCGCTTCTTGACCGCAGATTTGGTCTTCATCTTGGGCATTTTGCTTCTCCGATATTCTTATGGCGCGAAGCGCCTGATTCTTACCGGGCCAGCCCGGAAGCATTACGAGCCGCCACGGCATGCCCTGCCGGACGGCTCAAACGAACGGCGCGCTTATAGCGGTGTGTCGTGAAAAGCGCAACAGGCTTCGATTCCCGAAAAGGTCAGTGAAGCCAAAAGAGGACCGGGATCAGCCCAAGCTCCTGGCCTTCCTCCACCAGTTCGAAGAAGGGGATCGACACAAGGAAGACCAGGCCGTCGATCAGCGTTCGGTTGAATATGCGCGGCTTGAAGGTGACCTCCGCCTGATCCTGGAACAACCGCGGATCGGGAATGAAGCGGGGCACCCGTTCCACATAGGCAATGTACGGCGCCCCGAGCGTCTTCTTCAGGTAACGCTCCTCCCTGAGCGCGACGAGATAGAAGGCGGCGGCGCAGACCGCCGCCGCGAAAGCCGCGATGAACAGGCTGCCGGTCTGCGCACCCACGCCGCCCGCCGCAATGGTGGAGAAAAAATAGAGCGGATTGCGCGTGAGCGAATAAGGCCCGGTCGAAACGAGTTCGGCGGACTTGCGCCCGCCGATGTAAAGGATCGACCAGAGCCGGCCGCCTATGCCGACGAGGATGAAGGCGAGGCCGAAGGACTCGATCCGTTCATGCGCGAACCCATCATGCAGCGAGCCGCCGAAGATGAGCAGCACGCAGATGATGCCGATCAGAAACGCAAGCACGTAACGGCGCGACGACTGGAACGCAGCCATCGCCCTGGCGGTCTCGCCACTCATCCTCAACCCCCGACAGACAACCGATGATTCGCTGGCGAGGGTCGAACCGCATCTTGGCTATTTCGGGGCGAGCACCATCATCATCTGGCGGCCTTCGAGCTTGGGCTCGGCCTCCACCTTGGCGATCTCCTCCACATCCTCGCGAACGCGATTGAGCAGCTTCATGCCAAGCTCCAGATGGGCCATCTCGCGGCCACGGAACCGAAGCGTGAGCTTCACCTTGTCGCCTTCCTCGAAGAAGCGGCGCACCGAACGCA
Source organism: Chelativorans sp. AA-79 (assembly GCF_029457495.1). NCBI lineage: Bacteria > Pseudomonadati > Pseudomonadota > Alphaproteobacteria > Hyphomicrobiales > Phyllobacteriaceae > Chelativorans > Chelativorans sp. AA-79. The sequence goes on from NZ_CP120361.1 coordinate 3,859,485, forward strand.
TCTTCACCTCGTAATCGTGGGTGTCGATGTTCGGACGCATCTTGATCTCCTTGATCTCGATGGTCTTCTGCTTCTTGCGCGCCTCGGCGGCCTTTTTCTGGCTCTGGTATTTCAGTTTGCCCAGATCGGTGATCTTGCAGACGGGCGGATCGGCATTGGGCGACACCTCGACGAGGTCGAGCCCGGCGTCTTCGGCGATCCTCAAGGCCTCGTCGGTGGAAACAATGCCACGATTGTTGCCATCGTCATCGATAAGCTGGACCCGGGGAACCCGGATATCCCGGTTGGAGCGCGGGCCCTCCTTCACGGTCGGCGGCGCTTTGAACGGTCTGCGAATGGTCGTTATCTCCCGATAGTTTACGAAATGGCTGACGCCCGAAAGAGCAAGCCGCCGGCTATGTGGGCTTGCAGGGCTCGCTGTCAATAGCATAACCCGGCGGAAGAATCACGCCAGAAGCGCAATCGAGATCCGCCGGAGCGAAAAATTTCGCCCAAAAGTTGAAGGAGAGAGGTTCAGATGGACGAAGCCGCACGCATCGACATCGACGGGAATGCGATCGCCGTTCGCCATCGCCCCGGCAGAGCACCGGGGCTCATGTGGCTCGGCGGTTACCGCTCCGATATGAGAGGCACCAAGGCCGAGGCACTCGACGCCTGGGCGGAGGAGCACGGCATCGCCTGCACACGGCACGACTATTCGGGCCACGGCGAATCGGGCGGCGCCTTCGAACAGGGCACCATCTCGCGGTGGCTCAAGGAAAGTCTCGCCGTCTTCCGCCGCTTCACGGAAGGGACGCAGGTCCTCGTCGGCTCCTCCATGGGCGCATGGATCGCGCTCAGGATGGTACAGGAGCTGCAGAAGGCCGGCGAAGGCCGGCGCGTCGGCGGCATCCTGCTCATCGCACCCGCACCGGACTTCACCACCGATCTCGTGGAGCCGGGGCTGAGCGAGGCGCAACGGGAGGCGCTGGAGCGCCAGGGCTATTTCGAGGAGCCGTCGGACTATTCGCCGGAGCCTGACATCTACACCAGGGCGCTTATCGATGACGGGCGGCAGAATCGTGTGCTGGAGGGCATCATCGACACGCACTGTCCGGTGCACATCCTCCAGGGCATGGCCGATCCGGACGTGCCCTACACCCATGCGATGCGGCTGGTGGAGCACCTGCCGGCCGACGACGTGACGCTCTCGCTCGTCCGCGACGGGGATCACCGGCTTTCCCGCCCGCAGGACGTCGACCTGATGCTGCGGGTGGCGGGATCGCTGATACAAAGAGCGCGATAGATCTGGCTGAAAAAATGCCCGGCAACCGGCGGAAGCCGTTTCCAAGGCCATTCGCTTTTTTAGGTTGCAATGTCTTGAAAGCGCATTTCGGCCCTCCCATTTCAAAAAAGGCGGCCGCGCCCCGACCTTCAACCCTCGATGAGGAATTGGTGACAATGACCCATTCTGCCCTGATCCGCCCGGCCTGGACCCCGGCGACGATCGCCCTGATGGTGGTCGGCTTCATGGTCTTCTGGCCACTGGGCCTTGCCATGCTCGCCTATATTCTATGGGGCGACCGGCTCCCTGAGTTCAAGCGCGGTGTGAACCGCACGACCGACGGCCTGTTCTCCAACTGCCGCCGGGCCAGCCGCAGCCATGCGAGAACCGGCAATGTCGCCTTCGACGACTGGCGCACCAAGGAACTGGAGCGCCTGGAAGAGGAGCGCCGCAAGCTCGATACCATGCGCGACGAGTTCGACGAGTACATGCGCGAACTCCGCCGCGCCAAGGACCAGGAAGAGTTCGACCGGTTCATGCGTGAGCGCAACAATCGCGGCCCCAAGGACAACGAGGTCACCGACCTCGGCTGAGCGGCGAAACCGCTTCCGACCTCCGCGGCGCCCCAACGGGCGCCGTTTTCATTTGCGCGACTCCCGCCGCCGCACCTTCCCTGTCCGAATCACATATATTCACCGAATGCTGCCCCGCCTCCTCAAACGCACGCCTCCACAAGCGGCACCTCCCGCCGAGCGCACGCATGTCGTGGCCGGGCGCGAACTGCCGCTGAAGGTCGTGGAGAACGACCGCGCCCGCAGGCTTACGCTCAGGATCGCGGCCGGCGGCGCAGGTTTGCGGGTCACCGTGCCGCCCGGCGTCTCGGCGCGCGAGGTGGACCGTTTCCTGGAACGCCATCGCGGCTGGCTTGAAGAGAGGCTCAAGAAATTGCCCGAGCAGCCGCTGGTGCGGCCGGGGATCAGGATTCCCGTGCGCGGCGTGCCGCATCTCATCGTGCACCAGCCGGGCATGCGGGGAATGGTGACGGTCACCGCGATCGACGGTCAACCGGCCCTCGTCGTGAACGGGGACGTCAGGCATCTGCCCCGGCGCATCGCGGATTTCCTGAAGCGCGAGGCGCGGCGGGAAGTCGAGATGCTTGTGGCGCGCCACACAGGCGCGGCCGGCCGGCGCGCCAAGGCGATCCGCTATAAAGACACGACGAGCCGCTGGGGCTCCTGCACCTCGGACGGCGTGCTGTCCTTCTCCTGGCGCATCATGATGGCCCCTCCCCCGGTCATCAACTATCTCGTGGCGCATGAGGTGGCGCATCTCAGGGAGATGAACCACGGGCCGGGTTTCTGGAAGCTCTGCAAGGAGCTTTGCCCGGACACCGAGCGCTGCAAGGCGTGGCTCAAGAGGAACGGGACCGCGCTGCAGGCGATACGGTTCGGATAGCAATAGGGAGTAGCGAATAGCGAGCAGGGAAGCGGCAGCTATTCGCTACCCGCTATTCGCTTACTATCGACTCCATCCTCATTTCATGCCACTCCCACGCCGATGAAACTCGACATCAAGATCTGCGGGCTGAAGACCGAGGGCGCCATCGCCGCCGCGCTTGACGGCGGGGCGAGCCATGTCGGCTTCATCTTCTTTCCCAAGAGCCCGCGGAACGTGGAGGTCGAGACGGCGGCCCGGCTGCGGCAGGCGGCGACCGGCCGCGCGAAAGCCGTGGCCGTGACGGTGGATGCCGATGACGAGACGCTGGAGCGGATCGTCGAGGGACTGCGGCCCGACATGCTGCAGCTTCACGGGCGCGAAAGCCCCGAAAGGCTGGAAGAGCTGAAAGCGCGCTACGGCCTGCCCGTGATGAAGGCCATATCGGTGCGGGAGGCGCGGGATCTGGAGGCGGCCGCGGCCTATCAAGACATCACCGACCACCTCCTGCTCGACGCCAAGCCGCCCGCCGGCGCGGAGCTTCCGGGCGGAAACGGCGTGCCCTTCGATTGGGCGCTGCTTGCTTCCCTTGACGGAAAAGTGGATTACATGCTTTCGGGTGGTCTCAACGCGGCCAATATCGGCGAGGCGCTCAACACCGCCAAGCCGCGCGGCATCGACGTTTCTTCCGGCGTGGAACGCGCGCCAGGCGAAAAGGACCCGGATTTGATACGCGCCTTCTTCAGCGCCGTGCAGACCGCACGGGGCGAGCGCGAGTAACGGAGGCGGCATGAACAAGCCGGTCGAACCCAATTCCTTCCGCACCGGACCCGACGAGCAGGGCATGTTCGGCATTTTCGGCGGCCGCTTCGTGGCGGAAACGCTGATGCCGCTGATCCTCGACCTCGAGGAGCACTGGAACGCGGCCAAGAACGATCCGGCCTTCCAGGCGGAGCTCGCCCATCTCGGCGCGCATTACACCGGCCGCCCCTCGCCGCTCTATTTCGCAGAGCGGCTGACGGAGCATCTCGGCGGCGCCAGGATCTACTTCAAGCGCGAGGAGCTGAACCACACCGGCAGCCACAAGGTGAACAACTGCGTGGGGCAGATCCTGCTCGCCCGGCGCATGGGCAAGACGCGCATCATCGCCGAAACCGGTGCGGGCCAGCACGGCGTCGCTTCGGCCACCGTGGCGGCGCGCTTCGGCTTGCCGTGCGTGGTCTATATGGGCGCCACCGACGTGGAGCGGCAGGCGCCGAACGTGTTCCGCATGCGGCTGCTCGGCGCGGAGGTGAAGCCCGTGACCTCCGGCCACGGCACGCTCAAGGACGCCATGAACGAGGCGCTGCGCGACTGGGTGACGAATGTCGAGGACACGTATTACCTGATCGGCACCGCCGCCGGCCCGCACCCCTATCCGGAGCTGGTGCGCGACTTCCAGTCCGTCATCGGCAAGGAGGCGAAGGAGCAGATCCTTGAAGCCGAAGGAAGGCTGCCGGACATGCTGGTGGCGGCCGTCGGCGGCGGCTCCAACGCGATCGGGTTGTTCCACCCCTTCCTCGACGACCGGCAAGTGGCCATGGTGGGCGTGGAAGCGGGCGGCAAGGGCCTCGAGGGCGACGAGCACTGCGCCTCCATCACGGCGGGCAGGCCGGGCGTGCTGCACGGCAACCGCACCTATCTCCTTCAGAACGACGACGGGCAGATCAAGGAAGGCCATTCCATCTCGGCCGGCCTCGACTATCCCGGCATCGGTCCGGAGCATTCCTGGCTCAAGGAGGCGGGGCGCGTGGAATATGCGCCGATCATGGACCATGAGGCGCTGGAGGCCTTCCAGCTTCTGACGCGCCTTGAAGGCATCATCCCGGCGCTGGAGCCTTCCCATGCGCTGGCCGAGGTGATGAAGCGGGCGCCGAAGATGCGCAAGGACCAGATCATCCTCATGAACCTCTCCGGCCGCGGCGACAAGGATATCTTCGCCGTGGCGAAGCATCTGAAGATGGACATTTGAGGCATGGCGCTCATCTTCATCGACGTGTGGGTGAACTGTCCCGACCGGGAAACGGCGGAGAAGATCGCCGATGCCTGCATCGGCGAGAAAGTTGCCGCCTGCGCCAACGTCTTTGCACCCATCGCGAGCCGATACCGTTGGAAGGGCGCAGTGGAGACGGCGGAGGAAGTGCCGCTGCTCCTCAAGACGCGCGCGGAGCATTTCGACGCCGTCTGCGCGGTGGTGCGCCCGCTGCATCCCTTTGAGGTGCCATCGATCACCGCGACGGAGATCTGCAATATCGACCAGCCCTATGCCGACTGGCTGCGCAAGGAGACGAGGGAGCCGGCATGACCCGCATCGCGATTCGACCATCGGCCGCGGCCCATGGTAAACTCAGGCAACCGAAGGAGCACTGAGATGGGTGAACTGCCGCTGCGCCTGGACCCGAAAACAAGGGAAGACCTTGAGCGCGAGGCGCGCTTGCAGGAAACGTCCGAGGCCGAACTGGTCGAACGGGCAGTCCGCATGTATCTCGAATTTCAGGAACATGACCGGCAGATCATGCGCGAGCGGGTCGCCGAAGCCGACAAGGGCATCTTCGTTTCCGAGGAGGCGATGCACCGGTGGGTGGGGAGTTGGGGAACGGAGAACGAACTGCCTCCTCCTGAACCGGACATTTTCCCCGCCAAACGTTCATGAAGATTGTCTTCCTGCCTTCGGCACGGCGCGATCTCGAGTGGTTTCGACGTTACTATGAAAAAGTCTTTCCAGAGGGTGCCAACAGAGCACGTGAACATTACAGCCGGGCTATGGCCGCTCTGCGGCATAATTCCGAGATTGGTCGCCCGTCCGAAAACAACGAGCATCGCGCTTATCCCGTGCTTCGCACCCCCTTCTCATTCGTCTATCGAATCGCTAACGAGCGCATAGAGATCTTGCGAGTTCGCGACGGGCGCGCAGAAGAACAACCCAGGACGGCTCGCTAGGGGCATTCCCATGACCACCACCCGCATCGACAGGCTTTTCGCCAAGCTCAAGACCGAGAACAGGCCGGCGCTCGTCACCTATTTCATGGGCGGCGATCCCGACTATGAGACGTCGCTCTCCATCATGAAGGCACTGCCCAGGGCCGGCAGCGACGTCATCGAGCTCGGCATGCCCTTCTCCGACCCGATGGCGGACGGGCCGGCGATCCAGGCGGCCGGCTTGCGCGCGCTCAAGGGCGGTCAGACGCTTTCCAAGACCCTTCAGATGGCACGGGTCTTCCGGCAAGAGAACGACCACACGCCGATCGTGATGATGGGCTATTACAATCCCATCTATATCTACGGCGTGGACCGCTTCCTCGCCGACGCGAAGGCCTCCGGCATCGACGGGCTCATCATCGTCGACCTGCCGCCGGAGATGGACGAGGAACTGTGTCTGCCGGCGCTCGAGGCGGGCATAAACTTCGTCCGGCTTGCGACGCCCACCACGGACGACAGGCGCCTGCCCAAGGTGCTCGAGAACACCTCGGGCTTCGTCTACTACGTGTCGATGACGGGCATCACCGGTTCCGCCCTGCCGGACACCTCCAAGGTCGCGGCCGCGGTGTCCCGCATCAAGAGCCACACGCCGCTTCCCGTCTGCGTCGGCTTCGGCGTGAAGACGGCGAGCCAGGCCCGCGCGATCGGGGCGGCGGCGGACGGCGTGGTGGTGGGCACGGCCATCGTCAACGCGGTGGCCAGCGTCCTCGGCCCCGACGGCAGGACGACCGCCGACCCGGCGGAGGCCGTCGCCACGCTTGTGCGCGGCCTTGCCGATGGCGTAGGCGAGGCGAGGCTTGCCACCGCCGAATAACGGACAATTTCCCCCGGAACTATGTTCGGAGAGGAAGGAGTATCTGCCATGAACTGGATCACCAACTACGTCCGGCCGAAGATCAATTCCATGCTCGGCCGCCGCGAGATGCCCGAAAACCTCTGGATCAAGGATCCGGAGACGGGCGAGATGGTCTTCCACAAGGACCTGGAGGAGAACCAGTGGGTTATCCCCTCCTCCGGCTACCACATGAAGATCTCGGCCAAGGAGCGGCTGAGACATTTCTTCGATGACGGCGCCTATGAAACGCTGGAAAATCCCAAAGTGCCGGTCGACCCGCTGAAATTCCGCGACGAGCGCCGCTATGTCGACCGCCTGCGCGATGCCAAGGCGAAGGCCGGCATCGACGACGCGGTGCTGAACGCGGTCGGCCGCGTGGAGGACCTGGAAATCCTCGCCACGGTGCAGGACTTCGCCTTCATGGGCGGTTCGCTCGGCATGGCGGCCGGCGAAGCGATCGTGCGCGGTTTCGAGACCGCCGTGGAGCGCCGTCTTCCGCTGGTCCTCTTCGCCGCCTCCGGCGGGGCGCGCATGCAGGAAGGCATCCTTTCGCTCATGCAGCTTCCGCGCACGACAGTGGCTGTGGACCGGCTCAAGGAAGCCGGCCTGCCCTATATCGTCGTATTGACCAACCCGACGACCGGCGGCGTGACGGCTTCTTACGCCATGCTGGGCGACGTGCACATCGCCGAGCCCGGCGCGCTCATCGGCTTTGCCGGTCCGCGTGTGATCGAGCAGACGATCCGTGAAAAGCTGCCCGAAGGGTTCCAGCGCGCCGAGTACCTGATGGCGCATGGCATGGTGGACATGGTCGTCTCGCGCATCGAGATGAAAGCCACGGTCGCCCGCCTGCTCAAGATCCTGCTCAAGAAGCCGCTGGAAGTCGAGGAAGACACGAACCTGCAGCTGCCTGCTCCCGACGAAGCCACCACCGAAGCTGCGGTGAATGCCTGATTCCACCGGCAAGGTTCCGAAACATCCCATGAGTGCCGCAGAGCGCGCCATCGACCGGCTGATGGCGCTCCACCCCAAAGGCTTCGACCTGTCGCTGGAGCGCATCAGCCGGCTTCTCCAGCGCCTCGGCGATCCGCACGAGCGGCTTCCGCCTGTGATCCACATCGCGGGCACCAATGGCAAGGGCTCGGCGGCGGCATTCGCGCGCGCTCTGCTCGAGGCTTCGGGCAGGACCGTCCATGTCCACACGTCGCCCCATCTGGTGAATTGGCACGAGCGCTTCCGCATGGGTACTCCCGGCGGCGGCAAGTTCGTCGAGGATGCGGTGCTGGCGGAAGCGGTGGAGCGGGTGGCGGAGGCCAATCGCGACGAACAGATCACGGTCTTCGAGATCCTCACGGCGGTCATGTTCGTGCTCTTTTCCGAGCATCCCGCGGATGCCGCCGTGGTGGAGGTGGGGCTCGGCGGCCGGTTCGACGCCACCAATGTCATTGCCCACCCGGCAGCGAGCCTGATCATGCCGATCTCGCTCGACCACGAGGCCTATCTGGGCGACCGGGTGGAGCTGATCGCGGCCGAAAAGGCGGGCATCATCAAGCCCGACTCGCCCGCCGTCATCGGCCAGCAGGAATGGGATGCCGCGCGCGACGTACTTATCGAAACGGCGGAGCGGCTCGGCGCGCCTTTCGAAGTCTACGGGCAGGACTTCATCGCGGTCGAGGAGAATGGCCGCATGGTCTACCAGGACGAGGACGGGCTCATGGACCTGCCCCTGCCCCGCCTCGTGGGCCGGCACCAGCTCGCCAACGCGGCGGCGGCCATTGCCGCCGTGAAGGCGGCCGGCTTTGCGGTGAGCGACCGGGCGGCGGAACAGGCGATGCTCAACGTCTCCTGGCCCGGCCGCATGCAACGCCTCCAGGAAGGACGCCTCGTGGCGCTCGCGCCCGAGGGCGCGGAAATCTGGGTCGACGGGGGACACAATCCCGGCGCGGGCACGGTGATCGCCGAGGCGATGGCGGAAGCGGAAGAGAAGCGCCCGAGGCCGCTGGTGCTGATCACCGGCATGATCAACACCAAGGACCAGACCGGGTATTTCCGGGCGTTCGAGGATATGGCGCGGCATGTCTACACGGTGCCGGTCAACAACAGCGACGCCGGCGTGCCCAACAGCGAGCTGGCCGCCCGGGCAATCGTCGCGGGCCTCTCGGCCGAGCCCGTAAACTCCGTGTCGAACGCGTTGAGGCTCCTCCGCGATAGCTGGGACGATCCGGCGCCGCCGCGCATCCTCATCAGCGGTTCGCTCTATCTCGCGGGCGAGGTGCTGGCGGAAAACGGCACGCCGCCGGAGTGAGCGCGGGCTGCATGCCACCCTGCGCACCCGCTGCGGGTGCGGCAAGCTCCGCCGGGCGCTGCCCGACCTGCTCGCACCCGGAAAATCTCGAATATCGCTTGATTTCGGACGCACTTAGCCAAAAGCCGTATAGAAGGATAAATCCGGTCGATTTTCAGCAACCAGGAGAATGAGGCGCTGAGGGAGAAACTTCGCAGCCTGTTGCCAGGCAGGAAGAAGGACGACGGGGGGCGCCAGCGGATGAAAATCCAGCTTGGCGGCGCCATTGTCTACGCCGTGGGCGATGTTCACGGCTGCTACGGGCAACTGCTGTCCCTGGAGCGCCAAATCGAGGCCGATGCGGCAGGATTCAAGGGCCGCAAGCTCATCGTCATGCTCGGCGACTATATCGACCGGGGGCCCGAATCGGCCCAGGTGATCGAGCACCTTCTGCAGACGCCGCCGGAGGGCTTCCACCGCATCTGCCTCGCCGGCAATCATGAGGCGGCGTTTCTCGATTATCTGGAAGGAAGGCTCCCCCGTGACGCATGGCTGGCCATGGGCGGCGGCGCTGCACTGCGCTCCTACGGAATGGACCTTGCCTATCTCTCCAACCTCTATTCGAGCGCACAGATCGACGACATGGTGCGCAGCGGCATTCCCCAGCAGCATAGGGATTTCCTGCGCACGCTGCCCATCATGGCCTATTCACGACAGGTTGCGTTCGTGCATGCCGGCATCCGGCCGGGCCTGCCGCTGGAACGGCAGGATGAGCGGGATATCCTTTATATTCGCGACGAATTCTTCGACAATATCCACCTGCTGGATCGGTGGGTGATCCACGGTCACACGCCTGTCGAGAAGCCGGAACTGAAAGGGCGGCGCCTCAACATCGATACGGGCGCCTATATGGGCGGCCCGCTCACCGCGGTTCAGATCGGCGCCGGGCGCGCGCGGTTCTTCACGGCATAGATCCTCTTCCGGTCCAGCCGTTTCAGGCCGCCTTCTTCGCGGCCGAGGTGTAGTAGCTCACATACTCGCCCAGATATTTTTCGGAGCTCCCGAAGCCGCCGTAGCGCGACAGGGTCTTCATGTTCACCTTGTTGAGCACCACACCCAGGATGCGGTCGGCCACGACCGGCTCGGACCCGAGGACGGAGCGGACGAGCGCGCGCGGGGTGCGGCCCCATTCGATCACGGCAATCAGTCCATCGGCCAGAGGCGCGAAGGCCTTGGCGTCGATCACGGGGCCGAGCGGCGGCAGGTCGACGATGATGTAGTCGAAACTGTTCCTCGCCTCCTGCAGGAAGTTCCGCATGCCGGCGGAGGAAAGCAGCTCGCTGGTGTGCGAGAACTGGCCGCGCACCATCGCCGGCACCACCGCGAGGCGCGTCTGCGGATCGATCTTCGCCACGGCCCGCCAGGAATGTCCGTTCATGACCGCTTCGAGCAGCCCATGCTCGCTGCTCATGCCCAGCGCGCGGCTCAGGCCCGGATTGCGCAGATCACCGTCGATGAGAAGGGTCTTGCGGCCGTTCGCGGCCAGGAGCTGCGCGAGATTGGCCGAGACCGTCGACTTGCCCTCGCCGGGGAGCGCGGAAACGATGCCGATGACCTTGCTCTGCCGCTCCTGCAGAACCACGTCGGCAGCATATTTCGCATTGCGCAGCGTCTCGGCGAAAGCCGAGCCCGGCGCATCGATGGTGATCCTCGTGGCGCGCCTCGACCGCTGCGCCTTGACGTCAGCGGCGGGAGCGGGGTGGAGCGCGGGCGGCTCCTTCCTGCCGGCGCGCCGGCCCTTGGCATCCTCGCCGCCGAAAAGCGGCAGATAGCCGAGGAAACGGGCGCCGAGCCTTTCACGCACGTCCTCGCTCGTACGAAAGAAGCGTTCGTTGAACTCGTTGAGCCCGGCGAAGGCGCCCCCCATCATCAGACCCAGCACGAGCCCCAGCCCCAGGACCAGGGTGGTGCGCGGGCTCGACGGCGATTCCGGCGTACTGGCGGCGGAGATGATGCGCACCTTGGAGACCGGGAACGTGCTCTGCTGCGTCGCCTCCTCGTAGCGGGCGAGAAAGGACTGGTAGAGCGAGCTCAAGGCATTCGCCTGCTGCTCGAGTTCGCGCAGTTGCACCTGCGACTGCTTGGCCTCGGCGCTTTCGCCGCTGGCCGTCGACACGCTTTCCTGCAGCGCCTTTTCGCGGGAAAGGGCCACCTCGTACTGGTTGCGGTAGTTGACGGCGAGCTGCGTCAGCTCCCCATGGATCTGCCGTGCCACATCCGCCTGCTCCCGGCGCAGGGCGACGGCCTGGGGATGGTCTGCCCCGAACTGGTTCGCGATCTCCTGTTCGCGCCGGGTGATGGTGAGATAACGCGTCTTCAGCGTGGTCAGGAGTTCGCTCGGCTGTTGCTCCTCGTCCGAGATCGTCGCGTTGCGAACCGCTTCCTCCGGCCCCGCATCGGCGATCGCCTGATATTGCTGGTAGCGCGCGTAGGCGCGGGCGGTGTCGGCCTTGGCGATGGCGAGCTGGCTGTTGAGATCGGAGAGCCGGCGGTCCGCCATCAGCTCGCCGCTTGCGGCGGAAAGCCCATATTCGGTGCGGTACCGCTCCACGGCAAGGGCGGCGGCCTGCGAGCTTTCACGCAGCTCGGCCAGCCGGCCCTCGAGCCAGACGGCTGCCTGTTCGGTTGCCTCGAAGCCGGCATCGAGCTGATCGTCCACATAGGCCTTGGCGTAGGTATTGGTGATCCTGGCGGCAAGCTGGGGATCATGGGAGCTGAACCCGATGACGATTACGAGGCTGCGGCCGGCGCGCTGCGCGATCACCTGGCGCTGCAGCGCAAGGATCGCCGCTTGGCGGCGGGCTTCGGCGTCCTGCTGCTCGGTTGCGGCGGCCGGAGCGCCGGAGCGGCCAAGCAGGAGATGGACGACCGAGCGGGCGCGGCCGATCATCTCCGACAAGAGCGACTTGGGCGGATTCATGAAACTCTCGTTCTGATCCAGCCCCTCCCGCTCGACCACCTCGCCCGCCAGCCGGGCCGACCGGATGATCTCGATCTGGCTCAGCATCGCCGAGTCTGTCTCCATCTCGGAGGTGAAGGATGAGGCGGTGGTGCTATCCACCATCTTGCGCAAGCTCTCGTCGATCAGCACGTGGCTGACGGCCGTGTAGGTGGGCGGCGTCGTCGCGAGATAGAGGATGCCCAGGCCAAGGCCGATCAGCGCGCACAGGGCGAGCACGCGCACCTGCCGGTAGACCATCGCCAGCAGGCGTTCGACGTCGATGAAGTCATCCGCCCTCCCCGGTTCGGCCGCGCCCGATGGAATGGTGCCCTTCAAAAGAAAGCCGGGATGGTTCATATGCGCCCTCGCTTCGCTTCGGCAGATGCTCGGCTGCAGCTCCTGTTGCATTCCGGCCCGCCTGCCGGTTGTCCCGGAGCCGCCAGCCCATCCGGATGGGCGGGCGGCTCCGGGTTCGTCTCTTCGCCGCTCAAAGGCGGCTCAATCTAAGCCGCCTGCTCGGCCCGCCGCAGGCCGACCATCTCGCGGATCGGCTCGAAAACCGAATCCCGGATGTCCTCGCGCGCCAGGGCAAAAGCCACATTGGCCTCGATGAAGCCGGATTTCGAGCCGCAGTCGAACATCCTGCCCGTGAACGGCCGGGCATAGAAGGGCTGCTGCTTCAGGAGATGCTCCATCGCGTCCGTGATCTGGATCTCGTTGCCCGCGCCGCGCTCGTGGCGGCCGAGCAGCTCGAAGATCTCCGGCTGCAGGATATAGCGGCCGTTGATGTAGTAGTTCGACGGCGCCTCGGCGGGTGCCGGCTTCTCGACCATGCCGGTGATCTCGAAACCGGGCACCACATCGGCACCCCGGCCGACGATGCCGTATTTGGCCGTGTCGCTCGGGTGGCACTGCTCCACCGCGAGCACGTTGCCGCCGGTGACGCCGTAGAGCTCCATCGTCTCGGCCAGGCATCCCGTCTTGCCGAAGGAGACCATGTCCGGCAGGAGCACCGCGAAGGGCTCGTCGCCCACGATATCGCGCGCGCACCACACCGCGTGGCCGAGCCCGAGCGGCGCCTGCTGACGGGTAAAGCTTACGGAACCAGCGACCGGCATCAGGTCCTCGAGCAATTCGATCTGCTTCGTCTTGCCGGCCCTTTCCAGCGTGCCGACAAGCTCCGGCTGCAGATCGAAATAATCCTCAATGACGGCCTTGTTGCGGCCGGTGACGAAAACAATGTGCTCGATACCGGCCTCGAGCGCCTCGTCCACCGCATATTGCACGACGGGCTTGTCGACGATCGTCAGCATCTCCTTGGGCAGCGCCTTGGTGGCCGGCAGGAACCGGGTTCCGAGTCCGGCCACAGGGATGACGGCTTTCCTGACTTTCTTCATCGCAGAATCCTTTGAGCCATTAGAACTGTGCCGCCGCCTGTCCCGAGGCGGCCGCGGTGGATCCCCCGTCCCAAATGGTCGCGGCGTTCCCGCCGCTGTTCGATTTCGGGTAAGCAAGGCGGCAGGTCAGGTCGCATGGCCCCGCCCTTCTTCCGCCGGTGCGCCATACTGGCGGATCTCGCTCGCACCCATGAGGCCGCTCAGCACGCCGCCATGCATCACTCCGCGCAGGATGTTGCGATTCCTGCTCGTCGGCCACGGTGCGGTGAGGCCCGCCATCGCAAAGCAGTAGGCGATCTTGGCGCAGACAAGGACCAGTTCAACGAGGTAGGCCACGCCCGTCTTTCGGCCGGCAATCAGCCGGCCATGCGTCTGACCGACGCGGTAGCGCCTGCGCAGGAGCCAGGCGAAAGTGGCGCGGTCCGAAGGCACCACCTCCTCCGTCCAGGCATCCGGCGCATAGACCAGCCTCCCGCCCGCTTGATGAACCTCATCGAAGAACGCGGTGTCCTCGCCGCCGCTCTGGCCGCGGTCGAGGCTGAAGCGGCGGCCGCGAATGGCTTTCGCGTCCATGCGCATCAACACGTTGCAGGTGTAGCCTGTGCGGATTTCGCCGCCCACCCAGACCGGAAAGGTGGAGTGGAAGTCGCCGCGGCGCATCCATTCGGGCGCATTCTCGCCGTAGCCGGCCCGTACCGGGCCGAGGACGACGTCGGCGCGGCTGCCTTCGGCGGCCTTGACGAGCCGCACCAGCCAGTCCGGCGTCGCCGTCTCGTCATCATCGATGAAGGCGATGAAGCGCGCGCGGCTCGCATCCAGGCACGCGTTGCGGGCGATGGAGATGTTGCGGGCGGGGCAATGGACGTAGCGCAAAGGCAGATCGAGCTCCTGCACAAGTCTCGTGACGAGTTCGCGGGCGCTCGGCTCCTCGTCATTGTCGGCGACGATGATGCCCACTCTGTAGCCGTCCGGCTGCTTCAGAGCGGCCAGCGAACGCAGGGTTTCCGCCAGGGCGGGGCGGCGGAACGTGCAGACGCAGATGTCGATGCCATCCTTGGCGACGGTCTCCCCGCTCATGCGGCCCTCCTTCGAAAACCGGCCGCAAGAAGCTGCTGCCAGAACCCGGAAGACCAGGCGAAATGCATGATCATGACCGAGGGTCCGGCAAGAAGGAGCTTCGGATCGCGCTCGCTGATGGCGAGGAGCGCGCCGTAGACGAGGCAGGTCGCAGCCCAGCAGAGAAATGGAACGGCCAGGATCCAATGCAGGAAGGACGAGGTGGCCAAGGCCGCCAGGGGCAGGATCAGCAGAGGCGCCGTCTGCCTGAGCTTGGGGACGACGCGGTGTTTGAGGATATTGCGCGCCCTGCCCCGGCCGTAGCCCAGATATTGCAGGTACAGGCCTCTGAAAGTGGAGCGCGGGAAATAGGTCATCCGCGTCCTGGCCGTGAGCCAGATGCGGTAGCCCGCCTGCCGCAGGCGGTGATCGAGCTCGGCGTCCTCGTTGTGGCTGAAGCTCTCGTCGTAGCCGCCCACCGCGCGGAAGGCGGCTATGCGCATCAGCGCGTGGTGGCCATGATCGATCCACTCGCCGCTGGTGTGATGGCGATGCCTGGAGCCGCCGGTGCCCAGCTTCGAATTCTGCGCCGCGGCGGCGGCGCGCTGGATGAGGCCCGACCCGACCGTTTCCATGGAGACCACGACCGAATCCGCCTGCGTCGCCACGGCTTCTTCCAGAAGCCGGTCGCAATAATCGTCGGGATATTTGCCATGGGCGTCGATGCGGATGAAATAATCGACACCGTCGCCGAGGAGCTTCACGGCAAGGTTCACCGCCGCGCTCTGCAGCCGCTTCTTGTTCTCCAGAAGGAGAACAGCCGGGTTCTCCCGCGCGTAGCCCGCCACGATCTCCGGCGTGCCGTCGGTGCTTCCGCCGTCCACGACCACGATCCGGGCATGGAGGCGGCGAGCGGAGGGCTGCAGGAGTTCCAGCAGGGGACCGATATGGGCGGCTTCGTTCAGGCAGGGAATGATGATCAGGCAGGAGGGAGGCCAGTGATCCGTCATCCGTTCATCTCCGTTGGGTCGGGAACTCAAGCAAGCGCCTCGGCGGCAATGTGGGGTGGGGCGGCCGCCAGATGGCCGAGCCTTGCAACAAGGTCCAGGCAGTCCTGCCGGCTGCAGGTCCATGTGCCCCGGTCGATCGCGAGCACCTGTCGGCGCAAGTCGCGGTACCGCTTTGCATCCATACCGCCGATCGCCTGCCGCAAAGCCTGCGGCGTGGGCTCCGGGAGAACGATGCCGATGTTCCGCTCCTCAAGAAAGCGCGCGGTCTCCGTACCGCGCATGGCGACGGGAACGGCTCCGAAACGGCAACCTTCATAGAGGCGGTTGGGCAGGAGCCATTGCGAATTCTGCCCCTCCTCGAAAAAATCGATGACCCAGGAGAAATGAATCGGGCCGTAGATCGCGGCGAGATCCTCCGGGTTGCGATACGGCCCCTCGAAGGACAGAAATGGCTCGGCTGCCGCCGTGCCGTGGAAATCCTCGAACTCCCGAAGGGCCGGCCTCCCCCTCAGCGTCACCTCGAAACGGCCTTCCTCCCCGCGCGTGAATGCCGACAGGATCCGGAGCGAGCGGCTGCACCGCAGGGCGCCGAACCATCCGATGCGCCAGGGTGGGCCCGCGCGTTCCGCCCCGATCTCTCCATCGGCCCCCGGCTGCAGTTCGAAATGCTTGTTCTCAACGAGCGCCACCGGGGCTGCGACCTGGCCGCGCGCCGCGAAATAGTTGCGCACGAAGGCCGGCGAGCTCGTGATGAGGAGGCTCACGTCCCGCGCGAAATACCGCTCCAGCCCGCGCAGCACGCCGCCCACGGCATCGCCGCGCAGAAGCAGGCGGTGAATGTCGAGGCTTTCATAGGCGACAGGCATGTCGCCCGCCTGGAAAAGAGCCTTCGCCCGCCGGGCAAGCGCCAGCATCTCCAGATTGCGCGCCACGATCACATCAGGCTTCGGCGTATCCTTGAGCGCCCTGCCCAAGGACGCTGCGGCGCCCAGCACCGCGAGCGCGCGCTGCGCAAACCGGCCGTCATGGCTTGCGCCGAGGTCGATCGGACGGATGCCCTCTATCTCCTCGGGAGCCTCCGCCGTCCTGCGGAAGCCCGCAAGCGTGACGCTGGCCCCGCCCGCCTTCAACATCAAGACACGGCGGCGAACCGCCGGGTCGGCCAGGTTGAAGACGAGGTAAAGCACATGCAGCATTGGACATACCTATGGCTAGTCCGCCCCTCGGTCAGGCTACAGCAGCCTGTGTTGCATCGCAATATTTCCATGCTGCACTGCGTAGATTTTTTCGCGATTTCTTTCGCGACGCACAAAAAAGCGGTCATTTGGCGAAATGACAGGCAGAACTTCTGCGGGCGAAAGCAGTCAAACGGTGACCCGGACTTGGCAGTTATTTGACACCGGCGCAGGCGCCTCAGACGGCCCCTTTTGCCTTCCGCTTGGCGGGCGGGGCCTGCCGGTCCTCCTCGACCAGGTCTTGCGCCTGTCGGCGAAGATCCTCCATCAGGGCCATCTGACGCGAGAGCGCGGCCAGGCGCCGCTCGCAGTTGATGAGGTCGTCTGTCATGGCATCCAGGCGCGCGCTGGAGCCGGATGCGGCTTCGTCATTGTCCATCGCATCCACCAGGAACCCGGCATTCGCTGACGATTCCCTGTACCGCCTCTCAAGACCGGTCCGCTCGGCGAGCATCTGCAAGGCGATCTCCTGCATCACCCCGTCCAGCCGCATATGCCGCTCGCGATCCGTGTCGCGATCCCGATCGGGACTGCGGGTCCTGAAACCGAAAAGTGAAGCCAATTCCTGTCTCCGTTCACCTTGAGGACGACGCGCCGGCGGCCCCGGTCAGGAGACGACGGCCTGTTCGCGCCGGAACCGCCATCCCATGCGGGAATATAGCGCCCCGACATCCTCCCGCACAACGGCCCGGCACCCGCCAGGCCACCGATCACTGCACGCCGCACAACGCAGACGCGCCGGTCCGGTCAAGCCCGCAGCCGGGCCAAGTGTGCACCGCACAATCCCAGCCTCACCTTCAAAAAGGGTAGGCCGGAATGCGTTAGTATATATTGGGGCCTACATTTGGTGGCGTTTTGCAATACTGTCGCTTCGAAACTTATGTTTCGTTACGAAATGCAAAAGTGAGATAAATCAGTTTACAAACGGTCACTACAGCCGGGTGGAACAACAGCAAAAGGTGGGAAACATCCGAGGCGCAGCCCGGAATTCGCAGCAATCAACGGGACAGTGGGCGCTCGACGGAGATTTCCTTGGCCGGCGGTCCGTCACCTGATGAAGCGGATCCCGCCGCGCCGGACGTCCGCGGCCTGCGCGATGGCCTCGCTACCATAGCGAGCACATAAAGGAAGTAGCCGATCTGCAGGACGACCGCACAAAGGACGGCGCGCAAGATCACCGTGCCCAGCGGAGCTGCATCCATCACCGACCAAAGCGCCACCACGAGGATGACGAAAAGCATGCCAATCATAAACTTCGGCAGTGACATATCCAAGCCTTGAAGGTTTCGCGCAAGAGCAGCATTCGTCCGAAAACGAGACACCTTGGCGTCAGCCTTCCCCACCAATATCCTCGGCCTGCCCGATGGCCGTTATCCTTTGAAATATATAGGTGCGGGACAGACGCGGCAAGTCATAGGCAAGCCAATCGGCTTTCAAACGGACCGAAAAAACCATGCTGCAATGCAAGATATCCGACGGAGCTTTGGAGCAGGGCCAATGGTGATCCTTGAACTGCAACCGAAGAACAAACCAAATTCGGTACAGTTATCCATCTATTCAATCGACCTCGCCGTTCATAACAGAATATTACACAGATGTGACAATGACCAGGACAGACATTTGCAGGTCAGCTTCGCTAATCGAACCGCAACCTCAGATTAGCACGTTTCACAAATCTATCACAAAGATCACTTTTTGTGCAGTTTGTGATTATTAATTGAGCGAAAAAATATTCGCATTCCCCAAATAAGTCATATTGCAGCGCACCATAAATTTGCTAACGTAGCGTCATCTGATCTGTTGCCGGATGGGGCGTTTCATGCGGGAAATGGCCAAGTCTGTGAACTTCAGCACTGTAGACACGAATGTCGACCTCTCGCCCCCTCTGGGGGGCGTTTTGAAACGCGGGTTCGATGTCGTCGGAGCCGCCTGCGGGCTCATCCTTCTCAGTCCGCTGTTCCTGCTCGTGGCGGCACTGGTGAAACTGTCCGATGGTGGGACGGTATTCTACGGGCATCCCAGAATAGGACGGGGCGGCCGCTCCTTCCGCTGCCTGAAATTCCGGACCATGCGCCAGGACGGCGATCTCGTGCTCGCGGCCTATCTGTGCGACAATCCGCAAGCCCGCGCGGAATGGGAGACCACGTGCAAGCTCAAGCACGACCCGCGCGTCACGAGAGTGGGTGCGGTCCTGCGGAAGCTGAGCCTCGACGAATTGCCCCAGATCCTGAATATCTTGGCGGGCGACATGAGCATCGTCGGCCCTCGACCCGTCGTCCAGGAAGAGCTGGAGAGATACGGGAATGCCGCCGTGTTCTATCTCAAGTCCCGCCCCGGCCTGACCGGTCTGTGGCAGGTCAGCGGGCGCAACGACGTATCCTACGCAACGCGGGTGGCCTTCGACCGCCACTATGTCGAGACCTGGTCGCTGGCGCAGGACATCCGCATCATCGCAAAGACCGTGCCGGCCGTATGCCTGTCACGGGGAAGCTACTGAAGCCGGGGGAGCGGGCATACAAATCGCCTGCCGGCCGTGGGGGCTGCAAACGACCCGGGCTCTGCCCGGGTTCCCGATTCAGGAGAGGACAGCGATCCTTGCCACGTTCCAATCACCCTTTCATGCGCGGCTTTCCCGTGAAGGCGCTGCTTCTCGCCATGCTCTGCGCCTTTACGGCGTCTTCCGCCGCCGCCCAGGACCAGGAATACCGCCTCGGAAGCCAGGACAAGCTCAGCATCCGTGTCGTGGAATGGCAGACGGTGGAGGGCGCGTTCCGTGAATGGTCGGCCGTCAGCGGCCAGTACACGATCAGCGCGTCCGGCAAGCTGTCCCTCCCCTTCGTGGGCGCGTTGCAGGCCACGGGCAAGACCACCGAAGAGATATCCGAGACCATCGAGACCACGCTGCAGGAAAAGTTCGGCCTGGCCGACAAGCCGGAAGCGGCGGTGGAACTGGCCGAGTACAGGCCGTTCTACATGGCCGGAGACGTGCAAACGCCCGGGCAATACCCCTTCGTGCCGGATCTGACGGTGGTGAAGGCGATCAGCATCGCAGGCGGGCTGCGGCGCGATTCGACCGGCAGCCGGGCCGAGCGCGACCTGATCAGCGCGCAGGGAAGCGCGGAAGCGCTTGCCGACGAACGGCTGCGCCTGCTCGTGAAGCGGGCACGGATCGAGGCGGAACAGCAGGACAAGTCCGAGATCAAGGTGCCCGACGAAATCGCTTCCGATCCGAAGCTGCCGAGCATCCTGGCCGAAGAGAAGGCCATCCTCGACACCCGGCAGAAGAAGCTGACACTCCAGCTTCAAGCGCTCGACGATCTCAAGGAACTGCTCCAGCAGGAGATCGCCTCGCTCGAAAAGAAAGTGGCCACGCAGACGCGGCAGGTGGAGCTTGCCAAGGAGGAACTGGAGGGTGTCGGGTCGCTTGCGGAAAAAGGCCTCGTGGTCAACACGCGGGTGCTTACCTCGGAGCGCAACATCGCCGACATGGAAAGCAAGCTGCTCGATTTCGAGACGGCGATCCTGACTGCGCGCCAGGACATCAGCAAGGCGGACCAGGACGCCATCGAGCTCCAGAACACCGCCACCTCGGAACTGGCCGTGGAGCGGCAGGAAGTGGAGGCCAAGCTGATCGAGAACGAGATCGAACTGCAGACGCAGCGCAAGCTGATGTCGGAGGCCTTGGCGCAAGCGCCGGCGGCTGCGGCGGGAAACGACCTGCCGGAACCGACGATCACCATCGTGCGCAGCGTCAACGGCAAGCCGACAGCGATCCTCGCCGACGAGAATTCGGCCGTATGGCCGGGCGATGTCGTGAAGGTGAGGCAGGAACTGCCTGCGCCTCTGCAGTCTTCCGTGGGCCAGTGAGTCCGTGATGCCGCGCGGGGAAGATGGCCGGGCATATCGATGTCGGCGCTAGGCCTGTCGCAGCCGCAGGCCGCCTCCAGCCAGGAGGGAGGCGGATTCAGGATCGGCGTCGCCGCCAGCCTGAGCTTCGCCACAATGGCCGTCCTTATCTTCGAGGCGGTGTTCGGGTCGTTTGCGGCCCTTCTGTTCCTCTGTCTCGGCGGGCTGCTCATCGCCTCCAGGCCGACCGCCAGCCTGCAGGCGGTGCTGCATTACTGGTATCTCCTGATCCTTCCGGCCTTCTGCATCCTGTCCGTCCTGTGGTCGCAGTTTCCCACCCTCACGCTGCGCTATTCGGTACAGTTCGCCATCACCATGGCGATCGCCGTCGTCATCGCCAACCGGATATCGCTTACCACGTTCCTGCGCAGCCTTTTCATCATCTATGGAATCGGCGTCGCCGGCAGCGTGCTCTTCGGCCATGTGCGCGACGATATCGGCGCGTGGGTGGGGCTGTTCGGCAGCAAGAACGCCTTCGCCGCGGTGATCTGTGCGTTCGCACTCACCTCGATCGCCGTGCTCTTCGACCGCACGGCTCCACGCGCGATGCGGCTTGCCGCCCTGGCGGGCGTCGCGGCGGCCGGGCCCCTCCTGATGAAGGCCCAGTCGACGGGGGCGATCATTTTCGTCATCCCGGCCTCCGCCATGGCCTTCGCCGTCATCTTCAGCCGACGCCTCAGCCACTGGCAGAAGTTTTTCACGGGCAGCCTTGTGATCTGCATGGGTGTCGCCGCCCTCATACTCGCGCTGCAATATTCGGATCTGCTGTTCCAGAACCTGCTCGACGCCTCGGGCAAGGACGTCACACTGACGGGGCGGACGGAACTCTGGGATTTCGCGATGCGGTTCATCCGCGAGCATCCGTGGCTCGGCCTCGGCTACCAGGCCTTCTGGGTGCAGGGCTATCCGCCGGCGGAGTTGCTATGGGCGACGTTCGGGATCCAGGCCCGCGCCGGCTTCAACTTCCACAACACCTATGTGAACAACGCCGTCGAGATCGGCTTCATCGGCCTCGCCATCCAGGTCCTGATCCTCTACGGCGCGCTTGTCAGGAGCTATGTTCTGGCGTTTCGGGCCCCCTCGCCCGAGAGCGCCTTCCTGGCGTCCTTCCTGACGCTGGTCGTGTGCGGCAGCTTCGTCGAGGTGGCGGTGTTCTTCCAGTTCAGCATCACCTCGATCATCGTCTTCTGCGCCTTCATCTATACGGCGCGCGCGCACGCTCGAGGTGCAAAGAGGTCGAACTGAGCTGGCGCGAGCGCACGAAGCCGTCGAGCGCCGCCAGGGCGCGCTCGGTCACACCGGAGACATGCTCGTCCCTGCTCAGTTGCGGCTCGGTCCTGGCCATCCGCTGCAGATGCGCGGCGGCGCGATGGGTGAAGAGCTTGTTCAGCGGGCGCGCCAAGGCACTTCTGCCCAGGCGCCCTACCCGGCCGTTCGCAGCGCCCCTGCGACCACCGGTCATCCCGATATAGAACTCCACCAGGCTTGAGGGAAGAAGATCGCTGAAGCGCACCTCGTGGGAGAGCGCGCCGGACCAATCCTGCCACTTGGCCCGATGGCTGGGATTGATCGGTTTCACGGCCACCCACGGTGTGCGCAGGGCGTCGGCGACGATCGCGCCGTGCATGGCTTCCGTGATGATCATGCGGGCGCCGCGTATCTGCGAGATGACCTTCTCGACATCGTCGCGCGGGTCGATCAGGGAAATTCCGGCGAGTTTGCAGGCCTCTTCCCACAGGCCGCGGTCGAGGCTCTCAAAATGGGGCATGAAACCGACATCGAAGGCCGGCGCCGGTGCGGGAAGCTGGAGCGCCCGCAGGAGAACGGCCGAATCGCAGATTGCCTTTTCCGGGGCGATGCCCAGCAAACGCGCCGTCTGCGGCCCGCGCACGAAGACGATGTCCCAGGTCCCGTCATGCACATCCGGCAGGCCGGTGTAACCGGCATAGCCGGAGCCCATCACATATTTCCGCGCGGTCCGGGGAAACGTATCCCAGAGAATGGAGCCGATGCCGATGAAAAGCTCGCTCTCATCCTCGTCGAGGAAGTTCGCGGGCAGCAGATGCTGCCACATATAGGTGTTCAGTTCGTCGCCGAAATTCGGCACATGGCCACGGAAATAAACAAGCTTCATGAGGGAACGGCACCTCTCTTCATGATCAGATCACGCATGCGCAGCAGCCGCCGGCCCACCATCGCCAGGAGAACGGCCACGTAGACGACGGCCCCCGTGAGCACTTCCACCGCCAGATTCACGACTGAATGGGTTTCCGGCATCGTGTAGCGCACGGCAAGAACGCCCGCGACCATCAGGAGGGAGGCCACGGTCGGCGCCACGAACTGGCGGGCATAGGCGAATGCGCCAAGCCGCAGGATGCGCAATGTAAGTCCCACCGAAACGGGCCAGGCGAGCAACGTCTTCACCGCCATGGCGACGACCACCGTCGTGATGCCGAAACGAAAGAGCGCCAGGACCACCACCGCCGAGAGGATCTGTTGCGCGGCCTGATAGCTCATCCACCAGCCGACCTTCCCCTGGCTGGTGATCAGCGACGACTGCAGGACGCCGATGCAGCTCAACAGACCTATGGCGCAGAAGGCCTGCAGCGCCGGAACCGCCTCCGCCCAATGGCTGCCGAAGACGAGCGGCACGAGATCGCCGGCGATGAGCGCGAGACCGACGAAAACCGGGAAGGAAAAGGCTGACGATGCGAAGGTGGCGAAAAGATAGGTCTCCTTCAGCTTTTCGTGCTCCGTCTGCAGCGAGGAGAGCATGGTGAAGGAGACGGCCCGCAACGCGCCCGCGATCAGGTCGTTGAGGATCTGGTAGATGCGCCGCGCGAATCCGAAGATGCCGAGCGGCGCGGTGCCCATCAGCCAGCCGATCAGCAGTTGATCCACGTTGAGCAGCTGGACCGTGCGGGTGCCGGAGGCGAAGGCGCCATAGCGGGCGACTTCGCGCAGCGATTTCAGGCTGAAGCTCAGGGCCGGTCTCCAGGTGACCGACAGAAACGACGCCAGGAAGGTGGCGATGGAACCCGCGACGAAGGAGAGCGCCAACGCCCAGACGCCGTAGCCCATGAGGAGCAGCGGCACGCAGACGGCCGCCGAGACAAGCGAGGCGACGGTGGTGCGCAGTGCGATCTTGTCGAACGACATAGACCGCGCGAGCAGGGAGCCCGGAACAATGGCGGCCTGGTCGAAGATAACGCGCAGGCCGACGACGGGAATGAGCGTCAAGAGGCCGGCCTGGCCTAGGAATTTCGCAAGCAGCGGCGTCAGCAGCAGGAGCCCGCCATAGATCGCGAGCGCAGTGCCGATGCAGAGCCAGAACACCGCGTCCACATGCCTTTTCGCCACGTCCTGCCGCTGGATCAGTGCGTCGCCGAAGCCCGCCGGCGCGATGGCCGAGGCAAAGAAGGAGATGCTGGCGGCGAGCATCACGAGGCCGTATTCGGCCGGTGTCAGATAGCGAGAGGTCAGGGTGAAGACGCCCGCCGCCACGACCGCGGGAGCGAAGCCGTTCAGCCCTGCCCAGATGACCCCGCGCACGGCAGCCCGCGCCCTCCCCGCGCGCAGATGCCCGAAAGAAGAACCGTCCTGAGGCTTTTGCTCTCCGTCGGCGAGCACGCTTCGTCCTCTTTTCAGCTACCCGCCACCGCACCCGGGCGAGGCATCAGTTCAGGGCGCAGGCAACGGATTCGGGAAACTGGCACGATTCTCCGGGTGCCGTATACGCAACCCAATCCACCTCCATGATCAGCTTCCGTCCCGGATCCTCGAAAGGGCCCATCCACTCGGTGAACGTGTCGCTGCCCCAATGGCTGAGCATCAGCTTCTGGGGATGGGTCGGCAGGTCGCTCCCCGTTGCCTCGTGAACCAGCTTGCCGTTGACGTACCAGCGCAGCCGTCCTTCCTCCCATACGAAGGCATAATGGTTGAATTGCGTCGTGCCGCCCGGCACGTCCACGGTCGTGCCGTGGTTCGGCTTTCCGGAGACGTAGGTGTTGAGGCTCACCTTCGAAGTGTCCTTCGCCAGCACCTCGAAATCAATCTCGTCATGGGGGGAATTCGTGTAGCTGAAGAAGGCCGCATTGATGCCCGAACCCTCGTCCGTCTTCATCCGCGCCTCGTAGACGCCGTAGCCGAAACGCGCCGTGGTCTGGATTTCGGCGCAGGAGTACTGGCGGTTGTTGTAGGGCCTCTTTTCGAATCCAAGCGTCACGATGCCATTCGACAGGCTCACCTGGTTCTTCGACCATGTACAGTTTTGCCACGCGCCGTTGGACCAGCCGTCCGAAACATACCACCGTGTTCGGCTGAAGGTGTCGAAATCCTCGAAGAAGGATGTCCCCGTCGATTGAGCCGAAGCCGGGACAGCCGTGCCCAGGCTTCCCGCCGCCAGAAGTGCTGCGATCACCACAAGAGGAGTTGGGGGACAGTTTTTCGCCATATCGAGGCCTCACCTTTCCGCAAGGATACCGCTTCGGGTTCGCGCATTCGGAGGAACATCCAAAATGCTGCAACGCAATATAGAATGGCACCATGTTTCGGGGCAGGCAACCCGTAAAATTTTGCCTATGGAAAATATCGTATGGTGTTTCGAAATTTATATAAACGACGTTCGAATAATGTGATCTCGATAGAGACTTCACATGGCGATGCATCTTTATAATATATCATGTCGATACGGTTATCATTGGCGAAACTACTCAAGGTTGCGCCGTTTTCCCTTCTCTCTTCTGCCTGATGCAAGTACGGTGTGGCGTTGCGGGTGAATTTGTGTTGCACTGCAGCAAAAACGCGTTATCCTGATCGTCGGATGTGGGGACGGCGCCAATGATGCCCAGACCGATCTCGCCCCGGCGCATGGTGGCATCCGGCGATGCGCCGGCCGGAAGGAGGACCGAGTCGTGACCGGCGCCAAACCGGGACGCGAGTCCGAGCCGCTCGTTTCGGTGATCATGGCGAATTATCGCAGCGCCGAACATTTGCCTGCGGCACTGGACTCCGTCCTGGCACAGACGGTGCGCGACCTTGAAGTGATCGTCTCCGACGATGCCTCGCCGGACGAGAGCGCGGATGTGGTGCGGCGATACATGGAGCGGGATCCGAGGGTCCAGCTGATTACGACGGATAAGAACAGCGGCCCCGCCTCCGCCCGCAACCGGGCGCTGGAGGCCGCGCGTGGCGTCTGGATCGCCATCGTCGATTCAGACGATATCATCCATCCCGAGCGTTTCGAGATGCTGATCGCGGCCGCCACGCAGCTCGGAGCCGACGGGATCGCCGACGACCTGCTCTTCTTCTCGGATGCCGGCCCCGGCGGAACCCTCCTCGGCGAGACCGCGAAGGCCGGCCCCCAGCAGATCACCCCTGCCCGGTTCATCCGAAGCAACACGTCGGGAAACGGTCTCCCCCCGCTCGGTTATGTCAAGCCGCTCCTGAAAAGAGAGAAGCTCGCGGGCTTGCGCTATGACGAAGCCGTCCGCATCGGCGAGGACTATGATTTCCTCCTGCGCTTCCTCCTTGCAGGCGGGCGCTTCTTCATCACCCCGGAATTGCTCTATCTCTACAGGCGTCATGCACAGTCGATCTCGCACAGGCTCTCCGAGGGCACGGTTCTTGCCATGATCGCCAACCAGCAGAAGCTGACGGCGACTTGCGGACGCTTTCCACCCGACATCGAGGGCTTGCTGGAAGACAGAATGGCCGCGCTCCGTGCGTTGCTCTCCTTCGAGCACCTCGTACTTTCGATCAAGGAGCGGCGGATGACCCGCGCCTTGAGGCAGCTGGCCGCCAGTCCCGGCCTTGTGCGGCCGCTCGCGCGCTCCGTCGCGGAAAACCTGGAAGCGCGCTTCAAACGGAAGCGCCCTGCGATGCAGGCAGCCGGCGCGGTTGCCTTCCACGACGCGGCGCATCCGCCGCAGGAGGCGCGCGCGCTTCACGCCGCGTCGGGCATCGACCTCGATGTAGAGATCGCGGAGGTGCCCCCTTACGAGCCGCCGCCAAGCCGCAGCCCTTCCGACGGGGCGAGCCGCGCGCTGCATCTTCGGTTCGCCGCCATGGCCATGCAATCGGACATGCAGGTCGTCTGCCACGGCCTCGCCGGGCTCCACGCCACGGGCTTCCTGCCGAGGAAGCGGATCATGGCCACGGTGGTGGACCGGCCGGAAGAACTCGACCGGATTCTGGAATGGCCGGAGGCGGGGAGCCGGCTCGTGATCGCCGAGGCGCTGCTGCCGCACGCCCCCGCCCTCGAGACGCTGCCCTTCTGCCCCGGATACCGGCTTCTGGTCAGGAAAGAGCACGCCCCGGCAAAGCCTGCGAGGAGGACGCGCTCCAGAGCCGCAAATGCCTAGCCCCGTGGAAGACGGTTCGACAATGCAACGGAGACGCTCGATGTCGGAGAAGCAGACGGCACTCGTTCAGGTTCGCACGCCGACCTACAAGCGGCCGGACGCCCTGCGCCGCTGTCTCCGGACACTGCAGGCGCAGACCTGGCAGAACTGGGTGTGCGACGTCTATGACGACGACCCGCAGGGCTCGGCCAAGGCAGTCTGCGACGAACTCGGCGATCGGCGCATCTTCTACAATCGCAACCGGCCGCAGAAATTCGCCTCGCCCAATATCGACCAGTGCTTCTCGCGCCGGAACCCGCGCAAGGCCGACTATTTCTGCGTCGCCGAGGACGACAATTTCATCCTGCCGGAATTCATGGAGGAAAACATCGCGCTCTGCGAGCGGGAGGGCGTCGAGATCGTCCTGCGCAATCAGCTCATGGAATACAAGAGCGGCACGCCCGAGGCTTACCTGAGCGATTTCGGCATCCTGGACAGGTGCCTGGTGGAAGGCCGCTACGAGCCCGACCTGTTCCGGCTGTCGCTCATTCCCGGCATCGGCGTTTCCAACGGCGGCCTCTTCTGGTCCAAATCGGCTGGGAGCGACCTCGAAATCGGTTATCCCTGCAATGCCACGCTGCAGGAATATATGCGCACCTTCACGATCATCGAAGACATCTACGTGGCGATGAAGCCGCTTGCCGTATGGGCGCAGAACGGTGAGCAGACCACGCGGGACCTGGGCGACCGCGCCTCCTATCTGCGCCGCGAACTGGACCTCAAGCGCGGCATACAGCTCCTCCAGCGCGAGACCTGGCGCCTTGCCGGTGAGAACCGGCGCCGCATATTCCTCGACACGGACCGCTTCCGCTACGACCGGCGCGCCCGGGCACGGGGCCTCGTGAAGGCGCTGATTCCCACCCGTGTCGGCGACATCCTCACCTGGCGGGAGAAGCTGGAACTCACCGCGCGCGGCCTCCTGATCAGGACGGCGGGAAGCCCGGAGGACAATCTCGAGGCCTTCATCGCCGCGCGCACGGGCAACCGGGCGGCCGGTGGGACCGCCAGTTCAGGCGATGCCCCCGAAACACCTTTCTCGTGAGGCGCGGCGCGCTGCACGGCGCGCTCGACCGGCGGCAGGCGTTCAGCGCGGAACCGGCAGCACCTGCATCCGGGCTTGACTTCCGTCAATATCCCGTCGTCATGGATCGATAGACTGACTTCGACATTGTCTCTTCGTCGCGAGGTCGTCGAACATGCAGAAGCCGCTGAAAATCACCTTCCGCAACATGGAACCGTCGGAAGCGGTCGAGGCGCATGTATTGCGCCGCATGAAGGAACTGGAAAAGCGCTTCGACCGGATCGTGGACTGCGAAGTGGTGATCGAGGCTGCGGCGAGGAAGAGGATTTCCGGACGGGCGTTCAAGGTTCATGTCAACCTGCACGTTCCCGGACAGGACATCGACCTGGCACGCCTGATCGGAAGAGGCGCGGCTGCCGACAATATCAGCCTCGCCGTCCATGAGGCTTTCAGCGCCGCAGCCCGACGACTGCTCGACCGCAAGCAGCAGATGGCGGGGCACTGAACGGGTGCTGCGGCATGCGGACCGGAGCGATCGGGAGCCATTCGCTATGCGAACTGGTGGGAACCCGGCGGGCTCAAACCGGTGACGCCGCCCCTTTCCGAATATGGCGCGAACGTCTTTTTCCGGATCTCCATCGACCGGATCTCGGGAAGACAGGCGAAGGAATAGCCGCCGCCGTCCTGTTCGCATAAGGTTTCGGATGGCCTATCGTCAGGTGAAACGAATCACGGGCTCGACCTGACATGCTGCTCCATCCTGTCGGATCGCGGATCCTGATGCTCCTGCTTCTCCTGCTGCCCGCAGGCTGCATGCATCAGGAGAGCCATCGCCTGATCGCCCAGACCATCGCGCCCGCCTCCCAGTCCCAGATCGCCGGAAAGCATCGCATCCTCGTGGCGACCACCCGTGCGGAGACCCCCAGGCCCGGAGTCGTCTTCTCCGGCAACCGGGCTTTGGCCACGACCTTCGCGTTCGTGGACATGACGGTGCCCGCTGTCCACGAGACCGGGAAGCTGGAGCGGTCCCCCTCGCCCAAGGTGGCGGATCCAGCCCGGTATTTCGCGGCGCGCCGGCTCGGCATCTATGCGGACAGCCAGGCCTTCAGCCGGGCGATCAGCAAGAACATCGAGGAGAATGGAGGGCGCGCCCTCGTTTTCGTGCACGGCTTCAATACCGGCTTCGACAGCGCAGTCTACCGGATGACCCAGATCGTCCATGACGCCGGCTACAAAGGCGCGCCGATCCTCTTCACCTGGCCGTCGGCGGGCCGGCTGGTCGACTACATCTACGACAACAACAGCGCCACGGCGAGCCGCGACGCGCTCGAGGACCTGCTTCGGCTCGTCGCCCGCTCCGGCGCGCGGCGCATCGACATCGTGGCCCATTCCATGGGCACCTGGGTGACGATGGAGGCCCTGCGCCAGCTCGCGATCACCGGCAACCGCGATCTGGGCGGGAAGCTCGCCGACGTGGTGCTCGCCTCGCCGGATATCGACGTGGACGTGTTCAAGACGCAGATGCGCCGTTACGGCGTGCCGGACCGCAGCTTCTTCGTGCTGACCTCGCGCGACGACCGGGCGCTGGACCTGTCGCGGTTCCTTGCCGGCAACCAGGCAAGAGTGGGCGGGTCGATCGACCCCGCGGAACTCGCCAAATACGGCGTGATCGTCGTCGACGTGACCGATGTCTCTTCGCCCGACAGGCTCAACCACGCCAAATTTGCCGAAAACCCGCTCCTCGTACGGCTTCTCGGCGAGGGGCTGGCCGATTCGGACGAGCCTCCCTCGGCCGACCAGGAACTGGTTCGCCGCATCAACGCGCTCGCCGGCAGCATCGGGCAGACGATCGGAACGGCCGCCGACATCGTCATCACCACACCGCTGGACGTGTTGGGCGCCGTCGTGGAATAGATGATCGGGCCAGCGGGCGGAGGTCGAAGCCGACCACCGGCGTGACTGCTTGTTTGCGATCCGCGCAATCAGCAATATGCTTGCGGCAAGCACTGTTGGTCGGGGAGGAACGCGGTGCCGACTGAAGCCTTACGGAAATCGCGAGAGCCTGCGGTGGACCCCGAGTTCGGGCCATGGCTTGCACAGGCCTCCATCCTTGTCGTCGACGACGAGCCCGGCATGCGAAACTTTCTCATGCGCACGCTCGGCCCCCGCTGCAAGCGGCTCGACGAGGCGGCTGACACGGACGAGGCCTCGCGCAAGCTCGATCAGGCCCATTACGACGTCGTCATCATCGACAACATCATGCCGGGCAAGAACGGCGTCGACTGGCTGGCCGAGCAGCGCGCCATCGGCTTCTTTTCCGACGCCATCCTGATGACGGCCTATGCCGATCTCGAAACGGCGATCCAGGCGCTCCGTGCCGGCGCGGTGGACTTCGTGCTGAAGCCTTTCCGGTCGAACCAGATGCTCAACGCCGTCGCCCGCTGTCTCGACCGCATGCGGCTGCTGCGCGAAAATCAGGTGCTGCGCCACGAGTTGCGCGCCACCTCCGACCACGTGCTCCTGCGCGACAAGCTCATCGGCGAATCCGATGCCATCCGCCGGGTGCGCGACACGATCGCACGCGTCGCGCCGCTGCCCACTTCCGTGCTGCTCTCCGGGCAGTCGGGCACCGGCAAGGAGGTGGCCGCGCGCTCGCTGCATTCACTGTCGGATCGCGCCGAGAAGCCGTTCGTTCCCGTCAATTGCGGGGCGATCCCGCCCGACATGATCGAGAGCGAGCTCTTCGGGCATCTCAAGGGCGCCTTCACCGGCGCCGACAACGGGCGCGAAGGGCTTTTCCTGCATGCGCAGGGCGGCACGCTGTTCCTCGACGAGATCGGCGAATTGCCCACGCCGATGCAAAGCAAGCTCCTGCGCGTGCTGGAGGACAGGCGCGTGCGGCCCGTCGGCTCCGAGCGCGAGGTCCCGGTCGACCTGCGCTTCATCTTCGCCACCAATGCGGAACTGGAGAAGGAGGTCGAGCGCGGCCATTTCCGCGCCGACCTCTTCTTCCGCATCAATGTGATGCAAATTCACCTGCCCCCGCTCAAGGACCGGGACAACGACGTGCTGGATCTCGCAGCGCTGTTCATGCGCAAGCTGTCGCAGCAGCTCGGCATGCCGCCGGTGCCGATCACGGACGAGGTCGGTGCCGCGCTGATGGCCTATCCGTGGCCCGGCAATGTGCGTGAGCTGCGCAACCTCATCGAGCGCACGCTGATCCTGCAGCGTTTCCCGGAAGAGTTCCTTTCCGGCCGGGAGGAGCGGGAAGAGAGCGCGGAAGGCAGTCTCGCGGACGTGGAGCGCCGTCATATCCTGAAGGTGCTGCGGGAGGCCGGCGGAAACCGGGACGAGGCCGCGCGGCGATTGGGCATCTCGCGCAAGACGATCGACCGCAAATGCGCGGCCTGGAATGTCTGAGCATCCCCCATCGCCGGCCAAGGGGGGCGGGCGGTCGGTACGCTTCCGCCTTCTCGCCATCGCGCTCCTGCCGACGCTGGTAGTGTCGCCGCTGCTTCTGGGCGTGACCGTCATCCGATGGAACGCCAAGTTCGACGCGATGCTGATCTCCAAGGTGAACGGCGACCTGACGATCGCGCATCAATATCTCTCGCGCATCCTGGAGAACACGGGCGAGCAGATCGTAGCCCTCGGGAGCTCGGCGCGTTTCCGGGACATATCCGCTTCGGATCCGGCCGCCATGCCCGGACTGCTGGAAACAAGCCGGGCGGAGCTCGGCCTCGACTTTCTGTATCTGGTCGACCCGGGAGGTGTCGTGCTTGCCTCCACCCCGGGCATCGCCGCTGCGAAAACAAACTGGCCGGCGGTCGCCTCCGCCTTGTCCGGAGCGCCCTCCACCGCGATCGACATCTTCGACCACGACCAGCTTCGCGCCATTTCCCCGGCGCTTGCGGAACGCGCGCTGCTGGAGCTGGTGCCCACGCCCAATGCCGTGCCGACCGAGCGCACGGAAGAGACGCGGGGCATGGTGGTCCATTCCGCAAGCCCGGTGACGCTCGCCGGCGGAAGGCAGGCGGCGCTGGTGGGCGGCATATTGCTCAACCAGAACCTCGTCTTCATCGACACCATCAACGATCTCGTCTATCGCGAGGCGAGCCTGCCCGAGGGCAGCCAGGGCACGGCGACGCTGTTCCTGGACGACGTGCGCATCAGCACCAATGTGCGCCTGTTCGAAGGCCGGCGCGCGCTCGGCACGCGCGTTTCGGCCATCGTCCGCTCCGCCGTGCTCGACAAGGGCCGCACCTGGCTCGACAGCGCCTTCGTCGTCAATGACTGGTACATCTCCGCCTACGAGCCGATCGTCGACAGCTACGGCAGGCGTGTCGGCATGCTCTATGTGGGCTTCCTCGAAGCGCCGTTCACCAAGGCCAAGTACCAGACGCTCATCACCATCACACTCGCCTTCCTGGCGATCGCGGCGGCGAGCGTGCCGATCTTCCTGCGCTGGGCGCGCGCCATCTTCATGCCGCTCGAACGAATGACGGGCACCATCGCCAGCGTGGAGAGCGGCGACCTCGGCGCGCGCACGGGCCATGTCGCGGCGAAGGACGAGATCGGCCGCGTGGCGGCGCATCTCGACCACCTGCTCGATCAGCTCCAGGAGCGGGACCGGGAGCTGCGTGCCTGGAACGAGGAATTGAACGCCCGCGTGGAGGAGCGCACGCGCGAATTGCAGCTCGCAAACCGCCAGCTCGAGGCGACCACGAAGCAGCTCATCATGTCCGAGAAACTGGCCGCGATCGGCGAGATCACCGCGGGTGTCGCCCACGAAATCAACAATCCGATCGCGGTGATGCAGGGGAATCTCGAAGTCGTCCGCAATCTCGTGGGCGAAAAGGCCGAGCTCGCCAGGACCGAGTTCCGGCTGCTCGACGAGCAGATTCACCGCATCAGCCAGATCGTCACGAAGCTCCTGCAATTCGCCAAGCCGGAGGAATATGCCGGCTTCGTCGAGCGGCACACGCCGGCGGAGGTCGTTTCCGACAGCCTTCCCCTGGTCCAGCACCTGCTCAACAAGGCCGCGATCGAGGTCAAACGAGAGGACCGCGCCACGCGGCTGGTGCTGATGAACCGCACCGAATTGCAGCAGGTGCTGGTCAACCTGATCGTCAACGCCGTCCACGCCATGCCGGACGGCGGGACGCTCACGCTGCGCTCCTTCGACCAAGATGTCGACGGCAAGCCCGGCCTTGTGCTCGAGGTGGCGGATACGGGCGTCGGCATGGCGCCGGAGGTGATCCGGAAAGTGTTCGATCCCTTCTTCACCACGAAGCGGCGCGAGGGGACCGGTCTGGGCCTATCCATCAGTCAGACGCTGGTCACCCGGCAGGGCGGCAAGATCTCCGTCGAAAGCGAGCCCGGCAAGGGCACCACCTTTATGATCTGGCTGCCCGAAGCGAGCTGAATCGGCAATGTGTCGGATCGGCCAAGCGGCGGCTGCATTCACCGTCATCAATCCCGAGAACGGTTCGCCGTCTCTGTCCAGAGGACGATGGCAATCGCATCGTGGCCAACGGAGGCGCTCAAACGGGGAGAAAATTTCCACTCCGCGGATTTTTCCTGGCGGCCAACCCTTTGCCTCTACTCGCTATTCGCTGTTTCGTCATTCGCTCATTGCACTCTTTTTCTCCCCACTCCCTCCGCCCGTTTTATTCTTTCCCCATCGCTCTCGCGGGAACCGGATGCGCACCGGGTGTTCGGGAGGGCGGCGGAAACCTCCCTCCCCAGGATCGGAACCTGGGGATCCGAGGGCCCGCGACAGGCCGGCGGTGCCGGGGCGGTGGGTGGCAGACGCCGTTTCCGGAAAACGGATGCTGGGTGAGAGACGGCATCGCGGAAACCGCGGAGAAGCCGCTAGGGTTCTCCTTCGGCCCGGCAGAAACCACCCCCTTCATTGGGTGCAGCCGGGAAGGAGAAGGGTCCGAGTGATCGGCCGAGGTCGGGACAGACTCCGGCGGGGGTGAGGAGCGGTCCGCGCAGCGGACGAAAAGCCAACGATTTGGCTTTTCGAGCGAACGAACGCCCGGAGCGAAAGCGGAGGGCCAAAGGGAGCGCCTTTTTTATTTTTGTGGCGCGAACGGTGCGCCCCGCTTCCCAAGTTCTTTGACAATGGCCAGACGCGAAAGCGGGCGTGGCGACGGTGAGGCATGGCCACTGATGCGGCGATCCCTGTTCCCGATTCCGCTTCAAGGCAGCCGCTCCAAGTGGCGGACATTTTGTCCGCCTTATACGGACATATTGTCCATAGGCTTCTCCTTTCGATCGATAAGCATTTGAAATCGTTAAGCCGGATAACTGGCATGCAGGTTGCTTGCCATGCTGCGGAGGCGGCGCGTTCAGCGCCGAACCGCAGTTGAAGAGCCGCCGGGGGTTCAGAGGCGGCAGGGAGGAAATCAATGTCCACAGCAAGCGAAACATTTTCCGCAGGGGCGGGTGCCGGCATTCTCGACCGCGAGAGGATCATCGCCAGACCCGGCTTCAACCGCTGGCTGGTCCCGCCGGCTGCCCTTGCCATCCACCTGTGCATCGGCATGGCCTACGGCTTCAGCGTCTTCTGGCTGCCGCTCACGCGCGCCATCGGCGTCGACCAGCCCGTGGTATGCGCCGACCTCAACCTGCTTACGGCGCTGTTCACCACAAGCTGCGACTGGCGCGTCTCCGATCTCGGGTGGATCTACACCCTCTTCTTCGTGCTGCTCGGCTCCGCCGCCGCCATCTGGGGCGGATGGCTGGAGCGGGCTGGCCCGCGCAAGGCCGGCGTGGTCGCCGCCTTCTGCTGGTGCGGCGGCATCGCCATCGCCGCCATCGGCGTGATGATGCACCAGCTCTGGCTGATGTGGCTCGGTGCCGGCGTGATCGGCGGAATCGGCCTGGGCCTCGGCTATATCTCGCCCGTCTCGACGCTCATCAAATGGTTCCCGGACCGGCGCGGCATGGCGACCGGCATGGCGATCATGGGCTTCGGCGGCGGCGCCATGATCGGTGCGCCCTTGGCCGACATGCTCATGAACACGTTCAGAACCGCCGATTCCGTCGGCGTGTGGCAGACCTTCCTCGTGATGGCGCTCATCTATTTCGTGTTCATGATGGGCGGGGCCTTCGGCTACCGCATCCCGCCGGCCGGCTGGCGCCCCGAAGGGTGGACGCCGCCCGTGAAGAACCAGAAGGCGATGATCACCACGCGTCACGTGCATCTGCGCGACGCCCACAAGACCAAGCAGTTCTGGCTGATCTGGGCCGTGCTGACGCTCAACGTGTCGGCGGGCATCGGCGTCATCGGCATGGCCTCGCCCATGCTGCAGGAGATCTTCGGCGGACGGCTCATCGGCCTGCCCGAGCTTTCCTTCAACGAACTCGACGCCTCGCAGAAGACGGCGATCGCGGCGATCGCGGCCGGCTTCGCCGGGCTCCTGTCGCTCTTCAATATCGGCGGGCGCTTCTTCTGGGCCTCCCTGTCCGACAAGATCGGGCGGAAGAACACCTACTACACTTTCTTCATTCTCGGCATCGTGCTTTACGCGCTTGCCCCGACGGCCGCCCATCTGGGCAGCCAGGTCGCCTTCGTGCTGATGTTCGGCATCATTCTCTCCATGTATGGCGGCGGTTTCGCCACCATCCCCGCGTATCTCGCCGACATCTTCGGCACGCAGTTCGTGGGCGCCATCCACGGGCGGCTGCTCACGGCCTGGGCGACCGCCGGCATCATCGGCCCGGTGGTGGTGAACTACATCCGCGAGTTCCAGCTCAATGCCGGCATTCCGCGCGAGCAGGTCTACGATTTCACCATGTATATCCTCGCCGGCATGCTGGTGCTGGGCCTGATCGCCAATGCCATGGTCAAGCCGCTCCCGGAGAAGTGGTACATGTCCGACGAAGAAGTGGCGAAGCTGCAGGCCAAATCCGCCGCGGCCAGCGAGGGTCCGACGGGCTCCTTCGGCATCGGCAAGGGCGGCTTCGACGCCAAGGCACTCGCCGCCTGGGCCGTGGTCGGCATTCCCATCCTCTGGGGCGTGTGGATCACCCTGCAGAAGACAGCAGCACTGTTCTGATACCGAAGCCCTCCGGCGCGAACACCACCGCCGGAGGGCTCGCTGTCACGCGTGCACACGACGGCTGATCCAGCGGAGACAGGGCCGTGCTCATCGAACGCCTGGAATTCTTTCTCGCGCTTGCCCGGCAGAGGCATTTCGGGCGCGCCGCCGAGGAGTGCGGCGTTACCCAGCCGACCTTCTCCGCGGCCATTAAGCAGCTCGAGGACGCGCTGGGCGTGATGCTCGTGCAGCGCGGCTCCCGCTTCCTCGGTCTCACCGCGGAAGGCGAGCAGGTGCTGGGCTGGGCGCGCCGCATCGTCTCCGACGCGCATGCGATGAAGGAGGAGATGCGCGCTGCACGCCGCGGGCTCTCCGGACGCATCCGGCTCGCGGTCATCCCGACCGCACTGCCCATGGTGGCCAGCCTCACCACGCCTTTCCGCCTGAAGCACCCGGACGTCACCTTCTCGGTGCTCTCGCGAACCTCCGTCGACGTGCTTTCGGCGCTCGGCAATTTCGATGTGGATGCCGGCATCACCTATCTCGACAACGAGCCCCTGGGCAACGTCTCCTCGGTGCCGCTCTACACCGAGCGCTATCGGCTGATTACCGCGCGCGGCAATCCGCTGGCGGAGGAGAAGCAGGTCACCTGGACGGAAGTGGCAAAGCTGCCGCTCTGCCTGCTGACGCCGGACATGCAGAACCGCCGGATCATCGACCAGCATCTGGCGGAAGCTGGTGCGCACCTGCGCCCGACACTCGAATCCAACTCGATGACCGTCCTCTTCTCCCATGTTCGCACCGGCAAGTGGTCGTCCATCATGCCGCTCAACCTGGCGCAGACCTTCGGGTTCTCAGAGCCGATCCGCGCGATCCCCATCGTGGAACCGGACGTGCTGCACATGGTGGGCCTCGTCACCACCCGCCGTGAACCGCACACGCCGCTCGTCTCCGCGCTGCTGGCGGAGGCATCCCAGATCGGACGAGACGGCTCCTCCGAGCCCACCGAGACGGACGCGGGCGGGCAGGAACGCCCAAAGGCCCTGCCCAGCCTTTCCGGCTAGAGCCAGGAAAGCCGCCCTCGCCGGAATGCGCGGGTGGTCCGGCAGAACCATTCTCCGGCGTGAAGTGATGCTCCGCATCGTAGATGTCCGCCGCCAGCACCTTCCACAACCGCCATTCGCATGCGCAGCCGCTAAACAGGATTGAAACACTCCACTATTTTCGGGTAGGCTTGGCCCGCCTAACTTCCTGTCATCGCCAGCCTGGGGGATTTTTCGATGAAGCTTTCCATTGCCATTGCCGCGGCGGCACTCGGCATTTCCGCCGCGCAGGCTGAGGAGCCGCAGGCCGTCCTGACGACCTATGCGGACATCGCTCTTGCAGGCTACGAGGACAGCCTCGAGACGGCGCGCTCGCTCAAGAGCGCGGTCGACGCGCTCGTCGCCGAGCCGTCTGAAGAAACACTCACGGCTGCGCGCGAGGCGTGGCTTGCCGCGCGCGTGCCCTACCAGCAGACCGAGGCCTACCGTTTCGGCAATGCCATCGTCGACGAATGGGAAGGGCGGGTGAACGCCTGGCCGCTCGACGAGGGGCTGATCGACTATGTGGATGTAAGCTACGGCACCGAGTCCGACATAAATGCCTTCTATACGGTCAATGTGATCGCCAACGACACGGTGAGCGCCGGGGGCGAGACCGTCGACGCGGCCACCATCACGCCGGATCTCATCCGCTCCCTGCACGAAATGGGCGGCATCGAGGCCAATGTCGCGACCGGCTACCACGCCATCGAGTTCCTGCTGTGGGGGCAGGACCTGAACGGCACCGGCCCCGGCGCCGGCGACCGCCCCTACACGGATTTCGACCCGGCGAACTGCACCGGCGGCAATTGCGAACGCCGCACCCAATATCTGACGGCGGCGGCCGACCTCCTGGTCTCGGACATCGAGGAGATGGTGGCCAACTGGAAGGAGGGTGGCGAGGCGCGCCAATCGCTGATCGAGGGCGACCCCAATGCAGGTTTGACAGCCATACTGACGGGCCTCGGCTCACTTTCCTATGGCGAACTCGCCGGCGAACGCATGAAGCTCGGCCTCCTGCTCAACGACCCGGAGGAGGAGCACGACTGCTTCTCCGACAACACCTACAACAGTCACTTCTATGACATTCAGGGCATCAACAATGTCTATTTCGGCCGCTATGAGCGGGTAGGCCGCGAAACCGTCGAGGGCCCGAGCCTCGCCTCGCTGGTGCGCGAGAAGGACCCCGCGCTCGCCGATGAGATGGAAGCCAAGCTTGCCGCCACCTACGCGGCGGCGGAGGCGCTGAAGACGCGCGGAGAGACGGTCGAGGCCTATGACCAGATGATCGGCGAGGGCAATGCGGAAGGCAACGCAGCGGTGCAGGCGGTGATCGACGGGCTGGTCGACCAGACCCGCTCGCTGGAACGCGTGATCGCGGCGCTCGACCTCTCCGGCGTGTCGATCGAGGGTTCGGACAGCCTGGACAATCCCGACGCCGTCTTCCAATAAGACGGACCAGGCTGCTGCCGGATCGGCCGCAGCCTTTCGGCTTTCGGCGATCTGATGCATCTGCTTGTTCGTATGTCAGTGCCTCTCGCGGCGGCGGTTCTCACCGCCGCCTTTGCCGTTCAGGCCAAGGTCGCGAAACCGCGCGGCGATCTCAGTCCGCGCGACCGGGCGCGGGTGGAAAAGGTCACGCGACCTGCGACGGATTTCACCGAAGCTGAACGCTTCGAGAGGATGCAGGCGGGAGCCGCCACCACGACAAAGAGCCTCAACGCCGACATCTTCTCCCACCCCTCGGCCAATCTGGAATTCGACGGGCAGGAGCGTTTCCTGCTCGGCAACGGGCTCTTCCGCAAGGACTGGGTCTCGGCCCCCTCCTCCACCCAGGCCTCGGACGGGCTCGGGCCCCTGTTCAATGCGCGTGCCTGCCAGTCCTGCCATATCAAGGACGGCCGCGGCCATGCGCCCGCGAAAGCCGGCGATCCGGCGACCTCGCTGCTCGTGCGGCTTTCCGTACCTCCCACGCAGGAGCAGGAAAAGGCGATCCTCGCAGGCTATCTCTCCAGCGTCGGTGAGCCCACCTATGGCGGCCAGATGCAGGATTTCGCGGCCGCGGGCCTGCCCGGGGAAGGGCACGTGCGCATCGACTACGAGGATGTGCTCGTGCGGCTTTCGGGCGGCGAGACGGTGCATCTGCGCAAACCCATGCTTTCCATTGAAAATCTCGGCTATGGCCCGTTGCAGCCGGACGCCATGCTTTCGGCACGCGTCGCCCCGCAGATGATCGGGTTGGGCCTGCTGGAAGCGGTGGACGAAGGCGACGTCCTCGCCCGCGAGGACCCCGACGACGCCGACGGCGACGGCATCTCCGGACGGGCGCGCTGGGTGCGCGACGAGGCGGGTGAATGGAAGCTCGGCCGTTTCGGCTGGAAGGGCAATGCCGCGAGCATCAAGCAGCAATCGGCGGATGCCTTCTCGCACGATATGGGGCTTTCCACACCGCTCGCACCCGACCACTGGGGCGAGTGTACGGAGGCGCAAACGGCCTGCCGCGCCATGCCACATGGCGCCCAGCCACGGCTGGGCGAGCAGGAGGTGCCGGGCGACCTTCTCGACCTCGTCACGTTCTATTCGCAGAATCTCGCCGTGCCCGTCCGGCGCGACATCGAGGATCCGGCCGTGCTTGCGGGCAAGAAGGCTTTCTACGAGGCCGGCTGCGCCGGCTGCCACACGCCCAAATATGTGACACGGCGCGATGCCGCGGTGCCCGCCCTCGCCTTCCAGCTCATCTGGCCCTACACTGACCTGCTGCTGCACGACATGGGCGACGGCCTTGCCGACAACCGGCCCGAAGGCACAGCGACAGGAAGGGAATGGCGCACGCCGCCGCTGTGGGGCATCGGCCTTGCCAAGACGGTGAACGGCGA
This sequence comes from Chelativorans sp. AA-79, assembly GCF_029457495.1. NCBI lineage: Bacteria > Pseudomonadati > Pseudomonadota > Alphaproteobacteria > Hyphomicrobiales > Phyllobacteriaceae > Chelativorans > Chelativorans sp. AA-79. The sequence continues at coordinate 3,899,356 of NZ_CP120361.1, forward strand.
GGCGACCTTCCTGCATGACGGCCGCGCGCGCACCCTTCTGGAAGCCATCCTCTGGCATGGCGGCGAAGCCGAAGCCGCGCGGGAGAAGGTGGTGGAAATGGAAAAGGCCGAGCGCGACAATCTCATCCGCTTCCTGGAGTCGCTGTAATGGCTGAATGCTTTTCCATACCCGGCCGCCTTGGATGGCACTCTTCCACACCCCCCTCTGGCCTGCCGGCCCGATCTCCCCCCTTGAGGGGGAGATGGCCGGCAGGCCAGAGGGGGGTGAAAAGAGCGAAGGCATTCATCCTCGCTGCCCACATCCTTTCCTCCCTCCCCGCCGCCGCCCAGGACACCGCACGCATCCCCGCCGACATCGGCGCACGCGTGGCGGAGGAGTATGTGATCCCTAGTCTTGCCGGTTTCTCCAGCACGGCAGGCGAGCTTCGGAACGAAATGGAGGCGCTTTGCGCCGACCCCGGCCAAGCCGCCTTGGAAGAGGCTCGCACCGCCTTTGCCGCGACCATCAAGGCCTGGGGGGCAGTGTCGGTCCTGCGCTTCGGCCCGCTCGTGGAGGAAAACCGGTTCGAGCATCTGTTCTTCTGGCCGGACGTGCGCGGCGTGACGCTGCGCCAGGTGCAGGGTGTGCTCGCACAGAAGGACGAACAGGCCGCCCTGCCCGACGGCCTCAAGCAGAAGAGCGTCGCGGTGCAGGGCTTGCCGGCGCTCGAATTCGTGCTCTACGGATCGGGCTCGGAGGCGCTCGCCTCGGGTGACGAGAGTTATCGCTGCCGCTACGGCGCGGCCATCACTGCCAATGTGGCGGATCGTGCAGGGAATATCGCCGCCGCCTGGGCGCCGGGCGCTCCCTTCCACACCGCGTTCACGCAGCCTGCTCCAGACAACGCAGCCTACCGCTCGCCGGACGAAGTGGCCGGCGAAGTGGTCAAGGCGCTCGGCACCGCGCTGCAATTCGTCCGCGACGCGGAGATTCTGCCGGCGCTGGGCGACAGTATCGAGAAAGCGAATGGCCGGCGCGCCCCGTTCCGGCGCTCCGACCTCTCTTTCGAGTTCATTGGCTCCCAGGCCGAAGGCGTCATCGGACTCCTCCGGGCGGCGGGCTTCGAGACCGAATTGGACGGGAACGGCCGGGGCATCGTCAATTCGCTCCTGTTCGACCTGACGCATGCGCGCGATGCCATCGCGGCTGTGAATGCTCCGGCCGAGACCGCATTTGCCGCGGAAGAAGACCGCAGCCGCATCTCCTATGCTGCGGTGGCGCTGCAGGGCGCCAACCGCACGCTGGGCGAGCAGCTTTCCGCCGTCATCGGACTGACGATGGGGTTCAATGCGCTCGACGGCGATTGATCGAAGGACATTCCTCGCGCTCGCGGGCGGCGCGCTCTTCGCGCCGGCGACTGCCGGCGCGGCCGAGGAAGCGCTCTTCCTCGGTGCGCGGCTCAACGGCGCCAGCTACGAAGCCGCGGTGATGGACGAGCAGGGACGCGACCGGCTCGTGCTGCCGCTCGAAGCCCGCGGGCATTCCTTCGCGATAGACGCGCCGCGCCGCCGGGCCGTGGCCTTCGCGCGCTCGCCCGGCCGCTTCGCGGTCGCCTTCGACGTGGACGGCGGGACGGAGCCGCTCGCCATTGCCTCCATGCCCGGACGTCATTTCTTCGGCCATGGCGTCTTCACGCCGGACGGCAAGCTGATGCTTGCCACGGAAAACGATTTGGATGGCGGGCGGGGCGTCATGGGCATCTACGACGCCACGGACGCGTTCCGCCGCATCGGCGAGTTTCCGACAGAGGGCGTCGGGCCGCACGAGGCCGTGCTTCTGCGCGACGGGAAAACGCTCTGCATCGCCAATGGCGGCATTCTCACCCATCCCGATTATGGGGGCGCAAAGCTCAACCTCGCCACCATGGCGCCGAACCTCACCTATGTCGACGTCGCCTCCGGCAATGCGATGGAGAAGGTCTCGCTCGCGCCGGAGCTTCACCAGCTCTCGATCCGCCACATGGCGATCGACCGCGCCGGCCATGTCTGGTTCGGCTGCCAGTACGAGGGCCCGGCCTCCGACCGGCCGCCGCTCGTGGGCCGGCACCGACGCGGGCGCGAAATCGAGCTTTTCCCGGGCCCCAGGGAAATCCTGCACGGGCTGCGCAACTATGTGGGCTCGGTAGCGATCGATGCCTCCGGAAGCGTTCTCGCAACCTCCAGCCCGCATGGCGGGCTCATCGCCTTCTGGGACACGGCGACGGGCCGCTCGCTCGGACAGCAGCCGCTCGCGGACGGCTGCGGCGTGGCGCCCGCGGCGGCCGAGACGGTGCTCGCCACCAGCGGGCGCGGCGCGATCGTCATGGCCGGCCCCGCCGGCTCGAACCCCATCCGCGACGAGGGCGCGGGTCAGCCCGCCTGGGACAACCACCTGCGCCGGCTCTGGTCATATTAACGGCCCTACTTCAACCGCCTTGCCGGCTGAACCGTTGAGGCATGGATCCTCGGGTCAAGCCCGAGATGACGAAGTGGAGAGGTCTCCGCAAATCTCGAACGGTGGTGGTTGGCAGAAAGCCCATGCCGTCGTCATCCTCGGGCTTGACCCGAGGATCCATGCCTGAACATCGACACGCTACCACCGGTCAAGAGTTAAGACCTTTGGTATAGCCGCCGCCCCCATCTCCGCACCTCACCCCCGAAGCGGCCAGCGCCCCAACACATCATATTCCGAGAGCCAAAGCTTGCTGTGAACCAGGGCAAAATCCCGCGCCGTAAAGCGGATCGGCTCGATCGCCTGCGCGGGAACGCCTTCCCCGTAGAAGAGCGTCATATGCGGCGTAAGACGGTCCGACGCGCGCAAGCCGTTCTTCCGCTGGGCTTCGGCGAGCGCCTGATGGAGTTTTGTCAGCCCCTCCCCTTCGCCCAGCAGAACCAGCGGCCGCTCCTTCTTTCGCGGCGGCGCCGCAAAGCTCACGATAGACCGGAAGGTGATATCGAATGGCGGGATGAAGACCACCTTGGCCGCCTGCGTCGCCGCATAGACGATTGTGCTGCGCAGCTTCCTGTAGTCGCCAAGATGGTGCAGGGAGATGTGCAGCCGCGCCCGTCGCAGCCGCTTGCCCGCAAGGGAGTGCTCGCGGATGAAGCGGCTCCCGAACCGGTCGACCTCGACGGCGGTGACGGGATCCGGGAAGAGCATGAAGATCAGCCTCTCCGCCAATTTGGGTCTTGGCGGCAGGGGCTCCATGAAATCGAAAGCGTATTGGGCATACATACGCAAACTCCACATGCACGCATGCATCCTTTTAGAACAAATAGTGAACATTTGCAAGGTGGATTCTTCACCCGAGATGATTGCGCCCCTTCGCGCCCCCTCTGGCCTGCCGGCCATCGAGCCGAAGCTCGACGCCGGTCCCGCATCACCCTATCTGCGTGGAAGCGAGGAGAACCCATGCCGAGCGCAACCTACAGGCTTTTCGCCGAGGCCATGCGGGACCGCAAGCAGGTCATCTGCACCTATGGCGGCTATTCGCGCGAGATCTGCCCGATCATCCTCGGCCATAGCGACGGCAAGGAGAAGGCGCTGGTGTTCCAGTTCGGCGGAGGGAGCAGTAGCGGCCTACCGCCTCGGAGGAATTGGAAATGCCTGGAACTTGCCAAGGTCAGAAATGCGCGCCTTCGCGACGGCCCCTGGCATGCGGGCTCCAGCCATCGGCAGTCGCAAAGCTGCGTCAAGGACGTGGATCTCGATGTGAATCCTGCCAGTCCCTACAAGCCGAGAAGGCGGTTTGGAGCCGGCGTTTTCAATGGAATGAAGTCGGAATAGCTTATTGAGTGGGCCGGAAATTTTTGAAAGCCGCGCCCTTCGCACCCCTTTCCTCCTGAGCTTGTCGAAGCGCGGACAGGGGTGCGAAGGGACTCCATTCCGGGGACAGCCGCCTCACCCGTTGCGCATCCAGACGAGCATTTCGCCGGGCGCACGGTTGTCCCAGAGGTGATAGGGGACGAGCACCGCGCGGTCCTTTTGCCGCTCGGGCGGGGTTTCGCGATAGAGCCCCTCGCCCCAACCTTCAGCCGTCTCGCGCAAAGCAGGCAGTTCGATCGCCACCGCACCGGGAATATCGGGCATGGCCTTCTCACGAGCCTCTTCCTGCCCGTCCAGAATGATGGAATTGAGGCCCGGCCCGTTGTCCACGGCCTCCGCGCAGTAGACAAGAGGGCCGCGCATGACGGCCACGCGACCGGCATCCTGCCGCACGCGGGGATCGGCCCAGACCGCGCGGGCGGCAAGCGGCAGGTGAAGCTCCAGCCGGTCGCCATCCCGCCATTCCCGCTCGATGCGGGCATAGCCATGGGAGATCAGTTGGGAGAGGTCGACAGCCCTGCCATTGACCGCAAGCGTCGCGCCCTTCGCCCAGCCGGGAATGCGCAGCGAAAGCGCGAAGCGCGCGGGCCGGTCGAGCGAAAGGCCGATGCCGACCGCGCCCTGCCAGGGATAGTTCGTCTTCTGGGTGAGCTTCACCCTGGCGCCGCCGAGTGTGGCTTCCGCCACGCTTTCGCAATAGAGATGCACCGCGATCTCGTCGTCCGCCACGCCGTACATGTACGCGCCGAGGGAGGCGACCAGGCGGGCGATGTTGGGCGGGCAGCAGGGGCAGTGGTGCCAAGTCCAGCGGTGGTGCCTGCCCGCGCTTTCCAGCGGGTTTTCGTAAAAGAAGGTCTGGCCGTCGAGCGAAAGCCCGGAGAGCGCGCCGTTGTAGAGCGCCTGCTCCATGATGTCGGCGTAGCGGCGATCCGGCCCGCGGCCGAGCATGCGGCTCGCCCAGAAGACGAGGCCGACCGAGGCGCAGGTCTCGGCATAAGCGCTCTCGTTGGGCAGGTCGTAATAGTCGGTGAAGCCCTCGTTGGAGGCGGCCGGGCCGATGCCGCCGGTGACGTACATCTGCTTGTCGGCGAGGTCGCTCCAGAGTGCCTCCAGCGCCGTCGTCAGCGTGTCGTCCTTGTACTCCGTGGCGATGTCGGCCATGCCCGAATAGAGATACATGGCGCGCACCGCATGGCCCACCACCTTGCGCTGCTCGCGCACGGGCATGTGTGCCTGGCCGTATTCATAGGTGCCGAAGACGAAGTCCTTCGGGTCGCGGCCATCCCTCAGCGCTTCCTCGGTGAAGAAATGCGGCTCCCGCCCGCGCTCGTCGATGAAGAATTTCGCCAGATCCAAGTATTTGCGCTCCCCCGTCACGCGGGCGAGCTTCACCAGCGCCAGCTCGATCTCTTCATGGCCGCAATAGCCGGGCAGTTGCCCCGGCCCGTGGCCGAAGACGGTGATCATGTGGTCCGCATAGCGGCAGACGATGTCGAACAGCTTGCGCTTGCCGGTCGCCTGGTAGTAGGCGACCGCCGCCTCCATCAAGTGCCCGGCGCAATAGAGCTCGTGCGTGTCGCGCAGGTTGGTCCAGCGCCGGCCGGGCTCGATGCGCTGGAACCAGGAATTGAGATAGCCATCCGGCGCCTGCAGCCTCTCATACATGTCGACGATCTCGTCGACGCGCGCCTCCAGCTTCGGGTTGGGCTTGCGGTAGAGCGAATAGGCGATGGTCTCGATCGACTTGCCGAGGTCGCTGTCCCAGAACATCTGCGTGGAAACGAGCCCGCTGTGGCGGGGGATGACGATGCCGGGGCTCGGCTTCCTCACGTCGATCTGGTCGAGCATGCCCGCCTCCACACAGCGGTCGAGCAGCGTTTCGGCGGTATGGTCGCACACCGCCTCCTGGCGGTCGCCCCAGAAGCCGGAAACCTTCACGTTGGGGACGGGGAGCGGCCGGAACTGGCGGCCGCGGTTCGGTTCGGACATGCGAGACACCCTCTCTATTTCACCGCGCCGGCCATCAGCCCGCGCATGTAGTAGCGTTGCAGGAGAAGGAAGACGATCAGGCAGGGGATGGTCATGACCATCACGCCCGCCTGCACCGCGCCCCAGTTGATGGCGCCGAGCCGGCCTGCGCGCACCGCAGTCATCAGGACGGGCAGCGTGTATTTGTCGTTGCTCGACAGAAGCACAAGGGCGGCCAGGAACTCGTTCCAGGCATTGAGGAAGGCGAAGATAGCCACCGTCGCGACCCCCGGCATGACGAGCGGCATCAGGATCGATGCGAGCAGGCGGAAGTCGGTCGCGCCATCCACGCGGGCCGCCTCCTCGATCTCCTGGGGCACGGCATCGAAGGCGTTGCGCATCATGAAAACGGAGAAGGGAAGCTGCAAAGTCACGTAGACGAGCATCAGCCCCACCAGCGAATTGTTGAGCCCGAGCTTTGCCAGGATGATGAAGAGCGGCGTGAGGATCGACTGGAACGGGATCATCAGCGTGGCGATGACGAGAATGAAAAGCGCGTTCTTGAGCGGGAAGCGGTAGCGGGAGAAGCCGTAGCCCGCAAGCACGCTGACGAACACCGTCAGCACCACCGTGCCTGCCGAAACGAGCAGGGAATTGGCCATGTGCTGCCAGATGCCCGCGCCGAAACTGTCGAGCGTCCGGTAGGTGTCGAAGCTGATGCCCGTCGTGGGCCAGGGTGGCAGCGGCGGCTGCTGCGCCTCCGGCCCCGGCCGCAGCGAGGCGAGAAACGCCCAGAAAAATGGCGCCAGGAAGAAAAAGGCCGCACCGAGACCGAAGGCGTGATAGAGCGCCGCGCCCCAAGCCCGCTTGCTCTGTCCCGCCGCCGTCACGACCGGTCCTCCCCGACGCGGAGTAGCTTGAGCTGCACGAGGCTCAAGGCGACCAGAATCAGGAGCAGCACGATCGAGAGCGCGGAACCGTAGCCCAGCCGGAAGGAGACGAAGGACTGATTGAAGATATAGTAGACGACCGAGATCATCCGGTTCTGCGGGCCGCCGCTCGTCATGATGTAGAACTGGTCGAAGGCGAGGATGGAGCCTGTCACGGACAGCATCAGCGCCAGCGCGATGGTCCGCCGCATGAGCGGCAGCGTGAGAAGGCGGAAGCGCTGCCACCAGTTGGCGCCGTCGATCTTCGCCGCTTCGGTGAGTTCTCCGGGGATGCTTTGCAGGCCCGTCAGCAGGATGATCATGGTGAAGCCAGCGATCTTCCACACCACCATGACGATGACGACCGCAAAGGCCGTGTCGAAGTCCGCGAGCAGGTTGAGCTTGCGTTCCGTGAGGCCGAGCGCCCTGAGCGCCGGGCCGAACAGGCCGCTGTCCACATTGGCGAGCCACACCCATAAAAGGGAGGCCGTAGCGAGCCCGACCACGACGGGCAGAAAGAACACGGTCCTGTAGGTGGACACGAAAGGCCTGTGCCGCTCGACGAAGAGGGCGAGCGGGAAGGCCACGGCGAAGATCGCGATCGTCACCACCAGCGTGTAACGCGCAGTGAAGCCGAGTGCGGCCATGAAGCGCCGGTCGCCCAGCATCCGCGCGTAATTGTCGAGGCCGATCCATTTCGGCGCACCCATCAGCGGCCAGTCGTGCAGGCTCATCCAGATGGTCATGAGCACCGGCAGCACGAAGAAGATGCCGACGAGCAGGATGGCCGGCGCGATGTAGAGAAGCCCCTTCCATTCCGCCGCGCTCACGAGGCGGCGGCTGGTGCGGACACTGGAGGCCGTGGTGAATGCGGTGCTGGCCATCGGTGCTCGATCCCGATCGTTGATGGAAGATGCCGGGCAGCGAGTTGCCCGGCATCCTTGCTTCAGCGGGCGTTGTCGATGATCGACTGCATCTCGGCTCCGGCATTCTCGAAGGCGGCATCGACATCCTCGCCGTAGATCGCGGCGTTGATGAAGGTGGCCCACGGCCCGTTCGCGCTGTTGATCAGGTCGTTGAAGAGCAGCGTGTAGGGCGTCTTGGCCACCGCAATGGCATCGACCGCCACTTTCAGGCGCGGGTCGAGCCCCTCCAACACTTCGTCGGCGATGTCCGACCGGCTCGGCAGGCTGCCGCGCTCGGCCAGGATCTTCTGGCCCTCCGGCGAATAGCTGAACTCGATGAACTCCTTCACCGCGTCGAGCTTCTCCGTGCCCTTGGTCACGACGATGTTGTCGCCGCCGGCGAAAGAGGACTTGCCGCCCTCGATGCCGGGGATCATCGTCACGCCGAAATCGATCTCCGGGTGGTCGTTGATCAGCGAGCCGATCTGAAAGGCGCCCAGGCTCTGGTGGCCGATCCTGTTGTTGTTGAAGGTCAGGAAGTTCACGCCGTTGTCGCTCGCCGCACTCTCCGGCACCAGGCCCTTTTCCACCATCGAGCGGTACTTCGCCACCGCCGCACGCATCTGCGGCGTGTCCAGCGTGGCGGTCTGGCCGTCCTCGGAGAGGATATCGGCGCCCGAAGCCCAGACCAGCGGCGTGAAGGTGAAGATCATGCACCCGCCGCAGCCACCGCCGGAGAAATAGAACCCGTAGATGTCGTCGCCGAGCGCGTTAATCTTCTCGGCGTTGGCTTCGATCTCGTCCCAGTTCTCCGGCGCCTTTTCGGGATCGAGGCCCGCTTCCCGGTAGAGGTTCTTGTTCCAGGCAAGGACCGAGGTCTCGACCAGCAGCGGCAGCCCGTAGATTCGGTCCTCATAAGTGCCCAGCTTCACATGCGACGGCGAAAGAGCGTTGAAGTAAGGCAGCGCCTTCGCCCAGTCCGTCAGATCCTCGAGCTGCCCCGCCGCGGCGAAGGCAGGCGTGTAGATCAGGTCGAGCGAGAGCGCATCGGGCGCCTGGCCGCCAGCGATCGCCGTGGCGTATTTCTGCACCATCTCGGCGAAGGGCACTTCCGTGACCTCCACCTTGTTCTCGTGGCTCGCATTGTAGGCGGCTACCATATCGGTGAAGGCGGTGCCGATGCCGGTGCGCACCCACATATTGATCGTCTCCTGCGCCGAGGCGCCGGAAACCAGGCAGAGCGTCGCAACGCTCGCGGACAAAAGACGTTTGAGCATTTTTACTCCTCCCAAATGGGCCAACACGCCGGCCCTTTAGCGCTGCTATATGCGGAGACCACCCCCGCACGATTCCCTTACGACAAGCTGGCACGGCAGTTTGCGAATGCCGGGCTCGGCCGGCCTGCCCTCCGCCAGGGCCAGCACCGTCAGGCCGGCTTCCCGGCCCAACGCCTTCAAGTTCATGTCGACCGTCGTGAGCGGCGGACGCGTGATAGAGGCCACGATCTCCCAATTGTCGAAACCCACAACGGAAACGTCACGAGGGACCTCGATGCCCCTCTCCCTGAGCGCATCCACCACGCCGCGCGCGATCTGATCGTTGCCGCAGAAGATACCGTCCGGCATCTCGCCGCCCGCCGACCACAGCCGGTCGACGGCCGCATGGCCCCAAAGCTCGGACCATTCGCCGTGGAGCACCTCAGCCCCCTCACCCACGAGGCGGCGATAGGCTTCCGCGCGCAGGCCGACCGAAGCAAAGCTTTCCGGGCCGGTGACATGGACGATGCGCTTGCGCCCAAGCCGCATCAACCAGTCTACGGCTTCGCGCGCGCCCTGAAAATCGTCCGATGTCAGGGTGACGCTGCCCGCCGGCCCTTGCGTGAAGGCGTAGACCACCGGCACCGGCAAGTTGGAAAGATCGACGGGCAGGCACCGGTCGATGCGCTTGCCCGAAGCGATGATGCCGTCCACCTGTTTGTCGAGCATGGCGTCCACATGCACCGCACCCAGCGCCGGATCGTCTTCGATGGCGCACAGGAAGACAGACACGCCGTAGTCGATCAGGGCTTCTGAAATGCCGGCCATCACCGGCAGGGTGAAACGGCCGTAGGTATCGTTGGTGAGCAGACCCACGGTGAAGCTGCGGTTGCTGAGAAGCCCGCGGGCCATGGCGTTGGGACGGAAGCCGAGTTCGACCGCTATCCGCTTCACCCGCTCACGTGTCTCGACGGTCATCCGCCCGGTGCCGTTGAGCGCACGAGAGGCGGTGGCGATGCTGACGCCGGCCGCAGACGCAACGTCGTAGATACGCGTCCTCCCGGCCATCCGACATCCTCCCGACACATCGATTGAGAAAAGGTTTTCTCACGTTGGTAAAACCTTTTCTCAGAATGGACGCGAAGTCAAGTCCCGGTCGAGACGGCAGAGGCGATTCCCGAACGGCGGGAATATCACCCCTCTTCATCGCCTTCTGGTGCGCAACCGCATGGAGCGGCTGGAACGCGAGGGTGCCATTCTCGGCTATACGGTGATCCTGCGCGCCGATGCGGTCGAACTGCCGGTGCGCGGCATCATGATGATCGAGATCGAAGGACATGTGACCGACCGCGTCATCAAGGCGCTGGGCGGCTTTCCGGAGGTTTCCAGCATCCACACCACCAATGGCCGTTGGGACCTGATCGTGGAACTGGCGACTGCCACGCTCACCGATTTCGACAGTGTCCTGCGGCGCATCCGTCTCGTCCCGGGCATCACCGGGAGCGAGACCAGCCTCCTGCTGGCTACACCGCGCAGCACCCGCGCGAAGCTCTGAACGCCAGAGAGCCCACCCAAGCAGGTTCGGGACCGGTACCGCCGCTTGGGGACAGTTTTACGCCGGGCTATCCTGCAGCGTTCTCGACGGGCCCTGCTCCCGTTCATCGAGAACCGAGCCGGGTTCCTGGTCGATTCCCGATCCGGCCAGGAGATTGGCGATCCAATCCACGAAGACGCGGAGCTTGTTACTCAGGTGGCGGTTGGGAGGGTAGACCACGAAGAGCGGCATGGGATCGCGTGTCCAATCGGTGAGAACCGGCTGCAAGCTGCCGTCCGCGAAGGCATCCCTGACCATGAAGAACGGCGCCTGGACAAGGCCGGCGCCCGCCTTCGCCGCAGCAATATAGGTGATCGCCTCGTTCGTCGAGACGACATAGCGCCCGTTCACTTCCACTTCCTCCGCATCGCGCCTGAAAATGAAAGGCTGCTGCCGTCCCGTCTGTGCCTGGAAAAAGCTTACGACATGGTGATCCCGCTCGAGATCGAGCGGATGCTGCGGTTCGCCGAATCGTTCCAGATAGAGGGGCGCGGCACAGGTCACGAAGCTGATGGCGGAAACGCGCCGGGCGATCAGCGACTGATCCGTAATTTCTCCGCCACGAATGGCGCAGTCGACATTCTCGCCCAGAATATCCACCGGCCGGTCGGAAATGCCGAGGTCCAGCTGGATATCCGGGTAGCGGTCGCGGAAAGCGCAGAGCGCCGGGATAAGGATCAGGTTCGCAATCGCGCCCGACATCTCCACCCGGAGCTTTCCCTTGGGCAGGCGCTGCGAACTCGCCATGCTGCTGTCGAGTTCCTCGATCTCGGCCAGAAGGCGCACGGCCCTGTCATAATAGAGTGCGCCGTCGGGTGTAACGAGAACGCGGCGCGTGGTCCGGTTGAGAAGCTTGGTCCGCAGATGCGCCTCCAGGCCCTGGATCAGCTTCGTGACCGTCGCCTTCGGCACGGCAAGCGTCTCCGAAGCCCGCGTGAAACTTCCGGTCTCGACGACCCGGACGAAAGTACGCATGGCGGCAAGCTGATCCATGATGATTCCTGCAGAGACTTCATTGTTCACAGATAGAAATAGTGAAGTTATAAACCAAAGACTTTTTCCATGGAAGAACGATACCCATCTGCCGGTTCAGTGCAGCGCCGGCGCACCGGTTCCGGACAGGATGTTGTCAGGAGGGGTGTGCCATGAAGCGCAGAGCGAGGGACGTGGATTCGGGCCGATGAGTGTGAGCTGGACAGAGGACGTGCTGAAGAGCGATACCTGCCTCGTGCCGGTGCGCGTCTATCGCGGCGCGTCCTTCACGAAGGCCCCGCCGCTCGTGCTGCATCTGCATGGCGGCACTTTTCTGGGCGGTTCGCTGGCGGAAGGACACAGTGTCTCCATCGAGCTTGCAGGCGCCGGGGCGGTGGTGGTGGCGGCGGATTATTCCACGGCCACCGAGCATCCTTTCCCAAAGGCTCTCGAACTCACTTTCAATCTCCTGGGCCCCCTTTGCGGCCTTCGCGCCAAGCTGGCCGACCGGAAATCCGCCCTTTACGTGGCGGGTGAGGAGGCCGGCGGCAATCTCGCCGCGGGCCTCGCGCTGATGGCCCGCGACCAGTGCGTGGGCGGTCTCCAGGGTCAGATCCTCCTTTCTCCCATGCTCGATCCGTGCATGGCGACGGGATCTTTCCGCGAGGAGAGCACGAATTCCAAAGGCTGCCGCTGGGCCGAGGGGTGGAACCGCTATCTGGGCTTTGCCGCCAATGCCTGCCACCCCTATGCCGTGCCGGCCTATTGCGAGCGGCTGGCGAGCGTCGCCCCCGCCCTCGTCGTGACGGCGGAGGACGATCCGATGCGTGACGAGAGTCTCAATTACGCGCGGCGCCTGCGCCAGGCGGGCGTGAGCGTCAGCGAACATGTGTTGCCGGGGCCGACCGGGTGGCCCGCCTCCTATTCGGGTTCGGCGGAAACCGAACCGAAATGGAAGGAAGCCATCCGCGCCCTGTTCGCGAAGTTTTTCCAAGAAACAGGAGCGTTCTCCGCCCAAGCGAAGCTCTCAACCTGATCGGCCGACAGGCCTCCAAGGAGACTATCGATGAAGAAGATCACTGCCCGCCGGCTCCTCTGGGGCGCCGGACTAACCCTTATTGTCTCGATTTCGGCCGGCGTGCCGGCCATCAACTGGTTGCAGGTGCACGGCGCGAGCGCCGAATCGGCGGCACCCGCGGCGCCTCAGGCCACGCCCGTTTCCGTGGCCCTCGTGGAACCGCGGGACGTGATGACCTGGCAGGAATTCTCCGGCCGGCTCGAGGCGGTCGACCGCGTCGAACTTCGCTCGCGCGTGGCCGGCGCGATCCAGGCCGTGCATTTCCGCGAAGGCGCCCTCGTCAAAGAGGGCGATCTCCTGGTCTCCATCGACCCCGCACCCTATGCCGCCGCGGTCGCGCAGGCGGAAGCCGTGGTCGCTGCCGCGAAGGCACGGGTGGAGCTGACCCGGCTCGAGCTCGAACGCGGCCGCAAGCTCGCCGAGAACCGCACCGTCTCGCAGAGCGATCTCGACCAGAGGCTCAGCGCCTATCACGAGGCGGAGGCGAGCGTGAGATCGGCCGAGGCCGCGCTGCAGGCGGCGCAGCTCGATCTCGGCTATACCGAAATCCGCGCGCCGATTTCCGGCCGCGTCGGCGAGCTCGAGATCACCGAGGGCAATCTGGTCGCGGCCGGGGCCAGTTCGCCGGTGCTCACGAGCCTTGTTTCTGTCGATCCGATCTATGCGAGCTTCAGTGTGAGCGAGGACTTCGTCTCGCGCGCCTTGGCCGAGCTTCCGGCCACGTCCTCCGGCGCACTCGCCGTCGAACGGATCCCGGTGGAGATCAGCACGACGAGCGGCGAGCCGATCCGGGGCGAGCTCCAGTTCGTGGACAACGCGGTCGACACGGCAAGCGGCACCATCCGCGTCAGGGCCATCTTCGACAATCCGGAAGGCCGCCTGATCCCGGGACAATTCGTCCGGGTGCGCCTCGGACAGCCGAACCCCCAATCCGAGCTCGTCATCAGCGAGCGCGCCGTCGGTACCGACCAGGACAAGAAGTTCGTCTTCGTGGTCGATGGCGAAAACAAGATCGCCTACCGGCAGGTGACACTCGGGCCGACGGCCGAAGGCCTGCGCATCGTCCAGGACGGCCTTGATGCAGGCGAACGCATCGTCGTGAACGGCCTGCAGCGGGTCCGTCCCGGCGCTCTCGTGGACCCGCAGCCCGTCGCCATGTCGCCCGCCGAGCAGACGGTAGCCGGCGCGGAGACGGCGTTGCATTAAACCAAGGGAGGCGATTGCGCCTCCCACATTGCTCCAGTGCAAATCGGGGATGGCCTGCCGGTCATCCGCCGGTGCTCATTCCCGCTTCGTGAAAGGGCGGCAAGATGAATATTTCCCAATTTTTTGTAGACCGCCCGGTCTTTGCCGGCGTGCTCTCGGTGCTCATCCTGGTCGCCGGGCTCCTGGGTCTCAGGGCCCTGCCGATCTCCGAATACCCGGAAGTCGTGCCCCCTTCCATCGTCGTGCGCGCGCAATATCCGGGCGCCGGCCCCAAGGTCATCGCCGAAACGGTGGCGACCCCCATCGAGGAGGCCATCAACGGCGTCGAGGACATGCTTTACATGTCGAGCCAGGGCACCACGGATGGCGTGATGACGCTGACCGTCACCTTCAAGCTCGGCACCGATCCCGACAAGGCGCAGCAGCTCGTCCAGAACCGCGTCTCCCAGGCGGAGCCACGGTTACCGGAGGAGGTCCGGCGTCTGGGTGTGACCACGGTCAAGAGCTCGCCCGATCTCACCATGGTCGTGCACCTGCTCTCGCCGAACGACCGCTATGACATCACCTATCTGCGCAACTACGCGGTGCTGAACGTGAAGGACCGGCTGGCGCGCATCGAGGGCGTCGGCCAGGTGCAGGTTTTCGGTTCGGGCGACTACTCCATGCGTGTCTGGCTCGACCCGCAGAAGATAGCCGAGCGCGGGCTTTCGGCGAGCGAGGTGGTGCAGGCCATCCGCGAACAGAACATACAGGCTGCCGCCGGCGTCGTGGGCGCCTCGCCGAGCGTACCCGGTGTCGACCTGCAGCTTTCGGTGAACGCGCAGGGCCGCCTCCAGACCGAGGAGGAATTCGGCGACATCATCGTCAAGACCGGCACGGCCGGCGAGATCACGCGGCTGCGCGACATCGCCCGCATCGAGCTCGGCTCGGCCGAATATGCGCTGCGCTCGCTCCTCGACAACAAGCAGGCGGTCGCCATCGGCATCTTCCAGGCGCCGAACTCCAACGCCATCCAGATCTCCGACGACATCCAGACGGTGATGGACGAATTGCAGCAGGCCATGCCCGAAGGCGTGGAATACCGCATCGTCTACGACACGACCCAGTTCGTCCGCGCCTCCATCGACGCGGTGGTGCACACGCTGCTCGAAGCCATTGCGCTCGTGGTACTGGTGGTCATCATCTTCCTGCAGACCTGGCGCGCCTCCATCATCCCGCTGGTGGCGGTTCCCGTCTCCATCGTCGGCACGTTTGCGGTGCTCTATGTCTTCGGCTTCTCAATCAACGCGCTCAGCCTCTTCGGCCTGGTGCTCGCCATCGGCATCGTCGTCGACGATGCGATCGTCGTGGTGGAGAATGTGGAGCGCAACATCGAGGAGGGCCTGTCGCCGCGCGACGCCACCTACCGCGCCATGCGGGAGGTTTCCGGCCCGATCGTCGCCATCGCCATGGTGCTGGTGGCGGTGTTCGTGCCGCTGGCCTTCATCTCGGGGCTTACCGGCCAGTTCTATCGGCAGTTCGCGCTCACCATCGCGATATCGACCGTGATCTCGGCCTTCAACTCGCTGACGCTTTCGCCGGCGCTGGCGGCCATGCTTCTGCGTGGCCACGATGCGCCGAAGGACTGGCTCACGCGGCTCATCGACCGCCTGTTCGGCTGGTTCTTCCGCGGCTTCAACCGCGCCTTCGGTGCAAGCTCCAACGCCTATAGCGGCGGGGTCAGAGGCATCCTGTCGCGCAAGACGCTGGTGATGGGGCTCTATCTGGTTCTGGTGGCCGCCACGGTGTTCGTCTTCAACAAGGTGCCGGGCGGCTTCGTGCCGGCGCAGGACAAGCAGTATCTGGTGGGCTTCGCGCAGCTGCCCGACGGAGCGACGCTGGATCGCACGGAGGACGTCATCCGGCGCATGAGCGACATCGCCCTCGAACAGCCGGGCGTGGAAAGCGCCATCGCCTTTCCCGGCCTGTCGATCAACGGCTTCACCAACAGCTCCAACGCCGGCATCGTCTTCCTCTCGCTGGATCCTTTCGAAGAGCGGACGACGCCGGAACTGTCCGGCGGCGCCATTGCCATGCAGCTCAACCAGCAATTCGCCGGCATCCAGGAAGCGTTCATCGCCATGTTCCCGCCGCCGCCCGTGCAGGGCCTCGGCACGATCGGCGGCTTCAAGCTGCAGATCGAGGACCGCGTCGGCCTGGGCTACGAAGCGCTGGACGAGGCCACCAAGGCATTCCTCGCCGAGGCCTATCAGGCGCCGGAGCTGGCGGGACTGTTCTCGAGCTACCAGATCAACGTTCCGCAGCTCTATGCCGATCTCGACCGCGCCAAGGCGCATCAGCTGGGCGTCGCGGTGACGGACGTTTTCGATACGCTGCAGATCTATCTGGGCTCGCTCTACGTCAACGACTTCAACCAGTTCGGCCGCACCTATTCTGTGCGCGTGCAGGCGGATGCCGATTTCCGCAGCCATGCGGAGGATATCGGCCGGCTCGAAGTCAGGTCGCGTTCCGGCGAGATGATCCCGCTTTCCGCCTTGCTCGACGTGCAGCAAAGCTCCGGTCCCGAGCGGGCGATGCGCTACAACGGTTTCCTGGCCGCCGATATCAATGGCGGGCCGGCACCCGGCTATTCGTCGGGCGAAGCGGAAGCCGCCGTGGAGCGGATCGCGGCGGAGACGCTGCCGCCCGGCATCAGCTTCGAGTGGACCGATCTCACCTATCAGCAGATCCTCGCCGGCAATTCGGGTGTGATCATCTTCCCGCTGGCGCTGCTCCTGGTGTTCCTAGTGCTCGCGGCTCTCTACGAAAGCCTCGCGCTGCCGCTGGCGATCATCATGATCGTGCCGATGGGCATCCTGTCTGCCCTGACCGGCGTGTGGCTCACCGGCGGCGACAACAACATCTTCACCCAGATCGGCCTCATCGTGCTCGTCGGCCTTTCCGCCAAGAACGCGATCCTGATCGTCGAATTCGCGCGCGAGCTCGAATTCGCCGGCCTCTCGCCCAAGGAGGCGGCGGTGGAGGCGGCGAGGCTCCGGCTGCGGCCGATCCTCATGACCTCGCTGGCCTTCATCATGGGCGTGGTGCCGCTGGTGTTCTCCACCGGCGCGGGCGCGGAGATGCGCAATGCCATGGGCATCGCCGTCTTTGCCGGCATGATCGGGGTGACCGCCTTCGGCATCTTCCTGACTCCGGTCTTCTACGTGCTCCTGCGCGCGCTCACGGGCAACCGGCCGCTGAAGCAGACCGGAGAGGGCACCATTCCCGCCTCCCATGGCGGGCACGAGGAAGAGGTTCGCGACCGGCCGGTCGCACACCAGCTCTGACCGGCTCGGTCGGAGAGCACTCTGCCCCGGACAATGCGCGCGGACACCATGTCCGCGCGCATTGTCATTTCCCACGGTCCCAGTTGAATCCGGCGAGCCGCGGGTCCGCCGAAAAGGCGTGCCGATCGAAGCCGATGCTCATCTCGGGAAATTGGCAGATCGCCTGGACGCCCGATGAACCAAGGCGCAGACGCCAGGTCTGCCGTTCGACGGGACGAGATTCCGCGAACGCCCGGCAGGTCAGAAGCGCGAGGTTGAAGCCGCTGGTATCCCGCGCGGAGCGATATCTGACGATCTCGATCGCGGCAGCGCGCGCGGCATCGGCGACATCCTGCGTCGCCGCGTAGTCGGTCGGATGCATCCAGCGTGCCTCGTCTTCGCTGAACGGCGTCGCGGCAAGGTCGATGGAGCGCCCGGTCGCGACCTCGGCGGCGAAGGCAGTGTACTCGCCGGAATCCGACGGCCAGGGCGTATCCGGCGATTCCGCGAAGAACAGGAGGCGATAGAAAGCCATCTCGGCGACGGCCGTCCGGGCTTCCTCGGCGGCATAGTAGACGCCGAGCGTGCGGCCCGCGCGACGGAAGCGCGAGCCGTGCGGATAGAGGGCGCCGTACCGGAACGGCGTCGAAAAGAGATAGTCGAGATGCCGGCATTCGGGCGGGACGGCAGGCTTCGTCTCCTCGATCAGATCTTCCAGGAGAGCCTGTTCCTCGAGCGTGTCGACAAGCTTCAGCGTCGAGACGCGGTGCTGCGCCTCGACAAGCCGCCAGCAACGCCCGCGATAGGGGCGCGCCTCAGACGAGAGCCCGTCGGGCGTCCAGATAGGCAATGGCATCGACAAGGCCCGCTATGGTTTGAATCCTGTCGAGCGGCCTGCCCCCAAGCGCGGTGTTGTCGTTGCGCAGCCATGCCCGGGCGACCGCTTCATCCCCGCTGACAATCGCGTCGAGCGAACGGTATAAGCGCACGAACAGGACGGCCAGCTCGAACGGCTTGGTCCCGCGCTCGAGGTCGAATTCTCCCTTTTTCAGGCGCGATACGGTCGGTTCGGACACGCCCACGACCGCAGCCAGCGCCCGCGCGGTCAACCCGAGACGCTCGGCTGCCCGCAGGACCGCCTTCGCAAGCACCGGCCCCTCGGCGGGGGTGGAGGTCTCTTGTATCTGAGGACTGGGCATGGACCTTCTCCTGATCTTCAGGAAAGATAGCACGTATTTCTTTCTATAGAAATAGGATGGCAAAAGGCTTTGTTCCATGGGGAAGACGGCTCGTCGCCTGACATCAGGGGCGCCTGCTTCAGCAGCCCCCATGATGTGTGCTTCTCGGCACCAGCACGCGCCTGACGACGATACCGTCCCGCAAACCGGCGGCCGAGGTCTGCTCTCCACCCGGTAGGGTTAAAGATCGGATTCAGTCTTTGTTGGTAATTTATCGTTAGGAGTTCACGCGAGGGGCTCCGTCGGCGCCCGCCTTTGCCGTCGGTCTTTTTTGTTCTCGTGTACGGGTTCCTATGCGTTTCTCAGGCGTGGCAGCAATTCTTCTCGTCTGCTTGACCTCGGCGGGCTGCAGTTCCCGCGGCGGCAGCGGCATCACCATCGACGAGATCCTGGCCCAGCCGTCGCTCGAGACGACCGGTTCAGTGCAGCAGGCGAGCCTGGTCCCCCCGGAGGAGATCGACGCCGTGCCGTCGCAGGACGGTCAGCCCGAAGAGCTCCTCGCGATAGCGCCCCAGGCTCCGATCCCCGATGCGCTCGCCCCGATCGAGAAAACGGTGGGAATGCCCTCGGCAAGGCAGGCGGCACTGGCCGTCCCGCCGAAACCGCCCGGCAAGCCCTTCGAGCGGAGCCGGATCTACGAGCACCGCTTCCGCGACGCCAAACCTATAAACTTCGGACGTGCCTCGCCGAAGTCCCTGGCCGTGCACGGCGTCGACGTTTCGCGCTGGCAAGGCGATATCGACTGGGCGAAGCTGCGCACGCAAGGCGCGAATTTTGTTTACATCAAGGCCACGGATGGCGGCGACCATCTGGATCCCATGTTCAAGAAGAACTGGCGTGAGGCGGCGGAGGCGGGATTGAGGCGCGGCGCCTATCATTTCTTCTACTGGTGCCGGACCGCCGGCGAGCAGGCGGACTGGTTCACCCGCAACGTGCCGAAGGTCGCGGGCGCCCTTCCGCCCGTCCTCGACGTCGAATGGAACGGCGAATCCCGTTGCAGGAAGCGCCCGTCCCGCGAGCGCGTTCTGGAGAAGATGCAGGTCTTCCTGGACAAGCTCGAAAGACACTACGGCCAGCGTCCAATCATCTACACGGCCCCGGACTTCTACCGCGACAATCTGCAAGGCGCATTCCTGGATTATCCGTTCTGGCTGCGCTCGGTGGCAGCGCACCCTTCGAAGGTCTATCCGGGTAGGAAATGGGTGTTCTGGCAGTATTCGGGCTCCGGCCTCTCCCATGGCGTGGACGGCAAGATCGACCTCAATGTCTTCCACGGCGGCGCGGAGGACTGGCACAGATGGGTCGCCGCGACCACGCGGTGATCCCGAGACAGGTACAGACCACGGCGATAGCGGGCGAATTGCCGATGACTCGCGCTTCCCAGCGCCGCGAGCTCTCGTTAGGACGTCTTCAGCCGGGCTATCATCACCGCTGCGACACTGATTCGAGCGCAGCATCGCCGTCGTTGGAGGAGGCCCGAACTGGAGACATCCCTGTACCAACCGGTCAAGACCTTCCTCGAAGGGCTGGGCTTCACCGTCAAGGGAGAGGTCGGCGGTTGCGATATCGTCGCGCTCAAGGGCGACGAGCAGCCGGTGGTCGTGATCGGCGAGCTGAAACTGAGCTTCAATCTGGAACTCGTGCTGCAGGGGATCGACCGCGCCGCGGCATGCGACGAAGTCTGGCTCGCGGCGCGCCTTTCCGCGCGCGGAAAGGGCCGTGAAAGCGATGCCCGTTTCCGGAATCTCTGCCGCCGGCTGGGTTTCGGCATGCTGGGCGTGACGGCCAATGGCGAAGTCCATGTTCTGGTCAGCCCTGTCGCGCCGACGCCGCGCCGCAATCCTCGCCGCCGCTCCCGGCTGGTCGAGGAACATCGGCGCCGTCACGGCGACCCGGTCGCCGGCGGTGGAACGAGGAAGCCGATCATGACGGCGTATCGCCAGCAGGCGCTTGCCTGCGCAGTGGCTCTCAAGGAAGGGCCGAAGCGCCCGCGCGACTTGAAGACGGTGATCCCTGACGCTCCCAAAATCCTCCGCCACAACGTCTATGGCTGGTTTCTGCGCGTCGAGCGCGGCGTCTACGGCCTTACCGAGGCGGGACACGGCGCCTTGTTGCAGTGGGCGCGGTGAAAAAGAACCCGCGCCAGCTCCAGGAGATGTGATGCGGATTTTATCGCTGAATGCTTGGGGAGGTCGGCTCCGCGACCGCCTGATGCGCTACCTGAGAGAGGCTGACCCGGACATAGTGTGCCTCCAGGAAGTGGTGCAAACCCCGACTGCGGAAGCAGAATGGCTCGTCTATCGAGACCACGACGTGGAGCTCCCGCAGAGAGCCAATCTGTTTCGGGAGGTGGCGGACATCTTTCCGTCTCACCAATCGTTCTTCTGTCCCGCTGCCCGTGGCAGTCTTTACGACGGCGAACGAAACTTTCCCTCGGAATGGGGGCTGGCGACCTTCGTCCGACGCAGCTATCCCGTGATCGGACAGGTTCAGGATTTCGTGCACGGCGACTTCGCGCCGGACGGCTGGGGCGAGCACCCGCGAGCGCGCAATGCCCATGTGGTGCGCCTGTTCGACTATGGCGCTGCCGCTCCCATCACGATTGCGCACATGCACGGTCTGCGTGATCCGGCAGGCAAAGAGGATACACCCGCCCGCCATGCCCAGGCCAGGGCACTGGCCGATCTCATAGGCTCAGTGAGGCAGGCCGGCGACAGGTTGGTGGTGTGCGGCGACTTCAATGTGCTTCCGGACAGCAGCACGTTCGCGGTGCTCGGGGCGCTCGGGCTGACGGATCTCGTGACGATGCACGGTCATACCGACACGCGAACGTCCTACTACCGAAAATCTCCGCGGTTCGCCGACTACATGCTCGTGAGCGCCGACATCCCGGTGCGACGGTTCGATGTCGTCCAGGAACCGGAAGTCTCCGATCACAGGGTACTTCTTCTGGAATTGGACTAAGGGCTGGTTCCGTGCCCCACTGCTCCCATATGGTCCTAAGTCAGTCCGGACACTCTCTTTGTTGATGAGCATCAATGGAGAGGTCCGGCGTATTGCGGTATGCTGAGGAGCACCCGGGATTTCGGCGTTGCCGTGTCCGGCCAATGGAGCAGAGACATGCAGAGCAAGCTTGAACAGCCGCCTTTTGCCCCCCTCCACTACGCCCCCTTTTATGGAACCGCGCAGTATTTCGCCCATCTCCAGGGTCAGTTCCAGGCGCGTGCCTTCAAAGCCCTGATGCGCTACCAGATCGAAGCGCTGACCTTCCTCAGGCATCGTTGCGAGCAGGACGTGCAGCTCGTCGAAGATCTCGCCGCGGGCAAAGCGCCCATCGATGCCGTCGATATCGTGAGTGCGTTCATGCAAAAGGCGGCCGTCGACTACACCGCAGAAGCGGGCCGGATGGCGACGGCAAGCTCGCTGCTCGTCAGCGAAACGGCCAAGGATGTCCGCCGGGAAGCGGAGAATGCCAAGGAAGCACTGGCCCCGAACACGCTTGACGAGTGAAGCTCAACCCGCAGCGAGAGGGCGGCCAAGGTCAAGGGCGATCCCCCTCTGTCCTTAGGCCGTCGGTACCGCCTCGAGGTGGACGCCACCCGCGAACAGAAGCTGATAGGCCTCGTAGGCCGCGAGCACGAATTCGGCCTGGGCGGTGTGGCCTTCAACGAACGCATGGCCGTATATGGTTTCGTCGGGATATTCCGTGATCAGCGTGAGCGGAACCACATGCCGGTCGTCCGGCGCGATCAGGCACGAGACGCCGTTCACCATTCGGAAATTGGTCTCTCCGCAGTGATACTCGAACAAGCGGATCTGCCTCATTGTGTAGTCCACCAGCCCCGGCAGCTCCGCAAGGCGGGCGGTTACGCGGTCGACCAGCCGCTCGGCCACGCCGGCCCAATCGACGTGGTGGCGCATGACGAGGAAAAAGCCCTTCGGGATCGTCCACATGTCGAAATCGCGCGGTACGTAGCCCGAAAGCGGCCGCGTCCATTCGTGCGAGGGATAGCCGTGGAGATTGAGGTGAAGCTTCGCCCCGCTCAGCCGCTCGGCCTCCTTGCGGATCGCCTTTTCGAACAGCGGCTCCTTCGCCCGGTATTCGAGATCGTCGCCAAGTGCCGTATAGCGGGCGGCATGATGCATGTGGTGTGGATTGTCGGCCCGCAGCCTCCAGTGCATCTGATACCCATCGGGGTTTTCAAGCGGCGAGACGGCGAAATGGGAATTCTCCCGCGCCGCGAGCTCCCGTGCCGCCCGCAAGGCGCCGACGATGCCGGTGGTCTCGTTGGCATGCTGGCCGGCGCTGATCATCACCGCATGGTCGCTGCCCTTGCGGTAGCGCGCCTCGACGAGCCGTCCCGATCTCGACTGCACGCCAACGGAGACGCCGCCGATCTTAGCCAGTTCCGCACGGACCTGGGCAGCCGGGATCGGGGAGACCGCCTGGTCGAGCGTCACGAACGGCGCGGCGGTTTCCGTGGCCGTCAGCGCGCGGGTCTCGATCCGCACCGTTGGCGCCGATCTGGCGAAGCGGATTTCG
Source organism: Chelativorans sp. AA-79 (assembly GCF_029457495.1). Lineage (NCBI taxonomy): Bacteria > Pseudomonadati > Pseudomonadota > Alphaproteobacteria > Hyphomicrobiales > Phyllobacteriaceae > Chelativorans > Chelativorans sp. AA-79. The sequence continues at coordinate 3,922,194 of NZ_CP120361.1, forward strand.
GGAACGATCTGGCCCGGCCGGAGTCCGCGATCGCCGTTCGGCCGCCCCGACTTCTTCTGGAAGAATTCGAGGAGGGAGAAATAGAGGTCCTCATGTATTGCCTCGCGAAGGCTCACAACCTCCTCATCCGCGGAGAGCCGGCGATCCTCGATCGGAAGCGTGACGGCGATGTTCAGTTCGTCGAAATAGGGCTCCCCGTCTCCCCACGGCCAGGAGGCCACCGCTTCGATCGCCTTATGGAACAGGCTCTCGTAATCCGTCTCGAGCCGCTCTCCGTCATTGCCGTCACCCGTCCTGATCCAGCCGGTCGGCGAAACGAGGGCTTCTCCGTCATTGTCCATGTGCAGGCGGTTCGGCGCGAAGACGGCATGCTCGCTTATCCGGCCGTCCTTCCCCGTCAGGGCCACGTGATAGTGAAAGCCATATCCCGTCGCTGGCTCGAACGACAGCGGCGCATCGCCCACGAGGGCGGCAAGCGGATAGGTTTCCAGCAGGAACCGGTTTGCCGGACAGGCATCGTGAACGGGATAGGCCACACGGATCTGCGCCAACTCGCGCAAATCCACCTCTTCGAGAAAGAAGTGAAGCAAGGGTTTGTAGGCGCTGCGAAAACGCGCCCTCACCCCTCGGGTGGCAAGCGCTGCCTCGGCCGCGCGGCGGCTCGCCTCGTCATCGAAGGTCCAGGCTTGGACCTTCGCTCCCTCCGCGTCGGCGAAGCGCGCGACGATCCTGTCGAGCGTGCGCTCGAACGTGCCCTCATAAATTAGCGTCATGTGGAGGTTCTGCCGGTTGATCGAGGCTGTCGCGCCCGCCGGTACGCTTTCGGTCACGCGCGCCCATTTCCGCCCTCGAGACCCAATCCGTCAAAGTGTGGCGGCGGCGCGCGCCGCCTGATCGAATGCTCCCGACATAAAGCGCAGAACTGCCGCGACTTCCGAGAGCGTCGCCTCGGAGGGACGTGCATTCGCGGTCGAATCCACCAGGAGATGCTTGCGGATCTCCGCGTAGCGGTCGCATGCCTCCGCGCCCTTCTTGGTGATCTTGACCGTCTTCTCCTTCGCCGCACGGCCCGTGGTCAGGAGACCGGCCGCCTCGAGCTTGCGCACGGCATAGCTGACGATATGCGTGTCCTCAATGTCGAGCACGAGGCAGATATCGGCCAGCTTCTTCTCGCGGCCGCGGTGATAGATGGAATGCAGGATGAGCACCTCCATCGGGGAAAGGCCCGGCAGGCCCGCGGCGGACATGCAGCGGACGATCCACCGGGAAAAGGCGTGCGAGGCCAGGATCAGGCCGTACTCCACCTCCGAAAGGCCGGGCGAGCCGCCATCGGCCAGATGCGCGGACGAGACGATGGGGCCGATCGTCCTTACCGGCCGCAAGTGCTTGGGCAGCATCTCGCCGTCATCGCCGCGAGCCACGTTCGATTTGTCGGTCACATCCGCCTCCTTGATATTACGCAAACATCTTGCATACATTTTGCCGATGATCCATGCCTCCTGTTGAACGTGGACGAGCCTCTCCCCGCCGATCCTTCGCTTGCCTTCGGGGCGGCGCTTGCATATCGCTGCGCACCGTCCCATTGCTACGCTCGCAACGCGGCGCGGCGGAGACTGTAATGGGCCAGGGCATATCCATCACCTATGACGGAAGACCCGTCGCACTCAAATGGCACCGCCTGAGGCGCCGCATGGCCAACCCGCTGTTCAGCGCCGACAATCTGCGTGAGGGAATGCGGCTCGGCGCATCCATGGAGATCGACCTTCGCGTGACGCGCGACTTCGATTTCGCCGTGCTCCACGACGAAACGCTCGACCGCGAGACCGATGGTAGGGGTACCATCCGTGACCGCACGGCGGCGGAGCTCGCCCCACTCCACTACGACGACGCGGGCGTGCCGGATACGGCTCGTTATAGCCGTCGCCTGGTGCTGCTCAACGAACTGGAACGCTGGCTCGAGGATGGCCATCCCGACGCCCTGCTGCAGTTCGACATGAAAGACGATCTGGAGGCGATCGGACAGGAAGGCGTCGACCGGCTGGTCAGCCGGCTTGCGGGCAAGCGGCTTCCGCTGATCATCAGCGCCGACTGCGATCGCCTGATCCTTGCGCTTTCCCAAGCGCTGCCCGAGATCCGCCGCGGGGTCGACCCGACGAACAGACTCATTCCGTTCTTCCGCCGGGGCGATACGGCCGGCGCCGTACAGCAGCTCCGCTCCGAGCTGACGGGCCTGGCTCGACCGGAGATGATCTATCTGTCCTGGCCGCTGCTCCTGAAAGCGGACGAAGCGGGCGTCGACCTCACGGCGATGTGCCATGACGCCGGCAAGACGGTCGATGCCTGGACATTCACGCTAGCCGAGCCGAACGCGGGTTTCAGCGATGAGGAATGGCGCAGCTTCGAGCGCCTGCTGCAGTTTGGCGTAGACCAGGTCACGACGGACGAGGCGATCGCCACGGAAGCAGCCTTTCTGGCACGGACGTCCTGACTTACGCGGCAAGGAAGGAAAGCCGGCGCGCCAGGCCGGGCGCGGCCACGGCCACCATCCCGCCTTCCGTCACCATCCGTTCAAGCGGCGGCATACGCGCCTCCGCCCCGGCCTCCGTCGCGATGAGTGCACCCGCGAGCACGTCCCAGCAATTGACGTGGGCCTCGTAATAGAGGTCCACCACGCCGGCGGCAACGCGCACGAGGCCGATGGAGGCGGAGCCGAGGCGCCGATAGTCGAAACCCAATGCATGCAGCCGGGCGACGGTGGCCTGAAACGCGGCGTGGGACGTGCGTCGCGAATAGCCGAGGATCGCCAGCGCTTCCTCGGGGACGGAGCGCGTAGAGGCGCTGATCGCCTGATCCTCGCAATAGGCACCGCCGCCGAGCGCGGCCGAATAGACGCTTCCGGACGCCGCATCGAACACGCAGCCGATCCGCACCACACCCTCCCGCACGAAGGCGATCGAGACACCCCAGTGACGCAGGCCGCGAATATAGTTCGACGTGCCGTCTATTGGATCCACCACCCAGTAGCCGGAAGCGGCAGGGGCGCCCCCGGTTTCCTCGCCCAGAAATCCGTCTTCCGGAAACGCATGCGCGAGGGCGGAGCGGATCGAGTCCTCCGCGCGGCGGTCGGCGACGGTTACGAAATCCTGCAGGCTTTTCGTCGAGACGGAAAGGCTTGCCGGATCCGCCGTGCGCCGGAATGCCTCCGCTTCGCGGCCCACCGTTCGCGCCAGATCGCGCGCGAAGCCGAGGCGGGCGACGATCGCCGGATCACTGGCGGAGATCGGTTTGGCGCTCAAGCCGTCGCCCGCCGCACCAGCGTCACCGGCGTGATCGCCATCCGTTCATCCATGCGTGGGTCCTCCATCCGGCTGAGCAGCAGTTCGATCGCCTGGTGCGCCTGTACGTCACACGGCTGCCGGAACGTGGTGAGGCTGTATCCCTCCCACGATGCCTGAGGGATGTCGTCATGGCCGATCACCCTGATACGGCCGCCCGGCTCGAACCCTCGCGCCTTCAGCCCATCGACCACCCCGCAGGCAAGATGATCGTTGATGCAGAAGAGACCGTCGACGTCTTCGAGCGCCAAGGCCAGCGCGTGCCCGTTGCGATAATCGTTGAGTTCGGCGGCAAGCGTTTCGGCCGGGCAGCCGAGCTCGCGCGCGCGGGCCAGGAAGGCCTCCTCGCGACGCCGAGCCGTATAGGAAACATGCGAGGCGGAAATGACGGCGAGACGCCGGGGCCCCGCTTCGGCCAGCATCTCGGCGGCCGCCCTTCCCGCCGTCGCATTGTCCGACATCACCCGATCGACGAGCGGAATGGCATCCCCCTTGTTGATCAGCACGATCGGCACACCGTGGGCGGCGAATTCCTCGCAAAGGGCTGTGGGCGGCGCATCGGAGGTGACCACCACGCCAGAGACATCGTAGTGGAGAAGCTGGTTCATCACGTGGTCGGCGCTCTCGCCCTGGTCCGCCGGCAGCAGGATAGGCTGGAAGTTGCGGCTCACCAGGGCCGTCGTGATCTCCTGGATCTGCTGGGCGCGGTAGGGATTGTCCATGCCCGCCGCGACGACGCCGACGAGATTGGAGCGGCGATTGATGAGGCTGCGCGCCAGGTAGTTCACCCGGTATCCGAGTTCCTTGGCCGCCTTGTAGACCTTTTCACGGGTTTCCGGCGAAACGCTCGCATTCGGCGTGAAGGCGCGAGAAACGGCGGCGCGGGAGACCCCGGCCAGGCGCGCGACATCGAAGGACGTGACTTTCCTCGACCGTCCGTCCGGGGCATTCATGCGTTGATGCTCCCGCCCACCCCAGCCTTCAACAGTTCCGGCGCGTCGGAGCAGATGCCGAGAACCGGAAGACGAACGAGATCGGCGATGACCTCCGGCCGCTCCTCGTGCCACAGCACGATCTCGCGGCCGGCTTCGCGGGCAAGGCGGCAAAGCTCCTGCGTCACGAGGTCCTGCGGGCGCGTGCCGCCGCGCTCCCAGCAGAGATGGACGATATCCGCATCGGCCTCCTCGCCCGCCTCGTGCGGATCCTTGCCGAGCGGGACGAGCACCGAGAGCGGCCATCGACAGCCCGCTCCGCGCAGCTCGCGCACGAAGGCGGGGTTGAAGGAACCGAGGACCGCGAAGCTTTGCCCGTGCTTTGCCAGTTCGCGCCAGGCCGGAATCCCCGTGCCCGCCGCCTTGAGCTCCACATAGAGACCCGCCTCGCGGCGGCGGGCGAGAGCCGCCACCTCCGCGAAAGTCGGCACGTTCACCCCGGGGCGGTTCGCCAGTTCGGATGCCGTCATGGCAGAAATATGCATGTCGACCCCGAACACGCGCTCCAGATGGTCGTCATGGCTGACCACGCAGACACCGTCCTTCGTAAGCTGGGTATCGAGCTCCCACATCTGCGCGCCGAGATCCGACGCCAGCTCGAAGGCATTCAGCGTGTTCTCCGTCGCATGGGCGCTCGCGCCGCGATGGGCGATGGCAAGCGGCATGCAGAGCTCCGCGGGCCAGCCGAAACGCTTCACGAAATCGTCGCTCAAAGCCTCTCACCATGTTCATCAAAGGCGAAGACGCGATCCGATTGGACATACCAATTCACTTCGTCTTCCAGGCCGATATCCGAGCGGACAGGCTGTATGGAGCGCAGGACCTCCCCATTGGCAAGCCTCAGGTCGTAGAGGTTTTCGCGCCCCTGCGTCTCGACGAAGGAGATGCGCCCCGTCACCGGCACGTCGCCGGCCGGCCCCAGATTTTCCGGCCTGATGCCCACTGTGACAGGCGCGCCTTCCGCCGGCAGCCGGTACCCATTGGCCGGCAGACGGACCTCCGTGCCGGGGACAGCGATCGCGCCCGACTGGACGACGCCCTTGAGGAAGGCGATGGGCGGATTGCCGAGGAAGCCCGCCACGAAGGCCGTGCGCGGATCTTCGTACATTTCCGACGGCGTGGCGATCTGGATGATCCTGCCCGCATCCATGATGGCGATGCGGTCGCACATGCTCATCGCCTCCACCTGGTCGTGCGTGACCAGGATGGCGGTGATGCCGGTCTCGAGCTGGATGCGGCGGATTTCCGCGCGCATCTCCAGCCTGAGCTTGGCATCCAGATTGGCGAGCGGCTCGTCGAGGAGCAGCACATGCGGGCGGCGGATCAGCGCGCGGGCGAGCGCCACGCGCTGCTGCTGGCCGCCGGACAGTTCCGCGGGGCGGCGGCCAAGCAGGTTCTCGATGTGCACGAGGCCGGCCATCTCGCCCACCTGCCGCTGGATCTCGGCAGTGGAGAGGCCGCGCACCTGCAGGGGGAATGCGATGTTCTCCTCCACCGTCTTGTGCGGGTAAAGCGCGTAGGACTGGAAGACCACGCCCACGTTGCGCTCCTGCGGTGGCAGGCGCGTGATGTCCTCCTCGCCGAAAAGGATGCGGCCGCCCGAGACCTTGTGGATACCGCAGATGGAGAAAAGCGTGGTCGACTTACCGCAACCCGAGGGCCCGAGAAGTGCCAGCATCTCGCCGTCCTTGATCTCCAGCGTCATGTTCTCGATGACGTTCACCTTGCCGAAGGACTTCGAGAAATTATCGAGCAGGATGCGCATCAGCCCTTGGTCCCCCCGCCATAGATGTTCATGAGATAGCTCTGGAAGAAGAAGAACAGGATAAGGACGGGCGCTATGTAGAAAAGCCCGACCGACTTGAAGAGCGCCATGTCGAAATTGTTGTCGTCGGCGATCAGGCCCGCCAGATAGACCGACAGCACCTGCACGTCGCCCGCCGGCGCCAGCACCTGCGGCAGGATGAACTCGCCCCACCCGAGCAGGAAGGCGAAGAGCAGGAGCGCGAAGATGCCGGGCTTGACCTGCGGCAGCACGAGCTTCCGCCACACGGTGAAGCGGCTCGCCCCGTCCTGGATGCCCGCCATCTCGATCTCCCAGGGCACCGTGTCGTAGAAGCCCTTCATGAGCCAGATGCCGAGCGGCAGATCGGTCGCCGCCTTCACCAGGATGACGCCGATCAGCGTGTTGTAGAGGCCGATCATCTGCAGGACGAGAAAGATGGCCACGATCAGCGTGAAGGCCGGGAAGGCGTGTAGCACCATGACGCCGGCCAGGAAGAAGCCGCGTGCCGGCACGTTGAGCCGCGAAAGCACGTAGCCGGCCATGGAGGAGACGAGGACGACGAGCAGCGAGGTCGAGCTGGCGAAGAGCAGCGAGTTGAGCGTGACCCGCCAGATGCTCGGCCGCCCCGGCGGGGTGTGCCAGAGGAAGGACCAGTGCTCCAGCGTGAACTCGTTCGGGATGAAGGAGCCGGTCGGAGAATTGGTGACGGTGTCGATGAAGAGATAGACATACATCAGCACCAGCGGCGCGCTGAGGATGGAAAGCGCCAGGACGATCGGCCAGGTTCTCAGATGTCCGGTCATGGCTGCCTCAATGCTCGATACGCGGCTTGATGATCAGGGCGTTGTAGTTGAACAGCCGCAGATAGATCAGCGACAGCACCACGCCGATGACCACCAGCACTAGCGCCATGGCCGCGCCATAGCCGTATTGCAGGTTGCCGGCATAGTTGTTGAGCGCCGTGTGGTAGATCCATATGGACCAGAGCTCCGTCGCCCCGCCCGGGCCGCCGTCGGTGGCAAGCAGCGTTTCGTTGATGGAGGTCAGCAGCGAGAGCGTCTGATAGCAGGTGACGAACAGGATCGGCCATTTGAGCTGGGGCAGGATGATGTGGCGAATCTGCTGCCAGCGATAGGCGCCGTCGACGCTCGCGGAGTGGAACAGGGATTCGGGAATCGCCTTGATGGCCGAGGCGAAGATCACCAGCCCCATCGAGGCGCCGACAAAGCCGTTGATGAGGATGACGAAGAACCAGGCGTTCGCCGCCGTGTCCAGCATCCAGTTCCGTGGCCGCACGCCGAAATTATCGAGGAAGGCACTCAGGAAACCCGTGTCCCAGGCGAGCCATTTCCACAAGAGCACGTAAATGACGACCGGCGAGATGCGCGGCAGGAACCAGATGATGCGGAAGATGCCGGCCGGGCGCTCGGGGATATAGAAAGTCGCGATCGCAATCAGCATCGCGAAACCCGTGTTGAAGAGGGTAAGCGTCACCGCCACGAAAAAGAGTGTGTTGAAAAGCACCTGCACGGTCTTCGGCGAGGTGGCGAGGCGGCGGAAATTCTCGTTGGTCCAGACCCAGCCCGTATAGGTGGCCTGCTTGAGCGCCTCCTTTTCCTCTTCGGTGAGATCGGGATCCACCGCTTCTGCCGCGGCGATCAATGCGCCCGCGCTGTTGAAGCGTGCATTGGCCAGCGAGCGGCTGAAGGCTTCCGAGATGCGCTTGACCGTTCGCGTGTTCGGCCGCATGGGCAGGTCGCGGATCATGCGTTCCATCTCGCGCCGGGAGGGGTAGGTCTCGCCGAGATGGTTCGTGAGGCCGGCGACGACCTCGTCCTCTATCCCCATCTCCTTCAGCGTTTCGAGGCCCTGCTGGTCCACCACGTAGGTCGGCTCGCCAAGCTCGGTGGCGAGCTCACCCATGCCGTAGCGGTCGGTCAGCGTCTGGAGCGTGTTCGGGGAGACCTGATAGGCACCGCCGGAGATTCCCGTCGCCGTGCTCATATTGGTGAAGGAGAAGACGACCGTCAGCACCACCGGCACGAAGAAGAAGAGAACGACCATCAGCACGGCCGGCACGATCAGCACGAGCCCGAGACCCCTGGAGCTGTTCAGCCACGCCAGGCGCGGCCGCGCCGGAGCGGCCCAGGCGCCGACGCGCACCGGGCCGCTTTCCACGATATCGCGTGAAGCGCTCATCTCAGCGGATGACGATGGCCTCGCCGAGGCTGTTCCTGAGCTCGGCTTCCACGTCGTTGACGGCCTGTTCCGGCGTCTTCTGGCCGGTCCATGATGCCTCCAGCCCACTCCACATGGTATTCCAGTAGGTGCCGAAATCAGCGTTGTTGGGCATGGCGTTGGCGTGGGGAAGAAGCCGCTCGGTCGCCTCGCGCGCCCAGCGGTCGTCGGCATAGAGATCGATGTTCGCTTCCTGCTTGGCGATACCCAGATGCGCCGACTTGATGGCATGCAGCGCATTGATGCGCGGCTCCGAGGCGATCTTCACCAGGTCGGCGGCAACCGCCGTCTCCTCCTCGCTGTGACCCGAGGTGAGCACATAGACGAGCGGATGCGTCAGCGTGTTGGCCTCGCCGCCTTCGCCAGCCGGAATGAGCGAAAAGGCGATCTTGCCGAAGAAATCGTCCAGGCCTTCCTGGTTGACGTAGCGGGCATAATGCCAGGTGCCGCCGTGCCAGATCCCGGCCTTGCCGTTGGCCACCTCCGCATACCACTGGTCGCCGGGAGTGCCGATGTGGTTCTTGCGCGTCACGCCTGCGTTCACCGCATCGACGAAGAACTGGTAGACCTTCTGCATGGCGGCCTTGTCGAAGACGAGCTTGCCGTCCTCCTCCATCACGCCGCCGAAGCTGGTGTAGAACTGCCAGAAGTCCGGGCCGTTGCTCTGGCGCGGATAGAAGCCGTAGCCTTCGCCCACGACGCCCTGGTCGACCATCTTCTTGGCATCTTCCAGCACGTTGGCGAGCGTGTATTCGCCCGACTGCACCTTGCCGGGCAGCGCGTCGAGGTCGGCATCCGTATAGCCGATCGCCTTCATATGGTCCTTCCAGAAGAAGAAGGGCCGGGATTCGGCATCCTGCGGCAAACCGTACTGTACGCCGCCATAGGAGGCGATCTCCATCAGGTTCGGGTAGATATCGTTGATCGGCCACGCATCGAGATTGACATAGTCCTCGATGGGTACGATCAGGCCGGACTGCGCCCAGGGGGCAATGTCCTCATGGCCGGTGACGAGGATATTCGGCGCGTTGCCGGCCTCTGCCGCCAGCGTGACGGCCTGCTTGAAATCGTCCCAGGTGTTATTGAGCTGCTTCTCGACGGTGATGTTCAGCTCTTCGCCGCGGATCGCCGCCTCGCGCTCCAGGATGTCGGCGGCCATCTCGATGGCGTCGACACGGTAGTTGTCGTTGGGGCCGCTGCCTCCGGCCCACACGCTTATGGTGACATTGTCCTGCGCGGCGGCAAAGCCGACGGTGCCCAACAGCGCCGTCGCGGCCATCGCGGCCTTGATGGTGAAAACGGTCCTGGTCATTTCCGTAATTCCTCCTGAGCTCCCCTCGGGCGGGGCGGTTGCGATGACGGTGCTTTCCGCCGGGTGGAAGTCCTCCCTATTGGCTCCCTCTGACAGCTGGATGACAGATTGCACACCTGTACAAAAATTTCTGCCAGACGCCCGATGTACACGTGTACATTGACATGGTGCTTTGGGGTGGTCAATGATCATCAGAGCGGGCCGGGAGCCCGCGTTTGCCGCGAGCCGAAGCCTCGCGGGCGGCGGCGGCTCAGGACGGCGCGCAGGATCAGAGCGTTGCGGAACGCCGATCATTCACCTGGCGCATTCCCTCTGGGCGGATAAGGCACCGCTGAAGCCAACCGGCTCGGCGGCCTCCCCAGCATGCGCTTGAACATGGTGGTGAAGGCCGCCACGCTTTCGTAGCCCAGGTCAAGGGCAACGCTCGTGACCGCCTCGCCTTCCGTGAGGCGCGGCAAGGCGGCGAAGAGGCAAGCCTGCTGCCGCCATGTGGACAGACTCAATCCCGTTTCCCGCTGGAACACGCGCGTGAAGGTACGCCGGCTCATACCGGAAGCCCTCGCCCAGGCGTCGATCGTCGCCCGTGCCGACGGTTTTTCCAGGAAGGTGCGGCAGAGCGCCGAGAGTCGCGGGTCCGAGGGCAGTGGAAGAGCCAGCGGCCGCTCCGGAAGCTGGGGGATCTCATGCAGGAGCAGGTCGAAGACAAGCGCCGCCCGTGCGTCGCCTTGCTGCGGCGGGGGGAGCTTCACGGCTTCCACGATCAGGCTGCGGGCCAGGTCCGTGACGGCGAAGACGCGGATATCCTCCGGCAGTCCGCCGATCGCGCCGGGCATGACATAGATCGACCGCATTTCCACATCGCCCAGCATCTCGACCGCGTGGTCGAGATTGGCAGGCAGCCACACAGCATGCTCGGGCGGCACCATGAAACGCCCCTCGCCGGTGCTGACCATCACCACGCCGGACAGTGCATACATCAGCTGCGACCGGCTGTGCCGGTGTTCGGGAACATGATGGCCGTCGGGATAGTCGCTGGAAAGGGCCAGCACCGCCCCCTCGCTCTCCTCCAGGTGAGCGATGCGCGCGTGGTGGAGGTCGTGTTCGGCCAGTTTGCCGGTCTGCATCTTATGGCCCACTCGCGAAATTCTTCGACCAAAGCACGAAAGCGGACCTCCGGCAACCGGCGTAGAAGGAGGCGACTCTCATTCAGCCGATGGAGCATGAATTGACCGGCGCGAACGCGATCAAGGGCAGGATTTCGGGCGATAGCACCGCTTATGCGGTCATCCTGGCCGTGAGCTTCTGTCATCTCCTGAACGATACCATGCAGTCGCTCCTGTCAGCGCTTTACCCCATGCTGAAAGACAACTACCGGCTCGACTTCTGGCAGATCGGCCTTCTGACCATGGCCTTCCAGGTCACCGCATCCCTGCTGCAGCCGGCCATCGGCATGTATGCCGACAAGCGCCCGATGCCCAACTGGCTGCCGGCCAGCATGGCATCCACCCTTGTCGGCCTGCTCATCCTAGCCTTCGCCACCCAGTATGCCTTCCTGGTTCTCGGCGCGATGCTGATCGGGCTCGGCTCGGCGATCTTCCATCCCGAATCCTCGCGTGTGGCGCGCCTGGCTTCCGGCGGCCGCTACGGCTTCGCACAATCGCTCTTCCAGGTGGGCGGGAATTTCGGCTCCGCGCTCGGTCCGCTGCTGGCGGCCTTCATCGTCGTGCCGCGGGGACAGACCAGCGTTGCGGCGTTTTCCGTGGCGGCGATGGCGGGCATGTTCGTGCTCTGGCGCGTCGGCCTCTGGTACGCCCGGAACCTCGCCGCGGGCGGCAGGAAGGCAGCCGGCGCCGGCAGCGCGATCCTTCCGCGGCGCACCGTGGTGGTGGCGCTTACGGTCCTCGTGGCGCTCACCCTCTCGAAATACATCTACATGGCGAGCATTACGAGCTACTACACCTTCTATGTGATCGAGACGTTCGGAATGTCGGTGCAGGCTTCGCAGATCCTGCTCTTCGTATTCCTCGGCGCCGTCGCCGCCGGAACGATGCTCGGCGGGCCGCTCGGCGACCGCATAGGCGCGCGGAAAGTGATCTGGTTTTCCATTCTCGGAGTCCTTCCCTTCACGCTCGCGCTGCCCTACGCCAACCTCTATGGGACCGTGGCGCTGACCGCAGTGATCGGCCTTGTGATGGCATCCGCCTTCCCGGCGATCGTCGTCTTCGCCCAGGAACTCGTGCCGGGACGGGTCGGCATGATCGCCGGCATCTTCTTCGGGCTCGCCTTCGGCATGAGCGGCATCGCCGCCGCGGTCCTGGGGCTCGTCGCCGACGCGAAGGGGATCGGCTTCGTCTTCAGCGCCTGCTCCTTCCTGCCGCTCCTTGGGCTCTTGACGGCGCTGCTTCCCGAAACGCGCATGGCGGGACAGGATGCCGCCTGAACGGGCCGCTCTACTTCCCCAGGCGTAAGAAGTCGGCCTTCGTTTCCGCCTCGCAGGCTTCCATATAGCGCCACGCGCTCAGCATGTGCTTGTACATGATGGAGCGGACGCTCTCGGCGTCGCCGGCCTTCAGGGCCTCTATCAGCCGGGTCTGGTAGGAAAGGCCGGTCTCGCGCAGGGCCGGATTGGGGCGGTCGTAGATGCGGCGGCAGACCGTCAGGTTGCGCAGGAGGGTCTGCAGGAAGCCGCACATGAAGCCCAAGAGCGCGTTCGGGCACAGCTCGGCCAGCACCGCGTGGAAATCGAGCTCGGCCATGCGCTGCTGGTATTCCTCGCCCACCGTCTCCGCCGGGTGGTCGTAGACGCGCATGGTCTCTTCCAGCCGCTGATAATCCTCCTCGCCCAGGCGTCCGACGAGGCTTGCCGCAAGCTCCGGCTCGAGCTGGCAGCGCATCGCATAGATGTCGGCGAGGGAGGGCTGGCGGAAGAAGAAGTAGTTGGCGAGCAACTCCATCGCCCGGTTCTCGCCCAAGGCGGAGACGAAGATGCCGCCGCCGGGGCCCGTGCGGGTCGTCACCAGCCCCTGCGCCTCCAGCGAATGCAGGGCCTCGCGCATGGTCCCCTTCGATGCGCGGAAGCGCTCGATCAGCACCTTCTCCTGCGGCAGCCGGTCGCCGGGCTTGAGGTTCTGCTTGACGATCCAGTCCTTGATCTCGTCGCAGATGACGGCCGGGCGCTTCGGCCCGCGCGGCGGCCGGTTCCGGCTCCTCTCGCGCAGCGTGCTCATGCCGAACGCTCCAGCACCGCATCGTCAAGGGGATGGAAGCATGCCTCGCGGCGAACGCCGCCAACCAGCGGCGGCCGCTCCCGCGTGCACGTCTCATCCGCGCGCGGGCAGCGCGGGGCGAAGGCGCAGCCGGGTGGCGGGTTCAGCGGGTCCGGCAGCTCGGCCAGCCCCTCCTCGCCCGCAAGCCCCTTCCTGCCCGGCACGGGGGCCGAAGCGAACAGGAGCCTAGTATAGGGATGACACGGGCGGGCGAACAGTTCCGCCGCTCCCGCCTCTTCGACAATGCGTCCGAAATACATCACCGCCACCCGGTCGGAGACGCTTTCCACAACCGAGAGATCATGGCTGATGAAGACATAGGTGAGGCCGAAGCGCGCCTTGAGATCGTCGAGCAGGTTCAGGACCTGCGCCTGGACGGAGACATCCAACGCCGAGACCGGCTCGTCAAGCACCAGGATCTCCGGCTCGGCGGCAAGCGCGCGCGCGATGCCGATGCGCTGCGCCTGGCCGCCGGAGAACTCGTGCGGATAGCGGGTGAGATGCTCGCTGCGCAGGCTGACCGCATCCATCAGCTCCTCCAGACGCTGCCGCCGCCTCGCGGCGTCAAACCCCAGCAGGTGCTTCATCGGCGCTTCGAGGATGCGCCGGATGGTCTTGCGTGGGTTGAGCGAGGAAACCGGGTCCTGGAATACATACTGGATGCGGCGGGCAAGGCCGCGCGGCGTGCTCTTCGCCAGCGCCGTCACGTCCTCGCCCTTCATGCGGATGGTGCCCGCGGTCGGCGCGTCGAGGCCCACCAGCATGCGCGCCAGCGTGGATTTCCCGCAGCCCGACTCGCCCACGATGCCCAGCGTCTCGCCCTGGCGAAGGGCGAGGTCGACGCCCTGCACCGCATGCACCTGTGGCTTCCGACCACCGAAGAACCTACGGCCGCCGCCGAAGACGCGGGTCAGGCCTTCCGTCTCGAGAACAGTCCCGCTCATTGCGCGGCCTCCGGTGCCGCCGCCCGCAACGGCTTGATGCAGCGCACCGCGCGGCCCGGCGCCAATTCGTCGAGTTCGATATCCCCCGCCCGGCAGGCGGCCTCGGCGTAGGAGCATCGCTCGGCGAAGGCGCAGCCCTCGGGCAGCCGGTTGACCGCGGGCGGCAGGCCGGAGATCGCATCGAGCCGCCGCTCCGGCTCGCCCAGCACGGGCACGCAGTCGATGAGCTTGCGCGTATAGGGGTGCGCGGGCGCCGACAGAACCTCGTCGGTCGGCCCCGTCTCGACGATCCGGCCGGCATACATGACGGCCACGCGGTCGCAGATTTCCGACACCACGCCGAAATCGTGGGTGATGAACAGCAGTGCCGCGCCCTTGTCCTCCTGCAGCGCTTCCAGAAGCTTGAGGATCTGCGCCTGCACGGTCACGTCGAGCGCGGTGGTCGGCTCGTCGGCGATCAGTATCTCCGCGTCATTAGCCAGCGCCATGGCGATCGAGACGCGCTGGCGCATGCCGCCGGAGAGCTCATGCGGATAGGCGCTCGCCCGCTCGGCCGCGTTGGGAATGCGCACCAGCGTCAGAAGCTCCACCGCCCGCTCCCATGCCTGCTTGCGGGAAAGCGGCTGATGGGCGCGTACGGCCTCGGCGATCTGGTCGCCGACGGTGAAAAGCGGATGGAGCGTCGAAAGCGGGTCCTGGAAGACATAGGCGAAAGCGCCGCCGCGCAAGCCACGCAACTCCGCTTCGGAGGCCTCCAGCAGGTCACGGCCCTGATAGACCACCCGCCCGCCCGAAATGCGTCCCGGCGGCGTCGGCACGAGACCGAGGAGCGACATGGCGGTGACCGACTTGCCGGAGCCCGATTCGCCCACCAGTCCCAGGCACTCGCGTTTCCTCAGTTCGAAACTCACTCCGCCCACCGCTCTGTGGACGTCGCCGCCGACGCGGAACTCCGTCCTGAGGTCGCGCACGTCGAGTGCTGCGTTCGAGGGTTCGTCGGGCATTGGCGGAACGGCATCGCGCTCCACCGCCGTCGCTGCGGCCGGCCGGCTCAGCGCGCCGGATTTGAGCCGCGGATCGAGCACGTCGCGGATGCCGTCGCCGACGAGATTGATGCTCATGACGAGCACGAAGATCATCAGGCCGGGCACGATGGAGACATGCGGTGCGTTGAACAGCAGCTTGCGGCCCTCGCCCAGCATGGAGCCGAGATCGGCCTGCGGCGGCTGCGCCCCGAGGCCCAGGAAGGAGAGGCCCGCCGTCTCCAGGATCATCCAGCCCACCGTCGTCGACATGGTGATGACGATAACAGGCAGCACATTGGGCAATACCTCGGTGAGCAGGATGCGCGCATGCCCCTTGCCCGAAAGGCGTGCCGCGTCCACGAACTCGCGGCGGGAGAGCGAGAGCGTCACGCCGCGGATGTTGCGCGCGAAGAAGGGGATGTTGACGACCGCGATCGCATAGAGTGCGTTCATCAGGCCCGGCCCCAGCACGGCGACGATGGCGAGCGCCAGAAGGATGTAAGGGAACGCCATCAGCATGTCGATGCCGCGCATCATCAGGTTGTCCGTGCGCCCGCCCGCATAGCCGGCGACGAGACCGATGGCCGAGCCGGCCAAGGCCGCCACGAGGGTTGCAGAAAGCCCGACGGCGATGGAAATCCGAGTGCCCCACATGAGCCGCGAAAGAAGATCGCGCCCGAGCTGGTCGGTGCCCAGAAGATGGCCCTGTTCGAGGGGGCGCAGCAGGCGGTTGGCCGGGTCCGTGATGTCGGGCGGCGGCAGGGGCAGCCACGGCGCCAGAAGCGCCGCCAGAACCGTCAGCGTCAGGAGCGCCAGGCCGAATGCCGCCAGCCGGTTGGCCAAAAACAGCGTCATGAAGCCGGGGCGCCCGACGCCCTTCGCGGCCTTTTCCGGCCGTGCCGTCTGCGCTTCCGTCATGTCTTCAGCCTCGGATCGAGCGCGTGCTGGGCCATGTCGGCGATGAGGTTGAAGAGCACGTAGCTCGCCGCCACGACGAGCACGCCGCCCTGCACGAGAAGCAGGTCGCGGGTGGAGATCGCCTGCACCAGCATTCGTCCGATGCCCGGCCACTGGAACACGGTCTCGATATAAACCGCGCCGCCCAGCACGAAGCCCGCCTGGATGCCGATCACCGGAATGACGCTGACGAGCGCCGCCTTGAAGGCGTGGCGGTAGATCACCCGGCGCTCCGACAGGCCCTTGGCGCGGGCGGTGCGGATATAGTCCTGGCGCAGCACCTCCAGCATCGCCGCGCGGGTGAGCCGCGCGATCACGCCCGTCGCCACGACCGCAAGCGTGATCGCCGGCAGGGCCAGATGCGTGAGCAGGTCGAGCGGCCCTCCGCCGCCATAGACCGCATACATGCCGGACGGCGGCAGCCAGCGCAGGTTCACCGCGAAGACGAGGATCAAGAGCAGGCCGAGCCAGAAGGACGGCATGGAGATGCCGATCAGCACGAAGAGAGTGACGATGCGGTCGGTCCATCCGAACTGGCGCACGGCGGAGACGATGCCGGCAAGGAGGCCGAGAACCGTGCACAGGATGAGCGACGCCCCCGCCAGGACAAGCGTGGCGTTGAAGCGCTCCAGCACCTCGTCGATCACCGGCCGGTTGAGCGAATAGGAGCGGCCGAAGTCCCCCTGCAACAGGTTGCCGAGCCAGATGAAATACTGCTCCGGCAGCGAGCGGTCGAGCCCGAGCTGTTCGTTGATGCGCGCGACATTCTCGGGCGTCGCATAGGCGCCGAGAATGGCCGTCGCCGGGTCTCCCGGGATCATCGCCATGATCAGGAAGACAATGACCGTCAGCCCGAAAAGCACGGGCACCGCCATGACGAGGCGCTTGAGGAAATAAGCGAGCATCAGAAGGCCCCCGCGCGGTCGCGAGCCTTCCCTCTCTCCACGTCCGCCGGATCACCTCCCTCTGGCCTGCCGGCCATCTCCCCCTCAAGGGGGGAGGTCAGCCGTCGCGACCGTTTTCGCCAATCGCCCGCCACCCGGAAAGGGCGCCGGAGCAAGCGGACAGTCCGTCTCCCCTCTTGAGGGGGAGATGGCCGGCAGGCCAGAGGGGGGTACGAAGCGCCGGACATCGCAAACAACGCTACTGCTTCGCCACGTCCTTCAGGAGCAGGAAGAAGGACGGCTGCAGCTTGAAGTTCTGCACCTCGGCCCGCGCCACCGCGTTCTGCTTCCAGTTGGCGATGAAAGCCCACGGGGCATCCTCGTGCACGATCTCCTGCATCTGCCGGTAGAGCGCCGCGCGTTCCTCCGGCTCGGTGGACTGGCGTGCCTGCTCCAGAATCGTGTCCACCTCCGGATTGGAATAATAGCCGGAGTTGAAGCCGCCCTCGTCCGGGAAGGCGTCGGTGCGCAGGGTCAGGTAAGGCAGCGTGTCGGGATCGTTGGTCATCCACGCCATCTCCGCCATGTCGGCTTTGCCCTCAAGCCCGGGATTCACCTGGCCCAGGAAGGTGTTCCACTCATAGGTCTCGACCTTCACATTCATGCCCACGGCGGCCAGATCGGCCTGGATGGCCGTGCCCATGGCGATCGGATCGAGCATGCCCGAACCGCCCTCCGTGACGTAGAAGACCACCTCCTCGCCGTTGTAGCCGGCCTCCTCGAGCAACTGCTTCGCCTTTTCCGGATCGTAGGGATAGGGTTCCAGCTCCTCGTTGTAGGCCCAGGCGAAAGCGGGCGGCGTCGGGCCGGCGGCGATCTCGGCGGTCCCCTGCAAGACGTTCTCCACCAGCGCCTGCTTGTTGATGGCGTAGTTGACGGCCTGGCGCGCCGCCTTCTGGTCGAAGGGGGCTTCCTTCATGTTGAGGATGAGGAACCAGAGATGCGGCCCTGCCTGCTCATAAACCGTGAAGGCGGGATCGCCGGCGAACTGCGCCACATTGTCCGGCGGGACCTCGACCATCAGGTCGAGCCCGCCCGAAAGCATCTCGGCCACGCGCGTGTTGGCGTCGGTGATCGGGCGGAAGACGACCGCCTCCAGCGGCGGAGCGCCGTCCCAATAATCCTCGTTTCGCTCCACCACCACGCGCGAATTGCTTTCCCATTCGGCGAATTTGAATGGGCCGGTGCCGGACGGGTGGCGGCCGAAATCCTTGCCATGTTGCTCCACCGCCGCCGGCGACACGATCAGCCCGGTGGGATAAGCGAGGTTGGAAAGGAAGGGCGCATAAGGCTCCTTCAGCCTGAACTCGACCGTCAGTTCGTCCTTGGCGGTCACTTCGTCGATCGAAGAGAAGAAGAAAGAGAGCGGGAACGGACCCGTATCGTGATACGGATGGTTCTCGTCCAGCATACGGTCGAAGTTGAACTTCACCGCCTCCGCGTTCAGGGGCGAGCCGTCATGGAATGTCACGCCCTCGCGCAGCCTGAAGGTATAGGTCTTGCCGTCCTCGGAGATGTCCCAGCTTTCCGCCAGCGCCGGCTCCACCTCGAGCGTGCCGTCGCTGTAGCGGACGAGCCCGTCATAGACATTCATCAGGATGCGGAAGTCGTTGACGGCCGTCACGGCGTGGGGGTCGAGCGACTTGGGCTCGGCGATCTGGCCGACGATCAGCACGTTGGGCGGCGTCTGCGCCTCTGCCGGCTTTAGGCCGATCGCAGCGAGGCCCGCCATGGCCAGCCCCATGAGCGCGCCTTTCAGCACGCGCGTAATCCCTGTCATGGCAACCTCCACATCTTCACCTGAAACTTCGATTGACGAAGGCGATGGTAATTTATCATGATAAATGCGCAACCCCTGAATTGGCCGCTATCCGTCCGAATCTCAGCCATGGCGAAATCCTGACCGTGATCAGCACCGTCCCAAGACCGATGCGTATCGACCTCGAGCGCCTGAGGCGCGATCTCGAAGCCCTTTCCCGGATCGGCCGCGATCCCGAGACCGGCGGCATCAACCGCGTCAGCTTCTCCGATGCGGACATGGAGGGGCGGCGCTTCGTGCGCGGGCTGATGGAGCAAGCCGGCCTCGACGTCTCCATGGACGGAGCCGGCAACCTTTCCGGCCGCTGGAACACGGGCCAAGGCCCGGTCGTCATGCTCGGCTCGCATCTCGACAGCGTGCCCGATGGCGGCATGTTCGACGGCGCGCTGGGCGTGATGGCGGCGCTGGAATGCGTGCGCAGCATGAAGGAGGCGGGGTTCAGGCCCGTGCTGCCGCTGGAGGTGATCGCCACCAGCGAGGAAGAAGGCCGCTTCGGCGGCATGTTCGGCGCCCAGGCGCTCGCGGGCCAGGTCACGCGCGAATGGCTGGAGATGGCGCGCGACGACGCGGGCACCCGCCTTGCCGACGCGATGCGGTCGCAGGGGCTCGACCCTCGCGAGGCCCTGAAGGCAAAGCGGCCGGCAGGCTCCATCGCCGCTTTTCTGGAATTGCACGTCGAACAGGGCCCGGTGCTGGAGAAGGCGGGGAAGAGAGCCGGCATCGTCACCGGCGTTTCCGGCGTCTTCAACTGGACGGTCCGGCTCGAAGGGGAAGCGAACCACTCGGGCACCACGCCCATGGAGATGCGCCGCGACGCCTTTGCGGGCCTCGCCGATTTCGCCCACGGCATTCCCCGCCTGATCGAGGAGCACGGCAGCCCGTCAAGCCGGGTGACGATCGGCAAGGTCGCCGTCGAGCCAAACTTCCCGCACACGATTCCGGGGGGTGCGGAATTCTCGCTGGTGGCGCGCGACATGGACGAGGAGACGATGCACGGGCTGGCGGCCGGTGCACGGGCGCGGATCGCGGCCGTCGCGAAGAGCCACGACCTTTCCTTCGCCATCGAGGAGATTAGCTGGCTCGCCCCCTCGCCCTGCCATCCCGAGGTCATCGCGGCGTTCCGGCGCGCTGCGGACCGACTCGGCCTCGACGCCCCTCTCCTTCCGAGCGGCGCCGGGCACGATGCACAGACGCTCGCCACCATCACCCGCGCCGGCCTCGTCTTCGTGCCCTCCATCGCCGGCATCAGCCATGCCCCGGAGGAAAGGACCGAGTGGACAGATATCGAAGCGGGTGCCAACCTGCTGCTCAATGCGGCAACGGAGCTTGCCAGCGCTTGAATGCGCCCTCCTGTGGTCAGCCACGATTTTCAGGTTCGCATGCCGGCTCTGCCGAACTATGTTGCCTCGCGTTGGACGCCGCGCGTCCGCATCCGATGACCACGGGATATGGAAATTTGCAAATCGATCAAGCCTATCTCCTCCGGCAACTGAATGAACTCCTGTCGATCGACAGCCCCACCGGCTATACGGACCAGGTCGTCCGCTATTGCACCCGGGAGCTGGAGCGCCTCGGCATGACGCCGGAGCTCACCCGCCGCGGCGCGATCCGCGCGGTGCGGCAGGGCAGCCGCCGCCAGGCCGCACGCGCCATCGTCACCCATCTCGATACGCTCGGCGCGCAGGTGAAGCTGGTGAAGGAGAACGGCCGGCTGGAGCTGGTCCCCATCGGCCACTGGTCGGCGCGCTTCGCCGAGGGCGCGCGGGTGACGCTTTATACCGAGCATGGCAGCTTCCGCGGCACGATCCTGCCTTTGAAGGCGTCCGGCCACACCTTCAATGAAGGGGTCGACGACCTGCCGGTCGGCTGGAACTACATCGAGCTCCGCATCGATGCCGTCACCCAGTCGAAGGCCGACACGCTGGCGCTCGGGATCGATATCGGCGACTATGTCGCCGTCGACCCGCAACCTGAATTCCTCGACAACGGCTTCATCAACTCACGGCACCTGGACGACAAGGCGGGCGTGGCGATCGCTCTTGCCGCCATCGAGGCGGTCGAGCGGGAAAAGGCCGTCACGCCGGTCGACGTGCACTGGCTCTTCACGATTGCCGAGGAGGTGGGCGTTGGTGCGGCCTCCATCGTCACCCCCGAGATCGCGTCAATGGTGACGATCGACAACGGCACCACCGCGCCCGGCCAGAACTCCTCCGAGTTCGGCGTCACCATCGCCATGGCCGACCAGTCCGGCCCCTTCGACTATCATCTCACGAAGAAGCTCGTCGATCTCTGCCGCGACAACGACCTTCCCTTCCAGAAGGACATCTTCCGCTACTACCGTTCCGATTCAGCCTCCGCGATCGAAGCCGGCCATGACGTCCGCACCGCCCTCGTGGCCTTCGGCATCGATGCCTCGCACGGCTATGAGCGCATCCATGTCCATGCACTCAACTCGGTGGCGCAGCTCATCACGGCCTATGTGACGAGCCCGCTGGAGATCCAGCGCGACGTGAAGGAGGTCGCTTCCGGCCTGAGAGGGTTCACCAAGCAGCCGATGGAGGAGGCCGAACAGCCCGAATTCGACCCGCAGCTCCACGTCGCGAAGCCTCAGCGGGATTGAGCGTCAGCCTCCCTGGAAACGCGATTGCGGGAACAGCAGGTCCATGAAGCGCTGGGCCGTCGGCTGTGGCTCGTGATTGGCGAGCCCGGGGCGCTCATTGGCTTCGATGAACACATAATCGGGCTTCGACGGTGCCTTCACCATGAAGTCGATGCCGGTGACGGGAATGTCGATGGCCTTGGCCGCCCGGCACGCCGCATCGACGAGCCTGGGATGGACGATGTCCGTCACATCGTGGATCGATCCGCCGGTGTGCAGGTTGGCGGTCCTGCGCACCAGCACCTCCTCGCCCTCCGCCGGAACCATCTCCAGCGTGCGACCGGCCGAGGCGAGGCAGCGCAGCGTCTCCCCGTCGATCGGTATGCTGCTTTCGCCATCCGTCGCGGCGGCCCGGCGGCGTGACTGCTGCTCGATCAGCTCTTGCAGGGTTTTGCGGCCGTCGCCGACCACCGAGGGCGGGCGACGCACAGCGGCGGCGACGAGCTTGCCGTCGATCACCACCAGGCGCAGATCCTGCCCTTCGAAGCAAGCCTCGACCAGCACGCGGTTGCTCACCTCCCGCGCCTTCTCGACGGCGCGGGTGACCTCCTTCATCGTCGTCAGGCCCACGGACACCCCGCGCCCCTGCTCTCCGCGCGCAGGCTTCACGACCACGCTCCCATGCCTTTCGAGAAACGCCTCGAGCGCGTCCCCGTCGTCGGCGACCATCTGCTCGGGCACGCTCAGTCCCGCCTTCTCCACAACGCGGCGCGTTACCGCCTTGTCGTCGCAGATCGACATGGCCACGCCGGATGTAAGCTCCGACAGGCTTTCGCGGCAATGAATGGACCGCCCGCCATAGGAAAGGCGGAAGAAACCGCCCGCCGCATCCGTCACCTCGATATGCACGCCGCGCCGCCGCGCCTCGTCCACGATGATGCGCGCATAGGGATTGAGCTCGTCGTAATGCTCGATCGGGGCGGCGAACAGCTTCTCGTTGATCGGATTTTTGCGCTTGACAGCAAAGATCGGCACGCGCTGGAACCCGAGCTTCTCGTAGAGGTGGATCGCCTGCTCGTTGTCGTGCATAACCGACAGGTCGAGATAGGCTGCGCCGCGTGCCTGGAAATATTCGGCAAGCCGGCGCACCAGCGTTTCGCCGATGCCCGGATGACGCGACTGCGGATCGACAGCCAGGCACCACAACGAAGACCCGCGCTCCGGATCGTTGAACAGCCTCTCGTGATCGACGCCGGTCACCGTGCCGATGATGTCTCCCGTCGCATCCTCCTCGGCCACGAGATAGGTGATCGATCGGCTGTCACGCTTGCGCCAGAAGAAGTCCGGCGAGACCGGCACCATTCCGCGCGCGGCGTAGATGGCGTTCACCGCCTGCGCATCAGCCTCCGTGGCAAGCCGCCGGATGAAAAAGCCCTTGGGCTGGCGCCTGCTCGCCCGGTAGGTGGACAGGTCCAGCCGATAGGTATGGGAGGGATCGAGGAAGGTCTCGCCAGGCGCGAGCCCGAGGAGCACATGGGGGTCCCGCACATAAAAGGCGATGTCGCGCCGGTTGTCCCCTTCCTCGCGGAGGGCTTCGATGATCTCCTCGTTGCTCGGATAGGTCTGCGCGAAGATCAGCCGCCCCCAGCCGCAATCGAGCGCCACCGATCTCAGCATCGGTTCCGCACCGTCGGCCGTCTTTTCGATCGGTGCCTTGGACTGGGCGCGCAGCCGCCTGAGGCGGTGATCGAGCGCCTTGTCGCCGCGGCCGGCGCTCGCCTTCCGGCCCGTTCCGAGAGCTTTCGTCATCTCGCTAGATCCCATGGGTCTGCAGCCACAATTCCAGAAGTCCGACCTGCCATAGTTCGGAGCCGCGCAGCGGCGTGATATGCTCGGCGGGAGCGGCGAGCAGCCGATCCAGATAGTCTTCGCGGAAGAGTCCGCGCTCACGCGCCGCCTGCGAGCCCAGCGCGTCGCGCACCATCTCCAGATAGGGGCCGGCGACATATTTGAGCTGCGGCACCGGGAAATACCCCTTCGGGCGGTCGATCACCTCATGCGGCACCACCAGGCGCGCCACGTCCTTGAGCACGCCCTTGCCGCCGTCCTTCAGCTTCTCTTCGGGCGGAATGCGCGCGGCAAGCTCCACCAGCTCATGATCGAGGAAGGGCACCCGGGCCTCCAGACCGCAGGACATCGTCATGTTGTCGACCCGCTTCACCGGATCGTCCACCAGCATCACATTGGCGTCTAGCCTCAGCGCCCGGTCCACCGGCGTGTCGGCGCCCGGCCGCATCAGCTCGGCGGCGACGAGCTCGCGGCTGTAATCCTTCTCGCCGATCCAATCCGGCCCGAGCTGGTGCTTCAACGTCTCGTGCGAGCGGTCGAAGAAGACTTTCGCGTAATCCGCCACGACATCGTTGGAATGGGCGAGCGGCGGATACCAGTGATAGCCGCCGAACACCTCGTCGGCGCCCTGCCCCGACTGCACCACCTTGATGTGCTTGGAGACCTCCTGCGACAAAAGATAGAAACCTACATTGTCGTAGGAGACCATCGGCTCCGACATGGCCGCGAAGGTGCCCGGCAGCGCATCCATCAGACGGTCGGAAGGCACGAAGATCTTGTGGTGATCGGTGCCGAACTTCTTCGCGATGAGATCGGAGTAGACAAACTCGTCCCCTTTCTCGCCATTGGCTTCCTCGAAGCCGACGGAGAAGCTCATCAGGCCCGTCTGCCCTTCCTCGGCCAGGAGCCCGACAATCAGGCTGGAATCGACGCCGCCCGAAAGCAGCACGCCGACGGGCACGTCCGCCACCATGCGCCGCTTGACGGCCAGCCGGAGGGCATCATGGACGCGGTCGCGCCATTCCTCACTCGAAACGCCGGCATCGGCCGGGTTGCGGCTATAGGGCGGGTCCCAGTAGCGCTTTTCCGTCGAGCGGCCATCCGCCTCGATGATACGGATGGTTGCCGGCCGCAGCTTGCGCACGCCGTTGATGATGGTGCGCGGCGGCGGAACCACGGCGTGAAAGGTCATGTAGTGGTGCAGGGCGGCCGGGTCGATCGAGGTGTCGATATCCCCCGCCTTGAGGAGCGCCGGCAGCGAGGACGCAAAGCGGAGCACGCGGTTCTTCTCCGCAATGTAGAGCGGCTTGATGCCGAAACGGTCGCGTGCCATCACCACTCGGCCGGTGTCGCGCTCCTGGATGACGAAGGCGAACATCCCGTGGAAGCGTTCCACGCACGCCTCACCCCAGGCATGCCATGCCTTGAGGATCACCTCCGTGTCGCCGTGGGAGAAGAAGCTGTAACCCTTCGCCTCCAGCTCCGCGCGCAGCTCCGGATAGTTGTAGATGCAGCCGTTGAAGGCGATGGTGAGCCCAAGGGCGGAATCCACCATGGGCTGCTGCGCTTTTTCCGAGAGATCAATGATCCTGAGCCGCCGGTGGCCGAAGCCCGCATTGCCGTGGGAGACGATCCCCTCCCCGTCCGGACCTCTCGGCGAGAGGGCATCCATCATCCTTGAAATCGCCGACGCGGACGGCGCGCCGCCGTCGAATCTCACTTCGCCACAAATGCCGCACATAGGCGGAACATCACCTCCGTTGGTCTTGTTGACTGCCTCGAGTGTCCCATATAATTAGGGTTCAAATGATTTGAAGTCAAATTAATGACAGACACTGCTGGGACATTCTCCGCCGAGGCGGTATCGCCGGATGAAACGCGGCTACTCCTGAAATCGATCCGCAGAATCGTGCGCGCCAACGATTTGCAGTCGCGCGCCCTGGCCCGCTCGATCGGGCTTACCGGACCGCAGCTCGTAATCCTGATGGCCGTGGCCGAACTTGGCGAAGTGACGACCAAAGCGCTTGCGGAACATGCCGATCTGAGCCCGGCCACCGTGGTGACCGTCCTCGACAACTTGGAACAGCGCCGCATCGTGCAGCGCTACAGGTCCGGCACGGACCGGCGCGTCGTCTTCACGCGGCTCACGCTGAAGGGGCAGGAGCTCATCTCGCATGCACCCGGCGTCTTCGGGGCAGCATTTGCCCGCCGCTTCGCCGCCCTTCCGGCGGACCGGCGCAACGTGCTCGTTACAAGCCTCGCAGAGCTGGCCGACCTGATGGCGATGCAGCCGGGCGATATCGTCGCCAGCACTGGAGAGCCCGCCAAAAGCAGATGATCCCCGTCCCCTGCCCGAAGGACTGCAGGATAACGCCTTTTCCCTGGAGTTGCGCTTACCCTCCTCAGCCGATCGACCGCTCCAGAACGCCCAGCCAGTTGCGCCAGGCGATCTTCTCCACCAACTCGCGGCCATATCCATGTTCGGCCAGGGCCTCGATTAACCTGGGCAGGCCAGCGACGTCGCCGATCACCGAAGGGATGACCGCACCGTCGAAATCGGAACCCAGCCCGACCCCGTCCTCCCCCAGGGCCTCCAGGAGCATATCGAGGTGGCGGAGCATGATGTCGAGCCCGGTATCGGAACTCATGCGGCCGTCGGGACGCAGGAAGCCCGCGGCGAAGTTCAGGCCCACCATCCCGCCGCTGTCGCGGATCGCGTCGAGCTGCCAGGCCGTGAGGTTGCGCGCATGCTCGCAGATGGCGTGCACGTTGGAATGCGTCGCGACGAGCGGCGCATCGCTGATGGCGGCAACGTCACGGAAGCCCTGCTCGTTGAGATGGGAGAGGTCGACGAGGATCTTCAGCCGGTTGC
Organism: Chelativorans sp. AA-79; assembly: GCF_029457495.1. Taxonomy (NCBI): domain Bacteria; kingdom Pseudomonadati; phylum Pseudomonadota; class Alphaproteobacteria; order Hyphomicrobiales; family Phyllobacteriaceae; genus Chelativorans; species Chelativorans sp. AA-79. Next base: position 3,948,131 of record NZ_CP120361.1, read on the forward strand.
AAGCCCTCACCAGCGCCTTCCCGGCATCCGTCAGCCCCGGCCCGATATCCGGGGTGGCGGGGAAGCGGAAGGGCACGCCGTGGCCGAAGGCGTTGGGCCGGCTCCAGACGAGCCCGAGCGAGCGCAGGCCGGCCGCGTGGAGCACGTCAAGCAGGGCGAGATCGGGGTCGATCGCTTCGGCCCCCTCGATATGGAAGACCCCCGCGACGGATCCCCTTTCCATGGCGGCGCGCACTTCCTGCGCGCTGCGGCAGACCATGAGCGCCCCGTCCGATGCCCGCTCCAGCCGGAACAGGATCGAAGCCATCGCCATGGTCGACAAAAGCGCCTCGGTGCGGTCCAGTGTCGGCGATTCGTCGCCCTCGCCGGCGCCCGTGGCCCTTCCCCGCTCCAGCGGAGGCGGGAAGATCGCGAACATTCCGCCGGAAAAGCCGCCCGCCTTCGCGCGCGGAAGATCGATATGGCCGCCCGGCGCACCCTGCAGAAACGACGCCTCCACATCGGAGCGACCCGAAAGATAGAGCCGCAGGAGCGCGTCGTTGTGGCCGTCGAAAACCGGGATCAGATCCGTCATGAGAATGGCTTTTGCTGGTGAGGCGGCAGTGCGCCGCCGGAGGCGCGCTCTGTTCTAAAGCACCATTTCCCCGTTGGAAACCGTTCTGCCGTTTGTGTGGGGGCAGCCTCGGTGGACGAACGGCCACGCGTGGCGGCGGAGCCATCAGCCGGCGCCGGTGCGTCCCATAAGGCCGTCGCGGCCCCGGCCGAGAAGCCAGACGAGGTAAGGACCGGATAGAAGGGCAGCGAAGAGCCCAACCGGCATCTGGTAGGGGAATGCCGCCATACGGCCAAGCCAGTCCGCCGCGACCATCACGCCGCCGCCGATCAGGATCGCCGCAAGAAGATGCGCAGTGCCCGTGGACAGCCCGATCCGGCGGGCGATATGCGGCGCGACGAGTCCGACGAAGCTCAAGGGCCCGACCAGGAGGGCGGCGGCCGCCGTGAGCAGGGCCGAGGCCACCAGGAGAACAGCGCGGCTATGCCGTACGGGAATACCCAGCGCCGATGCGGGGCTGTCGCCCAAGGGCAGGATCTCCAGCCAGCGGCGGGCGAGTGGCAGGGGCAGGATGAGCAGAACGGCGGCGCAGCCGGCAAAGGCGACGTCCCTCCATGTCGCATCGTTGGTGGAGCCGCTCAGCCAGCGCAGCACCGCGTAGGACTGGACGTTTCCCATGGCGATGACCGAGGTGAGAACGGCGCTGCAAAGCGCCCCCATGGCCACGCCGGCAAGGAGAAGATGGCTGCGCCCGAAGCGGGCCTTGGCCGCGATCGCCAGCATGACGGCGAGGACGACGAGCGCGCCGAGCACGGAAAATCCGAGCTGCAGCGGCAATCCGGGAGCGCTGAAGAGAAAGAGCGCCGCAGTGAGCCCGACGCCGGCGCCTGCGCCCACCCCCAGCACCTCCGGGCTCGCGAGCGGATTTCCCGTCAGGCGCTGCAGGACCACTCCGGCGGCGGCGAGCATCGCACCCGCCGCGCCAGCGACCGCGACACGGGGGCCGCGCCATTGGGCAAGGTCGGCGAAGAGCCCGCCGGTCGCCACCGTCCAGCCTTCCGGGCCCCGGCCGAGCATCAGGGCAACGACGACAGCGCCCGCGGCAAGCAGGGCGAGAAGCGCGATGCGCCGCGACGGGAACGCGGCGCGCCAGGCTTGCCCCGCGGCATCCCCGAGCTGCGGCCGAGCCAGCATGGAGAGCCGCGGCAGCATCCACAGGAGCAACGGCCCGCCGACCAGCGCCGTGGCGGCCCCCGTTGGGATGCGCTCCGCGCCCGCTCCGGAAAAGAGCTGCACCATCCCGTCGGTGAGCCACAAGAGAAGCGCGCCCACGAGCACGGACCCCGAGGCGAGTTGCCGCGGCGTACGCGCCCCGCCGAGGCGCGCCAGGGCGGGAGCGGCGAGGCCGACAAAGCCGATGACGCCGAGCTCGGCCGTGACGGTGGTCGCAAGCCATACGGCAAGCCCTATCACCAGGAGGCGCGTGGCGGTGAGCGCCAGGCCGAGGCTCCTCGCGTTCGCATCGTCGAGGCCCAGGATCGTGAGCGGCCGCAGGAGCAGCATGGACACTGCGCCAACGATGGTGAAGACCGCTCCGATGAACAGCGTGGAGCCCCAGCCCTGCTGCACCAGCGAACCCCCGCCCCAGATGAAGAGCGAGAACATGTATTCGCCATTGGCGAGGATGAGCGCAGCACTTGCGGCGGAAGCCGTGAGCGCGACCATCATGCCGCCCAGAAGCACGGAAACGGGCTCCAGTCCGCGCCGCCAGGTGAGCGCCATCACCACGCCCGCAGCGACAGCACCGCCGCAGAGCGCCACGCCGGAACGCGACCAGGCCATGGACGCCGGCAGGTAGATGGTCGCCGCAGCCATGGCAAGCTGCGCGCCCGAGGCGATGCCGAGCGTGGTCGGCTCCGCCAGCGGGTTGCGCAGCACACGCTGCAGAAGATAGCCGGAAAGGCCGAGCGCGGCACCCGCCACGAGCGCGACCGAGATTCGCGGCAATGTGCCGTAGAGCAGCATCACCCGATCAAGCTCGGAGATGCCTTGTCCGGACGCGAGGGACGGGAATTCTCCACGCCCTGCCACCTGGAGGAGCGTCAACATCGCCGCGAGGCAGAAAAGCCCGCCCCACAGCAGATGGTTGCGGGACAGCGCCCTCTCAGCCATGGCCCGGCTCCATCGCCTTCGCCAGCAATTCCGCAAATCGCATGGCCGAGGGAAGGCCGCCGAAATGGTTGACCGGCGGGATCACACATACGCGCCCTTCCCGCACCACGGGCAGCGCGTGCCAGAGCGGGTTTTCGAGAAGTCCCGGCCCCGCGTCGGGCGGGATGGGCTCGACGATCACGACACGCGCCTGCGGAACCCGCGCCAGCGCCTCGAAGCTCACGGGCGCCGCCGCCGAGTAGCTCGTGTCGGCTTGCCAGGCATTGCGGAAACCCAGCCGCACCAGCACGTCGCCGATCATGCTGTCGGGGCCGAAAGCGCGGAAGTGGCGCGCATCGCCGATGCTGATGACGAAGACCGGCCTGTCCGTGAACGGCTCCAGAAGCTCCGCGCAGCGGGAGATCGTTCCGGCACTGCGCGTGATGAGGTCTTCGGCCTGCTGTTCCCACCCCGTGGCGGTTCCGACGGTCCGCGCGGCATCTTCCGCAAGCCCGTAGGTGGGGCTCCCCGGCAGATAGACCGGAGCGGAGATGACGGGCGCAATCCGCTCCAGAATCGGCCGCTGGGTCTCGTAAAAGTTGGAAGAGAGGATCAGGTCCGGCCTGCTGAGGCGCAGCATCTCGTAGTTCGGCATGCCGCGAAGCCCGATATCGGCGGTGGCGTCGGGAACGGCCGGCTCCACCACGACCTTGCGGTAATGGATGAGTTCGGTCGCCGCGACCGGCACGATGTCCATCGCGAGCGCGGTCTCGAGCATCGCCCAGTCGATCGCCGCCACGCGCCTGCCCTCCGCCGCCCGCACCAGCGGCGATGCGGCGGCACATGCGCCAGCCGAGAGAGCAAGAAAAGCACGCCGGTGAAGCGGAAGGCGCGTCATTCCACATAACCTATGGGCATGCCGGTCCTCGGATGCGCCAGAACCCCCATATCGATACCGTAGATGCGGGCAAGCACTTCGCCCCGCATCACCTCAGGCGGCGACCCCGCGGCGACAATGGCACCCTCGCGCAGAGCGAGAACCATGTCGCACATGCGTGCTGCCATGTTGATGTCGTGCAGCACGATGATCGCCGTCACGCCGCGGCTCGCCGCCATCTCCCGCACGAGCGACAGCATCTCGACCTCGTGGGCGATGTCGAGCGCCGAGGTCGGCTCGTCGAGCAGAAGGCAGGCCGCATCCTGCGCGATCATCATGGCGAGCCAGGCGCGCTGGCGCTCGCCGCCCGACAGGCTGTCGACCAGCCGCCTGCGCATGTTGGCGAGGCCTGCCGCAGTCAGCGCCTCCTCCACCTTCTCGGCATCGGTTTCGCTGAAACGACCGAACGCTCCGTGCCAGGGAAAGCGGCCGAGCCGCACGAGTTCCTCCACCGTCAGCCCTTCCGCTGCCGGCGTAAACTGCGTCATGTAGGCGACACGTCTTGCGAAGGACCGCTCGGAAAAAGAGAAGACATCGTCCCCCTCGAAGAGCACACGGCCGAAGGCGGGCCTTTCCTGCCGGGCGAGCATCCGCATGAGGGTCGACTTGCCCGATCCGTTCGGGCCGATAAGGCCGTGGATCCTGCCGCGCTCGAAAACGGCATCGAGCGGGCCGACGATCCGGCGCCCGCCCGCCGAGAAGCCCAAGCCTTCGAGGCGATAGAGAATCTTGCCGCGTTCTGCCGGGCTTTCCGTCACCATGTCGCGTGGAGCTTCAGCTTGATGGAGCGCCCTTCGCCGTAGGCGCAGCTCAGCGCGCCCTGGCAGCCGGCCACGAACTCCTTGTCGAAGAGATTCGTGACATGGAGATCCGCGCCGAGATTGCCCCTCTGGTAGCCGATCCTGGCGTCGAACAGCGTGGCGGAGGGGACCTTCATCGTGTTCTCCTCGTCGGCCCAGGACGAGCCGACATAGCGCATGCCGCCGCCAAGTGTCACCCCGTAGAGGGGACCTTCGTCGAAGGTGTAATCCAGCGCGAAGGAGGCCTGCTCCTCCGGGATAAGGTAGGGCGTCTTGCCGATCAGGGTGGGATCGTCGTCCGCCTTGGTTTCGAGATCGAGCAGGGTCAAGGCCGCGCGCGCCTGCCAGTTGGCGGTGAGGTTGGCCTTGGCCTCGAATTCGATGCCGCGTGAGTTCACCTCGCCAATCTGTGTCTCCATATTGAAGGGGCCGGTGACGACGTTCTGGCGCGTCAGGTCGAACAGTGCCACCGTAAAGAGACCGTCGAACCAGGTCGGCTCGTATTTCAGCCCGACCTCGTACTGATAGCCTTCCTCCGGGTCGAAGAGGTCGCCGGTCGCCGTCGTGCCCAGGAGCGGGTTGAAGAAGGTCGACACGCTCGCATAAGGCGTGAGGCCGTTTTCGAACCGATAAGCGAGGCCGGCGCGGCCGCTCCAGGCACCCTGGGAATCGTCGAATTCCGAAGTTCCCTCCGATTCCGTGGTCACATAGTCATAGCGGCCGTTGAACGTGGCGATCCATCCGCCTCCGAAATGGATCTGATCCTGGGCATAGAACCCGACCTGCTGCTGTTTGAGGTCCTGGTCGATATAGGCCGAGCGCACGCCCTGCGGCGCTCCGTAGACCGGATCCGTCGCGCTGATCGGCGTTGCCGTTCCGGACATCTGCACCTGGTCCATGTCGAAATATTTGTAATCGAGGCCGAAGAGCAGGCGGTGCTCCAGCGCGCCGGTTTCGACCCTTCCTTCGAGCTGGTTGTCCACGAGGAAAGATCGCGTCTTCGTCCGGTGCTCGAAATTGATCCTTTCCAGGAGATTATCCGGATCGGACGGGGTGTCGGAGAAGCCGAGATAACCGTAGGCATAAGGTGCGATCTCGTGCAGGTCAGCATAGCCCGCGCGAGCGTTCTGCCGTACCGTCCAGCCGCTGTCGAACTTGTGCCCGAACTCGTAGCCCAGGGAAACCTGCTTGCGCAGATAGGTGTCGATGTCAGGCTCGGTGAAGTTCGCATCGCGAGAAATCTTCCCGAACGGCGCATCCACCACCGTGCCCACATAGGGCAGGAAGCTGCCGCCATTGTGGATCCCGTCGATATAGGTGAAGTTGCCGAGAACCGTCAGGCTGGTGGCATCATCCGGGGACCAGGTGAAGGAGGGTGAGACCGTGCCGCGGAAACCTTCTTCGAAATCCGTGTAGCCGTCGCCGCCGGCGATCCGGCCGACCAGGCGGGCGGCCATCTGCTCGTTAACTCTATCCTGCAGGTCGAAGCCCAGGAAGGCCGTTCCCGCATCGGTTACGCCGGTCTCGGCGTAAACCCGCCGCTCACCCGTCGGGCGCTTGCTGACATAGTTGACCAGACCGCCGGGATTGCTGCCGCCATAGAGCACCGAAGCCGCGCCACGCAGGACTTCGACGCGCTCCAGCGTGAAGCTGTCGATGTAGAAACCGCCGAAGCCGTAGCTGTAGAGCTGAAGCCCATCCTGGTAGATGCCCGTTTGTGTCGCCTCGAAGCCGCGGATGTAGATCCAGTTCGTGTCGCGGTCGGGGCCGAAGGGCTGGGCGAAAACGCCAGCAGTGTAGCGCAGCGCCTCGTCCGCTTTCGTCGCGCCGAGATCGTCCATCTCTTCCCGGCCGATGACGGAGACCGACTGGGGAATCTCGGCAAGCGGCGTATCGGTCTTCGATCCCGCCGCCGTTCGTTCGGCCACATAGCCATCGACCGGCCCCGCGGCGGTCTCACCTTCGCCTTCGATCTCGATGCGCTCGAGCCATGTCGTCCCGCGTACCTCCTGCGCGAAACCACCATTCGCGAACGTGACCGCAGCGACGCTCCCCAGAAGAACCAATCTTGCTGTACCGGAAATCCTCATTGACGCTTTCACCTTGGGCGGCGCGGACCGATATGGTCCGGCTACATAAGATGAGCGTTTAACTCAAGTTCAGGAAGGCAGGATTGTACGTTTTTTCGCCCGATTGAACGAAACGCATGCATTCGGCAGGATCACGCCTTGTGTTCACGCTGCCATGCGGCGGGTGTCGAGCCGGTGAACCGCTGGAAGACACGCGTGAGATGGGCCTGGTCGGAAAACCCCATCTCGACCGCGATTTCCGTCAAGGATATCTCGCCCGTGGAGAGCAGTGCCTTCACGCGCTCCACGCGCCTGCGCAATTGCCAGCGGTGGGGCGGCAGGCCGGTCGACGCCTTGAACACCTGCGAGAAGTATGAGGGTGAAAGGCCGACCAGATCGGCCAATTCCTGCAGCCGGATGTTCCTCGTGCAGTTGTCGTCGATGAACCGGGTGACGCGGCGCAGCTGGTGCGCCGCCAGCCCTCCCCCGTGGGGCTCAGGCACCGCCCCGCCGCCCATGGCCGCCAGAAGGGCAGCGACAAGGCTCCGCTCGTAGAGCGGATTGCCCGCATCCTTCCGGTCACATTCCATGGCGAAGAGCCGCGCGAGCGCCATCAGGCGCGAATCGGAAAAGGTCAGGCGCGGTGCGTTCCAGGCGGCCTTGCTCCCGCCCGGGAAGCGATCCGGGATGGCCTGGAGATCAAAGTGGATATCGAGGTGCTTGAGCCTTCCGCCGCCATTCATACGCGACCAGAGCGGCATTCCGGCGGGAACGAAGCACATCGGACGCTCCCGGCCGAGCGTGGCGCACGGTTCCCCCATTGGGGAACACATGAGATGGATGGACGCATCCGCCTGCGTCTCCAGAAGGACGAAGAGGCGCGGCGCGTGCGAGACATATTCCCCATTGGCGTCGTCCGTGCACTCGACATCCCATACGTCGGCGATGAGGCCGGGCCAGGCCTTCCAGCGCAAGCCGCCCACGACAGTGATGCCACTGATACGAGATTCCATCCGAGGGTGAAACATGGCCGGGATGCACCATCAGGCGATTCGGAGGCGAAGCGATCCGGGCAGGATTGGCGCCAACCGGCGGCATTCGACCAAGGATCACTGGCATAAGACACACTCGGTCGTCACAGATCAAGCGTCAAACGCGGGCCTGCTCCACAGCATCGGCTGAGTGCCGTTGACCCCAACCCGGTCAACCAGGCGCGTGCCGTACGCTCCACGCCAGATATGCGATGGCCGCTCCCACGCTCACGAGCTCAAGACCGAGCAGGAGGCCGACGAGCCAGACCGCGGTAACCGGCATGGCGGCCCACAGAACCAGCGAGAGGAGAACGCCGACGATGCCGCTCGCAAGCACCCAGCCCCATTGCGGGAAGGGCCTGATGGTCAGCGCAAACACGATCTTCGAAAGCCCCTCCACCATGAAGAAGACGATCAGAAGCAGGGTCACCGTGAGCAATCCTTGGGCTGGATCGCGCAAGAACAGGAAACCAATCAGGACCGCCAGCACGACGGAGATGAGCTGCAGCCAGAAATTCGGCACATGCCGCGCACCGATGAGGCCAAGCCCCTGCAACACACCGCTGACGATGAGAAGCCAACCGAGCGACACGATGACCGCTGCCGAAGAAACGATCGGATAAATAATCGCGAAAATACCCGCCACGACCAGCAGCACGCCCTGGATCAGATACCAAAGGGAATAGCGCTTCACCGTCTCCCGCATTGCCTGGCGGAACACTTCCGCAGCAGCGTCCAAAGACATCACCATGGCCCCCCCCTTTGCAGAGCGTATTACAGTTTAACGGGTTTCTTCGGATTTGACGATCCGACGCTGCCGGGTTTCATTCGCCTTTACCACTCGGCAGGGACGGAGTGCTTCCGCGTATGGGCGGGAGCGCTCACCGTCCTTCTCGATTGAGCTTGCCGCTACGAAGTCGTCTGCGCCTCCACGCTCCGTCCCGCCATCAGATGGTCGAGGCTCCAGGGGCCTGGGCCTGCAAAGGTGAGATAGAGGAAAATAAAGCAGTAGAGGATCGCACTGTCCCCGCCATTGAGGACTGGAAAGAAACTCTGGGGCGCATGCCCCATCCAGTAGGCGACCGCCATTTCCCCGGCGAGGATGAATGCGACGGGTCGGGTGAACAGTCCGACGGCGAGCAACGCGCCGCCGACAAGCTCGAGGGCGCCTGCGATCCAGGGCAGCGAGAAGACCTCGGGACTGAACTCGCTGGCCGGGAAGCCGAGCAGCTTCTGAGAGCCGTGCTCGAAGAACAGAAGTGCCGTGACGATGCGCAAGATGCTGAGCATGCGCGGAGTCCAGGCAGACCAGGCGCCGTTGGTATTCATCAATATATGCTCCTTTTGGCTTCGTTTGTCTTCTGCCGCTCACGCGGTGCCGGCAACCGGTGTGGAGGCAAGATCCTCCGCGCGCCGCATCCGGCACGCGGTCACGAGCGCCATGCCCAGGATCTCGATATCGGACGGCTGGTGCGGGCACCAGCCACATGGGCAGGCGCGCGGACCGGAATGCGCGTCGGCCGCCTCGCAATAGATCGAACCCACCGCCTGCGCGGCGAGACGCAGGACGGCCATCGGCGGCAGGCCCGTCTTGTCCATGACGTGGCAGAACTCCTTCGCCATCGCCGTACGGATATGCGCCTCGGCCTCCTCGAGGCGACGCTCTGTTTCGTCTGTTAGGGACACGCGGCAATCTCCGTTCGGGTATGTAACCAAGGGTGGGTCACGCGAAGCGATTCCGATCGGCAGAGACCTGGCGGGATTTCGGCGAGTCTGCTTCCAAGACAAAGGCTCGCAGCGCATCGCGCGCTTCGTCAAACCGGCGCATAAGTGCGAACAACACTTCCCGATCCTGCAGATGCGCCTCGTAAAGGACGGCGAAGGCACCGCTGGTGGTATCGAGGGGGCCGGGCGCTTCGTTCGCGCGCCTCAAGCTCTCGGCGGCAGCCCGTTTCGCTTCGTCAAGACGGAATTTGAGCCTGTCCACTTCCGCTACCAGTTCATTGCGGCGGTCCAAATCCTCCCGTCGCTTCCCATCAGGGAAGGGGTGTCGTTCGATCGACGTGAAATGCATCATACGACCAACTCCTGGCAGCCCCCGCCCCCTTCGGAAATCATCCGGCCCGAGCACCGCAACGACGCCGCGCCGGACACACGCATCCTGTTGTGAATACTTTACCAGAAAAGTCAAGTTTAAGTGCGCGCCGATCGAATCATGTCCGGCCGGCCGATGCTCTCACAAAATCGATGAACGCGCGCAGCGGTGCCGGTACCAGGCGCCGTCCGGGGTAGTAGAGGAACGGGCCGGAGAAACGCTGCCACCAGGGTTGGAGAACGGGTTCGAGGGTACCGTTGTCGAAATGCGGGCGCAACCAGCCCTCGAACAGCCCCACAATCCCCAGACCGGCGATCGCCGCTTCGACGGCGAGGTCCGTCGCCCCGCCTGCCTCCACGACCAGCGGTCCCGAGGGATCGACCCGCACCTCCTCGCCGTCCCGCTCGAACTCCCACGGCGGCATCGCGCCGCTGGGAAAGCGGTGGCGCAAGCAGGCATGGCCGAGCAGATCGCGAGGGTGTTCCGGCCGGCCATGGCGGTCGAGATAAGCGGGCGATGCGCCGACGGCATAGCTTTGCACGCGCGGGCCGATCGGCACCGCGATCATGTCCTGCTCCAGCCGCTCCTCGTAACGGATGCCGGCGTCGCACCCGGCGGCAAGCACATCGACGAAACTCTCCTCGGTCATCACCTCCAGCCGGATCTCCGGATAGGCGGCGAGGAAGGGCGGAACGATGCGGGGCAGCACCATCCGCGCCGCACTGACAGGCACGTTGAGCTTCAGCGTGCCCGCCGGCCTGTCGCGAAAGCCGTTCACCACGTCGAGGGCGACATCCACTTCGCTCAAGGCCGGCCCGAGCCGTTCCAAAAGCCCCCTGCCCGCTTCCGTGGGAACGACGCTGCGCGTCGTCCGGTTGAGCAGCCTGACGCCCAACTGAGCCTCGAGACGGCGGATCGCCTCGCTGAGGCCCGACGCGCTGCGGCCGCTCCTGCGCGCGCCGTCGCGAAAGCCCCCGGCGCGCGCAACCGCCACGAATGCACTGAGATCGCCAAGGTCGACCTTCATTGTTCGCCCTTCCGCACAACCTGTCCTGATTGTGACCTGTTATCGTGAAGGCGGGCAAGCTCTATCTCTGCTTCGTCCTCAAAGGAGATTTATCATGCCCAGCATCGACCAATCCGGCACATTCACCCTCGGAGAGCGAACCGTGAAGCGGCTCGGCTACGGAGCCATGCAGCTCGCCGGCCCGGGCGTGTTCGGCCCGCCGAAGGACCATGGCGCGGCGGTGGCCGTGCTGCGCGAAGCGTCCGCGCGCGGGGTGAACCACATCGATACCAGCGACTTCTATGGGCCGCATGTTACCAACAGGCTGATCCGGGAGGCACTAGCCCCGTACCCCGACGACCTCGTCATCGTCACGAAGATCGGGGCCCGCCGCGGCGAGGACGGCTCGTGGCTTCCCGCCTTCGCACCCGAAGAATTGACGCGGGCGGTTCACGATAACCTGCGCAATCTTGGCCTCGACGTGATCGAGGTGGTCAATCTCCGCATCATGTTCGACACGCACGGCCCCGCGGAAGGCTCGATCGAAGCGCCGCTCACCGTCCTGGCCGAACTCCAGCAGCGGGGGCTGGTGCGCCATATCGGGCTCAGCAATGCAACGCCCAAGCAGGTCGCGGAGGGACGCAGGATCTGCAACATCGCCTGCGTGCAGAACCATTACAACCTGGCGCATCGCGACGACGACACCCTGATCGACGATCTCGCCCGCGATGGCATCGCCTATGTGCCGTTCTTCCCGCTCGGCGGTTTCAGCCCGCTGCAGTCGTCCACCTTGTCCGGCATCGCCGCCCGCCTCGGGGCGACCCCCATGCAGGTGGCGCTTGCCTGGCTGCTTCGCCGTGCGCCCAATATCCTTCTCATCCCCGGCACCTCGTCTCTCGCCCACCTGCAGGAGAATCTGGCCGCGGCAGAGCTGGATCTGCCGGAGGACGCGCTCGGAGAGCTGAACAGTATCGAGGACATCGGCTCGGCGCCCGAAGCGTAGACAGGAATGCTTGCTGGCGGGCTGGCCCGGATCATTCCTCCGGCGCCTTGCCCGGAGCTGCCACTTGCGCGGACGCGGCGTCTTCTCCTTCGCCGCGGATCGAGCTCACCGGGCTGGGATCGGGAAGCGCCTCGCCGTCCGCCTCCACATATACAACCCTTGGAGGACGTGCCGGAATGGGAATGACCACATTCATCATGCTCGAAACGGTTGCTTCCCGAGCGCGCAGCAATCTGGACCGCTCGTGATATCTGGCAAAATTGCATCCCTGGAAAGATTGAACGCCGCGATAGCGGAAAGCCGCCGAAAGTTCCTGGTATGGCTCGCCGTTAGCAGCGGAAACCATTTCATGGGTTTCCAACGAGGCGTTGTTCAGCACGTACACGCCCATATCGGCGTCTTCGCAAATGAACCTGCAGCGATCGAGCGTGTTGTCCGCGTGATCAACGCCGACGAACTGCGAGTTAGGCGCGGGAAAATAGTAGCCGTCGGTCAGGCGCACGCAATAGAGCAGCGCTGACTTGCGGGATTTCGATGGGGCTCTCGGCGGCTTCTTCGAAGCGGTTCGGCTCCCCTTCGAAGCGGCTCGGCTGGCCTTGGAAGCGGTTCGGCTGACCTTCGAAGCGGCGCGGCTCACGGTTTTTTTGGCGGACTCCGTCTTCGTCCCCATGCATCCCATGGCCTCCAACCTGGCACGCAGCGCGTTCACGCGCCCCGGTTGAACGCGCCCGAGCGAGCTGATCTGCCGCTGAATGCGCGATCGCTTCTGCGCCAAATCCCGACAGGGGTTGAAAATCCCCTTCCATGTCGCCCCCGAGGAGCACTGACGCTGCTGCTCGAGCGCACGGATGGCAGAGAGTTGGCGCATCAGTCGGGAGGCGGCAGGATTGGATGGGACGCTTTCTCGCTGCGCAGCGCGCAACGCCTTCTGTACGGTGGTACATGTTTCGGCATGGGCAAGCTGCGGAGCCAACGAGCAAACCAGCCATACGCATCCGACAACAAAGCGGAGGGTTACCACCCTGCTCGCTGGAAAGAACTGCCGGCGTACAGGCGACGGGCGTGCTTCGCGGGGCTCCCGCGCCGGAACGCTTGAATAATAGTGCTGATCAAACATGAAGGGGCGCGATGGTTACGTTGATGGACAGGCAGACTTCGGGAGGAACACTCCCGATGGATTCACGCGCCCCCGCTGTATCGGAAACTCCGACCTCCAACCAAACGAACAAACTTATGCTGGATATTTGACCCGGACGTATTACCGCCGCGTAAACGGGTTATCCTACCCGCTATCTTTGTTCTTATACTTTGTTTCATAAGGATACGGCTCGCTACAGCGCTTGCCGGTGCTTCCAATATAGACCCGGATCGACCTGAGGGGCCTTCAATCCAGGGAAGATGTGATCTTGATGATTTCGATCTCGAACTGCCGCGTCTTCGCGTCCGCATCAAGCGGACCCGCCTCCAATATCTGCGGCAGCCTGTCGGTCGCGCAGGGAAGTCTCCCAACTTCCGCCGCCAGCGCGAAGCCGCGCACGAGGCGCATTACGTTGTCGTAGACAAAGCCGTCTCGATGAACGTCGACAAATTTCTGCACCGCGGCATGGACACGGACGTGCAGCATGTCCTTGAAATCCAGATATCCGGAATATCTGGACGCGTCTATATCGCCGCCTGCGCGGCGCATGTTTGCGGGAAGCCCGAGGAAGTTCCTCGACCCTCCCTCGAACACTTCACACAACGCGTTTAAAACGGACAGCTCCACCACCCGCTCAAATATCGGCAAATCCGGGCCATATCTCGCATCGGCCCCCAAGGCCACCGGCACGAGACCTCTCGGCTCACTCCTCACCAGTCTTTCCCCCTGCTTCCTATAAACAGCGCGAGAGCAAGCGCCAGTGGAACCGGAAGCCGCGGAGGCCCGAGCCCCGCGGGCCCCTATCACCACTTCGGGATCGAAGGGATTGGACGAGGTGGCAGACCCCGTGGCGCAGAGTTCAACCAATGGCTCCGCCAAAGCGCCCGTGAAATCGTCAAGTGCGCCGCCAATAAAATAGAAATCATCGTCGGAAACTAAGCCGTCGTCGATCTTGGAGAGAAATTCTCCGTCCTTCCTGTCCAAGTCGACAACGATCCCGACCGTGCAAGGGAATCTAGCGCCTCTGAAGGACACGAGATTGATGAGGCCGCGTGTTCCCTGCATGGATTTATATACATCATAGGCTTCGACGGCGTTCATTATCATGAGGAATTCACTGTTCACGGCCGCTGCGTCCTCATCAATCACCGGACCTCCGGATCGGCTGCCCGAAACACCGGCCACACGCACCGGGATCATCCAATGTCGATTTTGGCGCCGTTTATCCGCACGCCGCTCGAAGAAAGCTTTACCTCGCTGCCGCCAAGGGAAAGCGTGACCTCACTCGAAGTAATCTTCAAACTGGCTTCCCCGACGGACAATTCGATGCTGTCAGGCTTCTGGCTGTGTGTGGTTTTCCCACACGTCATCTCGAATTTCTTTCCAACCTCCTCTTTCTTGGTTTCGCACTTCTCCTCCTTCTCACCCTTGTAGCACTTTACCGTCTTGGCTTCGTGATGCTTATACACGGTCGAATAGTTATACTCATGGACCTCCCCATATTCGTATTTCGTCGTGCAGCCATTCCTGTAGTGAAACACATCACCTATGGAATAATGGCTCTGAGATCCGTTGAAGTATGACGTCTCCGTCCCTGTTCTCGTAATCAAGAAAACACCGCGGCTCACATCTGTAATCACACCCGTGAAATAATCTGTCTCAATAGAGTTCACTACACTTGATTTTATTCCATTAAAATAATCCGTTTGTGTCCCAATCTTTGCTGAATTGAAAACACCAATGGATATGTCATTCCTAACTCCGGAATAGAAACCATTGTCGATCCCGTCGGTGAAATCGTTTCTGATCCCAATCGAAACAGAATTTTTTACGGCTTCAGTGTCTGACATAGCCGTTTTCCTTCTACCCGCGTTTAACTTGCATCAACCTTCGAGGCCCCGCCGGTAATGCTTCCACCGCAGGACAAGGAATCTCCACGCCGAGCCACTGCCCGACCGCCACAACTGGTGCTGCCCGCCCCGTGGGCGATGGTGCAGCCGCAGCCGGTGGGATCACCCACTCTTGCTATCCCCCTGCCTTCCGCCTGGTGGCTTGCACCGCTCACAATCGTGCTTCCGCCCCTTTTGCAGGAGACGCTGTCGCCGATACGGGCGATTTCGGGCATAGTGGGCCCTCCCTATTTTCGGATCTTCGTTTTCTCAACGGGGGCGTCCTTGGCGTGCCTCAAGAGCGCTTCGACGCCTTCCTGCAGCGACGGCTCCCACCCGCGGGAGAGCGATGCCAGGCCGGCGATGCTCGAGATCAGGTGCCCGTAGCCGTCTCCGACGATCTCGTAGGAGCGGCGGTTGACCATTTCGAGCTTGTCCCGCTGGGCATGGATGAAGATTTCCTCCCGCCCGTTTTCATCTTCGAAGCTCAGTTCGTTGAATCCCTCACCCTTGTGCGTGTTCGTGCGAAACACGCTTTTCGTTTTGTTCGCGGGCAGCGTGTAGGGGACGGTACTATCCGGGTTGGGCACGACACCGGTCACCAGGGGCCGGTCCGGGTCGCCATCCACGAAGGCCACCATCACTTCCATGCCGACACGCGGAATGATCTGCCCGCCCCAGCTTCCGCCGGCCCAGTTCTGCGCCACGCGGACCCAACACGTGTCCGTGCCGTCCTTTCGCGCCCGCCGGTCCCATGGAAACCAGAGCTTGACGCGGCCGTAGGAATCGGTGTGGATCTCCTCTCCAGACGGTCCGGCGACGATCGCCACCTGCGTCCCTCCGATCCTTGGCCGCCGTGTGGTCCGGTGCGGGGTCAGCGGTACGTGCGCGGGCACGGCTTCGAACGCGTTGTGGTATTCGAGGCCTTCCGAATTCGTCTCATAGGAACGGTCAGCGACGAAGTGGCGGGCAGCCACCACGACATGTTCCTCATAGGCCGTGTCCGGGTGCGCCACTTCATAGGGCGTGAAGCGCCGCCCGGCCTCCAGGACCCGCGACGTCGATTCGCCGAACACACGCTCGTGGTCGGCCTCGCTCGCCTGCATCCTGAGCTTTTCCGCCCGCTCGGCCGCTTCGATCGACAGGGCGCGCGCGGGGAACTCGTAGAGCTCGCGCTTGCTCGCCTCCGGCAGCCCCACGAGTGACGGCATCGTCGTCCCCGGCACCATCTTCGGCGTCTCGAAATTCCAGTCCGCCCCAGCACGCCGCCCAGAGACATAGGCGTAGCGGCGGTGCCATGCGGTGATGTGGTCGCGGTCGGACGAGCCCTGGGCCAGCCGCACGCGGCCTTCTCCTTGCGCCGCTGGCGAGGGCGGCGCCCAGGAACCCGCGCTGTCCGCCAGATGAAGCCTGTGGCTGCCTTCCACGTGGCTGAACCAGAAGAACAGACCGTCCTCCTCCAAGCGCCGCTGGAGATAAGCGAGGTCGCTCTCGTTCCACTGCACGGAGTAAGGCTGCGCCGGCGGCCGCGCGATCACCCCGGAGACATCCGGCGCCGGCAGGCCATGCTCCGAGAGCAGTTCCTGAACGATATCGAGCGCGGTCTTGTCCTTCCATATCCGGCAGTCGGAGCGGCGCGACAGCAGCCACAGTTGCGGCCGCAGGACCAACGCATAGGAGCGCAGCCCCCGGGTGACGGGCGGGCCCTCTTGCAGCTCCGCGACCAGTCCATTGAAGGGCCGGCGAACCGCATCGTCCTCGTCTTCGCCCCGCTGTATCTCGAGCGAGAGATCGACCAGGCGGCCGATCAATTCCTCCGGCTTCACGTCCCGCTTGGCGCGCACCGAAAGCTCGATCTCGAACAAAGACGATACGCCTTCGGTGATCACCGCACGTTCGGCAAGAAGCTGGTCCTCACCCAAGGGAGAAGCAACTTTCAATATGCGGTTTGCCTGGATGAAATCCGCGGCAAGCTGTCGGTCATCCATTGGAGCCTCCGTAAAGCGGACGATACCGGCCGGTTTCAAAAACGCGCCGTCCAACAAGATAGGCGTGCTGCAATCTGGGCGGGCCGGCAGCCGGCTCGGCGTAATCGAGAGGAAGTAGCTTCTCTTCGGGTATGACCGTGCCGATCTCACCGAGTGTCGATGCCGTGCCGAGCAGATGGATATCACGCGGCAGGAAACTCCGATTCTCGGCCGAACCCATGGCGATATGGCTTACCCGAACAACAAGGACGGAATGGTCTTTGCGCTCGAGCATCTCGGCGATCCCTGCCTCGTTCCTCTTCAGCCAATCCGTCAACCACCACGAAAGCAAACTTCTGTTGGTGCCTTCCATTCGTCGAGAGCCTGCAGCATGCCCGTAGGCTCGACTGAAATGCAGAGGGAAACGATCGCGCCTGTCAGCCTCAGGCGAGCGGTCGAGCGATGGCTCATATTCTCTCGCCCGAAGACGCAGGAGTTCGGATCCGCATAGGGACCACGCCTGCAGAAGGTTCGTGGAAACAGCAATGTCCGGCATGAGAATGCCCTCATAAAGCCCCCGCCAGGATCGCGTGCAGCGTTTGCGCCTGTGCCAGGAAGCGGGCACCGCCTGCATGACGGTGCCCTCCCTCGCCGCCAGCCTCACCCCGCTTTGGTGGTGGCCAGATCGTAGGAGGCGATCATCGGCGATTGCGGCGCATGGTTGTCGTCGTAGGGCGTGTACTTCACCTCCATCTTGGTGAAGTTGAGCTTGATCGTCTCGATCGGCCGGTCGCCCGTCGAATCCACCGAGTAGCTCGCGATGAGCGTGTTGGTGAGGGTGTATTCGATATAGGTGGTGCCCGGATTGCCAGTCGTGACCATGTGGATCAGCACGCGCTTTCCAGTCCGGCCGGAGCAGGCTTCCTGGAACAGCTTCGTCGAGGACGAGTCGCTCACTTTCGTCAGCACGACTTCCGAAATGGAAGGCTCCGATGCCTCACGGTTGGCGGCAGATCCTGCCGAGGTCTTCATGTTGCGGGAGACGTCCCAGTGGAGGGCTTCGATATCCATCCACTTGCGATGCTGCTCGTGGGTGGCGTCACCCTGGATCCCGTCGATTTGGAGGTAGATCGGCATGCTCAATGCTCTCCTGTTTTCGCGAGCTCGTTGCCAGACCTGTGTCTGGGCGGGCCCGCTTTTCTCTTCGATGCTGCGTCCGGCGTATCGTTCTCCTCGTCCGGAGCCGCCTTATTCGTCGCCCGCTCCCTGCGCTTGACGAATTCCTCCCCGCGCGGCAGCCGTGCGGGAACGACGCTGAAGTGCCGGCCGTCAAAGCCGATCTCCACCGCCTTGCAAGTTCGCCGGGCGGTGACAGCGTCGAGAAAGAATGTGGAAAGGGACGGCAGCAGGTCGCGGGCGATCATGCTTTCGATCGCACGCGCGCCCATTTCGCTGGTCTCGGCACGCGAAACCAGCGCCGCCCGCGCCTCCGGCAACAAGTTGATGTCGGTCGCGTAGCTCAGCCGGATACGGTCGGCGATGCGGCCGATCTGGATATCGACGATGCCCGAAAGCGCTTCCTTCCCGAGTGGCAGGAAGGGCACCATCGTCGTGCGGCCCAGGAACGCGGGCTTGAAGTGTTTCCGCAGTTCCGGCAGCAGCAGCTTTTCCAGCGCTGCGCCTTCGGGCATGGTGTCGGGATCGGCGGCGAGCGTATAAAGCAGTTCGGCTCCCGTGTTCGCCGTCATGAGAATGGTTGTGTTCTTGAAATCGACGTCACGGCCTTCGCCGTCACGCAGCGTGCCCTTGTCGAAGACCTGATAGAAGATCTCCTGCACGCCGGGATGCGCCTTGTCGATCTCGTCGAGCAGCAGCACGCCATAGGGGCGGCGCCGCACGGCCTCTGTCAGGACGCCGCCCTCGCCGTAGCCCACATAACCCGGCGGCGAACCGAGAAGCATCGAGACCTTGTGCTCCTCCTTGAACTCCGACATGTTGATTATCGTCAATGATTGCCTGCCGCCATAGAGCAGATCCGCCAGTGCGAGAGCGGTCTCCGTCTTGCCCGTTCCCGAAGTGCCGACCAGCAGGAAGACGGCGGGCGGACGGCGCGGGTCGGAGAGGCCGGCCCGGGCAGTCCGCATCGACGTGGCGATCCTGCCAAGAGCGGCATCCTGACCGATGACCCTTTCCTTCAGCCGCCCGTCGAGCCCCTTGACGACGTCCACCTGGTCGGAGAGGAGCTTGCCAACCGGAATGCCCGTCCAGCGTGCGACCAGTGACGCCACCACGTCACGATCGACCACGCGGGGCACCAGAAGCGTCTCGCCGGCGGCCTGAGAGAGTTCGCGCTCGGCTGCAGCAAGTGCCTCACGCGCCTGCTCCGCGTCGGAACTTCGCGCTGGAAAGACCGCTACGTTGCCGAATTCGCCGCCCGGCTGTTCCGCCCCCCGCGCAGCGCCGCCTTCGGCCATATCCGGACCGGGCGAGAAAAGAGCTTCCAGGCGGTCGGCTTCCCCGACCAGCCGCATCTGCTCGTCGTAACGCGCCTCGAACGCCTCGATCTCCGCCGCGGCCTGCTTCCGCCGGGCTTCGACGTCGAGCGCGCGCGCCCGGTTCTCCTCGGTTGCCGGCTCGCGAACGAGCCAGCTCGCCTCGGTCGCCAGCAGATCGCGCTCGCTGCGCAGCGCCCTCAGCGCTTCCGGCTGAGACTGCCTGGCCAGCGCTACCGAGGCGGCGGCAGTGTCGATCAGACTGATGGCCTTGTCGGGCAATTGCCGTGCGGGGATGTAGCGCGCGGAGAGGCGGACCGCGGCTGCCAGCGCCTCGTCGCGAATGCGAACGCCATGGTGGGCGGCGAACGCGTCGGCGAGGCCACGAAGCATGCGGATCGCCGTCACTTCATCCGGCTCGTGCACTTTCACCATCTGGAAGCGCCGCGTGAGCGCCGCGTCCCTTTCGATGAAGCGCTTGTATTCGCTCCACGTGGTGGCCGCGATCGTCCGCAGCTCCCCACGCGCCAAAGAGGGTTTCAGGATATTGGCTGCATCGCCGGTTCCGGCCTGACCGCCGCCGATCAGGCTGTGGGCCTCGTCGATGAACAGGATGATCGGCTCCGCAGCCTCCTTCACCGCGTCGATCACGCCGTGCAGCCTGCGCTCGAACTCACCCTTCACGCCCGCACCCGCCTGAAGAAGGCTGAGGTCCAACGACAGGAGCCTCACTCCGGCCAGAATTTCCGGCACGTCGCCCGCGGCGATGGCCAGCGCCAATGCTTCGGCAATGGCGGTTTTGCCGACACCGGCTTCGCCCACGAGGATCGGATTGTTTTGCCGGCGGCGCATCAGCACGTCGATGACCTGGCGCAACTCGCACTCCCTCCCGATCACCGGGTCGATGCGGCCGGCCCGTGCATCCGCTGTCATATCCTGGGTGTAGAGACGCAGGAACTCGTTGCGGCCCGGCGGTATCCCACCTGCCGGCGCGCGCTCGATCTCCGTCTCGTCCGCGCCTGCGCCTGCCGCTTGCAGGTCGGTTTCGATCCGCTTGATGTTCATCTCGCGTAGGGACGGCGCCATGCCCTTCGCCAGACTCCGCAGCGACTGCTCCGAGAAGATGGCGACGAGCAAATCGCCAAACGTGATCCGGTCACGTCCATATTGCAGGGAGGCGACCAACCACGCTTCACGTGCTAGCAAGAGCGTGCCTTGTGAAAACGTCAGTGATACTCCGTCGCCGCGCGCCAGATCCTCTATCGCCAGCTCAACCTCGCGGCGAAGGCGCTCGGGGTCTACCTCGGCGCGAACCAGCATCGGCGGGACGGTCTCTATATCAAGAAGCGACCGCATCCAGTGCGATATCTCCACCGCCGGATGTCCGTTCCGCGCTGCCAGAGAGGCAGCCTCCTCAAGCCCAACGCGCAGAGAAGGCTCCAGCGCTCCAATCAGACGTTCAAGATCGATATTTGGCATATACGCCACCCATTGCCTCCTTAAACACGCGATGGCGGAGGCATAGGAAACGATTCGTTAAAGTCTATACATTTCTCTGCATAGGCGGCAAATGACTACAGTAGGACTCAAATAATTACAGATAGTTACACAGGCATTGACATAAATATTCCACAATTGGGAGACATTCGTTTATGTTAGATAAAAACACTATACTCCAGGGGTGGCGAAAGCCGAGTGCGCCGTGTTCTTAGAGTACAGCAAGATTGTCTCTCCTATTGATGGCGACAGGCCATGCGGAGACGACATCAGAACCAATCCTTCCCATAGGGAACTGTACTACCGTATCAAGGATGCGCGGAATACGGCGCGCGGCGTCGAACGCAATGCCGCACCAGGCGACCCCCTTTCACTTGCTCAAGAGTGGCGCGAAGTAAACAGCCTTGGAACTCGTATTCTTACCTCTATCAGCAAAGATATCGAAATCCTGGCCTGGATTGCGGAAGCTCAGATCCGTTTGAACGGCTATTCGGGCTTGAGGGATGCATTTTCTGCATCCACGGCTCTTTTCGACAAATACTGGGACGAGATCCATTCCGTTTCTTGCGACAGTGTCGAGGAAAAAATTGCCCCGTTGGCGGGACTAAACGGCATAAACGGGGAAGGAACGCTGGTCCCGGCGATACGCCTCGCCTCCCTCGTGCCGGGCACGGGCTTCGCACGTCATGCACTTTGGGACTATCAGCTTGCCCAACGCGCGGGCGAAGAGGAGCGTCGGGAGAGGCTGCAAGCCGCCGTGAAGGACGCCGGCAGCGCTGCGATGGCCTCGCATCTTGCTGACGTTACGAAATGCGTGGAGGCGTTCGATGCGCTGGCCGCGGTGCTTGATGCCTGCTGCGGAGAGCATGCGCCGCCGAGCGCCAACACGCGCAACACCCTGCTGGAGTCGGCAGCTGCCATACGCATCCTGGCCGGTCTCAGCGATGAAGTGCCACAAACGCCCGGGCATCCCGACGGCGGCAACCACATCGCGGCTGGCGGCCAAGTCGCCGCAACGGCTTTCGGAGGCGTGCGCGTGGCGACAGTCGAATCCCGCGAGGACGCGTTCGAGACGCTGCTCGCCGTTGCACACTATTTCCGTCGCACCGAGCCCCATTCCCCGATTTCGATGTCGATCGAGACACTCGTCCGGCGCGGTCGCATGGATTTTTCGGAGCTGCTGGCGGACCTGCTTCCCGATCCGCAGGCACGGAAAGCAATTCTTACGGCGGCGGGCATTCAGCCCACCGGAAGCGAACTGGGGACATAGAACCGGCAATGATGCCGGCCTTCGACCGAAACGACAGATCACACCGCGGCACAAGGAGAATCCCACATGGCAAGCGTCCACGAAAAACTGGAGCGTCTTCGCAAGCCCAGAGTCCACATCAAATACGAAGTGGAGACCGAGGGCGCAATGGTGGTGAAGGAGCTGCCCTTCGTCGTCGGGGTCCTCGGCGACTTCTCCGGTAACCCCACGGAGCCGCTCAAGCCGTTCGGCGAGCGAAAGTTCGTACAGATCGACCGCGATAATTTCGATGATGTGATGCGCCGCATGACGCCGGGCCTGGAGCTTTCGGTGAAGAATACGCTCCGGGATGACGGCACCGAGATGGCGGTTTCGCTGAAGTTCCAGGGTCTGAAGGACTTCGAGCCAGGCGCGATTGCAAATCAGGTCCCCGCGCTGAAGGCACTGGTGGATGCACGCAACCAGCTTCGCGACCTGATGAGCAAGGCCGATCGCTCGGAGGATCTGGAGCGCATGCTCGAGGAGATCCTCCAAAACCAATCCGACCTCGGCGCGTTGGCGAAGGAACTCGAAGGGGGCAGGAGCGACCGGGCGCAGGATTTCGATGGGAGGACGACCGAATGAGCATGGAGACACAGCTTGGAAAGCAACCGGCGGCCGACCTGCCCGTGGAGGAAAGCCTGCTTTCAAAGGTGGTGGCGGCCACCCGGCAGACCGAACCGGACCGCGCACAAAACCTCCTGCGCACACTGACCGACCAAGCGCTGAAGGGCACGATCGTCTATGATCGGAACCTGACCATCACGTTGAACAACGCGATCGCCGAAATCGATCGCGCCATATCGCGCCAACTCGCAGCCGTCATGCAAGCTCCGGAATTCACCAATCTGGAGGGCACGTGGCGCGGTCTACATTACCTCGTTTCCAACACCGAAACGAGCGCCAACCTAAAGATTCGCGTGCTCAATGCGGGCAAGCGCGAACTGTCGAAGGATCTGGCGAAAGCGGTCGAATTCGACCAGTCGCGGCTCTTCAAGTCCATCTACGAGGATGAATTCGGCACGCCCGGCGGTGAGCCGCTCGGTGCGATCATTGGAGACTACGAGTTCGACAATTCGTTCGAGGACGTCCAACTGCTCCAGGGATTGTCGTCGATCGCCGCTGCCGCCTTCGCACCCTTCATATCGGCGGCAAGCCCGCGCATGTTCGGCTTCGAGGACTTCCGCGAACTCGCCAAGCCACGCGATCTGGAAAAGATTTTCGAAACCGTGGAGTACGCGAAATGGCGCTCCCTCAGGGAAGGCGAGGATTCGCGCTTCGTCACGCTCGCACTTCCGCGTGTTCTGGCACGGCTGCCATACGGGCCGAAGACCCATCCTATCGATGCGTTCGAGTACGACGAGACGGGCGGTTCGGAGAATGGTGAGTTGCCGCACGACGGCTACTGCTGGATGAACGCCGCCTATGTGATGGGCGCGCGCCTGACCGATGCGTTCGCAAAAAGCGGTTGGTGCACCGCCATCCGTGGTGCGGAAAACGGCGGGAAGGTGGAAAGCCTGCCGATGCACATCTTCACCAGCGATGACGGCGACCTCGATTTGAAGTGCCCGACCGAGGTGGGGATCACCGACCGCCGCGACGCCGAGCTCGCCAAACTGGGGTTTTTGCCGCTGTGTCACTACAAGAACACGGACTACGCCGTCTTCTTCGGCGCGCAGACGACCCACAGGTCCAAGGTCTACGACAAGCCTGAGGCTACTGCCAATGCCGCGGTTTCCGCGCGCCTGCCCTATGTGATGGCCACCTCCCGTTTCGCGCACTACCTGAAGGTCATGGGCAGGGACAAGATCGGTTCCTTCATGGAAGCGGAAGACTGCGAAGCCTGGTTAAACCGCTGGATCGCGGGCTATGTCAACGCCAATGACGACGCCGGAGAGGAGGCACGCGCCAAATATCCGCTGCGCGATGCGCGGGTGACGGTGCAGGAGGTGCCCGGCAAGCCCGGCTCCTACAACGCCGTCGCCTGGATGCGGCCCTGGCTGCAGATGGAGGAGTTGACAACGTCGCTGCGGATGGTCGCGCGCATCCCGGCGAAACGCTAGGGCGATACGCGCGGGCAGAGAAGCATTTCAGGTCATTTCATGTCCACGGGTTCGAGCACAACGCGGCGCCGGATCGATCGGCTCATCACGTTGATCGACGAGACGGTGAACCGCCAGGTAAACGCCGTTCTGCACCATCCTGATTTCCAGGCTCTGGAGGCTGGGTGGCTCGGGCTTGCCATGCTCGTTCGCGTGGCCTCTCGCAGCAGTGACGTGAAGATCCGCGTGCTCAGCGCCAGCTGGGCAGAACTCGCCCGCAGCATGCAGCGGGCGACGGATTTTGACCAGAGCCATCTCTTCGAGCTTGTCTACGGCCTCGAATTCGGGATGCCCGGTGGCGAGCCATTCGGATTGCTCGTGGGAAACTACCATCTATCGCTCCGAAGGCAGAACGACACGATCGGTACACTGGGCGACGTTGCCACGGTCGCAGCAGCTGCATTCTGTCCCTTCGTGGCAGGCGCTTCCCCGGACGTGATTGGGCTCGAAAATTTTGGCGAGCTAAGCCGGGTGTCCGACCTCTCGCACCTTGCCAGCGGGCCGGAGCACGTCCGATGGAATGCACTTCGGGAGCGCGAGGATTCACGATTCCTCGGCCTCGTGGCGCCGCGTATCCTGCTGCGTCCGCCCTATATCCCTTATGCCCGCGGGCGCAACGATGGATTTCCGTTCCACGAAACCGTCGCCGCCGACGGCAGCACTCTTCTGTGGGGCAATGGCGCCTTCGCCTTCGCTGCGATCGTCATCCGCAGCTTCATCGATTCCGGCTGGTTCGCGGAAATCCGCGGCGTCGCGCAGGACGCCAGGGATGGCGGGCTTCTCACGTCAGCCGAACTCTTATCTTACGATTTCGGCGTGGAGGAACACGGCCTTTCGGCGCAAGCGCCAGTCGAGGTGCGATTGACGAGCGCTCAGGAGCAACAATTCTGCGATCTCGGCCTTATTCCCGTCGCCACCACCTATCTTTCGGCCGCGGCCATTTTCAACTCCAATCAGTCGCTACACGCGCCTCAGCACTTTTCGAGCGAAAATGCCCGCCAGAACGCGCGGCTTGCGGCCATGCTGCAATACGTCCTGTGCGCATCCCGCTTCTCGCATTACCTCAAGGTCATCATGCGCGACGAGATTGGCCAGTTGGCGGATGCGGCGTCGATCCAGCGGAAACTTGAGGCCTGGCTTTCGAACTATACGCTTGGCAACGATGATGCCGACCTATCCCTCCGCGCGCGCTATCCGCTACGCTCTGCGGGGATCGAGGTCAGGGAAATGCCGGGCAAGCCCGGCACGTTCTCCTGCACCCTGCGGCTTCAGCCCCATTTCCAGCTCGACGACGTTTCCGCGAGCTTTCACCTGATCTCGGAGACCGTGCCCTTGCAGCAAACCTCTGCTCGCACGTCCTCCACTCTCCACGGGATGCCAGTATGACACTTGCCGAAAAGGTGGCCACGCTCCTGGCCGAAGATGCGCTGATGCAGGCGACCAATACCGCGCGTGAGCGGCTGAAGTTTGACCCAACGGACCAGCCCGCGCGAAATCTCCTGATCGACCTGCTCATTCTGCATGGCGATTACGAGAAGGCAGACTCCCAGTGCAATGTGGCGGCTGCACTCGCACCTGAGGAAGCCGCGGGCTTTGCGCTTCTACGCAACCAGCTCTACGCAATGATGGCGCGGCGGGCATGGTTCGAAACGGGTGCTATACCCGAATTCGCCTGGCACCCGAGCCACCTCGACAAACGGGCATTGGCGCTCGCGGTGGCCGATCGTGCGGGGCGGGGCGAAGAAGTGAAGCACGCGCTCGCCGAGCTGGAGAATGCACGGGACGAATACCCCATGAGCTGGAACAGCGTGCTGGTTTCGGACTTCCGAGATCTCGACGACCGCACACCTCACGCGCTCGAAGTGCTGACAAGCGGTGGCGCCTATCTCTGGGTCGATTTCGCCAAAATCGCCGCAGTGACCTTCGAGCCGATCATGACGCCGCGCGACCTCGCCTTTCGACGCGCAAAGCTGTCTCTGATCGACGGCGCCTCCTCGTCGGTGCTGCTGCCGGCGGTGTATTACGGGACCGGCGACGAACCGAAACTCCTTTTGGGCCGCAAGACCGAATGGGTGAAAGAGAAAAGCGGCATCACCACCGGTCGCGGCCAAAGATGCTTCCTCGCCGGTGACCAGCTCGTTCCATTTCACGATACGCGCTCCCTCGGCAATGCCGTTCCCATGAACGAGTTGGAGGACGCGGGCAATGGCTGACCCGCTCGATCACTACAGGCCGAAGGAGCGCGTCCTGGCGCGCTCCGTCCTCGATCGCCTGCTCGACGCCTGCCCGGATGTCACGCAGGATTCGGCAATAAGCCTGGCCGCGCAGGCCCGCGAGTTGCGCGAGGCGATCCGCCGGGATCTCGAAGCGCTGTTGAATACACGCCGACGCCCCGTCTCGGCACCGCCGGAGTTGGGTGAGCTCAAAGACGCCTTGGTCTCCTTTGGCGTCGACAGTATGGTCTCCGCCAACCTGGCGACCGAGGAGGCGAAATCGGCGCTGGCGCGCGCCATCGAGCGGCGCATCACGCTGTTCGAGAAGCGGCTTTCGGACGTGCGCGTCACAATTCCAGGAAAGACAGCCGGCGAGCGCACGCTGCGCATGCGCATAGAGGCAGCCACCAGGCTCCACGACGGCATGCCGCCCATCAGTTTTGAGACCAGGCTCGACCCATCCAGTCAGCGCTTTCTCCTGGAGCCGCGCGATGGCTGAAGGCTTTCTCCACCGCTACAACGAGGAACTTTCGGCATTGCGGCGTCGGGCCTCCCGCTTTGCGGAAGCCTTTCCGAAGATCGCCAGACGGCTCCGCATGACGGGCGAAATCGCAGACGACCCGCATGTCGAACGCCTCATCCAAAGTTTTGCCTATTCCGCCGCGCGCATCCGTCAGAAGCTCGACGACGAGTTTCCCGAGCTGACGAGCGAATTGCTCGAAGTGCTCTATCCGCATTACCTTGCGCCGCTTCCGTCCATGAGCATCGTGCGTCTCAGCGCGAGCACAACGCTGGCAAGTGTCCAGACCGTGCCGCGCCATACGGAGATTCTGGCGGAGCCGATCGCCGGCGAGAGCTGCCGCTTCCGCACGACGCAGGATGTGGAGATCGCGCCGGTGCGGATTACGACGGCTTCCCTTTCCAGCCAACCGATCAGCGCGCCGCCATCACCCTTTACGGGCGCGGCGGGCTGCCTTCGCGTGTCGGTAAGGCCTTGTGACGACAAGATGTCGTTCTCTCAGATCGGCCTCAGGCGATTGCGCCTGCATCTTGCTTCCCAGTGGCAGGTGGCGAGCGCGCTGTACGAGCTTCTGGCGAACCATACGATCGGCATCGCGCTTGCGCGCCATGCCGATGACGAAGCGCCTTTCTTCCTGCCGCCGGAAAATCTGCGACCCGTCGGGTTCGGTCAGAAAGAATCCATGCTGCCTTACCCCTCCGCCAGTTTCAGTGGCTATCAGCTACTGACTGAATTTTTTGCGCTTCCGCAAAAATTCCTCTTCCTCGAAATCGACGGGCTGGAGCGCTGGCGCGATTCCACCCTCGAGATCTTCGTCTACCTCGACGATACCAATGCAAAGCTGGAGCGCAGCATCGACGCGCGGGACCTCGCTTTGCATGCAACGCCGGTCGTAAACCTCTTCCGTCAGGCCTGCGAACCCATCCTGCTGGACGGGACGCGTACGGAGTATCGCCTGTTGCCGGATTCGCGCCGGCAGATGACGCGCGAGATCTATTCAGTGGAGCGCGTCCTGCTGACAAGACGGGACGGCGGGGAAGAAGTTTGCCGCCCCTTCTTCGGGCGCACCATGCGCGACGGCGGCTCGGCAGCTTGCTTCTGGCAGATTCAGCGCCGTTTCGACGCGGATGACGGAACGAGCGATGTCGACATCGCATTCGTCGACGCCGCGCGTCATTCGGCTGAGCGGCTCGACGCCGTCGCCACTGTGGACGCGCTCTGCCTCAACCGGGATTTACCCGAAAAGCTGCCCTTCGGCGGTGGCCATCCTCATCTTCAGATCGCGTCCGGGCATGAGGCCGTCGCGACGGTCGAGACGATCACTCCGCCCACACCTTCGCTGCGGATGAGCGGCCATGAGGATCGCAACTGGCGGCTCATGTCGCACCTCATGCTCAACCACCTCTCGCTTTTTGACAATGACGGGGCCGCGCTGAAGGACATCCTGTCCCTTTACGTCTTCCGCGATGCGCCGGAGACCAAGCAGCTCGTCGACGCCATCACCCACGTGGAGGCGCACAGGTCGACAGCGCGGATCGCTGAGGGCGGCATTGTTCCGGGAACCGAGATCCTGCTGGAGCTCGATCCCGCCGCCATCGATCGCGCATCCGCCTACCTGTTCGGCAGTGTCCTCGACCGCTTCTTTGGCCTCTACACCTCCATCAACAGCTTCACCCGGCTGACCGTGTCTCTGAAAGGCCGGTCGAGACCTGTTGCGACCTGGCCCGCACGCGCCGCAGAGCGCCCCCTTTTATAGACGCAGAGAGGGTGGGAGCAATGAGGCGGACTTTTGAAAAAGACCAAGAGATCCTCGCCGATCGGCTTGAAGCCGATCCCGGCCGGTTCGAGCCGACAACGGCGTTCCGTGTCGCCCAAGCAGCGAGCGGCCCGCTGGCGATTTGCTCGCATATCGGTGTTTCTCTGATACCTCTGCCGCTGGCCGGCTTCCGGCGTGGTGATGGCGGCAGGTCTACGCTCAAGAGCGCCCTTCCCAGCCCGCTCGGGCCCCTTGGCGTGCTTCCGCCCAGCTATCTGGAGCTCGCGATGCGGGAGGAGCGGAACCGCGCACACGGGCTGACTGCCTTCTTCGACCTTTTCGGCGCGCGCATAGCGGAGCTGTTTATCGATGCATGCGAAAAATACCGCCTCGCGCGCCTGCTGAGATGGGATCGCCGCGAAGGCGGCAACGGCTTTCGGACAGCATTGTTTTCGCTTACCGGTTTCGGCACTGCACGGCTGCTCGAGACGAGCAATGTGGATGCGGCGTTGATCCTTCGATTCAGCGGCTTCCTGGCCTCACGTACGCGCAATGCGTCGGCGCTTGGCGCAATGTTGCGCGAATTCACAGGGCTTCCGGTCAAAATCGAGCTGTTCCGCGGCCGGTGGCTGTCCATTCCACCTGAAGAGCGGAGCACGCTGGGGCGTCGTTCGAGCGCCCGCCTCGGAGACAATGCCGTCGCCGGTGCAGCAATCCACAATTTCAGCGGCGGCTTTCGCGTGGTGTTGGGACCGCTCGAATATCGGGACTATCTCGCACTCGCGCCGGGGAGCCGCGCGGTAGAGGAACTCTTCGCCCTGATACGGCTATTTGCCGGATCAAGCCTCGCCTTCGATCTGCAACTTGTCCTGAAGAAGGAACACATCCCGTTCTGCCGCCTCGACGGGCCGGAGGGGGCACCTCGTCTCGGGTGGAACACATGGGCACGAATAGCTCCTGCCCCCGATGACTGCGGGGACGCGGTCGTCACCCAAGATGCGGCTGTGCCGCTTCCACAGTCGTGAGGATACCATGGCCCTGCGACTTGAACTCAAGCAGACCAAAGGCCTTCCGAAGAGTGAGCGCAACCGGCGCTGGTATTTCGAGACGGGCCGGCGGACGCTCGGCCGCTCTGCCGACTGCGACTGGCAGATCCCCGACCCGCACTGCACGGTTTCGAAGCTGCACTGCGTGGTCACGGCCGATCGCGCGGGATTCGTCTTGTGTGACAAGAGTTCAAACGGCTCGAAGGTCGACGGAGTGCTGGTACGCGAAGGCGAGACGGCAAGACTGTCGAACGGTTCAATAATCGGACTCGGCAATTTTGCCTTTACAGTTTTGATTACCGGCGCAAAAACTCCGGAATTCAGCGATCCCGATGAAAACCTCGTCCTCAGCGACGAGACCCTCACGATCTCGGCAATCCTCGCCGACATTGCACCGAGCGGCGGCGCCGAATCAAGCGGCCTTCCCGGGGCCGGTGCGAAGTGGCACGACACGCCTGCCGGCGGAAGTCCGGTGCAGCACCGTAGCAGCCACCTGTCGGCTTCGCGAAGAATGGAGATCGGCTGGCGCGGTCCTTCAGAACCGATGGAGAGAGTGCCTATCCTGCCGGAGGACTGGGATCTGAGCTCCGATTGTAGCAGCCGGTTTGAACATGCCCCGGCGACCCAGGTTTCGATTCCCATTGCCAGAGCAAGAAAGCCGAATGAGGTCGCGCCAGAGAGCGAAAAGCCAATTCAGCAAATATCGAAAGCTCCGGCGCCGATCGGCCTCCCGGCTGCTGCAGAGCCGGTCGCGGAGACCACTTGGCCGGCAGATCTGCTGCGGCACCTCGAGGCGCTTACCGGGCGCTGCGAAGAAGCATGCGTCGATTCCTTCGCTGCTTTTGATCTGGATGCCGATGCTTTCTTTCCTGCCACCGAGCTGGGTGCAGCCGCTCCCGGGGAGGCGCTGCGGTCGCGCCTCGAAGCCGTGCTTTCCATGCAGATCACACTCCGAGCCGCCATCGGCAGCTTGCTCGACCAGGCAAGCCGCATGATGGAGCCGCCGCTGGTGGAAGCGCGCGTCAATGCCGAACCGGGGCAGTTCTGGCGGCGCGATGGTGCTTATTGGCACGCCTACAAGGCGCAATTCGAAAGGAACGGGAGGCGAATGACACTGCGGGATCTGTTCCGTGAAGCAGTGTTGCGCTCGCTGCACGAAGACGCGCTGGACGAAGCCTTTCAAGGCGGCGCTCCCGGCAAAGATATGGATGAGAGCCGCGGCAGATGAAACATGAAAACCGGGTCGCATGGAGCGAAGGTATGTTCCTTCGCGTGCAGCATTTCCAGCAGTCCGACCGCTGGACCGAAAGACTGGTGCGTACGACCGCGCGGGAGCTTTGCGCCTATCCCTGGGGTGTAGCCGAAATCGGCATCGATCGCGGCGCTCTTGCGATCGGGCAATTCGCCTTGTCAAATCTGCGCGGCATCCTGCCCGACGGAACAATCTTCGAAGCTCCTATCGATACCGACTTGCCGCCGCCGCTCGAGCTCGATGATTCGGTGCGCAATGCGACCATCTTCCTGGCGCTTCCGGCGCGGCGCCCAGGCAAGGCCGACATCACGATGAATGGGAGCGCAGAGGCAAGGGAGGCACGCGTCGTCGCCTGCCCGTACGAAGCGCCCGACGCCAATGTCGAGACCGACTTCCTGGCTTCGATCGACGTCGGACGGCTGAGCCTTCGCCTTCTGAAAAGCGGAGATGAGCTGTCCGGCTACGAGTTGGTCGGACTTGCACGCGTTGTCGAGGTGCGTTCGGACAAGGCCGTGATCCTCGATCCCGCCTATATCGCGCCGTCACTCACCTGCGCGGCCGAACCGCGGCTGAACGAGCTTGTAACCGAACTTCTCGGCATCGTGCGCCATCGTGCCGAGGCAATCGCCGAACGCATCGGAGATCCGACCATACGCGGCACTGCGGAGGTGGGCGATTATCTTCTGCTCCAGATCCTCAACCGCGCAGACCCAATGCTGCGGCATATTTCGGCCAACGCGACCAGGCTCCATCCGCTCGTCTTTTACGAGTGCTGCATCCAGCTTGCGGGAGAGCTCTCCACCTTTACGACGGACTCCAGACGCGCCAGCGAATTTCCCCTATATCGCCACGACGATCTCAAGAGCACCTTCGAGAGCGTTTTCGACGATCTGCGGACGTCGCTGTCGGCCGTACTGGAGCAGGCCGCCGTTCCTGTCGATCTGGTCGAGCGCCGTCATGGCGTACGGGTGGGTACCATCAATGATCGCATATTGCTGAAGGAAGCAGGATTCGTGCTCGCGGTGCGCGCCGAGATGCCGACCGAGGATATCAGGCGCAACCT
Organism: Chelativorans sp. AA-79; assembly: GCF_029457495.1. Lineage (NCBI taxonomy): Bacteria > Pseudomonadati > Pseudomonadota > Alphaproteobacteria > Hyphomicrobiales > Phyllobacteriaceae > Chelativorans > Chelativorans sp. AA-79. The sequence continues at coordinate 3,979,999 of NZ_CP120361.1, forward strand.
GCCGGCGCAGATCAAAGTGGGACCGGTGGAGCGCATCGCCGAACTGGTCAATGTCGCGCTGCCGGGAATCCCGGTGAGACCGCTTCCCGTCCTCCCGCGACAGCTCCCCTACCGTTCGGGCACGGTTTATTTCGAGCTCGACACCAAGAGCCCGCTCTGGAAGCAGCTCGACACGTCGGGCGCGGTCGCTCTCCACCTCTCCGGTGACTTTCCCGATATCGAAATGGAACTCTGGGCCATCCGAGAATGAGCAAAGAACAGTCTGTTTCCTGGCAGGATCTGCCAACCATCGTCGAGCTCACGGAAGAAGGCGCGCGCAAGCAGCGGAAGGCGCGCAAGATGGCCGAGATGCTCGACGAGGCGCTGGAGCTCGTGCCAGAAGAGCTGAAAGCCGCTGAAGAGCAGGAGACGAAAAGTACCGGCTGGTCCACCGAAAAGCTGGTGCGCGATTTCCGGTTCGGAGGAGCTGGCATCCCCGTGATCGTCGCTTCCGCCGCGCCGCTGCTCAACCTCGCCCATGCACTGCGGCAGAGCAGGAATCAGCCCGATATGGAGGAGTTACGGCGCGTCACGATGGAGGAGATCCGCCGCTACGAACGCGACCTCGCAAGTGCCCGCATCAGTCCGGAGCGGGCACGCGCGGCGCACTACATCGTCTGCGCGACCGTCGACGATGCGATTCTGAGCAAAACCTGGGGCGCGCGCGCCGGCTGGGCCAAATCCGGACTTGTCTCAACCTTCCATATGGATGTCACGGGCGGCGATCGCGTCTTCGACCTGCTGAACCACTTCCATCAGAGCCCCGCGGCCAGCAAGGATCTGCTGCTCCTGATCTATCTATGCCTGTCGCTGGCCTTCGAGGGCCGCACGCGCGTCTCACCACATGGGTCACTGGAGCTTGGGCGCATCCGTGACGGTCTCTACAAGACCTTGCTTGGGCAGTACGGCATTTTCGAACGAGAGCTCTCACCTCACTGGCGCGGCGTCTCGGCGCGGCACAGGCCACTGCGCATGGCGGCCGCGCTATGGACCCTGCTTTCAATCCTGACGCTGGTCTTCGCGCTCGGCTATCTTCTGTTCACGATTTCGCTGAATCGCGCATCAGATGGGACTTTCGAGCGTCTCGCCACCCTGCCGCCGCATGAGGCGCCGAGCGTGGCTTTCCTGCCGCGCCCGGAACCGGAAACGCCTATGGCCGAGGAAAAGCCGGTCTCTCCCCCGCCGCCTCCGGCACAGAAGCCGAAGCTTCTAAGCCGCCTTCAGAACCTGCTCACATTCCTCAAGCCAGAGGTGGAACGCGGCACCGTATCGCTCGCGGATGCAGGCGGCCGGCTTTTGGTCCGGATCAACAATGCCGGTGTGTTCGATGTCGGCAGCGCGAACGTCAACACCGAATTCACCGATCTCCTGCGCCGCATCGGCGCGGCGATCGCAGCCGAGAAATTTCGCGCTCTCGTCGTCGGCTACACCGACAGCACACCCATCCGGACGGTGCAGTTTCCGTCCAACTGGCACCTTTCGGAAGCACGCGCGAAGGCAGTTGGCAACATATTGGCCGAGTTCACGGGACCACAGGCGATCCTGACCGAAGGACGCGCCGAGTCTGATCCGCTGGCGAGCAACGACACGCCCGAAGGGCGCAGGAAAAACCGGCGCACCGAGATTCTGGTGCTCACGGATCCCAATGAAAGCCTCAAAGCAGCAGGGATCGTGCCTCTTACAAACGCGCGGCCCCTGACCGAAGAAGCAGAGCACACACCATGAACCCGCTCAGCTATTTCTACACGATCCGCTCCTATGTGGAGTCCTATGCAGGACTGCTTGGTAGGCGCTTCCTTTCGTTCATCTGGCTCATGGCGCTATGCGTTGTGGTATGGTTCTACGGGCATCTGATCGGCTACGGCGAATTCAAGCCGCTGGAAAGCGCAGGCGCCAGACTCCTCGTGATCACGCTCTTGTTCGCCGGCTGGGCCGTATATCTCGCGGTGTCGCTTGCCCGCGCGCGAAAACGCGACCAGGCGCTGGTCGACGCCATAGAGAATGATGCCGCCGCCCAAGCGGCCGGCGCCCAGAAGGCAGAGGTCGCCGAGATACACAACCGCCTGAGGCAGGCGCTGGCGTTGCTGCGCCGCCTGGCGCGCAGACGTCTTGGATATGTCTACGAGCTTCCGTGGTATGTCATCTTCGGCGCCGCGGGGTCGGGTAAGACGACTGCGCTGACCAATTCGGGTCTCAAATTCCCCCTGGGCGACGCTCTGGGCACCAACGTCGTCCAGGGCGTCGGCGGCACACGCAGCTGCAACTGGTGGTTCACGGATGAAGCGATCCTCATCGACACCGCGGGCCGCTACACCACGCAGGATGACCTGAACGGGGCATCAAAGGCCGGGTGGGAGAGTTTCCTCAAGCTCTTGCGGAAATATCGTCGATCACAGCCTGTCAACGGCGTGCTCGTCACCGTTTCGGTCGGCGATCTCCTGATGCGCGACCCGGCTGCGCGAAAGGAAGAACTGCGCGCCATCCGGCAGCGCCTCTCGGAGCTGGACGAATTCCTCCTGGCCCGTGTGCCGGTCTATCTCGTGCTGACCAAAGCCGATCTTCTCGGCGGTTTCGTCGAATTCTTCGCCGGCTTCAACAAGTCGGACAGGGAGCAAGTCTTCGGTATGACCTTCGAACTGGAAGAGAGCCATCGCGCCGTGGATCTGCCCGAGCGGTTTCTGCAAGAGTTTGCATTGCTGCAGGAGCGGGTGGACGCCATGCTCCTCGAACGGCTCCAGCAGGAGCCCGATCTCGAAGCCAGGGGCCGATTGTTCCGTTTCCCGGCCGAACTCGCCTTCCTCAAGGAGAGGCTGCACGAGGTCTTGGCGGAAATGTGTTCCGGTTCTCGACTCGTCGAGGCTCCCCTGTTGCGCGGCGTATATCTCGCATCGGCGACCCAGACGGAGGAAAGCAGCCCTGCGCTTGCGGGCGCGCCGCAGACACAGCGCAGCTATTTTCTATCCCGGCTCTTCACGGATGTCATCTTTGGCGAGGCCGCGCTCGTGGAGCGTGACAGCCGCGTCTCCCGCAGGCAGTTGATCCTGCGCCGCGCGGCCTATGGCGCGGCAACGCTGCTTTCCGCTCTCGTGCTCGTCAGTTGGACGGCAACATATTTCCGCAATACCACTGCTCTGGCACAAGCCGAGGAGCACATCAGCGCGTACGAGGAGCAGGTACAACGCGTGCCCGTGCGCGACGTGTCGGATACCGACTTCCTGCGCATCCTACCGGCGCTGGACAATTTGCGCGCGATCACCGCCGGATTTCCGCGGGAGAAGGTATGGCCGATCCGCTTCGGACTCGATCAAGGAAGCAAGATCGCCAATCGCCAACGCCAAGCGTATCACCGGGCGCTCAGCGCACTTCTTCTGCCCCGCATGCTGGTCTATCTGCAGAGCCGGATCGCCGAGAGCCATGATACCGACGAGACCTTCGACGCACTCAAGTTCTACAGCATGCTGGGCGGCCTCGGGCCCGTCGATCCCGACTTCGTATCCGTTGAGGCGGAGGACATGTTCGAGCGCCTCTATCCGGGCGCCGGGCGCAAAGAGGCGAGAGCAGCGCTGGTCGCTCACACGGAGACTATGGCGGCAGGTCCGTTGCCGCCGATCGGCCTTGACGATGGGCTGATCGCGCAGGCGCGTGACAGGATACGCAACCTGAGCGTGGCGAGCAGGGCCTACGACATACTCAAGAGCCGCAGACAAGCGCGCGCACTCCCGCCTTGGATACCTGCGGATGCGCTGGGGCCGCTTGGCGAGCAAGTTTTCGAACGTGCGTCGGGGGCATCGCTTCGGGTAGGCGTCCCGGGCTTCTTCACCGCTACCGGTTACCAGTCCGCTGTTCTGCCGCAGATCGTCAGCGCTGCACGAGCGGCCCTGGATGAGCAATGGGTGCGCGGGCAGGCCAACCCGGCGGGCTTGACGATCAACGAGGTCACGAAGGCCGCGCTCCAGCTCTACCTCGACAATTTCGGAGAACAATGGGCCCGGCTGCTGGCGGATATGCGCGTGCGCTCATCCCAGTCACTGGGCGAGGCAGCAGAGACCGCTCGCATTCTGGCCGGCTCCCCAAACCCGATCGAAACGGTCGCGCGATCGATCGCCGCGGCGACCGACTTGCAGGATGCGTTCATCAGCGGAGGCGAGGAGGTCGCAACGGTGCTCGACGGCGACAAGGTCAGCGTGCCTGATCCATATGCCGCTCTGCGCAAGTCCCTGGAGACACAGTCCGTAGCGGAAGGCCAGGAAAGCGGAGCCGCTCCCGCCCAACTGGCAGCCCTGCAACCCGGTATCCGCGCCGTCTACGGCCAGCTTTCGCGCGCGGCCACCTCGACTGCCGAAGTCGCACAGATCTTCGACGTCGACAGCCAGCTCACCAATGCCAATCAGGACCTCTTGCAGCAGGCGCGAAACATGCCTGCTCCGGTCGACGGCTGGATGGCGGGGGTTGCGGCCGACATCGGTTCACTCGCCGTCAAAACGGCACGGCGGCGCGTGGCGGACCTGTGGGCGCCCGAAGCGACGGTATGCTCCAGCATCGTGACGGGCCGCTACCCGTTCGTCCGCTCGTCCCCGCATGACATCTCTCTTCACGACTTCGCCAGACTGTTCGGGCCGAGCGGCCTCTTTCACACCTTCTTCAAGGAACGGCTCGCACCCTTTGTCGATACGACCACCTCGCCGTGGACATGGCGCGGTACTTTCGGGGCGCCCGGAACTCCGAGCGAGGCCCTCGCCCAGTTTGAAAATGCAGACAAGATCCGCCGCGCCTTTTTCCAGTCGGGTGGTGAAAATCCGAGTGTAGCCATCAACGTCAAGCCGCTCTCACTCTCGAATACGGCCAACGCTGTGATGATCGAGATCGACGGCGAGCGCGTGGTCTATTTCCATGGCCCGGTGCAGTCGAAGACCATTTCCTGGCCGTCCAGCGAGGCGGTCAACCTCTCGCGAATCGCTTTCCTGCCCGGCGGATGGCAGCAAGCAACAACCGAGACGGGAGATTGGTCCGCGTTCCGGCTCTTTGATAGAGCAGAGGTTACATCCGAAGGTGACGACCTCTTCCGGGCGCGCTTTGAAAGCGTCGGCCTCACTGCAGAGTTCGAGGTGCAATTCGGCTCGGTGCTCAGCCCGTTTCGCCTCGAGGCGCTTTCGGATTTCAGCTGTCCATCGCAATTGTGAGGGATGCACCATGAGGCAGGGCCAAACAAAAGGCGCCACCAAGGAGGAACCCGACCTCATCGGCTTCTTCGGTAAAGTACCCACGCATGGCGATTTCCTTTCCGAAGGCTTCGGACCCGCCTTAAGGGAGGCGCTGGACGGCTGGATACAAGCCGGACTGCAATCGAGTGAGCAGGTTTTTGGCAGACAGTGGCGCGACATGTTCCACGCTAACACGCCGTGGCGCTTTGTCGTTCAGAGCGGCCTCTGGGGACCGGCAACCGTCGCCGGCGTGATGCTGCCGAGCAGAGACCGTGTTGGGCGCAGCTTTCCTTTGATCGTTGCAGCACAGCTCAGCAGCTATTCCGGTGCCGCACGCTGGCTTTGTTACGACAGGACGTGGTTTCTGGCCGCCGAGGCACTGGCGGAAACCTCGCGCGCGAAAGATTTCGACCTGGCAGGCCTGTCGGCGGGTCTCAAACGCCTCCGCCTACCGGAGGCGAAGGCTCTCGTCAGCCTGCCCGGTGAAGAGCGCGACGGCAACGGCAGGGGCGTCTCCATCTGGTGGATGGTCGACGCCCATACGCGTCAGGTGTCAGGCTTCAAGACTGTCGGCCAGCCAAGGGAATCCGATTTTCCGAGGTTGCTCGAGCACGCCACAGGACGCATCGACGGAGATGAGACCCGGCAGCCGGGGGACGTCTCAGCGCGCCAGGAACCACGTTCGGCAGAAGCACCATCTTCACGGGAGCTTGTGATCGAAAGAGGTTACGCCACGCATCCCGGAACGCGCCTCTCCATCAATGGCGATGCGCTGCTCCTTTCGGATGTTCCACGCCTCTTTGCCATCGCCGACGGCGTAGGAGACGGCATGGCGGATGCAAATGCCGCCAAGGCTGCAGTCAACGCGCTGACCGACGCAACCCCGCAGGAAACGCTCTCGGCGCTCGTACAGGAGGTAAAGGGCAAACTGGGACGCGCGCATGGACTGTTGCGCGCGTTACCTGTTCCCGACCAACGTGGCGAGGGGCCGAAGGCGAGTGTAATCGTGCTCGCCATCATGGGCGATGCTTTTGCGGTGATCTGGGCAGGAGATGCCCGCTGTTACCTGGTTCGAGACCGCATGATGCGGTGTCTCACGCGGGACCACATAGAGATCGGGCTGCGTCGGCGACTTTCGCGCTGCATCGGAGGAGATGGCCCCTTGGCGCCCGAAATCGTCAGCGACACCCTCCAAGACGGGGACCAGCTTCTGCTTTGCAGTGCGCCGCTTCCTCGCGTCCTGGGCGAGCATGCAATCGCAACAATGCTGTTGGATTTACCTGCCCATGAGCTTCCCGCCGCGCTCGTGCAGGAAGCGCTGATCGTGAACACACGCGACAATGTCAGCGCCATCCTCGTCGGTGCGAGCCAGAGATGAGCGTGCAGGATACGGATATGAGCCGGATCGCCGCCCGGTTCGGCGCTCTTTGGCAGGCCCTGACGCATGAAGGCGACCGGGTGCGTGATCGCGAGGAAAGTCGGCTGCTCATCGATCGCGTGCGGGCTGCACTCGACCGGGGACACGCACATTTCGGTGCTGGTTCTGCATCCGACATCGTCGCCGGCACTTTCCTGGTGGAAGAGTTGGTTCATGAGACGCCTCGGGCACAGATATTCCGTCTACGCCATCGCGATCTCGCGGAGGCTTACGCGCTCAAGGTTTTGCACCCGGAATGCGCGGATGATCCTACACTTTCCGACCTCCTGCTGCGTGAAGCGCGCATTCATACCGCGCTTCACCACACGAACATCGTGATCGCCCACCTCCCTTTGCGGCTGGCAGACGGCAGGCCGGCGCTGCTGCTGGAATGGGTGGGCGGGGGAAGCCTCTCGCAGCGCCTCAACGGGTCGAGATGTTTTTCGCCCAGCGACATCTGCGGAATCATGGAGGCGCTCCTTTCAGGGCTGCAGGCCATCCATACGGCGGGGTTCGTGCACGCGGACATCACGCCCGCCAATCTGCTCTTCGCCGAAGACAGTCCGATAAGCCTGAAGATCGCGGATTTCGGCATTTCGGTGGAGCGGCGGAGCGCCTCCGGACCGGATTCTGCAGTGCGGGCACGCTCGCGCCTGGCGCCTCCACAATGCCTTGCTAACGGCCTCCCGAATGAGCGGGCGGATCTCTATGCATGCGGACAAATCCTTCTGAGGCTTCTGGACCACTGCACCCGGACCGCGGATGCGGCCCTGGCGTCATTCGCCGAGCGTCTCATCTGCGGCGACCCCACACGTTGCCCAGGCAGCGCGGGAGAGGCCCTTGCTGCCCTGCGCGCGATCGCCGGATAGAAGACGCTTGCTTCATCTACTCCGCCGGCGGGGATGCGGCGGGCAGCGAGACGCTTTTCTGGAAAACCGTCAAAAGCTTGGCCAGATCCACTATGCGAGCATTGCCGGCGTAGAGGATGTCACCGTCCTGCATCAAGAACCCTTGCATGAGAACGAAATTTGCGACGTCGCGCAGATTGAGGCGATAGATGACGGGCTTCTCAGTTGCGGATGCGCGCGAGGCCGCTTCAGCCGCAACATGGATGTTTGGATTGCGGAAGAGATAGACATTGCGAGCGTCCGCACGGTCATCCAGAAGGCCACCGACACGCCCAATGGCTTTGGCGAGCGTGAGCTTGCCGGTCTCAAATTCGAACTCGCCGTTGCTCTTGAACGCGCCGAGGGCCGTGAAGCTCGAGCCGTTCTTCTCGACCAGAATCCGGTCCTCTGGCATGAGGCGGACGTTTTGGCCGTCATCCGCCAGGAGACAGTCAAGCGGCGCACGCGCCCTGTAAGGGCCGCGAACCAGCGTCACCATTGTCGAACCGGGGGGAGAACCGGGCCCGCCTGCCGATGCGATGGCATCGAGAACCCGCTCTCTCTTGCTGGCGAGCGGAAAGCGGCCGATGGACCGCACATCCCCGTGTACGGTAACGGTACTGGCCGGGCTTTCCACCACCGTGACGACGGCCTGGGGGTTTACCGCGGATCCGCGAAGGCTATCGACGATCCGATTTTGAACAACTTCGGGCGAAGCGCCTTTCACGGGTTGCCGGCCGACAAAAGGAACGGTTACGGAGCCGTCCTGATCGACTGTAAAGCGGCCCAGGTTAAGAACTTTGCTCTCGGTGGGCGATAGTAAACCCGCTTCACCGGTGTCCAAAATGGTGACCTCGATCACGTCGCCCGCCTGTAGGCCATTGCCTCCGGTCTTTGCAGCCTGAAGTCGATCGAACTCGCCACAAGAGGAAGTGGCGGAAGGCATATTCGTGATATCCGGCAAAGCACTTACAAGCTCAAGTACCGGCATCTTTTCATCCGAACCGGGAAGGGTAACACTATAAATATCGCCGACACTGGGGCCGGAGGATGGGCTGGCACATCCAGCGAGAATGATGAACAGTGAAACCGAAAATTGTTTCCGCATCGCTCCTCCAGGCTCGCTCCTGAACGTCTGAAGCGGCTCCACGCGGGTGCCGGCCAGCCGGGAGCGGCCATGCTTGCCGGTCAGGTCGAACTCAAGATGAAGCGCCGATGCGGCAAGACGATCGGTCGCGCATTGTGAGGAATGATGGCCCTGAACCTTGCAATGTCCTCCTCGCTTACCCGCAGCGGTTCCTTGAGGACGATCCAGTCCACGTCCTCGCTGCAGGGCGGAGTGGTCAGAGACCCCTCATAAAGCCAATAGTCGAGGGAGCCGGGTAGCAACCCGCGAGGATCGAAATCATCCACCAGGACGCTGTCGTCCCTATGCGCGGGAAAGGTTCTCGCGAGCCGGGCAAACGCCTCGTTAGCCGCGCCAGCGGCGAAGAACACGGCAAGAACACCGAAAGAGCCAGTTTCGCGATTCTGATGCACGAAATGTGCCTCCATCGGAAAGGCCCGCCCCTTCACGTGGTGCTCGCTCGGGGTGTGGAAATGAAACTGTTTCAGTTCGTAGACTTCGCCGTCGCGATCGAGCGCGCTGCCGGCCGGCACATCGATCTGAATCGTGTGGCCGTTGTTGACCATGGTGCCGTCGCTCTCTTCCCAGTCGAGTTCGAGCTTCGGCAGCTTCGCCGCGATCTCGCCTGCAATATCCAGGGGAGACTGCTGGCTCCCTGTCGCACAGGCGAGATTGTGCGGATCGAGTTCGCCCCAATGTTTCGGCGCCTCGGCTCCGTCATAGCCCCACTCCTCATCCGCAAAGGCAATGCCTGCGCAGGCGGCGCAGCCGCCGAATGCCATCAGAGACTTGATGAAAAGACGCCGTTCAATCATCGCATGATCCAATTGTCAGAGGAGGTTTACAACAAGGGCTACACGCAGGATAAGCTCGGTAGTCCGATGAACGTCCGGCAAAGCAAATCGCACAAAGCCGTATGCCGCATCAGGGCAGCATACATGTGATTGCAGCATGCTGATGCATGCATACCTACATAAGGTTGCGTGCTGTTAAATCCCGTATCAACATTGCTCGTGCGCTCTCCCATACTGCATCATTTCCGGCGTTTACAGATCAGGCGCGGCTGTAGGCCGTTCCATCGAAGACATAGATGACCGGGCAAGGCCAGAAGCGGCTCATGCCCCTCGCATGATCCAACGCCTCGACAAAGCTGCAGGGATCCCCGCTCCGTTTCGAGATAAAGAGATGATCAGGCAACGGATCTTGCTCAACGGCATGCTTGCCCAAATGAGCAATTGCCGCCAAACGCCTCGTCTGAAACCCCGGTGGCGTACCCAACGGCACGGCTGAAGGAGGTGTCTTCCATGCGCGAAAGACCACACTGTATGGCTGGCCTGCCCGTGCGATGGTCAACACAACCATGAAGTGCCTGCCGGGCAGCATCGCGTGAAGCTCCTGTATGGCGGTGGCGCAGAACATGTCCTGCCCTATCCACGATGACAGCCATGCGTCTCTTACGCGCGGGTCAAGGGAGATGATTGCTGCCACGGCTGCATCCTTTTGGTGTAATCCGGGCCTCCCACAACAACTGCCCGGCCGCTGGTTGCAAAACTCCGCTTCCAGGACGAGTGCCTTCAGTCGCCCAGAGCACTATGGAAGCGGACCGATCTGTTCTTTCCCTGGGATCAGATCGTCTATGGGACACCAGCCGATAAGGCGCTGTCCCTCGCCCAAATGCATTGGCGAAATGATGGCTCCGTTCCTCTCATCCGGCAGATGGTCGAACCAGCCCGTCGCGTTGCAGCCCTGCACCTTCGCCAGAAACCGTGATCGGTCGCCGGTCTTCAGCAGGTCCGGCGGATCGTCCCACAATGGAAAGTCATTCAGGTAGTCTGCCGGGAAGCAGTTTACCTGTCCGCTCTCCATATACATTACCGCTACGACAAAAGTATCCATCTCCCCTTTCGGCACTTTCGGCAGAACTGAAGCTGGCCTATACCTAATCCTAATCGGCTTTTCTATAATTCTTTCCGAATCTCGCATTACGGAACCTGGTGTCCTGTTTCAACAAACGCAGGAGCGAACCGCTCCGCACCAGCGGACGAAAGATCAAGACGTCGCGACACGAGAGTAGCGCCAATACCACCTGTCTTCCGGCCTCCTTGGGCATTCATGTAAGCACACCTTGTTGTTGAGGCTATTCGAATGGCCCATAGTCCTGCGGCGCAGAGGACATTATACCATATATTCAGATATTGCTTCAAATATCCTGCATGCCTTTTTAAATTGGACCTTTTTCTTATTATAAAACATGCCAAATCTTATGCAGCTCTTTCCGGTGATACCCGCCACAGCTCTGATTGCATGAGCCGGAAGGGTATCCAAGGCAAACTTTGGAACGGTTGTGCACCCAAGCCCAGCTGACACCAGATGCATTCGAACAAGGTTGTCATCGGCACGGCCGGCAACCTTGTAAGGAATCTGCGCTTCTCGAAGCGACCGTTCGGCATAGTAGGAGTAAGGAGAAAGAGTGGCCTCGAGAACAACCGGGATCGGCGCGGAGCGGCCGTCGCCCAGTCTGGGTCCAAAGGCATGGGAGGCCACCCACACCAATGGAACGTCGACCATGAGATCAACCTCACCCTCATGGTGGAAAAGAGGGCGCATAACGATGTCCAGTTCGCCATCGTTGAACATCCCCGCAACACCCGACGGGCGACCAATTCGGATCTCGAATTCCTTGTCCAAATCCATATAACGAGAGATGTTGCTGCAGTGGCGTGCAGCCAGATAGTCGCAGAGGCCCAGCCGCAACTTGCCCATTTCCTTGCCGAGCGAGATGCACCGCATCGTCTCCACGGGCTCCATCATAGCGAAGATAAGGCGGGCAATTTCGTCCGAGCACACCGTCATCTTGGTGCCGTTGCGGGCTATGATTGGAATGCCCGAAAGCTTTTCGAAGCGTGCAACTTGCTGCGATACGGCCGACTGGGATATGCCGATACGTTCAGCAGCAACCGTTACGCTCCTGCTCGCAAGAACTTCTCGGACACATCGTATTGTCCCGAGTGACAACCGCTCAAGGCTCATCGTCGCGCTCCCTGTCTTTTCCTAAGGGGACATCGTCAGCCGCCACCGGATACCTATTTCCCGGGGAATGACTCTTTCTTGATGGAAAGCGATCTACGCCCACTAACGATCAAAGTTCAAAGAGGTATACTTAACTACCGCCGTATACACAGTTACAATTGGATTCACGAGCACATGCACACGGTGAACATTGTTTAACAATGCACACAACAAGTTACCGAGCTCGGAGGCGTAAGCCCCTACATCGTGCGCGTACTGGATTTACGATCACCCGCCGACAGATCACGGGATTCTGCAGAGACCCCGTGCAAGCGCGTCTCTATCGACTGCACCTTCTCCAGTTACCATCCTGCCGCACGCCGGTCAGGCGGCCCATTCGTCTCATACGCTGCTGCTCTCCAGCGCCGGAGACACAGTAAACATTGGTGGATCCAGCTCACAGAGATGTGTCTCCCGCAGAAGCGAGAAGCCATGGCTACGATGCGTCGCAATGATGTTCCCTAGCTCCGGCGCCTCGGTTTCGAGTTTTTTTCTAAGGCGGTGGACGAGAACATCGAGGCGCTTGTCCGTCAGTGAAAGGTCATCGTCCCAAAGGAAGCGCTCGACTTCATGCCGCGAAGCCCTCCGGTACGGAGCCTCTGCCAGACAGGCAAGGAACCAGCACTCTAACGTAGTCAGCCGCACGACGGGGCCTCCGGAGATCATCAGGAGCTGCCGCCCCTTGTCCAGGGCCAGAGCAGACGGCGCCTCCGGGAAACGGGCGGCAAGACGCTGCAGCACAGCTTTCAACTCGTCATAGCTGACCGGCTTCGCCAGGTAGACGTCCACACCTGCCTTCAACGCCTCGAGGCGCTCCTGAGCTCCCGTATTCGCCATCAAGGCAACGATGCGCACCTGCTTGCGTATAGCCAGTTGCCTTATTGTGGACAGCCATTCGTTTGCGCATGTTTCCAAGTCAAGAACAAGAATACAGCGAGCGCTCGATGCAACCATACAATCAAGTTCTTCCTTTGTTTCAGCGAGAGACACAGGAAACCCTACCAACTGCAAGGCAAGCTGCATGTCATGCCAAAGACTGCGATCTTCTCTAATGAATATTATTTTCAAGTTTTCTTGAATATAATGCTTCATGACATTCTCCCATTTCGATTGGCCCAACTGCTCTCAACAGCACGGGCATCCACTTCGGATAAACGCGTGTATATCAGCTATATGTCCATATATACGTCGAACTTAAGCAACTCGACAGGACGTTATTTCCAATTTTCCTGGTAAAACATATCTCGCACCTGCAAGAATCCTTCGATATCATGACCAGGAACCCACTCCTCTTCCCCTCGGCCAGGACGCCGAACCTTTCGGCGCGCTCAAGTGCTCCGGAACCAGGAAGTTATCGCAAACCAAATCGTATCTTCTGACCTCTCCATCCATACGAAGCTCCCGGCATATCAGAGGATCAAGGCAGAATACCCCCAAGGGCGATATCTAGAACTATCAATGAAATCAGTATGATACATGCCATACCCGCCAGATCGATCAAAAAGAACAGGATTGCGATCCCTCTCATATCCATCTCCGATTGACACACGCAACGGTGTTACACTATTGCTGATTTTGTAACTTATACGCGAACTCTCGTGACAATCGAGACTAAGCAGGAAACACGGGGATGGGGATGCAGGCGTGGTGTATAGCAAGCGGCGTGTCGAGCGGGGATAGTCAATGATCGACAAGTACGGAAACAGGAAATATCTTACTTCTATGGAGAGGCGCCGCTTCCTACAGCATTCAATGGAAGAAGATCTCCCGGTTCAACTGTTCTGTCGCACCCTTCTGGAAACAGGATGCCGTATTTCCGAAGCTCTTAACCTAACTTTTCGTAATATCGACCTCGAAGAGGATATTGTTGTCATACGAAGCCTAAAAAAAAGGGAAAAGATCCGCTACAGGATAGTGCCTATTTCCTCGGGAACGGCCACTCTCTTTGTAACCGCAAAGGAAAGTACACCGGAATCCCAATACGATGATCCCATCTGGTCCTGGAGTCGTATGACTGGTTACAGATATATATGCTCAGTGATGTCTGCCGCCGGCATCAAGGGACAGCAGGCCAGCCCCAAGGGCCTGCGGCATGGCTTTGCCGTCGCGGCTCTCGAAGCCGGGGTACCCATGAACCTTGTTCAGCGCTGGCTTGGGCACGCTCACTGGAGCACTACCGCCATCTATGCGGATGTCGTAGGCCCGGAAGAGCGTGGCTTTGCCGAGCGTCTTTGGCAGGCAACAGGCGCTCCTTCAACGGCGATGACTCGCGCGCAAGCCGTAGGGGGCCAACCGGCAACGCAAGCCGTATTGATGACCCGAGACAGAGTGCAAACTGGGCGTCCTGCCGATGCGACTCCTCCCTTTCGCACCGGTGTACTGGTGGGCTAGTCAGGTACAGATACCGATTTTCCGCGCCATGTTCTTTGTCTTCAAGACAGAGAATGCATCGCACCGAGGCAGCGTCCTGGAAGCGCGCATAAGCTGAGCGCGACGCTTATGAACGCAGATAGGTCCGCGATCTTAAACATGTCGTCTCACCCTTGGCTGGAGCAGTGTTGGCTGAACATACGCCGCTGTAACCAGCCCTAATGCGGCCACAATCCGCTTAATATCCTACATTTGCTTTGATACACCGATTGCATCGAGAAGGCAGTCGGTTTTTTGGCTGTGGACCACCCACCTTACATAGGTGCGGCTGGGTCGGGAGGAAGGCTGGCTTCTCCTGTGGAACCATCATAACCAAATGGCCGGCATAAATGCCTGAGATGCGCCCCTATTTTCCACTTCTTGCAGAATGCAACACATGGTTGTGTGTGCCAAAATGCAGCAGAGCCAGATTCAACTCTCATATCCTTTATCCACATGGACTACGGATGATGTCTTGACAGCATTTTACACAACGTATAGGTGAAATGTTACAAAATCAGCAATAGTGTAACAGGGATTAACACCAAGTTACCAAAGCTTTCATAGGGCTTTGCTAAGTGGATTGCGGTTGGGTCACGTGTCCGTCGTCGGAGATGACGTGCTCCCCTGAAATGTCCTCGCTTTGTGGTTAGTCTGCTCTTGGAGAGAGGGAGACTGGCAATGAAGCGATCGCGCTTTTCGGACGAGCAGATATCGGCATTCTGAAGGAACACCAGGCCGGGCTGTCGGCGACGGATCTGTGCCGCAAATACGGGATCAGCGACGCGACGTTCTACACCTGGCGCAAGAAGTATGGCGGCATGGAGGTGTCGGAGGCCAAGCGGCTGAAGGCGCTGGAGGAGGAGAATGCGCGCCTGAAGAAGCTTCTGGTGGAGCAGATGATGGATGCGTCGACGCTGCGCGAGATGCCGGCAAAAACGCCCGGTTCGAGGAGGACGGCCGTGGGCTGGGCCATTGAAGAGAGGGGATATTCCCAACGCCGTGCGTGCGGTCTGGTGGGCATTGCGCCGCGCGTCTACCGCTACCGCTCGTCGCGGCCGGACGATGCCGGCCTGCGCCAGAGGCTACGCGAGCTGGCGGCGCAGCGCCGGCGCTTCGGCTATCGCCGGCTGCACCTGCTCTTGAGGCAGGAGGGCGTGACGGTGAACTGGAAGAAGCTCTATCGGCTCTACAAGGAGGAGCGGCTGACCGTGCGCAAGCGCGGCGGCCGTAAGCGAGCGCTCGGCACGAGAGCACCGATGGCGATCCCGCAGGCCCCCAACCAGCGCTGGAGCCTCGACTTCGTCTCCGACACGCTGACCGACGGCAGGCGCTTCCGCATCCTGTGCGTCATCGACGACTTCAGCCGCGAATGCCTGGCAGCGGTGGTCGACAGCTCGCTGTCCGGCGAGCGGATTGCTCGCGAACTCGACCGCATTGCCGAGCGGCGCGGCTATCCCTGCATGATCGTCTCCGACAACGGCACCGAGCTGACCTCGAATGCGATTCTGGCCTGGCAGGAGGAGCGGCAGGTCGAATAGCACTACATCGCGCCGGGCAAGCCGATGCAAAACGGTCTGGTGGAGAGCTTCATCGGGCGGCTCAGGGACGAGTGCCTCAATGAGCGGCTGTTCACCAGCTACCGGCACGCCGGCGACAGCATCGAGGAATGGAGGATCGATTACAATCTGAACCGACCGCATACGAGCCTCGACGGGCTCACCCCGCACGAATTTGCAACCCGGTCCAGAATGGACCACAACGTGAACAGGGCTAACCTATAGGCGGGGACAAAGCGGGGAGCACGTCAAAATCATTGGGTGCCTTGTTTGCACATCCTGTAATTGAGAGCGACGAAAACAGCTTCGACCAAGAATGAGCCGTCAGACTAGGGGAAAATCGCGCAGCATCTTGTCTAGCTTGGGAAGAAAGTAAGCGATGCAGCGTCTCATCCTCCAATACGCCCACTATGTATTGCGCGAGTGCCTTCTCATCACCGAAAGGTACAAGAAATCCATTGTAACCATGACGGATAAGGGCGCGAGGACCATAGCGCACATCAAATGCGATCGCAGGACAGCCATGGCAGAGGCTTTCCATTATAGTAAGTGAAAATGCTTCAGCCTGACTTGTAAGAATAGTCAACCCCGCCCCTTCATAAACAGACGCTGTCTCCTGAGCCCAGCCGTTAAGAAAAACATTTGATCCTAGATGTAAGTCTTTCACAAGTTTTTCTAATGCAGGCAGTGTTGGATCTCCGGGGTTGCCAAAACCGTAGCAATGTAAGGTTGCATTAGGAACCTGATTGACGACCAGTCTAAAGGCGCGAATGGCACTATTATGCTCCTTCTCTGGAGAATAGCGCGCTAGATAAACAACCTTATATCGATCTCTCCGCTCAAAGCAACCAGGTGTAGTTTGGCTATTGTAAGCATGACCAATAACATCAATAGGAGCCGGGCCATAGCGATTTACTATATCGGTTTTCTGCTCCTCAGTCAGCGTAACTATCGCATCTGGTCGCCTGATGTCCTTAAGAATCTCGATGTAGTTTCTGTTTTCCCGACCATCTTCAACCCGACGATGATCACGGGTATGCAACGCGTGCACTACGGGAATAACCGTTATCTTCCCTTTATCAGGTTGCATATCTCTAACATCAACCGCGGGCGCGTATAGTATCCTGCTTTTATCTACAATAAAAACATGATGTAAATCGTCCTCGTTAACGAACTCATTCAGCCAAAGCCTCATCAATTCGCTCTCATCCTTTACCCTGGAACAAAGATGCCCATTTTCTTCGACGACCTGTATGTGATCGATATTTCCTTGATCTTTGGTATAACTTTTAATGAGTGCAATTGAGCCCCCCGGACGTAAAAAGATCTCCTGTACAACGCGCGCGCTCTTCCCGTCCAGCATCTGTATACAACTCAGAAACCCCCGGAAGTCATAGACATCGCGTCGCCACTTGAAATTGTCATGAAAGTGATTCACATATCCAATTCTGCCGGTGTCCTTTCGGCGGGCGACGTACATCAATTTTCGACCATCTCGTGTGAAAACCCGATGATCGTCAGTGTTGGGTACGGCTCTCCATTCCTGCTCCGGATGCAACTCTGGCCGCAGGAGATCGGCAGAAAGATGCCTGTCAGCATCGAAGCTGTCAGCGCTTTGGTAATCGTCATACATGTTGCGAAAAAGGACGCCATCAGGCAATTGCCCAGTAGCTCGAAGATATTCCTCCACTCTCCTTAGTTGAGGATTGTATCTACTTGTAAGGACATAGGGTGAAATTCCCAGCTCTCGCGAGAATAGGGCAACACGAAGTATCGACGCATTCTCTACACCGGTGCGCTGCCAGCCCATATCAACGTTAAGAAAGCTAAACCTGCATCTACTGATCGGCACGGGTTGCCGTTGGTCTCGACTGATCGCTGACCGAGCGAAGGAAGGACGTCGGATAGGGCTTGGCGATGGAAGCTCGATATGAACGGTACGGTTCGGTACGCAAACGGGATCCGTTTTTCCGTCCCGACCCACCAGGCAAACCTCAAATAGCAAGTCAGTACTGCGAATGGCTTTGGAGGTTGGTGGACGAAGACCGAAATAATCGCGATAGATTTGCTGCGGCTGCCACTTGGACGTGGGTAGCATCCAATCACATGGGTCATGATCCATACCGGCACCCCAAACAACCGGGGAGCCTGCGTCCTTGGAGACAGCTCTAATGTCGAGTCGCCAATTATCCACCAGCTTTTCTTCGCAGATCCAAAAGCTTTCCACCCAAACCATTGCTCTACCGGTCAGATCTCGCGGTCTGCAACGAAGACCAAGAAGAGTAAGTGGGCCTATGCGAAGGGGCTCCTCCAACCGTGCATCTGCCGGAACATCGACAACAGTCCACTCACTCCTGATGTCGATCTCAGCGAGTGCGGACGCAATTTCAGCGTCCGGCGCCCTATGGTGCTTTGGGGGCGGTGTCCGCGCGACCGTTAGATCGTCTTCTTGCTCACGAATTATAAGCTTCGCCGCCCCGTCTTCCTGAAGTGCAAGGTCAGTGCCAAGCTGCAGGCAAAGGTCGCGGAACGCGACACTGGTCTTGGCAGCTCGATCCGGCGGCAGTTGATAGGTTCTGCCGAAGGCAGTGCGTATCGGAACAAAGCTGACGGCGTGAATACCCTTTCGATCGAGATGCAGTCTGAATACGCCGGCGCCTCGTTCGGGTAGCTTAGAATCGAACAACAGGTCACCCGCATCGTGAATAATTGGCTTGCCCTTATAAACCTCGATGCCCTGCAGAACGTGGGCAGAAGCCCCTAATATTGCGTCAGCACCTGCATCAATGATCGCATGGCCAATTGCAATTTCCGCATCGTCCGGCATCGTTGCCCAGTTATTTCCCCAATGGACTGCTACCAGAACGATATCAGCATTGGTGCGCGCTTCTGCAATTAGCGCCTTGAGAGTTTGCAGCCAGATCTCAGGTTTTTTGGGATCGAGGTAGGCAATTCCGGGGGAATTATCAGTTGCTGCAAAACGATGTTGGGTCGAATCAACGGAGAACAAGGCAACTTTGAATGGTCCGGCTTGTGAATAAGCGGGACTGAAAGCTTCCGAGATATTAAGACCTGAACCTGCGAATTTCAGGCCGAATGTCCGGAGCCAGTACGCCTGCTCCACGAGAGCCTCATCGCCATAGTCACCAGAGTGATTATTTGCTACGGCAACCATTTGAACGCCAGCGTGGCGGAGAATTTGAAGCATCTCGGGGCGAGCACGATAGTAGTAAGGACCGGGCTCCCCTTTTTCTATCTCATATCTCCCTTTTGTCGATACGACACACTCAAGATTTACAATACTCAAATCTGCCGATTTCAGGGCATTTATATCCAGAACCTTTTCCTCGCCAACCTCTTTCGTTATATAGTGCTGCCGCCTACCCAAATTGACATCTCCACCCCACGCAATAATTACATCGGAAGGGTGGGGAGTCACATGCCGCGCTGGAACATCCAGACTTTCTTGCCTGCGCTCAGCCTTGTCTAAGATTCTGAAATTATAAGAGTATTCAATATTTTTCATTTAGCCCTTCCGTGACAATCATAAAGGAGCGATCACGCCAATACTTGGTTGCTGCGGGGTCATCCTTCACTTCAGGAGGCAAACGCGGGATTCGTATTTCCGAATTATGTCGCACGGTCCTGCTGGTGTTGCCCGAAATGGCGCTGAAAGTCTGCAGGCCATCCATCTCCTTCCACGCGGTCAAAATCAAAGTATGCCCCCCAACACCGACCGTAGCTATGGATACAATGCTTCCGGGTGGCAGGCGCCTACGCCGTTCCTCCGGTGTCCACCCTGCTATTTCCTCGAACCCGTAGGCGTGGGCACCAATTTTACGATAATAGCGAAACAGGAAACGACCGTTGATTTCGCGGTCGCGCACTGCAGGTGCGGTCCGTCCCGCTGCCTCTTGAATATGAGCAGCGAATTCGGAGCACCATGCCACCTGCGCCAGGTCTGAATACGCCCGAAAATCTATGTTACCCAGTTCGTCGTAGGCAGCGGTGAGCACCGGATTCTCATCGAGCTCGTAGAACAGGTTTTTGAAGATGGGTATAGCGCGCGACAGGTCGAGGACTTTGTAGCCATCAGCTGTTGAATATCGCGCAGGTGCAAATTCTGCAGGCTGAATTGTGCGCTCGTTGAGAGCCGACACGGTAGCCTCTGTATTCAACAGCCAGTTTCCGCCGCGCCGCACCTGGACCGCGAAGTTCTCTTCAACCAGGTCGTTCGGCATCCGATATACAATAGCAATTTTACGCCAGCATATATCGCAGCCACCCGTACTTGCCGCCACTGCTGAAGGAGAGGTACTTGAATTAAGCTCGATGCGCTCCGACCAACTAAATATCCGCTCGTCATCATTTTGCGTTGTCTTGGCGACCCGCCACGCTTCGGGCAGCCCTTGCTGAACATGCAATGTCTCCCAATCAACGTCCTCATCCGGTGATGCGCCGTAAAATACAACCATCATCTCAACAGGAATGATGTCGTCGGTTGTTTTCACAACCAATTCGGACATATGGGTTCTTGCGTCTGCACTTTGCCATCCCATGCAAAACGCCAAGGATAAAACAATGAATATAGATGCTTTACCCTGCATATTTTCCTCCATTCACGGGATTGCAGATGGGTCTGGTGAGTAGGCACGCAGGAGTTTTGGTGCCATATTTGCCGCTCCATTGTAGTTGGAAATCGAGAAGCGGCGTTCGAACTCGAACAGTCGCGCACTGAGCTCGGCAGCGCGCGGAGTGACACTCTGCAAGGCGGGCCGTATCTTTGCCGCCTTCTGGAGAGCGTCGTGCAATTCCTTGCTGGTCCTAGGAGAGAGCGGCCAGCCGGCGCCCACCGGCTCCAGGCACCAACCGGCCCAATGATGAAGGCAATACTGGCCACTCTGCCTCTTATAGAGCGATTGTGCATTCAGCCACGGCAGCGTCAACTGCACAGGCAGATCATCCAGCACATGAACTAAATCATCCCATATGTCGCGGAGATGCTCCACGCACTGAATTTGCTTTTCATCGGCGATCGATCGGAGAAGCATGTCGCACATGTCGGGCTTCAAACGCGCCCTTAGATCCGGGCGCGAGCGGCGGTATTTCTCTATCAAGGTCGGGGACGGATCGTGGCTCAACAACTGAATGCGGAGTGCACCGGCAGCTTGGCCATGTGCCGCGTTTTCCATCCGCTCAGCTTGAGGCTCCCAACGCATAAGGTGGCAGAGATAGCCCTTCACCTTGGTCTCACCGAGCCACTCGAACGTCGGCAAGGAAGGCCCTTCCACATTCAACAGATCTGCCTCCTGTTGAGCAAGGGCATCCCGCGTATGATTGAACAGCTTAACCAGATAGCCACTCGGGCCGTCACTTGGATCACCACCACTCGTGATCGAGACGAAAAAGACACTGACGTTGCCGCACTCCATCGCACTCATGCGGATGGTCCAGTCGCCCTGGATCACACCTTCCCGAGATTCCACCAGCTTCCGTATCCAGCGCACTCGGTTCGCTTCCAGCGAAAGATCACCGAATGGGCTGTTGCGCGGAAGCTGGCTGGGCCAAGGTACATCAGGCAGAAACAGCGCCATCGCCTGGCTGCGCTGCCGCACCAGACCGCGCAGGTTCAGCACGATGCTGGCGCTCTGCTGCAGTGCCAGGCGCATGACAAAGAGCGCGATGAAGCTGATATACAGCATAGGCATGACGCCGCGCCAATGCGCATAGATCAGCCAGCCAAGGGCGCAAAAGAAGCCCGCGTTCGCGTAAACACCCAGCACCCATCCGAGCGACTTGGAAATCCAGTGCCGCGTCGGGCGCGAGCAGATGGCAGCACACCAAGTGGCCGTTCCGAACAAGATGCTCCAGCCCAGGAACAGAAACGGCAGGGCAGGATACAGCAGGAACAGCAGCGATAACGCAACGGCAACGAAACACGCGTCGGCGAGGCAGCGCACGAGCTTTCTATAGAGTTGCTCGGCGACTTCACGCTGGTTGTTGAACAACCCAGTCTTGCCGCTCGCCGATCTTTGTTTGCCGGCGCCGTGCATACAGAGCCAGCCAATCGCCTTCTCGGACGCCAGGTGGAGCAGATATGCCAACACGGCCGTAAAGCCGAGAATGAGAACCTGATCTTGCTGAGACAGGACGCCTACCGTTTCGGGCATCAGCCTTGGCTCCGCCCCCGACAGCACAACCAGCACCTTCCAAGGAAGCCATATAGTTGCAAAGAACAATATCTGAGAGACAAGCACCAGAAGCACGATAGCGCTGAAGTGAAGCGGCGTCCGACGCAAGATCGCGGCAACGAGCGAAAGATAGGATGGCAAACGATGGATGCCGGGAGAGGATCGCTCAGGCCCACGCAGACTTCGCAAGCTCCAGCCTGTTTCAGCGTTAACCTGCCGCGGATGCAACGCGGGCGTTTCCACTCTCGTCTTCATCGGATGACTTGATGCGACCATCGACCTTAAGCCGCCACATCCCGCGTGCCGAGGGGCAGCACCTCGGGCTCTCTCTCAAGGAATCTCAAATATGCGGCATAGCCGGACAAGTAATGCTCCACGTCGTCGATGCGTACGCGGAAAGCATGGTGCCGGATGAAGAAACTGCCGACGATCCGCGCCGGATTTTTGTAGAACATCGCCAGTTCGGGCCAAAAATGCCCATTCAGCAGGTAGTTCGCGCGGGTATGCAGCGCGCGGTAGAACTTGTCCAAATCGACCTCATAAAGGAGATGCCCGTGCTCACGGTCGGCCTGAAGCCGCTCGAGCATCTTCTGCGCCGCCATCATGAGTTCGAGAAGCGTGGGGAACGTTGTTATTCGCTCGATCACGAAGTCGAGGTGGTCTGCGAAGTTCTTGATGCCAAACCTGAAATATTCCTCGCGCGGCCTGTAGCGCGTAAGCTCGTTGACGCAATAGGAAAGCCAGTGATCATGCGCCTTCCAATGCTCGGCTTCGATGAAGTATGCGAAGGCTTTCTCGACCGCCGCCAGCCATCGCGGGTCGCCGGTCAGGCCGTATAGGCGCATCAGTCCGAACGCCGCCTCACCATCGTAATATATGGTGCGAAACTCGTCTTTTCGCGAAAGGGACGGATAATTTAAGACGTGGAAAAACTTCCCTGTACTTTGATCCTGCATATGCAGGATGCCCTGCGCGAGCTTCTCGAGAAGCCCGGCGTATTTATCCGTATCCATCAGCTCGCAATATTTCACCAGCGCGAGCAGGCACACAGCGTTTCCGCCCAGCTTTATCTCGGCATTCTCTTCCACCAGGAACGCCGCACGCTTATCGCCGATGTCGACTTCCTTTATAAGGGCGCCGGTCAGATATCCGACTGCTCGATCGATGGCGGACTTCAATTCCGGACCGCGGATCACCTCCCACGCGTCCAGCATGGCGAACACGGTGCTGGCGTGCCGCAAGCTGTTGTATGTGTTGATCTCTCGGTCAAAGCACGGATGCCAGCCGTAGTGAAAGCGGCCATCGGCCTTGACCTGGGTCACCAGATAGTCGCTTCCGCTCTTGATCAGATCCCTGACCTGTCCTAGCGTCAAGGGGCCCGGATCGCGCCGGCCGCCGTCTCGGCCAGGGCCGTTGAGAATATAGACCTCATCGGACCCGACAGAAGCGAAGGCGCCCCTTGCGGAGAACACATGCACTTCGCCATGACTTGGGAAATCCAGACCGGGGAGTTTGTGGCGCAGGGCCGCATAGCGGCGGAAGTTGCCGGCGTTCAGGACGGCATGGCGCGTTGCGCCTCCCTCGTAGAGCATTGCGTTGCCGTTCAACTCGGTCTCCAGAAACGCGTGCCGAAATGCGCGATCCAGCGAAATGCCATAGCGGAAATAATTGCGTTTGGTGGCGATCAGACGCATCTGCAGATCGAGCCATGTGGTTTGTTCTGCAGCGTCGACCCAATCCACGCGCAACCACCGAGGCTCCATCTTCTTTGCCTTCACGAGGCGGGCAAGGCGCTGGACGCCCTGCCGCCACACGGACGCGAAGTCCCTACCGGAGGCAGTCGTAACCTCTGCGCGCTTCCGGCCGTCGCTCACCGAAAAGAAGAGAACGCACGCAGGATAGGGCTCGGCGAGCGTGGCCATATGCTTCTGAACTTGCGGTCTCAGGCGCATAAGGAGATGCGAAAGGCTCATTGGGATGGCTGCTCTCGTGTCTTGGAAGGTGAATCAGCCAGCGAACCGATTCGGTGCCAGTGCTGAGTATTCATTATCAAACCGTATCCCGCCGGGGGCTTATGGGCAAAATAAGCGGGCGCCTTTCAAGCAGCGTCCAAGGAGGGGGATCGCCCTTGCCGTGGCGCCGGTTTCGTCGAAGGAGACCAGCCGATCCGACTCCAGCCGCACCTCACCCGCGCCTGGTCCTGCCGCGCCGAAAGGCTGACGAGCAGTTGGTAAACATATTTTTCCATAGGGTGCGGCACCTGCCGCGCGCGACGTCCTCAACGATCCGACCGAAGACCTTCGCATGTTCTCGCGCCCGGCTGCTCACACACAGGTCATCGCGGCTGTTTCAACCGCCGAGCCCCGCGCCGCAGGCCCGAGAGCGGGCCCTGGCCGCGGCTTTGACGGAACCGCACGCAGGAAGGGCGCCAAGCCGCCCATGGCGGTCGCGGTCCGGCTAGCGCTCGCCAAGGGCCTCCTGGCCGCGCAGCAAAGGTTTCAGCAGATAGCTCAGGACCGTCTTGCTGCCTGTTTGTATGGCCACCTCGGCCACCATGCCTGGCTTGATTGGCAGAGAACCATCGGGCCCTTCCAGGGCCGACTGCTCGGTCCGCACCCTGACCATGTAGTAGGGTTCAGCGTCATGCTGCTGCGTCGGTTTTTGGTCAACGATCGTATCGGCGCTGATGAATACCAGCTCTCCGTCCAAGGTCCCATAGATCGCGCTGTCATAGGCGGTGATCCTCACGGTAGCCGGGAGCCCCGGATACAGGAAGGCAACATCCCTTGGCCGAATGCGCGCCTCCACGTAAAGCGCCTCATCGAGCGGCACGATCTCCATAATGGTCTCACCAGGCTGCACGACGCCACCCTGGGTGGTGATCTCGAGCTTCTTCACAATGCCCCGCACAGGCGACTTCAGCTCCGTGCGAGCCAAGGCGGAGCGACGCTCCGCCAGCTGTTGCTGGAGACTTGAAAGCTCGCCGCTCTTTTTTGCTATTTCTTCGTTGACTTCCTGAAAATACCTGGTCCGCGTTTCGGTAAGCTGTCCCCGCAAATCAGCCACATTGCGTTGCAGCTTGATTTCATCTGCCGTCGACACGGCACCTTTGGCCACCAAGGGCGTCGCGAGTTCCAACTCGCGCCGTGCCAAGGCGAGGCGTTCCTCAAATGAAGCGGTCGTTTCGGCGAGATTGCGACGCCGCGCCTCGAACAATTCCCTTTCGACGGCGACGACCTCCTCGTGAGAGGCAACGTCCGCCGGCACCCGGAAGCTGTCCTGGTCCGCCTGTTCGGCGGCAAGCCGGCTCAATGCGGCGCGCAGCGCGAGCACTTGCCCTTCAAGATCCTGATAAGCAGAGCGAGACCGCGTGTCCTCGAGTGTCGCGAGGACCTGGCCTGCCCTCACCTCTTCTCCTTCTTGCACCGTGATGTGCTGCAGAATGCCGCCATCGAGGCTTTGGATAACCTGCACGCGGCTCGATGGCGTGACCTTCCCTGTCCCGCGTGTGACTTCCGCAAGCGGCGCATTTGCCGCCCAGATGAAGAACGCCGCGATCGTGAAGGCGGCGAGCCACAAAACCGGTCTGCGTAGGGAGCCCTTCTTCAACGCCCCGAATTCGGCTCCCCAGCCGATATCTCCTTCATATGCCATGTCGCTCTCCTAAGCCTTACGTGCCGGTTCACTGCTCGACAGTGCCGCAAGCACGCCTTCCACGGGGCCGTCCGCGACCGGTCTTCCGTTCTTCATCACCACCGCACGCTGGACCAATGAGAGTATTGGCTGGCGGTGAGTGGCAACCACCAAGGTCCGGCCTGCCAGCCACCCGCGCAGATTCTCGATCACGCGCATCTCAAGCGTGTGGTCCATGGCCGCCGTCGGCTCATCCAGCAGCACGATACGGGGATCGCGCAACCAAAGTCGCGCGAGTCCCAGGGACTGGCGCTGGCCGCCGGACATCCCGGAACCGCCCTCCCCGAGCTTGCGATCGAGCCCGAGCGGGTGGTCGCGCACAAGACTGTCGGCGCCGGTAAATCTCAGCGCCTCGAGGAGTTCTTCATCCTCGCGATTTTCGAGCCCCATAAGCAGGTTTTCGCGTACGGTTCCATAGAACAACCGCACGTCCTGCGGCAGGTATCCCACCGCGCGTCGCACATCCACGGGATCGATCTGGCGCATCTCGGTGCCATCAAGCAGAACACGTCCCTCGGCCGGCTGGTGAAGCCCCGATAGCAGCTTCAGAAGCGTCGATTTGCCTGACCCGTTGGTGCCGAGGAGGGCCGTTGCCGACCCGGCGGCTACCGAGAACGACGGAATCTGCAGAATCGGCCCGCCGTCCTGATCATAGCGGAATGAAAGCGCCTCGAAATCGTAAGCCCCTTTCAGGCGTGGACGATGCACGAACCGGCGCCCCACCGGCCGATCCACCGGCGTCTTCATGATGCCGTCGAGGCCTCTCAGCGCTACTCTCATTTGCTGCCACCTGGCGAAAATCGACGAGAGCCGCGTCAGTGGGCCGATGGTCCGCCCGGACAGGATTGCGCAAGCCAAAAGACCGCCCGTCGTCATATTCCCGGCGGCAATCTCGTACACACCCACGACCATCACCATCACATAGGCAATCTGCTGCACCGATCTTGCCGATTGATTGAGCACCGAAGACAGCCGGCGTGTCTGCATCCCGTTGCCTGACAGAAGCTGCGTATATTCTTCCCAGAGCCGCTGGAAACGTGCTTCCCCCTGCAGGGACTTGACAGTTTCCGCACTCGACAACGCCTCGATCAGCAGGCCGTTGCGGATGGCACCTTCGCGTAGATGTTGACGCGACATTCGCGAGAGCGGCCACTGCGCTACAATGCCCGGCAATACAATAAAGGGGATGGCAGCGATAAGGACCCATACCACCGGCCCCCCGATCAGCCAGATGACTGTCATGAAGAGGAGCGTGAACGGTATGTCGCTCAGCGTCCCGATGGTGGTCGAGGTGAAGAACTCGCGCACGCCGTCGAATTCCCGCACCTGACTGGCGAAGGATCCGACCGCCGCAGGGCGAGCCTCAAGCCGAAGTCCAAGCGCCTGCTCGAAAATCCGGGCGGAGAGACGCTGATCGATTCGGCGGCCGGCCGCATCCATCAGATATGCCCTGGTTATCCGCACGACCGCTTCAATTCCGATCGCGATCAGGACACCGAGCGCCAAAACCCACAGTGTCGCAAAGGCGAGGTTCGGCACCACTCGATCATAGACCTGCATGCTGAACAGCGATGTGACCACGGCAAGGGTGTTGGCCAAGGCGGCAGCAAATCCGACCTCGGCAAAATCCCACCTATACCGCTTGATCTCACTCCAGAACCAGTGCTGCTCGGGTTCCGCGGCATAGGGTCCAGCGCGATCATCGGAGCGGACCAGCGGTGCTGCGAGAACCACAAGGCCCGAGTGCCGCGCCGAAAGTGCAGCGAGAGAAACCGTCTCTTCCCGGCTGTCCAACTCGGGATGACAGATACGGCAGAACTCTCCCTCCCGGCTGACGAGCGCCACCGCGGAGCCATCCGACAACAGTACCAATGCAGGCAGCAGGTGAGGCGGGATCGACGACAACGGCCGCCGGCGGACCCGTACGTCCAGATCTGCCCGCGCTGCCGCCCGCGACAGGAGCCCTATGGTGAGGCGACCCTGTTCGAGCGGCAGGCCTGAGGTCAATTCACCGCTCGTGGCCGGGCGGTTGTGGAGCCGGCATAGAAGCAGGAGTCCATCGAGGAGATCGGCACCCGCCAGTGCTTCCGGAATCTCATCCGCTGTGGCATGCGGCGTGACCCGTGCTCGACCCGCGGCCCTGGGGGCAGCCTCGATCGCTTGCGCCTCGCCGGGCCGCGGGCCGTCCGCCGCATCACTCTGCTGTGCTTTGAACCAGTTCCTGTTCCTGCCGAGGTTCATGTCGTGGCCCCGTTCTCATCCTGTGATATGCTGATTTCGCGATCCAGAAGCGTCAGGAGATCCGCACCCGTGTCCGAGCGGCTCTGCAACGCCCCTCCCGCCATCCCGTCGCGCAGTTCGTCATGGAGCCGCGACAACATGATCAGTGCGCGCAAACCACGCAGCGCCGGATTTTCTTTTGCGTCTTGCCGGTCGTCTGATGTCATTTCACATCCCTCCCGCATCCGCGGCCGGAGTAATCTCCAGCAGGCCACCCAGCATCCCCAGGGAGGCCGCGGCCTTATATTGCAGGTCGTAGAGGTCGAACCGCACATTGATTAAGCTGCTTTCGATGCGCGTGAGATCGGATTGCACGGTTACGAGATCCGAGAGCGAACGCGTTCCCGTCTTGAACTGATCTTCATAAAGGTCGCGCAGTTGCCGCGCATTGACGCGCTGCTCCTTCAGAACCGATTGACGACTGCGCAACGTGGGTTCTTGATCCAGAAAGGCCTGCACCTGGCGCAAGACATCGCGTCGTGCCGTCTCCGCCTTCCAGGTCGCCTCTTCAGCGGCAAGTTTCGCCGCCTCCACACGCCGCAGATTGCTGAGCCCCTGAACGGTCGGACTCGTCACGCGCAGCCCTATGCCCTTGTTCAGGTCGTCGCGCGCATCGTCGCCGCGCACAAAGGCTTCCGCACTCAGCGTCGGAAAAAGCTGCGCCTCCTCCGCCGCCGCCGACGCGTCGGCCTCCGATGCGCGCGCCAAGGCCGCTTTGACAGTCGGCGCCTGGTCTGCTCGCCTGCTCAGGTTCTGTCCGGCCGCCCCGTCGGACAGCCGCAGGGCCGTTTTCAACGCCGTGGAAAGTTCGGGCACGGGTGGAAGCGTGCCGGCGCCGCGCCCGACCCGGGAGGCAAAGACGCTGCGCGCGTCCCGAAGCTTGCCCTGCGCATCCGCAAGCGAGGAGCTTGCCTCGCCCACATGCACTTCGGCGAGTGTCGCCTCCGTTGCGTCGCCATAACCGCCCTCTGTCCGCTGTCGCGCCAGATTGGCAATCCGCCGATAGGCCTTCAGCTCATCGGCCGCCACCTTCTCCAATTCGGCTGCACGCGCCACCTCGATATAGGCGCTGGCGGCATCCAGCATCACCTGTTCCCGTTGCGCGGAGAGTTCCACCTGCGCAGCCGAGCGACCTGCCCGCGCGCCACCGACCTTCGCTGCCGTGCGGCCCCAATCATAGAGCGGCTGCGACAGGGTCACCTCATAATCGTGCTCTCCGTCGGTACCGATCCCGGCATTGCTGTCCAGGGCCGGGAAATAGCCCGACCGGGCCTGGTCCACCTGGGCATCGGCGGCAGCAACCGCGGCGCGAGAGCCGCGTATCTCCGAACTGTAGTCGAGAGCGGACAAGGCCGCATCACGCAACCCGCCCGGCGCCCGCGCCACCCTGCGGTCGGCAGCAGGCACAGCATCTTGGCCCGGCGGCACGACGCAGTCACAAACCTTATGCTTGGCCGGCGCGCCGGCGCTGGTGCTGCCTGTAGCGGGTTCGGGCAACGCGGCCGCGGTCTCGAACACCGCGTCGCCCGAGGGCAGGCAGCCGTGCAGCGCAATCGCCGCGAAAACAGTGCCCGCCAATATCGGCATCCGCCGCTGCGGCCCTTGTCCTGAAATCTTTCGTGTGATGGTCACTCTGTCTCGCCCCTGGCTTGTTTTTGGGCTGGATTTATCGTCACGATCCCTGACTGCCGGAGGAAGCCGTCAAGCTGTGCTGCTCGACCACTGACCTCTGCAGATGCAAGTTTGGCCTTCCGCGGCACGCGCGAGATGCCGCATTCACCCGGATGGATGCTCTCCCCGCCGCAAGACTGATGAAAAACTCGAAAGTCCCGCCGCCGCCGATGACGCCCTCAGCAGGTCGGCCGCGGCAATTCTGGCCCGTCTTCGCTTGCCCAGAGGCAGCAAAAGACGGGCCCCGGACGAGAGGAAGGGGCGGCAACCCCTCGTCCTACCGCCAGGACACTAGCTCTGCATACTAGTCGATCCAGAGCAGGGCACTGTCGGATGTTTCGTAAACGCGATAAGCACACTGCCCTCGAAAGCTGTCCTGTCCATATCCGCGAAGAGACGACCGGTCTCGTTCGACTCGTCAAACCCCGTGGCAACTATCGATGCTCCAACATCCATGTCCGACCCTTTCCGATGGATTTTATAACCGGGCATGCAGGCGATTTCCCTGCCAGCATGTTAACCAGCCACGCTTCCCTCTCTCGAATCGTGGAAGCGGTCGGTAGCTGACGCCCATTCACGGCATCCGCGTGCTAATTGGCAACATTAGGAGCTGAGTGTGTGGTGCGAGAGCTCAGGAAGCTGCCGGCGCACGAGACTTGCCGGCTCGCCGGCACGGCTGGAGCCAAGCGGCCCGCCGCCCCTCTACTTACGCTGGTTCATCAACGATGCTCTGCCGGCCGGCGATTCCGAAGACGCGGATCGGCCGCGGTTCACACCAGCGGCCACGGATCCGATCGATCATGGTATGCTGTGCATCGGCTGCCTTGCCAGTTCCTCGGCAAGGGGGTGCCGAACGGGATCGCACTGTCGCAGGAACGTGACTTCGCATTCAAAAATCTGCCCACGCCAAGAGCTGGCGCGGGCAGCAAGATACGTCTCGAATTGTATCCGGTCCAAATCGGTCCCGCCGCCACGATGGCTCACAATGCGACGGAACCGTTCCTTTCGATGTCGGACGGCTTTTTGAGGCCGCCCGACCGGATTTCGCAACCGTCCACCGCGGTTAGGACACTACCTCTGCATCTTCATCGACCCAGAGCTGGGCACCATCCGCTGTCTCGTAGACGTGGTAGTTCACGTCGCCGTCGGAGGCCGTCCTGCCCGTATCGGTGAAGCCGGCTGCGTCTATTGTGTCGTCGGCATCACCCAGGATCCGCAACTCGTTCTGGTTCGACTGGTCCAGAACATCCTTCACGTCCTCCGCGGTGAGCGTCAGGCTGTTCGAACCACCTCCGGTGAGGTCCACCTCGGCACCGAGGCCCAAGGAGGAATGGAACTTCGCGATATCCAGTTGCGAGAAGTCCATGTGGATCCCGCCGCCGGAGAGCGAAAGCGAACCCGTTCCCGAACCAGCGTCGCCGTGTCCGAAACCGGTGCTGCCGACATTGGCGACATCGCCTCCGCTGGTGCTCTGCAGAAGGCCCGCACCACCATCGTCCGCACTTGCCTCCGTCAAGGACGGCGCTGAAGATGTGCGGGTGGTCGTGGCCGATATCACGGGGTCGTGCGGCGTCCGATCTTCCGCTTCGCCGAGCCAGGCCAAGTTACTGTAGCCGTTGTAAGCGATGTAGTTGGCACCACCATACGTACTGAACCACGGAACAACGCTTTCGGTGTAATCCGTATTGAACGTGCCGTCTCCCTCGCCTGAGTAGATCCTGACATAATTCAGGTTGCCACTGGGATAACGCACCACCCAATCCAGAAAACCGTCGCCGGTGGCGTCTACCAGATCGACAGCAGGGTAACTCCCCGGAGTGTGGCCGGTCCAATAGCTACCTTGATCCTTCATATCCGTCTGCTTCATTGCACGTGTATCGAAGGTCCCATCGTCGTTGCCCAAGAGGACACGAATGTCGTTGTTCGGGTAGTAACCCCAAACCAGATCGACATTTCCGTCCTGGTTGACGTCCTTCAAGAAGCATGCCGAGTTGCCGGAGTTCAGGGTCGGCAAGGAATACTGGTAGATCGTCGATATGTCGGTTGAGACGGAAGGCGTCGACCTAAGATGCCCGTCTTCCTGGAAATAGTAGACGTTCAGCTTCTTTTCGGACATGTCGAGGTGGACCCAGGCGAGTCCCCGGTCATTGCCCACATTCGTCAACCAGCTTTGCGTGTAGTTCGACCAGTAATAGGCGCCGGGACCAACACTCTCCACCGGATGATTTGCGTCGAACTCGCCCGTGGCAACACCGTTTGCATCCGTCAAACCGGCAAAGACGCGCAGGCTTCGACCAGTGTTGTTGTAGTTGGCGTGGACAAGATCAAGCACACCGTCGCCTGTCACATCCGCAAGGTGGGTACTGCCATTACCGCTGCCGTAACCACTCCACGTACCGGTTTGAGCCGGTCCGGCCATATCGGTGGTTCTCAGATCGTCCGTGTCGAAAGTTCCGTCGGTAGTTCCCGGGACTACGTAGATCTTCTTTGTAGTATAGGCATCCGTATATACCCAGTCGGAAAGTCCGTCACCGGTGACGTCCGCAAAATACTGCTGGTTTTGATAGTAGGGAGCCGTCGCCCAGCGATATTGGTCATAGAGCGGCTTAAGATCAGTTTCCCTGGTCGGCGAAGCGTCGATCTGTCTCTGCTCGTCGATCGCAAACATCATCAGTTTCCAGGTGTACGGGTCTAGGTAGAGATACGCGTTAGCGTGGGTCGGATCTCCAACGTCGCGGTGACCAACGTCGTTGTCGCTGTCGGAGTCGCTGTCACTGTCGGAGTCGCTGTCGCTGTCCGAGTCGCTGTCGCTGTCCGAGTCGCTGTCGCTGTCCGAGTCGCTGTCGCTGTCGGAGTCGCTGTCGCTGTCCGAGTCGCTGTCGCTGTCCGAGTCGCTGTCGCTGTCGCTGTCCGAGTCGCTGTCGCTATCCGAGTCGCTGTCGCTGTCGGAGTCGCTGTCGCTATCGGAGTCGCTGTCG
This sequence comes from Chelativorans sp. AA-79, assembly GCF_029457495.1. NCBI lineage: Bacteria > Pseudomonadati > Pseudomonadota > Alphaproteobacteria > Hyphomicrobiales > Phyllobacteriaceae > Chelativorans > Chelativorans sp. AA-79. Next base: position 4,012,519 of record NZ_CP120361.1, read on the forward strand.
CTATCGGAGTCGCTGTCGCTGTCCGAGTCGCTGTCGCTGTCGGAGTCGCTGTCGCTGTCGGAGTCGCTGTCGCTATCCGAGTCGCTGTCGCTATCGGAGTCGCTGTCGCTATCGGAGTCGCTGTCGCTGTCCGAGTCGCTGTCGCTATCGGAGTCGCTGTCGCTGTCGGAGTCGCTGTCGCTATCGGAGTCGCTGTCGCTGTCGGAGTCGCTGTCGCTGTCGCTATCGGAGTCGCTGTCGCTATCGGAGTCGCTGTCACTGTCCGAGTCGCTGTCGCTGTCCGAGTCGCTGTCGCTGTCGGAGTCGCTGTCGCTATCAGAGTCACTGTCGCTGTCCGAGTCGCTGTCGCTATCGGAGTCGCTGTCGCTGTCGCTATCGGAGTCGCTGTCGCTGTCGGAGTCGCTGTCGCTATCCGAGTCACTGTCGCTATCCGAGTCTGAGTCGCTGTCCGAGTCGCTGTCGCTGTCGGAGTCGCTGTCACTATCGGAGTCGCTGTCGCTGTCCGAGTCGCTGTCGCTATCCGAGTCACTGTCGCTATCCGAGTCTGAGTCGCTGTCACTGTCGGAGTCGCTGTCGCTATCGGAGTCGCTGTCGCTGTCGGAGTCGCTGTCCGAGTCGCTGTCGCTATCCGAGTCGCTGTCGGAGTCGCTATCGCTGTCGGAGTCGCTGTCGCTGTCACTATCGGAGTCGCTGTCGCTATCGGAGTCGCTGTCGCTATCGGAGTCGCTGTCGCTGTCGGAGTCGCTGTCGCTGTCCGAGTCGCTGTCGCTGTCCGAGTCGCTGTCGCTGTCCGAGTCGCTGTCGCTGTCCGAGTCGCTGTCGCTGTCCGAGTCGCTGTCGCTATCGGAGTCGCTGTCGCTGTCCGAGTCGCTGTCGCTGTCCGAGTCGCTGTCGCTGTCGCTGTCGCTGTCGGAGTCGCTGTCGCTGTCGGAGTCGCTGTCCGAGTCGCTGTCGCTGTCCGAGTCGCTGTCGCTGTCGGAGTCGCTGTCCGAGTCGCTGTCGCTGTCGCTGTCGCTGTCCGAGTCGCTGTCGCTGTCCGAGTCGCTGTCGCTGTCACTGTCGGAGTCGCTGTCGCTGTCCGAGTCGCTGTCGCTGTCCGAGTCGCTGTCGCTGTCCGAGTCGCTGTCGCTGTCGGAGTCGCTGTCGCTGTCGGAGTCGCTGTCGCTGTCCGAGTCGCTGTCGCTGTCGGAGTCGCTATCGGAGTCGCTGTCGCTGTCCGAGTCGCTGTCGCTGTCCGAGTCGCTGTCCGAGTCGCTGTCGCTGTCCGAGTCGCTGTCCGAGTCGCTGTCGCTATCGGAGTCGCTGTCGCTGTCGGAGTCGCTGTCGCTGTCCGAGTCGCTGTCGGAGTCGCTGTCGCTGTCCGAGTCGCTGTCGGAGTCGCTGTCGCTGTCGCTGTCGCTGTCGGAGTCGCTGTCGCTATCGGAGTCGCTGTCGCTGTCCGAGTCGCTGTCGCTGTCCGAGTCGCTGTCGCTGTCACTGTCCGAGTCGCTGTCGCTGTCCGAGTCGCTGTCGCTGTCCGAGTCGCTGTCGCTGTCCGAGTCGCTGTCGCTGTCCGAGTCGCTGTCGCTATCGGAGTCGCTGTCGCTGTCCGAGTCGCTGTCGCTATCCGAGTCACTGTCGCTATCCGAGTCTGAGTCGCTGTCGGAGTCGCTGTCACTGTCCGAGTCGCTGTCGCTGTCGCTGTCGGAGTCGCTGTCGCTGTCCGAGTCGCTGTCGCTGTCGCTGTCCGAGTCGCTGTCGCTATCGGAGTCGCTGTCGCTGTCGGAGTCGCTGTCGCTGTCGTCAAAGAATCCAGAGCCGCCACGGTGGTCATCGGAATCTGCGGCCGCTGCTGCGGCAATAATTCCACCAACGCCGCCGAGCATAAGCAACGGGACAAGCAGACCATGCGCACGACGATCGGCCCCTTCCTCGCCAGGGGCCTGCTCGAACGCTCCGTCACCGGCCTCTGGATATCCGACATCGGTGTCCTGGAACCAGATCTCCACATATTCATCGCCGCTCCGGAATTTGAGCAGCGGATGCTCGTTCGTATCCTCCTGGAAGAAATCGACGAGCAGAATGACCTCGCCATTTGTCAGTCGAACATAAAGGTCGGATCCATGCCGCTCGCAGGCGAGGATTGAATCCGCCGGCAAATCAAGCGCGATGCTCGATGCCGAACTGACATCCAGTTTTGGGTTCTCTCCCTTCAGCACGCGCACCGAGGACGCGTCAGAGCCAGAGGCAACAATCTGTGCTTGAATATTCATATCCGACCTTTTCCAATTGATTTTAAAAAATTCAGCCAGACATGCAGGCGCCCTTCCCGCCTTCATGCCAAACCTACCAGGCTCCCCTCTCTCGAATCGTGGAGTGGCCGGCAGTCGGCACCCATTCATCGCGCCGGGCTACTAATTGACAACATTAGGAAGCGAATGGGTGCGATCTCCGGTGCGTAACCGCTCCGGGCTTGCCGCCCGCGTGCGGGACCAAGGCTTATGCGCGATTCAGCAATATGCGGCCCGTGTCCGCCAGCGCTGTAAACGCTGGAGAGATGCCGTGGCCACAAGGGCCGTTTTCACGTCCCCGCCACCACGGCGAAAAGCCGGCGGCCATGCAACGGATGTTTTAAAGTGAGTTCTTTTTTATATTTGGTTTCAATCTACTTCTATCGAACTTATTTCGTGGCCGACGCTTTGATATTGAGGAAAGCAGCCCCATGGATACATTTCTTAGTTGAAATATCCCATTCGCTTAGCAACATTGCCTTGTATTTGGCTTCGGGCGATCAAGGGGTAAGGCAAATGAATGATGGAAAAGAGCGGCTCGCGTCATGGAACGAGCCGGCAAGTGCTTGCGCGCGCGATCTGCTTGTCCTCCATTTGCGCGAGGCTTTCCGCCTCGGGGCGGAAATCGGGGATGAAATCGACTTCAGGCTACTCAAGCACCTCCTCGCGATGTCGATCGAAGTTGCGCGGGAAGGTGATGCCCGCCTTGAGGGAAGAGGCACGCTGCACTCCTAGCGAACAGCGCGTCACCACATCTCCCCGGAAATGGGCTTCATCAGAATCCGTGGAAACGTGAAGGCGACCCTCTCCCACACTCGGCGGGCGTGCTGTGCAGCCATCGTCTCCCACGCGGGCACTGAACCCATCAAGCTCTTCTTGTTTTGACAGGCCGTACCGGCACATCACGAGGTCTCGCATTACCGTGATGGCCACTACCGAGCGGCTCTATCCATCTCGAACCCCGATGGAGCTTCGATGCACGTGGTACTCCGCTAAAGGGAACCGAGTCCGCCAAAGCGAATCACAGCTGTGGCGACGAGCGCACAGGCATCGTCAAAGGCGCGAGCTGCAGCCTTGTTTCCTACATATATCGTGCATAGGTTGCATTGCATATTATCACGCTAGTTATAAACAATGGGTTTGCGATTTTTCCGATGAAAATTTCAAAAACGGTGTTTACCAATCCACGGTAGAAGATTATGTTCCATCTCGCGTCGTGATGCTTCTACCACCTGCAACGCGACGATGGCCGCGCCACCGGCGATCCCGCCCCCCTCGCACGGGGCGCGGCCACACTCTCCCCTCCCGAAGATCCCAGCACCGGCTTTACGGGAACGTCGCCGCACCGCTAGCGGCCTCACCACCTTCCACACGCGCAGCGTCGCTTCTGAAGGGCGAGCCACATCTGAACGAGAACGGATAGAGAGCGACGACGGCAGTTTTTCGATCCGCGCCGACAATTTTTTGCCGGATCTTGTCGGATTGCAGGAGGATCCCTTCGTCTTGTTTTCAGTATTGGAGAAAAGACAGACGAAAGGAGGGGTTCATGTTCCGCACGATCCTGGTCACCGCAAGTTTGCTTGTCCCTGGTTTGACGCATGCCCAGTCCGGGCCGGCGGGCGAGCGGGTCGAAGTCAACGGCATGCAGATGTACTACGAGGTGTCCGGCGAGGGCGATCCACTGATCGTGCTGCACGGCGCCTATATGAACATCCCATCCATGGGAGCGATCATCCCCAAGCTCGCAGAGAGCCACAAAGTCTATGCGCTCGAACTGCAGGGCCACGGCCGCACGACTGACATCGACCGACCCATCACCTATCCCAACCTGGCGGATGACGTCGCGGCATTCATGGACAAGGTCGGCATCGGGAAAGCCGATATATTCGGCTATTCGATGGGCGCTGCGGCAGGATTGCAGCTCGCGATCCGACACCCGGAGAAAGTGGACAAGCTCGCCGCCGCATCCGTCTCCTATGATGCCGAGGGTTGGCAACCGGAATTCAAGGCCTTCATACCGCAGATGACGGTGGACATGTTCGTCGGCATGCCGTTCGCCGAAGACCATCGCAAGCTCTCTGCGGATCCGGATGGCTTCCCCGCACTGGTCGAGAAGCTGATCGCGCTGGAGCACGAGCAGATGGCGTGGGAGGAGGACGTCAAGGCGCTGAAGACCCCGGTGCTGATCATAACCGGCGATGCCGACGTAACCACCCTCGAACATTCAGTTGCGATGTTCCGGCTGCTCGGCGGCGGCGTCATGGGCGATATGGGAAAGCCGCTGCCGGCCTCCCGCCTCGCCGTCATGCCGGCGACATCACACACCGCCATCATCGGCCAGCCTGACCTGCTCCATGCCTTCATCGAGCCTTTCCTGAAGGACGAAACACCGACGGGAATGTTCGAATAGGCCACATTGCGGCCGTAGGTCCACCTTGAGAGGAGGCGTATGGCTGTAAAAGGCGCCTCCTCGAATCCTTCATCAGCACCGGTTCTGCCGACTGTTCGGATGCCGTGAGCCAAGATCCCCACGCCATCTCGAAGGTGCCTTCCACGATCCGCCAAGTCCGCGCACCGCATCGAACCAGATCGAATCTCGGCGACCGCCAAGCGGTTCAGAGAACTGAAGAGGACGAAGATTGGGCCTCATGGCATTTCCTCAAACCAGGCGGGCCGTGTCAGGCATCGTAGAACACCCTAAATCCGCTGTTGCTGGCCCCGCTGTCTGCCGGGACGCCCGAGCGGGCGGCGATGCGGTAGCGGTAGCAGTAGCTGCGGTGACAGAGGAAGCTGCCGCCCTTCATCAGCTTCTGCTTCGTCGCCCGTGCCTCCTCGTTTCTGAGCCGCGCCGCCCTCGTCTGCGAGCGCACCATGAAGGGCTCCGACGTCCATTCCCACACATTGCCGGCCATGTCGTGGAGACCGGCCGCGTTCGGGGCGAAGGCGGTCACGGGCGAAGTGCCGAGCCAGCCGTCGGCGCGGGTATTGTCATGGGGAAAACGGCCTTGCCAGATGTTGCAGGGCAGGAACTCCCGGTCCTCGGGCTCGCGGTCCCCCCAGGGAAAGCGCGGGTCTTCGAGCCCGCCGCGCGCCGCATGCTCCCACTCCGCTTCGGTCGGCAGGCGCCCGCCCGTCCAGGCGGCGAAGGCGCTGGCATCCGCCCAGGAGATATGTGTGACGGGATGGTCGAGCCGCTCGCTGACATCGCTACCGGGTCCCTCGGGCGCGAACCAGGCGGCGCCGTCGCACCTGACCCACCAGGGAGTCGAGGATGCCGAGGGAAGGACCGCTTCCGGGTTCGGCAAAAGCCCGCGGAAGACGACCCCCCAGCCAAGCTCCTCGGCTTCGGTGACATATCCTGTCTCGGCCACGAAGGCGGCGAAGCGCGCGTTGGTGACCAGGTATGATTCAACCGCAAAGGGGCGGAGCTTGACGGTGCGGAAGAGCCCTTCGCCATCCTGCCCGATCTCGGGCCGGCGGGTGCCGATATGGCTCGGCCCGCCGGAGAAACGGACGATTTCCGGGCGCCGTGCATCGGCGATCGCGAACGCATCCGAAGCGTCCGGCTTTGCCGCCGATGGCGCCGAGGCAAGAGAAGTCCGGGAAGCGCCGCAGCAGCTCATCTCAGGCCGCCGCCCTGTCCAGACGCGCGGCGCGTGCGGCCGCACTGTCGTGCTCCGGCACGTCGCCGATCTGGGCCATTTTCGCGTCGAGCTTGGCCAGCATCGCCTCGAACACCCCGTTGTGCCGGATCGTCGGCCAGGCGCTATTGCCGCGCGGCGATTGTCACCGCAGCTCCGGCCATGAACGCGGCGGCAGTCCTGTTCAACACTTTCAACGCGCGAGGCGCCTGCAGCAACAGGCGTGCTCTGGCGGCGAGAATGAGATAGGGCACGAGCACCATGAGCAGCACGACGATCGTGCAGAACATCAAAATACCGTAGTCCACGAGGGTCAAAGTGTGCAGGTCGACCAGCGTCGGGGTAAGGGCAAGGTAGAAGATCATTGTCTTCGGGTTTCCGAGCGTCACAAGCAGGCCAGCCAAAAAACTGGAAAAAGCCCCGCTCTTACCCTTTGATGCCTCGATCTTCCCGGCAGTGATTCCGGACCTCCAGAAAGTCCAGGCGAGCCAGGCCAGGTACGCAACTCCCACCCACTTCACGACGAGAAAAACGGTGCCGAACGCCTGGGCGAGAACCGCCATGCCCGACACCACTGCAGTCAGATAGGTGAGGTCCCCGAGAACCAAGCCGAAGGCCATCAGGAGCGACGAGCGGAAGCCGGAGCCGAGGGCGCGGGCCACAAGGGCCGTCACACCGGGTCCGGGTATCGCAGCGGCCAGTGCCAGCGCCCCGCTATACGCAATCAGTCCGGCAAGAGTCATACCGTAAATCCCCAGCACCTCGCATGGCGCTTGATACACGAATCCGCTCGCGGCGTCAGCTTGGAACAGAGACTGTAGGCGGCTCGGGACAGACGCCGCGCCGCTGAACAGAAAAACGTGCCGATGTTCAGGTGTTGACGCCGGACGTTGTATCATCGACCGCCCCCGGCGACGCGCGGCGCGTCGGGCAAGAGCGATCAAGCGGAGGATGCTCCGATCGGGCCCTGTTGCGGTTCATTCAGACCGAACCTTCCTCTCCTTCAAACCCGGCGACGATCTCATTGAATATCAGTAGCAGCGCTTCGATATCCGAACTGAACTTCTGGCCCAGCGGACGGATTACCGCGAACATGAACCTGTCTTCGAGTTCGACGGTCCTGGCCGAACCGCCGGCCCTTTCGTGGATTCGGGCGGTGAACGGATCCACCACCGCAGCCCCCATGCCGCGCAGCACCATCGCAGAGATGATCGATGAGAGATGCGAGCGCGCCATGATCAGCGGCGGGGTGTTGAGCGTGGCGAAGTGGCGCTCCAGCATCCTGCCGGTGGCGGTCGTCTCGTTGAAGCCTACGAACGCGATGCCGGCGAAGTCCTTCACCCTGACCACCTCCTGTTCCTCCAGGGGGTGCCCTGCCGGCATGATGCAGCGATAGCCAAGCGCATAGGTATCGATCAGGTCGATATCGAACTGGTGCTGCGTGGGCGCGGTGAAACCAATCTGGCACTGGCGCGATGCCACCTGGCGAATGACGTTGTGAGTCCGCATCGATAGAAGCTCGATGCGCGAATCCGGCCTCGCGCGGTGCAGCGACATCAATGCGTCCGGCAGGATGCTCTGCGCCAAAGCCGGCATCGAGGCGATGGAGACGGCGCCGCGCAGCCCGTGCCGAATGTCGCGCGCGGCCTGCTCGATGGTGCCGAGGCCGATGAAGGCGCGCTCAACTTCCATCACGAGTTCACGGGCCTCCGGCGTGGGAACGATCTTGCCGCCCATGCGCAGGAACAGGGACATTCCCACGCTCTCCTCGAGATCGCGGATGAGGCGGCTGACGGCAGGTTGGGAGACGTTGAGCATGTCGGCGGCTCCCGAGACCGAGCCCGATTCCATGACGGCCCGGAAGGCCTCGAGGGCGCGCTGGCTAAGCATATAACATTTCCGAATATTCGCGGCGTCCATTGTTATTTGAACTATGGCTACCTGTGCAAGACAAGTCTCCATGGCGTGGGCGCTGTTGTAGGGATGGTGATGCTGCGACGTCTGGACGAAGCGGGAGAAGCGATCGGCTTCTTCTTCGAGGGGCGGGAGATCAAGGCAAGGCGGGGCGACAGCGTGGCATCTGCCCTGCTGCTGGCGGGCATCAAGGAGTTTCGCACGACGGCCGTCTCCGACGCCAAGCGCGGTCCTTACTGCATGATGGGGATCTGCTTCGAATGTTTGGTGGAGATCGACGGCGTGCCCAATCGCCAGGCCTGCATGACGCTGGTTGAGCCGGACATGCGGGTGCGGCGCCAACATGCTGCTGCGGAACTGGCATTCCATGAAACGCCATGACGTAGCGATCATCGGTGCCGGACCCGCGGGAATGGCTGCCGCCGTGGAGGCATGCGCGCAGGATCTGAGCGTGGTCGTGCTCGATGAGCAGCCTGCACCCGGCGGCCAGATCTATCGAGCCATCGAGACCGCAAGCACCGCACGCCGCGCCATGCTGGGCGCCGATTACGACGCGGGTGCTGCGCTGGCCGCCGCGTTCCGCGCCTCTGGCGCCGATTATAGGCCGGGAGCGATGGTCTGGAACATCGAGCCGGGTTTCAGGCTGGACGTATCGATCGCCGGCGGCTCCCTCCTGCTCCACGCCGACGCGGTGATCGTGGCGACAGGCGCGATCGAACGTCCCGTTCCCCTGCCCGGCTGGACACTGCCCGGCGTGATGACCGCAGGCGCGCTGCAAATCCTTCTTAAATCGCATGGCGGCGTGGCGGATGACGTGGTTCTGGTGGGCGCTGGTCCCCTGCTCTACCTTCTCGCTTCACAAATGCTGGCGGCGGGCGCTCCACCGCGCGCGATCGTTGAAACCGTTCCACGTGCCCGTCATCTGCTGGCACTGAGGCACCTGCCCCAGGCGTTGCGCGGCTGGCCTTATCTGCGCAAGGGCCTCGCCATGATGCATGCGTTGCGCAAGGCGCGCGTGCCGATCCATCGCAATGCCCGGAACATCCGGATCGAAGGCTCGGAAGCGGCAGAAGCCGTGAGCTTCTCGTCGGGCAGGCAAACCCGCCGCATTCCGGCGGGGATGGTGGCACTCCATCAAGGTGTCGTACCCAACCAGCAGGTCACGCGCATGCTCCGTTGCGCGCATCGCTGGCACGACACGCAGCACTGCTTCGTGCCCGTGGTCGACACTTGTTTCGAGACGACGGAGCCGGGCATCTTCGCGGCGGGCGATGGCGCCGGCATCGGCGGCGCGGTGTCAGCCGCCCTTCGAGGACGCCTCGCCGCCTTACGCGTGGCCGAGAAGGCCGGCCGCACCGTTCCTACCGGAGCCGTAGGGGCGCTCCGCAGAACACTGGCCCGAGATGCCGCTACACGCCCTTTTCTGGAAACGCTCTACGCGCCGGCTGAGGAAATCCTTGCTCCGTCGGACGAAACACTGGTCTGTCGTTGCGAAGAGGTGACTGCCGGACAAATCCGGACTGCGGTGGCGGACGGAGCCCCCGGTCCCAACCAGGTGAAATCCTTTCTGCGCTGCGGCATGGGGCCGTGCCAGGGGCGCGTGTGCGGCCTGGCCGTGACGGAACTTGTCGCGGCCGGGCGCGGCATGAGCCCGGCGGATGCCGGATATTTCCGCATTCGGCCGCCACTCAAGCCCCTGTCGCTGGCAGAACTCGCCGCCATCGAGACGGAATGAGCGCCGCTGTTGCTTCTCGCCATAGCGCCGATCTTCTGGTGATTGGCGGCGGGATACACGGTTGCTCGGCGGCTCTCCACGCGGCCTTGCGCGGGATGTCGGTAATCGTTTTGGAAAGAGACACCGTCGCGCGTCACGCTTCGGGCGTCAATGCGGGTGGTGTGCGGCGGCTCGGGCGCGATCATGCGGAGATCGCCCTTGCCGATTATTCGATGCGGATCTGGCGCTGCATCGATGAGCTGGTGGAAGACGATTGCGGCTTCCAGGTGGTGCCGCAGATCAAAGTGGCCGAGAACGAGGCCGACCTGGAGAAGCTCAAGCTACGAATGCTCGGGGTACGAGCGCACGGCTTCGCTCATGAGGTGATGCTGACGGAAGGCGAACTGCGTACATATCTGCCTGCGGCGGCGTCCCATTGCATCGGTGCCCTCGCCGTGCTCGATGACGGTTTCGCACAGCCCTTCGCAACGACGACGGCGTTCCGCCGCAGGGCGGCCAGCCTCGGCGTGCGCTTCCATGAGCATTGTGCGGTAAGGGAGATTCGGCAAACACGCGCAGGATGGAAGGTGATGGCAGGCGGCGAGCGCTTCCTTGCCGACCGTGTCCTCAACTGCGCTGGGGCGTGGGCGGGCGGGATCGCCGCAATGATGGGTGACCAGGCACCGGTGGAGGCGATCGCCCCGATGATGATTGTCACCGCCCGCATGCCGCACTTCTGCGATGCCGTGGTGGGCACCGCAAGCCGGCCTCTCTCCTTCAAGCAGATGCCGAACGGCACGGTGATCATCGGCGGCGCGCGGCTCGGGCGAGCCGATCCCGCACGCAACCGGGCTGACCTCACCATGGCCGAGTTGCGCCACAGCGCCGCCACCGCGATCTCGGTCTTCCCCATCATGCGCCACGCGGCCGTGGTGCGCTGCTGGAGCGGGGTGGAAGGCCGTATGCCCGACGGTATTCCGGTAATCGGGCGCTCGGCCGTAAGCGAGACCGCCTTCCATGCCTTCGGATTTTCCGCGCATGGTTTCCAGCTCGGACCGGGCGTCGGCGCGCTGATGGCGCAGTTGATCGCCACCGAGGAATGCGCGCTGCCGCTCGATGCCTTTCGTATCGACCGCTTCGCGCACTGACTTATCAACCCAGAGAAGGAGACAGGCGTGATCCAACGTCACATACGCAGCAAGATCAACCACCGCGTGGTGGAGCATAGCGGTGTGCTTTATCTCGGCGGCGTCGTTGCGGACGACAAGACGCTCGACATGAAGGGCCAGACCCAACAGGTCTGTTCGAAAATCGAGGCGCTGCTGACGCAGTTCGGCTCCTCGAAGAGAAAGATCCTGACCGCGACCATTTTCCTTTCCGATTTTTCGGGCAAGGACGCCATGAACGAGGCCTGGCTGGAGTGGCTTGCGCCGGATGACCTCCCCACGCGGACGACCGTCGGCGTCCAGCTCGTGAAGGGCACGCTGGTGGAGATCGTGGTCTCAGCGGCGAAATAAGCAGCCACGAAGATCAAAAAAGGCCCGGCGGACGCTTCGCCGGGCCTTGCTCTTTGCATCACTGCTTGGCCAGCGCTTCCGCCACCTTGTCCGGCCCGTAAGCCGTCTCGGCTTGTTCGCGGGTCAGGCGGCCATCACGAAGGTCGCGCGCCAGCGCTTCGGGTTTGCGCGCCTGCGGCGGCCCGAAACCGCCACCGCCCGGAGTTTCCAGACGCACCGTATCTCCAGGGGCGAGCGTCAGCCGCGCGGTCATCGGGCTCAATTCGGTCTCACCCGGCCGGCCGGCGTCAAGAACCAGCCGGGCGGGACGGCCGGGATTACCGCCCATGACCCCTGGCGCTCCCTCGCGGTGGCCGTCGGAGCGTGCAGTGAAAATCACATTGCCGTTGGGGGCGGAAATCTGCCGGGCGATGCCCATGCCGCCGCGATGCTGCCCGGTGCCCGCCGAGCCGTTCACCAGCGCGTATTCGTCGACGATCAGGTCGTATTCGACCTCGAGCGGCTCGATGGGGAGGTTCGAGCTGTTGGTGACATGCACATGAACGCCATCCATGCCATCGCCACCGAAGCGCGCTCCCGCGCCACCGCCAATCGATTCGAGGTAGACATAACCGTCGTCCCGGCCGCGGCGCTTTCCGGCAAAGACCATGACAGGGACGATATCCTGTCCCGCCGCCTGCGCCTTTTCCGGCGGCAGAAGCTGGGCAAAGGCGCCGATCAGCGCCCGCACCACCTTGTTGCAGGTGATCGAACGCGCGCCCACGGCAGCCGGCGGCTGCGGGTTGAGAAGCGATCCCCTGGGCGCGGAAATCTCTATTCCTTCGAACATGCCGCTATTCGGCAGAAGATAAGGATCGAGCAGCGTCTTCACCACGTAATAGACGGAGGCGTTGAGAGCACTTTCCACCACATTCAGCCCACCCTTGGCTTGCCGCCCCGTGCCGGTGAAATCGACGCTCAGCCGATCACCCTTTACCGTGACATTGGCCTGGATGGGAACGGGCGTTTCATCGATGCCGTCTCCCTCGATCATCGCATGGAAGGAAGCCGTGCCATCCTTCATTTCGGCGATGCGGTTGCGCAGGCGCGCCGCGGTATAGGCGAAGAGGTCATCGATGGCGCGGGCCACGTCGTCGGCACCGAGCGTGCGGGTCAATTCCAGGAGCAGGCGCGCGCCGCGCTCGTTGGCCGAGGCCTGCACCTTTATATCGAGCCAGCGCTCCTCGCTGGAGCGCGAGTTGAGCGCGATCATGGAGAGCAGATCCTCGTCCAGCACTCCGGCACGGAAAAGCTTCATGACCGGCAGGCGCAGCCCCTCCTCGAAGATCGATGTGGCACCGCCATGGATGGAGCCCGGTACTGTGCCGCCGACATCGGAGTGATGGCCGATATTGGCGGTAATGTAGGCGGGCTTGTCCTCGATGAAGACAGGGGTAACGACGGAGATGTCCGGCGTGTGCGTGCCGCCGGCCACGTAGGGATCGTTGCAAATGAAAACATCGCCCTTCTGCATCCTCTCCGGCGGATAGCGGTCGAGGACGGCCTTGACCGATCCCATCAGTGAGCCGAGATGAAGCGGGATATGGCTCGCCTGTGCGATCAGCCGGCCGTCGATCGAGAACAGCGCCACCGAGCAGTCCTTGCGTTCCTTGATGTTGGAAGAGAAGGAAGCCCGGATCATGGCATTGCCGATCTCATCGGCAATGGCGAGAAGGCGATTGGTGAAGACCTCCATGGCGATGGGATCGGCCAAGTGGAAATCGGCCTGTTTGCTGGCATTCATTGCGCGGATACCTCGATGATCATGGTTCCCGTATCGTCGACGCGCACGGTCTGGCCGGGCTCGACGATGGTGGTGGACGACATTTCCTGGATGATCGCGGGGCCGGGTATCGCCTGGTCCACAGGCAGGCGGGCGCGATCGTAGATCGCGGCCTCCCGCCACCCTCCCTCGAAATAGACGGAGCGACGGCCGACCGTGGGGTCGCCGGCCTCGGGCTGGTGCAGGCTCTCCGGCCGGCTGGCTGCAGTTCCCTTTACGGACAGGCGCAGATTTACGATCTCCACGGCCCGGCCCTCTATATCGTAGCCATATTCCTGGCGATGGGCGGAACGGAAACCTTCAAGGAAAGCGGCAAAACCAGTGGCGGTCCCGTGCGGCAGATCCACCTGCACCTCATGGTTCTGCCCGTCGTAGCGGGCATCAGCCACGTAGCTCATGGATCGGCGGTCCGGCGCGATGCCTTCGCCTTCCAGCCACGCACTCCCCTCGATGGTCATGGCATCGAAGGCGGAGCGGACCGATGCCCAGCTCTCCTGCGAGGCCTCCACGACGCCGGTGCGCACGAAATCGAAACCTACATCGGAAAGGAGAATGCCGCGGGCGCACATGGTGCCCGGCTGCAAGGGCACGATCACGGTTTTCATTCCCGTCTCGCGCGCCACGGCAGCGGCGTGGAGCGGCCCCGCGCCGCCATAGGCAAAGAGCGCGAACTCCGACAGCCGGTGCCCTTTTTCGGTGGAGACGGCACGGATCGCGCGGCCCATATTGGCAACGGCGATGCGCAGGATGCCGAGCGCCGCCTCTTCGGTTGTCAGGCCGAGCGGTTTTGCGATCCGCTCCGCGATCGCTCTGCGCGCCGCCTCGGCATCCACCGTCATCCGCCCGCTGAGCAAAGTGTCGGAGGAGAGCCGGCCGAGCACCAGGTTTGCGTCCGTCACCGTCGGCTCGACGCCGCCCCTGCCATAGGCCACGGGACCGGGATGAGCGCCGGCGCTGCGCGGACCGACCTTGAGCGCCCCGGCATCGTCGATCGCGGCGATGGACCCGCCGCCGGCGCCGATCACATGGATGTCCAGCATCGGTGTGCGGACGGGATAGCCGGCAACCAGGCGGTTCGTCGTGAACGCAGGCCGGCCGCCCAGCGCCAGCGAAACGTCAGTAGAAGTGCCGCCCACATCATAGGTGATGATTTCTGAAAAGCCCGAGCGCGCGGCCACCTGCACTGCCCCCACCACCCCGGCCGCCGGGCCGGAAAGGCAGGTGCGAACGGGAAAAGCACGAACGGTCTCCACCGACATCAGCCCGCCATTGGAATGGATCGTGCGAGGGGCGGCGTGGAGGCCCAGCGTCTCGAGCCGATTGACAAATTTCGCCAGATAACGGTCCATCCGGGGGCCGACATAGGCGTTTATGACGGTCGTCGAGAAGCGCTCGAACTCGCGATATTCCGGCAGCACCTCCGAGGAGAGGCTGATATAGGCCTCCGGCATCATCGCGCGGACGATCTCCGCTGCGCGCCGCTCGTGGACGGGATCGCGATAGGCGTGAAGAAAGCAGATGGCCACGGCTTGAATCCCGGCAGCCTTCATCTTGTGAGCGGCGGCATGGACCTCCTCCTCATTCAGGGGATGCAGCACCCGGCCGCCTGCATCCAGGCGTTCCGTCACTTCAAGCGACATCCAGCGCTCGACCAACGGCTCCGGCTTGGTGACGCTGTAATCGTAAAGATGCGGCCGGGTCTGCCGCCCGATTTCGAGTACGTCGCGGCAGCCCCTGGTGGTGATCAGCCCGGTCGGGACGCCACGTCGCTCGATCACCATGTTCGTGGCGACCGTCGTGCCGTGGCCGACGAACTCGAATGCGCCGGGCGCAAAGCCGAGCTGATGGACGAAATGGGCAAGTCCCGTCTCGATCGCTTCCGAGGGGTCGTGCGGCGTCGATGCGGTCTTGAAGTGCGTGGTCGTGCCGGTCTCCATCTCCATCGCGGTGAAGTCCGTGAAAGTGCCGCCGACATCGAAACCGATACGGTACATGGTTGCGTCTCCTGGATGATGAGTAGACCTACCGGACCGAAGGCATCAGCAGGTCGGGAAGGAAGAGCGTGATCTGGGGGAAGAAGCCTATGAGGAGCGCCACAAGGACCATCACCGCATAGAAGGGAAGAAGTGAACGGGTGAGCGCGCCCATGCCGACCCTGCCCACCGCCATCACCGTGTAGAGCACGAGGCCCACGGGCGGGGTGATCGTGCCGATCATCATCGTCACGACCGTCATCACCCCCAGATGCACGGGGTCGATGCCGAAGGATGCGGCGAGAACCAGGAAAGTCGGCACCAGCAGCACAAGGGCCGCCAACACTTCCATGAACATTCCCACGATGAGGAGGGTCACAATCATCACGAGAATGACGGCTTCCTTGCTGACGAACATTCCTTCCATCAGGCCGACGAGTTGCACGGGCAGGCGCTGGATCGAAATGATCCAGGCGAACACCGCCGAGACGGCGATGATGAACAGGGTTGAAGCCGTGGTCCGCACCGTGGAGAGAAGCGCATCGAATATCTGCTCACGACGGAATTCGAGTGCCGCAATGCCGATGACGAGGATGTAAATGACGACGACCACGCTCGCTTCGGTGGGCGTGAAGATGCCGAGCAGGATGCCGCCCAGGAGGATTACGGGCGCCATCAAGGCGGGCAGTGCGCGCCAGAAGGCCCGGCCAACCTCGGCAAAGCTGGCGCGCGGAAGACGCGGGGCCTCCTCGCGACCGGTCTTCACCAGCACAAAGACAATCACCATCAGGGCGAAGGCCACCAGCAGGCCCGGCACCGCACCGCCCAGGAACAATCGGCCAATGCTCTCCTCCGCAAGGAAGCCGTAGACCACCAATGTGATGGAAGGCGGAATGATGGGGCCGATGGTGGCCGAGGCGGCAGTCACGGCCGCGGAGAAACGGCGACTGTAGCCAGCCTGCTCCATCGCCTTGATCTCGACGGCGCCGAGGCCACCCGCATCGGCCACGGCGCTGCCGGACATCCCGGCGAACAGGACCGACGCCATGATGTTCACATGGCCGAGCCCCCCGGTGATATGCCGGACCAGCACGCTCGCGAAATCGAAAATGCGCTCCGTCACGCCCATGCCGTTCATGAGATTGCCGGCCAGGAGGAACATGGGAATCGCAAGCAGCGAGAAGCTTTCGATCCCACCCGAGGCGCGCAGCGTAAGCTGCACCTCCGGCAAGCCGGACACCAGAATATAGGCAGCCGAGGAGAGAAGCATGGTATAGGCGACCGGCATGCCGAGGACGAGCAGGCCGAAAAACAGACCCATGAAGACGAGAGGGTTCATCCGGTCATCTCTTCCCGCTGAATTCGCGGAGTATCGCTTCGAGGGCGAACAGGATCGTCAGCGCCGCACCGACGGCAAAAGGCAGCGTCACGAAGACGAATTTGGAGGTCAGCGTCGAGGCCGGGATCGTACCGAACTGAACCCGAAGCATCAGCGGCCTCACTTGCCAGACCTGCTGGAGGATGAACGCGAGCACCGCGAGCACCAACAGATGGATGATCAGGCGCACGGCACGCTTCGCCCCGTTCCACGGCAGCATGTCGATCAGCTCGATGGCAATGTGGCCCCTTTCCCGATAAACGACTGCGGCACCCAGGAAAGTCATCCAGATCAAAGCGCCGGCGGCAACAGCATCCGTCATGTGGACCGGGGCGTTCAGCACATAACGGGAGATGATCTGGACGCCGAGTGCGGCGACGATGACCACCGCAAGCGCGCAGCACACCAACAGGATGACACGGCAGAGCCCATCCAGAAATGCGGCCATGGGATTTCCCTTTCGAGGCCCGCCTCCGCGACCGGAGGCGGGGTGAACGATGCTGGACCGAGCGCTATTTCAGCGCCTGGATCCTACCCCACCAGCCGTCCGGAAGAAGCTCCTGCGCCTCGAACTTGTCGATCGATCCGGCCACCTTCTCCGCAAATTGCGCGCGGGTCTCCTCGTCCATGTCGCAGAACGTGACGCCGGCGGCCTTCATTCCCTCCATATTCTCGGCCTGCTCCTCCTTCACGAGTTGCGTGAAATAGTCGCCCGCCTCCCTGGCAGCCTCGACGACGATCTCCTGATCTTCCGGACTGATCGCCTGGAACGCGCTCTCGGCCACATAGACCGAGTTCTGCGGATACATCATCCGCGCGTCCGTGACATAGGGCAGGACCTCGTAGAATTTCGAGGAGAAGACCTGCTCACCCGCCGATTCCGTCATATCTGCCACGCCCTGCCTGAGGCCCATATAGGTCTCGCCATAGGCAATGGTCACCGGCACGGCGCCGATCGCCTCCCATCCTGCGATGAACATGGGCAGGTTGGGCGAGCGTGCGCGCTTGCCCGCAACGTCGTCGACACCGTCCACGCAGGCGCTCTTGGTCATGAAAACCCGCGGCAGGCGAAACCAGTTGGTGGCGATGATGCGGACGTTGAATTCCTCGCGAAGGCGCTTGTTCAACTCCGCTGCCATCTCGGATTCCATGAATTTCAGGAAATGCTCCTCGTTCTCGAACACGAAGGGCATGTCGATGACGCCATACTCCGGGACGAGATTCGACGCGTTCGAGCCGGAGGAGATGTAGCCCTCCTGCGCACCGACGGCCATCGCCTCGATCTGGGACGGGCCATCTCCCAACTGAGAGCCCTCGTAGAACTCCACCTTCACCCGTCCCTCCGTCCGCTCCGTCACGAGATCGGCGAAACGCTTCGATGCGATCGTGACGGGCGCTTCCGGCGGATTGATACCGCCGAAGGTCCATGTCACGTCCGCAGCGGCGGGACCTGCCGCCAACATGGCAGCGAGGAGCAAGGCTGTTTGGCTGGATGCATTCTTCATATGGGTTCCCTCAGTGTTGTTGTTGATTGACAGGTTCTCTTGCGAACCTGCTTGCGGTGAAAGCTTTGAACTCGGGTGGTTTCTGCCCGCGCAGAATCCATTGCGCGAGGGGCCCGCGATGGGCCGGCGCGAGTGTGACCCCGCTATGGGTCGCGGCCACGAATATCCCGGGATGCGTGGGGGATTCGTCATAGACCGGATCGCCGTCCGCGGTCAGCACGCGCAAAGCCGCCCAGCTCCGCACGACGCGAGCCCCGGAAAGAGCGGGGAAAAGCCGCACAGCCCGCCGCGCCAGATAGGCAATGCCTTCCCGCGAGGAGCGGTCGTCGAAGCCGGCCTCCTCCTTGGTGTCGCCGATCAGTGCCGAGCCCTCCGGTGTCTGCCTCAGATCCGAGGTGACGACCGGAAGGAACGGCCGCGTCCGTTCCGTCACCAGAATCTGCCCGCGCTGCGGCCGCACGATATCGGGAAAGCCGAGAGGCCGCGCCAGAGTGTTGATGGCCAGTCCCGCCGCGAGCAGCACGCGATCGGCCCGCACCACCCGACGTCCCGCTGTGACGCGGTAGCCGTTGCCGGCGGACGCGATGGACGTCACGGGCGCGTTGGTGAGGAGCTCACCTCCTGCCTTGCCGAAGGCGATGGAAAGCCCCCGGTAAAGCGCCAGTGAATGGCAATCACCGTCCAGGGTCGACACCGAGGCGCCGGTAACCTCCGGACCCACGCCCGGCAGGATCTCCGTCACCTCCTCGCGGCGGATCATGCGCGGACCGCCATCCGGCAGACTGTAACCCGCCACCTTGTCGATCAGCCGGCGGCGCTTCTCAAACTCCGCCTCACCGAGGCACAGATGCAATCCGAGCCCGGTACGGAAATGGGTTTCCACACCGGCCAGATCGATCAGCTCCGTCTCGAGCGCCTTCCAGTCCGCTACGGCACGCCTGGTCCAGACCGCATAATCGCGCCCGCGCGCACCCTTGCTCTGTGCCCAGACCAGACCGAAATTGCCGCGCGCGGCGCGGAACGCGCCGTCATCGGCATCGAGCACCAGGACGTCGGCGCCGAACCGGGCAGCTCCAAGCCCCACGGCGAGGCCCACAAGCCCACCGCCGACAACCACCAGTTCCCGTGTGCCAAGATCCTGCATGCTCGAGAAAAAGACCCTACCGCATCTCCATTCCTGACGATTTCCGACGGGAGGAGATAATTCAAATAACAATAACAGCGGCAGCAATCCTGTTATGTTATGGAAATCCCCAATGAGCAGCTCGCCCGCCGCCCCGTAGCCCATGCCAAGCTGGGTGCCACGGCGCCCGAGAGGATGGCGCTGAGCCCTGGTTTTGCCCTGAGAAGCCAGCCGTTCTCGATTCTTAAAAAAAGTCACAAAACAGTGTTAGGGACGTGGTAAAGTGCACTTACTTGGGGGGCATCGTACCGTTTGCATGGGAGGATGCCATGGAATACGAAAAGCAAACAGACGCCCCGCAAAGGTTGGCAACGGCTATCCGCCACTATGTACGGAATCGCCGCAGCACCTATCCGATCTCGATCTCGGAAATGGTTCGCCGGTCGCAGTATGCGCTGCCCGGCCTGAACATCTCGGAGAACGAGCTTGCAGACCTGATCGCGCGGGAGATCATCACGCTGGGCGGGAATGTCTCGTTCGACTGGCGACCCGCCCAGGATGCCGCCTCCCGCGAAATCCGGGCCTAAGCAGCACGAGTTCTCACGGAAGATCGGACACGCAGCTCCGCTGATCCGCGCCAATCGGCGCGGATCAGCCCTGGCACGGAATCGAGAGCAACCGCACTCGAGGCCGCTCACTCAGCGGTTGGTCTTCTCCTGGTCGATGAGGTGCGACGGGGCGGCCTTTGCGGCATCGTCCATCAACTCGTACCACATGGCGTTGAGCACCGCGAAAGCGGCAGCGAGCGGAAGGCCGAGCATCCATGCGAAGTACCACATATGCATTTTCCTTGGTTCAATAGGCGTGGCCGGATTCGTCGCGGATCGCCTTCTCGTCCACCTTCCCCCAGAGCACGCGATAGACCCAACTCGTGTAAGCGACGATGAGCGGGATGAAGATGGCCGTGACGACCAGCATAATAAAGAGCGTCAGGTGGCTCGATGAGGCGTCCCAGACCGTCAGGCTGGAATTCGGATCGGCCGACGAGGGCAGGATGAAAGGGAACATCGAAAGCCCCACGGTGGAGATGATGCCGATGATCGTCATGGCGCTCGCAAGCAAGGTCAGCACCTGCTGGCGCGCGCTCAGGAAGAGCAAGGCGCCCACCCCGGCCGCAAAGCCGAGCGCTGGCGCGATCATCATCCAGGGATGGGCGGCATAGTTCCCGAACCAGGCGCCGGCCTCCAGCACAACCGTCTTGGCCAGCGGGTTCGACGGGCCGGAGGTGACGATCTCGCTCGTGATGCGGTAGCCGTCGATCCCGGCCCAGAGCCAGAGGCCGCCAAGCGCGAAAAGGAGGATCGTGGCGATCGCCGCCAAGCCCCCACAGGTGCGCGACCGCACGGCCACAGGCCCTTCGGTCTTGAGCACCAGCCAGGCTGCGCCGTGCATGACGAGCATGGCGACGGACAGCAGCCCGCAGAGCAGCGCGAAAGGGTTGAGCAGTTCGACAAGCGTGGTGCCATCGTAGAAAATGCGCAGATCGGATTCGAAGCGGAAGGGCACGCCCTGGAGAACATTGCCCACCGCGACGCCGAGCACCAGTGCCGGGACGAAGCCGCCCGCGAAGAGCGCCCAATCCCATGCCTTGCGCCAGGCTACGCTCTCCCGCTTCGATCTGTATTTGAAGCCGACCGGCCGCAGGATCAGCGCGAAGAGGATCAGGAACATCGCGAGGTAGAAACCGGAGAAGGAGACCGCATAGAGCGGCGGCCAGGCGGCGAAGATGGCGCCGCCGCCGAGGATGAGCCAGACCTGGTTGCCTTCCCACACCGGGCCGATGCTGTTGATGACCACGCGCCGCTCGATATCGGTCTTTGCCACGAAGGGAAGCAGGGCACCGGTGCCGAGATCGAAGCCGTCCATCACGGCAAAGCCGATCAGGAGCACGCCCAGAAGCACCCACCAGATGACACGCAGGGTTTGGTAGTCGATGAGATCATGAAGGATCATGATTGTTACTCCGCGGGAACGAGCGAAGGGGGAGCGACCGGTGTCCTCGACTGGTGGTCCGGCTCCGGCCCCTTGCGGATGGCGGCGACCATCAGCGACATCTCAACGATGAAGAGCGCCGTGTAGATGAGCGAAAATCCGAGAATGGTGAGAAGCACCGTGGAGGCCCCGAGATTGGAAACGGCGGCCGCCGTCGGCAGAACGCCTTCGATGATCCAGGGCTGGCGCCCGAACTCGGCGACGACCCAGCCCATCTCCGCCGCGATCCAGGGCAGCGGGATGGCGAGCACGGCCAAGCGCAAGAGGAGAGGGTAGCGGTCCAGCCGGTGGCGCGCCGACAGGTAGAAGAAGACCGCCGTCAGGAGGATGAAGAAGAAGCCGAGGCCGACCATGATGCGGAAGGACCAGAACAGGGTGGGCACATGCGGCACCGTGTCCGAGGCCGCCCGGGCGATCTGCGCGTTCGTCGCCTGGCGCGGATCGTCCACGTAGCGCTTGAGCAGAAGGGCGTAGCCGAGGTCGAGGCCGTTCTCCTCGAACGCGGCGCGCACGTCCTCGGGGATCACGCCGCTGCTGCCGGCCGTGCGGATGTCCTGCAGCGCGTCATAGGCGGTGATGCCCCGCCGGATGCGGGTTTCCGCATGGGCAACGAGTTCTTCGATGCCGGGAATCTCGGTGGTCAGCGAGCGGGTGCCGATGAGCCCCATCACCCAGGGCACATGCACGGAATAATGCGTCGTCCGCGCCTCCTGGTCCGGGAAGCCGAAGACAGTGAAGGCGGCCGGCGCCGGCTCCGTCTTCCACATGGCCTCGATGGCGGCGAGCTTCATTTTCTGGTGCTCGGTGGAGAGATAGCCGCTCTCGTCGCCGAGTACGACGACCGAAAGAGCCGAAGCAAGTCCGAAGGAAGCCGCCACCGTCATGGAACGCTTGGCGATCTCCAGATGCCTGCCTTTGAGCAGGTACCAGGCCGACACGCCGAGCACGAAGACCGCCGCGGTGACATAGCCGGCCGACACCGTGTGAACGAACTTGGCCTGCGCCACGGGATTGAAGAGAACGGCATAGAAATCGTTGACTTCCATGCGCATGGTCTGCGGATTGAACACGGAACCGACCGGGTTCTGCATCCAACCATTGGCGATCAGTATCCAGAGGGCCGAAAAGTTGGAGCCGATCGCCACGGCCCAGGTGGCCGCCAGATGGCCGAGCCTGGAAAGCTTGTCCCAGCCGAAGAAGAAGAGGCCGACGAAGGTCGCTTCGAGGAAGAAGGCCATCAGGCCTTCGATGGCGAGCGGCGCCCCGAAGATGTCACCCACATAGTGGCTGTAGTAGCTCCAGTTCATGCCGAACTGGAATTCCATGACGATGCCCGTTGCCACGCCCAGCACGAAGTTGATGCCGAACAGCGTGCCCCAGAACTTGGTCATCTGCCGCCAGATGGTGCGGCCGGTCATCACGTAGACCGTCTCCATGATGGCGAGCAGGATCGACAGTCCCAGAGTGAGCGGCACGAACAGGAAGTGATAGAGCGCGGTGATCGCAAATTGCAGCCGCGACAGGTCTACGATATCGAGTTCCATGGCTACAGCCGGTGTTCCGGCCCTCCTTGCTCATGCGGCAGACTCCGATGGCGTGCCTGCCTGGTTGAACTCCTGCTCAGTCGGGTCTCAGCCCCTCGAGCACGGTGCCGTACTCGGCGGTACCGCGGCCAAGCGCGGCAGCGATTCGCCCGCCACGCAGCAGCACCAGCCGATCGGCAAGCGCCGCCTCCCGCCGGATATGCGTGGCGATGACGAGCGTACGGCTGCGCGAGCGCCGGTCGATGCGGGCGAGGACATCCCGAGCCGTGGGCCCGTCGAGCCCTTCGGTCGGCTCGTCGAGCAGCCAGACCGGCGTATCGCGCAGCAGAAGACGCGCCAGCGCCAGGCGGCGCGCCTGCCCGCCGGAAAGCCCGGCGCCCCCCTCGCCCAGTTTCGTATCGAGGCCCTCGGGCAGCGCCGCGAAAAAGCGATCGAGGCCGGCCGCACCGAGTGCTTCGACCATCTCCCTGTCCGTGGCGTCGGCCCTGGCAAGCGCCAGATTGCCGCGGAGGGAATCCCGGAAGAGCTCGGAGCGCTGGGTCAACAGCGTGGCGGGTTTCGCGGCGGCAAAGCCGCCGAGCGGTGCCAACTCCGATGCAAGTACGGAGAGAAGCGTCGACTTCCCTGCCCCGCTCTCGCCGAGCACGGCAATGCGTTCGCCCGCGCGGACTCTCAGCGACAGGTCGGCGAGAACCTGCCGGCGCGCACCGGGATAGCCCGCGGTGATCCCCCCGAGTTGAATCGCGATCTCGGGAACGAGCGGAGCCGGAAGCGCGGCTTCGCCTCCGGGTTCAGCCAGTTTCGGGCCGATCCGCCGGGCTGCAAGCACCGTTCTGCCGAACTCGACCGCGCCCCGCCGCAGGGCGCCGAAAGGCTCAAGGCAGGCCATGCCGACAAGCACCGCAAATGCGCCGAGGGGAGCGGTAATCATGCCACGCTCCGCGAGCGCGGCTGCGGCAAGCAGCGTACCGGCCAGCAGCGCCGAACCCGCTATGCCAAGCGCGAGGCCCACATCCGCGTCGATCCCGTTCAGGGCGTCGTCGGCCTCTGAAAGGCGCGTGTCGGCGCGGGCGACCGCACCCGCCTGGGCGCCCAGCCTGTTCGCCATCACAAGGTCGACCTGACCGCGGATGAGATCGATTGTGCGGCTCCGCAGCACCTCCAGCGCATGGGCGCGGCGGCGGGAGAATTTTTCCGCCCGGCGGGCGGCGAGCGTCGGAACGCCAAGCCCGATGGGCAGGAGGACAAGGCCGGCGCCGAGACCCAGCAATGGATGCAGGAACCCAAGCGCCACCGAAGCGGCAAGTGCAGCGCCCGTCGCGGCGAAGGCGGGGACGATGACGCGCAGATAAAGGGAATCAAGCGCGTCGATATCGACCGTCAGCCGGAAGAGCAGGCGCGAGGGGCGCTTAGCAAGCACCCGCGAAGCATCGGCCCGGGCCCAGCCGCGGAAGAGCCGTTCACGCAGGCCGGCCAGCACGCGCAGTGTGGCATCGTGCGTCGTCAGCCGCTCGCCGTAGCGCGAGGCGGTGCGACCGAGTGCGAGCAGGCGGATTCCCGCCGATGGTGCAAAGACGTCGAAGGCCAGCGCCGTTGCCACGGATGCGCCGGCGATCGCAGTGGCGGTGATGAACCAGCCAGAGAGGCCCAGAAGCGCGATGCCGGCAAGAACGGTGGAAAGCGCCAGCATGGCGCCGGCGGCGAGCATTCGCCGGTTGCCCGACCAGAAAAGTACGAGCACCGGGCGGAGATGGCGGGCCGGGCTCATGCGCAGCCCTCCCCCGCACAAGCCGCGGGCAATGTGACGATGCGGTCCATGCGCGCGGCCAAAACCGGATCGTGCGTTGCGACGATCAGCGTGCGACCCGCGCTTGCGGCGAGCAGCATATCCGTGATCTCCGCCGCCGTGCCGCGGTCGAGATGGGCCGTGGGTTCGTCCGCGAGGATCAGGCCGGCGCCGGATGCCGCGGCTACTCGCGCCAACGCGAGGCGCAGGGCTTCTCCGCCGGAGAGCCCTCTTCCGTCCTCGCCGAGGGCGGCGGAGCCGCGCCGTGCGGACAATGTGTCGAGGCGGGCGAGCTTCAGGGCATGGCCGATGTCCGCCGCGCCGATTCCCGGCCGTCCGAGCGCGACATTGCCCGACAGCGTCCCGGAAAAGAGGTGCGGAGTCTGGCCGATCCAGGCCATCCCGGCACGCAGCCGGGGTGCGGTGGCGTCGTTCAGCGGCTCGCCGCCGATGCGGATCACGCCCTCCTCCGGTCGGGCCAGGCCGGCGATGAGAGCCAGGAGCGTCGACTTCCCTCCGCCGCTCGGCGCAGTGACGGCGACGTGCTCGCCCGGCCGGATTTCCAGTGCGAGACCGTCGAAAACCGGCTCGACTTGTCCCGTGTACCGGAAGCGGAGATTCTCGATACATGCGCCAGGGGCGTGAACGGAGGCGGCTTTGGCAGGCGCGTTCTCGACAGCGCCCAGGAGCGCCGGCCCTTCCACGGCTACCTTGCGGACGGCTTCTAAAGCGGCCTCGCCTGCTGCCCTGTCGTGCCAGACCGAGGAGAGATCGCGCAGCGGCTCGAAGAAAGCGGGCGCGAGGAGCAGGATGAACAAGCCTTCCCCAAGCGGGAGCTTGCTGCCCCAGGCTCCGAAATCAAGCGCGCCGAGATAGTGGAATCCCACATAGACGGCGACCATCGCCACGCCGAGCGCGGCAAAGAGCTCCAGCACCGCCGAGGAGAGGAAGGCGATGCGCAGGACCGCCATGGTGCGCTTGCGCAGGTCTTCCGCGTTGTCGCGGACACGGCGCGCCGTCCGGTCCACCGCGCCGAAGGTGCGGATCGTCGAAAGGCCCCGCAAGCGGTCGAGCAGGAAAGCGTTCATGCCGCCCATTTCGGCCAGCTGCCGCTCGCTCGCCTCCTTTGCGCGCCAGCCGATCAGCGCCATGAAGAGGGGAATGAGGGGGGCGGCGACGAGCAAGATCAGCGCCGCCGCCCAGGAGAGCGCCAGCACCGAGGCAAGGATGGCGAGCGGCACGAAGGCCGCCTTGTAGCGCAGCGCCGTGAAGCGCGCGCGATAGGGCACGATCGCTTCGGCCTGCTCGGCAAGCGTGCTGGCGACGAGCCCCGAGGAGGGTCGGGAGGCATCGATCGGGGAGCGTCGCGCCAGCTTGACGACGGCATCGGCTCGTAACGCCGTGAGCTGCCGGCGGGCGGCGCTGAAAGCAATACGCGTTCCCGCGCGGTCCATGACGGCGCGCATGACGCCGATCAGGAGGATGCCAGCCGCCGGCAGGACCGCCTCGCCTGCTCCGGCGCCGGCGCCCATATTGCCCACGGCAAGGCTGAGGAGGGCAGCCTGGGGAATCCAAAGGAGCGCAGCACCCGATTGCAGCGCGACGGCGGCCCTGCCCGGCGAAGCCGTGGCGGTGCGCAACCGCGGCGCGGGCTCCGCTTCCTGGAGTGCCGGTGCGGCATCAAGAGCGCCGAGCGACGTCATCTCTCACCGCCATCCCTGCGCTTGCGGCCGATGGAGACGATGCGGTCCTTGGCATCGAGAAGCTTCGTCACCTTCGAGCCGAGGCTGAGCAGCATGGCGAGACGATCGGTGTCGAGCTGCTTCACATCCTCGTACCAGTTGGTGAGCTGCTCGATCAGGCCGTTCATCTCCCCCAGGCGCGCCTGCGCGAAGCGCTCCTGATCGCTGCCGGGCTTCTGCATCAAAAGCTCGCGCAGGACCGACAGGGTCGGGTCGACCTCGCGCTTCTTGCGCTCCTCCGCGAGCGTCCGCAGGATCTGCCAGA
The DNA here is from genome assembly GCF_029457495.1 of Chelativorans sp. AA-79. Taxonomy (NCBI): domain Bacteria; kingdom Pseudomonadati; phylum Pseudomonadota; class Alphaproteobacteria; order Hyphomicrobiales; family Phyllobacteriaceae; genus Chelativorans; species Chelativorans sp. AA-79. The sequence goes on from NZ_CP120361.1 coordinate 4,038,765, forward strand.
CATCGTCGGGCGTGGTGAAGAAATCACGCCGGTCATCGGGCAGATGCTTCAGGATCACGAGATTCCACGCCTGGAGCTCGCGCAGGCTCATGGACACGTTCGAGCGCGAGATGCCCAGTGCGTCGACGATCTGGTCAGCGCAAAGAGGCTCCTCCGACACATAGAGCAGTGCATAGATCTGGCCGACGGTGCGGTTGATGCCCCAGCGGCTGCCCATCTCGCCGAAATGGAGGACGAAGGACTGGATCAGCGGTGGCAAATTCATGATATGCACCTCATGACGGTAATTTCAGAAATTACTGAAATTCATGTACAGACAGAAATCCGCCGATGCAATTCCTCCTCTCGGGGTGTGCTGTTTTGCAGCAGGCTGAAAAGCCTGCCGGAGTTTGCCTTCACGCGGAGGGAGCGAGGCCTGCGATTCAGGTCGTTAGAGGAGGACAGCATCGGCGCGGCTACGCTCCGATCACTGCGCATGACTACCTGCGGCAGCGCATCGCGGCCGATCTCGCAAAGCACTGAACAAGCAGGGCGGCGGGCCATCGCCGCCGCATCCCACCGCGTTGCCGCGTTCGCGAAGGTGGACGCTATTCGCCGACAATCCGCGCCAACGCGTCGCCGGCCGTTTATTACAGGAATTCCACCCCGGCGCGGATCGATGCTCTTGATCCCGCGCCGCCGCTCCGCGATACGGGTGCGGGGCGCTTCGACGGGATTCCCGACTTGCCCATTTTCGAGGCGGCCCTGGAAGCATTCACGCCACTCTTGGCGTACAGAACGAAAGGCGAGATCTCGATGTGGAAGCCGGCGGATCCAGTCGGTGCCGGAAACTCACGGCTCGGCACGGGATTGAAGTTCCTCGCCGCGTTGGCGTGCGGTACACTCGGCGGCGCCATCTTCTACCGGCTCAACCTCCCGCTCGCCTGGATGCTGGGCGCCATGACGGCCTGCGGCATCGCGGCCTTGATAAGCCTGCCGATCGCGACGCCCGGCTATATGCGCCCGCCGATGTCCGCGGTGATCGGTTCCATGCTCGGAACATCCTTTTCGCCGGAGATCTTCGTAAACCTGCCGCATTGGATCGTGCCCCTGCTGGGGTTGGTTGGCTTCCTGATCGTCTCCGGCGCCGCCTGCTATTTCTATTTCAGGCGGGTGGTCGGCCTGGACCGGCCGACAGCCTATTTCGCCGGCATGCCCGGCGGCCTGATCGACATGGTCATCCTGGGCGGGGAGAAAGGCGGAGACGAAAAGAGCATCGCGCTGATCCACGCCGCGCGGATCTTCCTCGTGGTCCTGTGCTTACCGACCCTGATCCAGCTCGCGACGGGCGTCACCTTGGATGCCCAGTCAGCCGCCTACCGGCCATGGTCGTCCGTCCACGCGGAAGGCGTGTTCTGGTTCGCCGTCGCTGCCGCCGGCGGCTCGCTGCTCGGGCATCTTCTCCACCTGCCGGCCAAGTTCCTGATCGGTCCGATGCTGGTGAGCGCGGGGCTGCATCTCGGCGGTTTCACCGATTTCGTGCTGCCCAGCGGCGCGGTCGCCGCGGCCCAGGTCGTTTTGGGAGCAACGGTGGGCGGCCGTTTCGTCGGCACGGCGCCGCGGACGATCCTGAGGATACTGGCGATGTCCGTCGGCTCGACCGTAATCCTCCTGCTCATCACGCTGCTGTTCGGAGAGGCCATCTCGCATTTCACGGACGTCCCGCTCGAGGGGCTGCTCCTGGCCTATTCCCCGGGCGGGCTTGCCGAGATGAGCCTGGTCGCCTTTGCGCTGGGCCTGGAGGTCCCCTTCGTGGTCGCCCATCATATGGCCAGGGTGTTTCTCGTCATCGCGGGCGCGAGCCTCCTCTTCCGCTTCCTGCCGCAGGGGCAGAAGGGCGGTCGATCCTAGGAAAGCGGTTAAAGCCGCGCCTGCGGGGCAGCAGGCCTGCCGCCAGGCGCCGAGGCACGGGCCTTGCCGGGCGGCTGGCCCATGAGGCGCTTGTAGGCGCGGGCGAAAGCTGCCTGCGAGCCGTAGCCCAGCCGCTTCGCGACGGCATCGATCGCCATGCGGTCGCGCCCGATCCACTGGGCGGCAAGACGCATGCGCAGCGTCGCAAGATAGCGTTGTGGCGTCATGCCCGTCGCCGTCACGAAGCGCTCGGCAAAGACAGAGCGCGAGTTGCCCATCTCCGCGGCCATTTCTGCCACGCTCCAATCACGGCCGGGATCGCGATGCAGGGCAGCGATCACGCGTCCGAGCCTGGGGTCGCGTAGCGCATCGATCCACCCGGTCGCATCGCCGCAACCGCACTCCACCCATCCGCGCACGATGCTTGCCGCAACGACATCGGCAAGCCGCGCCAGGATGCCGGCGGAGCCTGCGCGCTCGGCCGTCATCTCGCGCTCCATCGCCTCGAGGAGCGGCAGGATTTCCGGTTGCCGGGAAACGAGCTCACTCACCGACATGACCTGCGGCATGAGGCCCACCAGCGGATGCAGCGCGTCGAGTTCGAATTCCATCCGGCCAGAGAAGATCAGGACATCCTTGGTGCGGCATGTCTCCTCCGGACATTCCCGGATGGCGCAGATATTGCCGCAGAGCGGCATGGTCTCGAAGCTGTCCAGGGAGCGTATCGGCACGCCGGGCGCGGAGAGCAGAACGTGGCTGTCGCCGCGGGGTATGAGCACGGCATCGCCATCGGAGAGTACGCGCGTCCCGCACCCTTCCGACTGGAGATGAACGCTTCCCGCCGCGACGAAGTGGAAGCGGGCCTCGGAGGCGGCCGGAAAGCGAACGCCGAAAGGCGGCGCAAGGCGCAGTCTGCCGTAGCTCGCGCCGCGAAGGCGCATGCCCATCAGCAGCTCGCTGACGGGATCGATTCCGACGCGCTGTTGAAATCCGGAGTTTCGATCAAGCATTCCGGATCAACTAGCATGGATCGTCCGGAAACGCCACCCATCTGCTGAGAACCTTTATCGTGAGAGGATCCTGCAGATGCATCAAGCGACAATTTCAGAAGAAGACGATGCCTCCGGGGCGCGGCCTGCCTGGGGGGCGGTCATCTCCATGAGCCTCGGCGTGTTCGGGCTCGTCGGCGCGGAATTCCTGCCCGCGAGCCTGCTCACCCCCATGGCGGCAGATCTCGGCGTGTCGGAAGGCATGGCCGGTCAGGCGGTGACTGCGACGGCGGCCGTGGCGCTCGTCACCAGCCTGCTCGTCACCGCCGCGACGCGGCGGATCGACCGGCGTCACGTGCTGCTCGGCTTTTCCATCCTGCTCATCCTGTCGAACCTGCTCGTATCGATCGCCCCCAACCTGCCCCTCCTGCTTGCCGGGCGAATCCTGCTCGGCATAGCGCTTGGCGGGTTCTGGACCATGTCGGCGGCGACGATCATGCGGCTCGTGCCTGAAAGGCACGTCCCGAAGGCGCTTTCGATCATGTTCTCCGGGGTGTCGGCGGCGACCATCTTCGCGGCGCCCATGGGTAGCTATCTCGGCGACCTCGCCGGCTGGCGCTTCGTTTTCCTCGCCGCGGCCGGCCTCGGCGTGCTGGCGCTCGCCGTGCAGTTCGCCACGCTTCCGTCCCTTCCGCCGCGCGGGCAATCACGCCTCGGCACCATGCTCGAGGTGCTCTCCCGCCGGGCGGTCGCCATCGCAATGGCGGCGATCCTCCTCGTGTTCACCGGCCATTTCGCCTTCTTCACCTATATCCGCCCCTTCCTGGAGACGGTGACGGGCGTGGGCGTGACCGGCATCTCCGCCATCCTTCTCGGCTTCGGCATCGCCAATCTTCTCGGCAACTATCTCGGCGCCTTCCTGCTGGAACGCTCCATGCGGCTGACGCTCGCCATCATGCCGCTAGCCATGGGCACGCTTGCGTTGACGCTCGCGAGCCTCGGCGGCAATGTCGCAGCCGACGCGGCCATGGTGGCGCTGTGGGGCCTCGCCTTCGGAGCAGTGCCCGTGGCCTGGTCCACCTGGATCACGCGCGCGGTGCCCGACGAGGCCGAAAGCGCGGGCGGCCTCTTCGTCGCGGCGATCAACTTCGCCATCGCCACGGGTGCCGCGGCCGGTGGCCTGATCTTCGACGTCAACGGCGTTCAGTCCGTTTTCCTGGTGAGCGGCGCCGTGCTCATCGCCGCTGCCGCGACGATCCTGACCCGCGTCCAGACGCGGGCCGTCCCCAAGCCTGCCTGAGGACCATTACAGCAGGATGCGCCGCCACGGGGCGGCGCATCCGTCAGAATCCCGGCCCTTGGTCGATCATACCTGCGCACCCGCCTTGATCTCGGCCAGTAGCCATGTGCGGAAGGCCGCGATCTTGGGAGCGTTGCGGCGTGCTTCCGGATAGGCCAGCCAATAGGCCTTGCCGTCGCTGCATATGAGGTCGAAAGGCTGGATGAGGCGGCCGGTCGCAAGCTCCGCCTGGAAAAAGGCAGGTGTAAGGATCGCGACCCCCTGCCCCGCAATTGCCGCTCCCCCCTCCACGGTCTGCGAGCCCATCCGGTTCTGCGGGCGTCCTTCCAGGCCAGCCGGCGAAACGCCTGCTTCCGTCAGCCATTGCGCCCACCACGGGTCGTCCGGACCGATGATGGGAAGCCGGAGCAGATCCGCCGGCTCCTTCACCCCGCCGATGCTCTCGGCAAGCGCCGGGCTCAGCATCGGGGTGAATTCCATGCGCATCAACATGTGCGTCGCAAGCCCCGGCCAGTTGCCGTCGCCGGAGCGGATGGCGACGTCGATCTCCTCCCGCGCGAAATCGACGAACTGATGCGAAAGGTCCAGCCGGACGGCGAGCGAGGGATGTGCGACCTGGAAAGAGCCCAGATGCTGCGCCAGCCAGTTGGTGGCGAAGGTGGCCACCGTGGTGATCGCGAGCGTGCCCTGGGCGCCGCTGCGCGCGGCGGCGAAGGCCTCACCGATCAGTTCGAAGGCCTCGGTGACCGCCGGCGCCAGCCGCTTTCCAACTTCGGTGAGGCTCACCTGCCGTGGCCGCCGCAGGAACAAAGGCGCGCCGAGCCGATCCTCGAGCACCTTGATCTGATAGCTTACGGCTGCCTGGGTCATGCCCAGCTCCGCCGCCGCTCTGGTGAAGCTCTGATGCCGCGCCGCAGCCTCGAACACCCGGACGGCGGAGAGGGGCGGAAGCTGCATTGACATAAGGTCTCCTTATGCATGGTGATCGACATTCAATTAGAAAATACTGCATTTCTGCGTCAGATTAAACGCCAAGACAACAGTACAACTGATTGAAAGGCGACCACCATGTCGATGGTGCACACGATCCCTCGCGCCCGTTTCTCGCGCCGGCTCCTGTCATGGATGACGGCACTCCTGCCGCGAAGGCGGCGCCGGCGTCTCGACCCGCGGATGCTGTCCGATCATCTCAAGCGCGATGTCGGCTTCCTGGACGGCAGGCGCGGCACGGTCGAAGCACGCCCCTGCTGGGAGGGCGACTTCCCCGGGCAGGGACGCTATGAGGGTTAGGGCATCGAACCGGGAGCGGAGGTGACCCGAGAGCTGCAAATCCCGTCAGTTCCTGCTCTCCTCGCCCGCTCGCCCGCGGCGCCAGTAGACGGCGACGAGAGAGCGGCGCTTCGGGAAATCGAGCTCCGCCTTCAGGAACTCGCGGATGCTGCGCGCGCCCTCATGCTCGCATCCTGCCCAGAGATAGGAATCGCCCTCCCATTCGGCGCGGTCGAGCCCACGCAGCGCGTCGATCAGCAGTGTCGTGGAGCCGGTCGGCCGGCCCTGGCGCGACAGCCAGTTGACCTCGATCCCCGGGCGGTGCGTGAGTTCCTGCTCTTCCTCGGTGCTGGCGACTTCGATGAAGGCCTTTGCCTGCGCATGCGGCGGCAATTCCTCCAGCATGCGCGAGATGGCGGGCAGTGCGGTCTCGTCGCCGGCGAAGATATAGCGCGAGGCCTGCGCGAGATTGCCGCCGCCCGGGCCGATCATGCCGACCACTTCGCCGGGACTGGCTTCCATCCCGAATCGGGCGCCGGGCATGTCGTCGCCCTCATGCAGCACGAAATCGATGTCGATCTCGCCGGCCTCCACATCGATCCTGCGGATCGTGTAGATGCGCACCGCCGGCCGCTCTCCCTCCGGCCAGGCCTGACGGCCGTCTGCTCCCATGACCGGCCAGACCGGAACCACGCCGGGTTTCGGCGGCAGAAGCAGGCGGACATGCAGCCCGTCACGCGCGAAACGCGCGAGATTCTCGCCGGCGAGCGTCAGCCGGCGCATCAGCGGCGTGACTTGCGCCGCGCGGACCACCCGCATGGCGCGGAAATAGGGAAGCGGCGCACCCGGCGCGGTGCCGCCGCGCCAGACGATCGGCGGCTTCTCATCCGGCACGAACTGGTAGACGTGCTCGGCCACGCTCCACTGCAGGAAGGAGAGCGATGTGTCGTCGCCGGCCTCGACCCGGAAGGCAATGCCGTCCTCGCGCAGGCTGGCGGTCGCGCTTCCGATGTCGAAAGAGGCAGACCAGGCGTGTTCGGAGCCCGAAACCCTGCCATGCTCGTCGAAATGCTCGCGCAGGTGCGACATCAACACCGTCGGCGCGCTGAGCGGGACGAAGGTTTCCGCGCTGAGCAGGCGTATCGTGTTCATCATCGATCTCCAACAGCCAGGCGCTCGCGGCGCCATTCCAGGGAATCATCGGTTTCCGGCCCGCCGCGCCCGGCGATGGCGAAGATCGCCGGTACCGAGATGAGCGCGATAAAGCCGGTCACCGTGAAGAAGATGCCGTAACCGAACCGGTTCGCCGCATAGCCGGCAAGCACGCTGCCGATCATGCTCGCCGGCGGGATCCCGGCCCCGGAGGCGAGCAAGACCGAGCGATTGACCTGATTCTTGGAAAAGCGAGGCAAACCGACCCCCTGGTCCCGACGAAGATCTCGGTGGCTTGCCCCGCAGGCTGGCTCCCTGAAAATGCGCTCGTAATTAACATGACTAGTAAAGTCAACTTAGTGAGCGCGGAAAAGAGTTTCCCGCTTGCCTGCCCCCTCGCCGCCAATGACCGCCCCGGGAGGCCGAGTTCTCCACAGATGTCATTTTAGGTTCATGCCGGGGTGACGCGGGCGTCATCTTCGCCCGCTAGTAGGTTGCCCATACTGACCGTGCGGTACGCGCATCGTGGCCGACCAAACCGAGGAGCAGCCCCATGAGCAGCAACATCGACGGCATCGGCTTCAATGCCGGATCGACCGACGGTGAACTGGAGAGCCTCGAACGCGAACTCAGCAGCCTGGCGGAGATCGGCGTCGACACGGTGGAACTGGGCCTCACCAGCCTCGATCTCGTCGCCGGCGGGCGGATCATCGAGGAGCGTGCAGAGCGGCTGGTGGCGCTCACGAAGGCGTTTCCCTTCCGCTATACCGTCCACGGCCTCGTTTCCTCCAACTTCATGGACCCGGCGACGGTGCGCTACCAGATCGATGCGGCCAAAGCCCTCATCCAGCTTTGCGACCGCGTCGGCTCCCGCATCATCGTGCAGCACGGCGGCTTCGTGCGCGCCGACCAGATCGAGGAGCGCGCGGAGGCGGACAAGCGCGAGCGCGAAGCCCTCTTCGAACTTGCCGAATTCGCCAGGCCCTACGGGGTTCGCGTCGCGCTCGAGAACATCTTCACCACCGATCCGGGCCAGTACCGGCAGACCCCGGCGGAGGTGGCGGAGACGGTGAAGACGATCGATCATCCCAATCTGGTGGCGCTCATCGACTTCAGCCACGCCTATATCGAAAGCACCTATCGCGGCCTCGATTTCCGCGATCAGCTCCGTGCCATGGCGCCGGTCACCGGCCATCTGCACGTGCACGATTCCTTCGGCCGCCCGGCCGGCCACAGCAAGTTCTTCCATCCGCAGGAAGCCACCGCACTCGGTCTCGGCGACCTGCACATGCCGCTCGGCTGGGGCGACATTCCCTGGGAGGAGATCTTCGCCGAACTGGACTTCCTGCCCGATACCGCTCTGATGATGGAAATCGGCCGGCGCTATCGCAGCGAGCAGCCGGCAAGCCTCGCCAAGGCGCGCGAACTCGCCTCCCTCGGCTCAGGTGCCCTGCGCGCGGCCGAGTAAACGCCCGCCCACCGGCGGAAGAACGGCATACCTCCGGCCCGCCAGCCCTATCCACAGGGCTGGCGGGTCCGCTGGATGCGGGATGCTTCCAGCGCCTGCGCCAGGAATGCGGAATTGGCACCGGGACTGTCCGATGGCGCCTCGAAGGCGATGTAGTTCACCTCCACGCCAGCCTGGGAAGCGTTGAGCGTGAGCTTGAAATACACCGTGGCGCCCTGCGGGCGCAGTTCCAGATCGAGCACGATCCGAGGCGGCTCGGTCCAGGAGACGTGTGCCTCGCAGCCATGGCCGAGCCTCAGCGTGCCGGGTTGGAAATAGAGCTCCGCCGCCGATTCCACGATGTCGGCGATGCTGGCGATGCTCTCCAGCCTGATGAAGGCGACATAGTCCGCAAGCTCTATGAGGCGCAGTTCGCTCGCGACCTCCTCCATGGCCTTGGCCACGATCATCTCACGTTCCGCCGCATGGGGCTGCCGGTTCATGCTGTTGCCTTCACTGACGATGCTCCTCCACCCGCCCCGTAGACGCGCCGGACAAGCTCGGCGACCGCCTTGTAGAACTGAGGCGGAATGAGCGTATCCACCGAAACTTGTTTGTACATGGAACGGGCGAGCACCGGCTCCTCGAAGACCGGGATGCCGTGCTCCTGCGCGATCTCGCGAATCCTCAACGCGATCAGGTCCTGCCCCTTCGCCACCACGACCGGAGCGGCGTCCCTGTCGCGCCGGTAGCGCAGCGCGATGGCGTAGTGGGTGGGGTTCGCGATCACGAGGGTCGCCTGCGGCACGGCCGACATCATGCGCCGGCGCGACCGGTCGCGGGCAAGCGATCTCAGCCGCGCGCGCACCAGCGGGTCGCCCTCGGTCTGCTTGTGCTCGTCCTTCACCTCCTGGCGCGTCATGCGCAGGTCCTGCCGCCAGCTGAAGCGCGACCAGACCAGGTCGGCGACGGCCAGCACGATCATGAAGAGGCAGATCGCCACGAGAATCTCGATGGCGAGGTCGCGGATGGTAAGGGTGAAGACGACCGGATGCGTGACCATTCCCGACAACAACCGCGCGCTCGCCTCGCGCAATGTGAAGGCAACGAGGCCGCCGACGATCAGCATCTTACAGATGGACTTGACGAACTCCACGAGCCCGCGCGCGCCGAAGAGCCGCGACCACCCTTGCGCGAGCGATATGCGCGAGAGTTTCGGCCTGATCCGTTCGAGGACGAAGCGCGGGACGTTCTGCAGGATGGACGCCGCCAGGCCCGCCGCAACCAGCAAGGCGATGACGATCCCCACCGCCTTGGCGATCTCCACGAAGACAAGTCGGTAGATCGCGATGGCATCGGTCTGGGTTTCGAGCGACCAGCTATAGGACCGCTCGATGAAGATGGACAGGAAGCCGGCGAGTTCGGCGGCCTGGCCCTCGGCAAAGAAGATCGCGAAGACGAGAATGGCCAGGAACGAGGCGAGCGCCGGCGCCTCCTTCGAGAAGGGAAGCTGCCCCTTCTCGATCGAATCGCGGACCTTCTTCTCCGTGGCCTCTTCTGTCTTGCTTTCCTTGTCCTGCCCCTCGGCCATGCGGAGTTATGCCGCCGCTTTCTGCGCCGAAGGCAGATCGATCGACCCCTGCTGGGCGAGCTGGACCGCGGTGGCGGCGATGCGCCTGCGCGCCGCGGCGATCGCCTCCGGCGTCGCCCCATCCGCCGGAGCGGCGAGTTCCGCTTCGATCATGCGTCGCGAGCGGGCGCCGAGCGCGGATAGGACCGCTTCCACCACCGGCCCCGGAGCATCGCGCAGCGCGAGCGTAACCACGTCGGTAGCAAGGCCGTCGAGCAGCGCCACGCGCGCCTTCTGTGACAGGTCGACGATCTCCTCGAAGGAGAAGAGGCGCGCGCGGATCGCGTCGACGTCGGACGTGCCCACGGCTTCCAGGTCGCGGATGACCTCGTCGGCCTCGGTCTTGTCGAGTTCGTTGAGAAGTCGGGCCACCCGCGCATGGCCCGCCGAGACATCCTTTCCGCCCGCCTCGGCGCGCAGGATCTCGGCGATACGCCGCTCGATCACCGTGCGTGCCTCCGCGCTCAACTGCCCCATGGAAGCCATGCGCCGCAGCACCTCGCCACGCTGCCCCCTGTCGAGCTCGAGGATCACCCTGGAGGCCGCCTGCGGCGCGAGGTTGGCGAGCACCACGGCCACGGTTTGCGCATGTTCCGGCGCCAGGATCTCCGCGAGCCGATGCGGCGCGATCCTCTCGAGCCTCGCCCAGACCTCCTGCATTGCCGCCGGGCGTGCTTCACCGCCGCCCATGAGCGCGTTCATCTCCTCGGGAGACAGGGATTCGGTGAGCAGATTGTTCATGCTGTCGGCCGAATCGAGGAGCCCGGCGCCCTCGGAGAATTCGCGCTCGAATTCCTGCACCACCTTCTCGAGCTCCGCCTGGGGGATGGTGCGCAGCCGTCGGGCCGCCTCGATCAGCGCCTTCAGCTCGTCCTGCTTGAAGAACTTCAGCAGCCTGCCCGCCGAAGGCTTTCCCATGGCGACCAGGATGGCCGCGGCCTTCTCCGCCTGTGTGAGTTTCACCGAAGCCGTCACAAACCGCCTCCCGTGTTCATTCGGATCCCCTTGCCCGCGCCGCCGATCTCCGTCAGGCGCACGCCGAAGCGGCTCGGGTCCTCCTCCAGGATGGTGATCTCGCCGCGTGCGATGCGGCGGCCGTTGACGACGATGTCGACCGGTTCGCCGATCCGCCGGTCGAGCGAGACGGTCGAGCCGCGCTGCAGCGCCATCAACTCGGAAACCGGCATCTCCGCGCTGCCCAGAACGATCTGCACCTCGACCGGGATATCCAGCAGGAAACCCGAGATGGCCGGATCGGCTGCCTTCGAACGAGCCTCCTCGTGCAGCGCGTCCTGCATCTCCTCGATCGCCGCATTCAGCTTCTCGTCCTCGTTGCGGGGTGCTGCTTTCGTCCTGCTCATTCGCTTTTCTCCCTGATGCCGGCCACGTCCGCCGTCTGGCCGGCCAGCAGGCCCTCGATCACGTCCTGGCGGTCGTCGAAGGGCTGCTTGATGCGCACTGTGTAGTTCTGACCGAGCTTCCCGAACTCGCACACGAAGATGCCGCGATTGCGCACCGAAAGCCGCGTCTGCGCGGGCGCGGTGTCGTGCAGGGCCAGCACCTGCCCCTCGCGAAGCTCCGCCAGCGCGCCGAGCGAGAGCTTCGTCAGCGGGATCGTGGCGGTCACCTCCACCTTGGAGCGCATCACCTCGTCGCCGAAGCGCTGCCGCCACTCAGCGGGTGCGGGCGCGCCCGGAGCATCACGGCCGGCGGACACACGTGTTTCCAGAATGACGCGATGCGGGATCCAGGCGGTCAGAAGCCCCGTCTCCCGCCCACCTTGGAGAGAGAAGCTTATGCGCACTCCTGGCCCGTCGCGCACGACGAAGCGCCGGAAATCGACTGGTCCGGCCAGGGGTTGCGACACGGGCAGCCGCAGGCCGAGCGAACGCCCGCCCGTCCCGTTCAGCGCCTCCGCGAAAGCCTCGAACGCCAGCGCCGCCACGTCCAGCTCGATCCTGGACGGCGGCCTGTCGAGCGGCGGCGGGGGAATGTCGGGATCGCCGCCGAGGAAAATGCTCACGAGCAGCGAGAGCGCCTGCGGATCGAGCCGCATGGTGAGCGCGTCCGGCGAGGAAGCCGCCGGGACCACGACCAGCGCGTCGAAGGAATCCTGCCCCGGTCTGGCTTCGGAGAGGCGTACATCATCGATGTCCGCGATATCGACCGCGAGAGACGGCGAGAACCGTTCGCCCAGCACTTGCTGAACGGCCGGCAGCGCCCGCATCGCAGCACCGCGCGCTGCCTCCACCACCTGGCGTGGGTCGCCGGTGGCGCCGACGAGGCGCTCCACGACGAGATTGCGCATCAGCGCCTGATTGTCGGGGGCCGCCGTCATCCGCCGCTCACGCCGCCTTCTTTTCCGCCGCGGCTCCGGCCGGGTTGTGGTTGAGCGTGTTCTCCTCCACCGCATCGATGGAGGGGCGGTCATGGGCCGAGATCGTCTTGCGCCCGAATTCCAGCGCCACCTGCGGCAGCGAGCCGTTCATATAGGCGAGCAGCGTCTGCTTCACGATCACGTAGAGCCGGTTGTTCTTCTCGCGCACGATCTTGACCTTCGTGGCGATCGGCCCCACCACCGCATAGGAGAGGAAGATTCCGAGAAAGGTGCCGACGAGGGCTGACCCCACGAGGGCGCCCAGGATTTCCGGCGATTGGTCCAGCGCCCCCATGGCCTTGATGACGCCGAGAACAGCCGCCACGATGCCCAACGCCGGAAGGCCGTCCGCCACCGCCTGGAGCGCGTGGTAGGGCTTCAGCTTGTCGCGGCGGATGGTCTGGATCTCCTCGTCCATCAGCGCCTCGATCTCGAAAGGCCGCGCGTTGCCGATGATGATGATGCGGCAGTAGTCGCAGATAAAGAACATCAGGTCCCGGTTCTGCAGGACCGTGGGAAATGCCTGGAAGATCGCCGATTCCTGCGGATTGTCGATATGCGCCTCGACCTCGCTGCGGGATTTCGAGCGCAGTTCGCGCATCAGGCCGTGCAGCACGCCGAGTGTCTCCAGGTACTCGCTCTGCTTCGGCACCTTCTGCCGGAAGGCTTCGATGCACGCCTTGCCGGTATCCTTCACGGTTGCCATCGGGTTTGCCACCAGGAACGTGCCCAGGGCCGCCCCGCCTATGATGACGAATTCCCAAGGCTGGACGAGCACGTCGACATGTCCGCCCATGGCCATGAAGCCGCCGATCACGCAGCCCAGAGTGACGACCAGTCCCAGCAGAATGCCCACATTCGCACCTCATCACGCGAAACCCTCGCCTTTCCTATCCCCCGTGGCTTGCGTGAGGCTTGAACGGACAATCCGGCGGGGAAAGCCTCGCGCAAGCCAGGGCGCTTAGCTTCGCGCGCAGAATGGCCGGAGGCTTGGCGTGATCAACACTTATACGAGCTATCAGCTGATTACGCGGGACATGGAGCGTTCCATCGACCGCGTCGAGACCCAGCCCATGGTCAGCCGCGAGACGGCCTACTACCGCGAGAATATCGGAAATGTGAAAAGCATCGAGGACTTCGTCTCCGACGAACGGCTTTTCCGCTACGCCATGAAGGCGCACGGGCTGGAGGACATGGCCTATGCCAAGGCTTTCATGGTGAAGGCGCTGGAGGGCGGCATCGACGCCGAGGACAGCTTCGTCAACACGCTCACCGACAAGCGGTACCGGGACTTCGTCGATATCTTCAACTTCGCCCGATACGGGGAGCAGACGACGAGCTTCCACAGCTCCACGACGGGGACGGTGGAGAAATATATGCGCCAAACGCTGGAGGAGGACGCCGGCAACCAGAACGAGGGCGTGCGCCTCGCGCTCTATTTCCAGCGCAAGGCCGGGAGCCTCAAGTCCTATTACGAAATCCTGGCCGACCCGGCGCTCGCGCAGGTGGTCCGCACCGCTCTCGGCTTCCCCGAAGCGCTCGCCCAGGCCGACATCGACAAGCAGGTGAACATGATCAAGGAGCGCCTCGACCTCGAGGACCTCAAGGATCCGGAGACGCTCGAGGAATTCCTGAAGCGGTTCACCACGCTCTGGGAGATCGACAATCCCTCCTATACCCCGCAGAGCTCGATCGCCGCGCTTTTCAGCCAGCCGGCGGAGTTCGGCATCTCCACCGACATCCTGCTCACGATCGCCCAGATGAGGAGGTAGGCCATGCAGACGGGGCTCTATGTCGCGCTTTCTTCCCAAATGGCTCTGGAGCGCCGGCTGACCACGCTCGCCGACAACGTAGCCAATGCCGGCACGGTCGGGTTCCGCGCCGGCGGGATCACCTTCAGCGACGTGATGACCGGCCTGACGGAGGATTCCGTGAGCTTCGTCTCCACCGGCGCCGATTTCTACGACACGCGCGCGGGCGGGCTGCAGCAGACGGGCAACCCCTTCGATTTCGCCGTTCAGGGCGACGCCTGGTTCGCCGTCGAGACGCCGGCTGGACCGGCCATGACTCGGGACGGCCGCTTCACCATGCGGGAAACCGGCGAGCTGGTGACGCTGGAGGGTTACGCGGTGCTCGACGCCGGGGGCGCACCGCTCGTCCTCGACCCGCAGGCCGGCCCGCCGGAGGCCGGTGCCGACGGCATCCTGCGGCAGGGCGGGCAGCTGATCGGTGCCATCGGGCTCTTCTCCTTCGTGCCCGGCCCCAACGCCACGCGCTACGGGAACTCCGCCTTCCTGCCCGACACGCAGCCGCAGCCCGTCGTCGATCTGCCCGATGTCGGCGTCGTCCAGGGCTTCGTGGAAGGCTCCAACGTCAATCCGATGACCGAGATGATGCGCCTCATCCAGGTTCAGCGCGCGTTCGAGCAGGTGACGACGCTCGTGCGCGACAGCGACACGGCCATGAAGGACGCCATCAAGACGCTCGGCTCCTGATGGACGAGGCCGCCGCAACGACCGCGCAAAGCCGGGCCGGACGGGATCCGGATACGCTGACTGCGCTCGGATGCGCCTTCCGGCGCTTCGGCGTACCGGGCCGTACCCTCCGGTACGGCGGCCGGATCTGCGAGGTCACGCCGACCCACTACAGGGTGCGGGGCCTATCCCGGGCGGCACGGCTCGGCGACATCGTCTCCTGCCGCATCCACGGCCGCGAGCATCGCGGCGAGGTGGTGCGCATCTCCTCCGACGACGTGCTGGTCGCTCCCTTCGAACGCGACGCGGAGGCGAGGCTCGGGCAGCCGGTCTTCACGGCCGGGGCGCTCGATATCCTGCCGCACGAGAGCTGGCGCGGACGCGTCATCGACGCGCTGGCGCGCCCGATCGACGACGGCCCTCCCCTGATACGGCCTGCCGCAGAGGTGCTGGCCGCAACGCCGCGAACGCCGGCAGCCCTGCGCCGGCAGCGCGTGGCGACACCCTTTCTCACCGGCGTGCGCGTGGTCGACCTCTTCACGCCGCTCTGCCACGGGCAGCGCATCGGCATATTCGCCGGCTCCGGCGTCGGCAAGTCGACCCTGCTCGCCATGCTTGCCCGGGCCGAAGCCTTCGATACGGTCGTGGTCGCCATGGTGGGCGAGCGCGGCCGCGAAGTGCGCGAGTTCCTGGAGGACACGCTCGGACCGGCGGGCATGCGCAAGACGGTGGCCGTCGTCGCCACCAGCGACGAAAGCCCCATGATGCGCCGGCGCGCCGCCGATACGGCGATGCGCGTGGCAGAGCATTTCCGCGACTGCGGCGAGAAGGTGCTGCTGCTCCTCGATTCCATCACGCGCTACGCCCATGCGGCGCGGGAGGTGGCGACGGGCACCGGAGAACCGCCGGTGGCGCGCGGCTATCCGGCCTCGGTCTTCACCGATCTTCCGCGCCTCCTCGAACGCGCCGGGCCGGGCGAGGCCGGCCACGGCTCGATCACCGCGATCTTTTCGGTGCTCGTGGACGGGGACGACCACAACGATCCCGTCGCGGACAGCGTGCGCGGCATCCTGGACGGCCATCTCGTGCTCGACCGCGCCATTGCCGAGCAGGGGCGCTTTCCCGCCGTCGATCCCCTCGCTTCCATCTCGCGGCTCGCCGACCGGGCTTGGGACGACGACCGGCGGAAGCTCGTGCAGCGCCTGAAATCCATGATCGCGCGCTTCGAGGAGACGCGCGACATCCGGCTGCTCGGCGGGTTCCAGCCCGGCATCGACGCGGAACTGGACCTCGCCGTGCGCCAGGTTCCCATCATCTACGACGTGCTGCAGCAGTCGCCCAAGGACGGTCCTTCCATGGATCCGCTCGGCGACCTCGCAGGCCGCCTAAAGGCGAAGGAGACCAGCCGTGACGGATAGGCTCGCAGGACTCGTGCTGCCTGATGCCACGCCCGTGGAAGACGTGCGGGCCGACACGTCTGCCGCGCCCCGGAAGGAAAGGAAACGGCATGCGCTTGCGAGGCTTCCGGCTCTTGCGGCGGGGTTCGCCGTCCTGGGCCGGGGGGACTGGCTGCTCGCTGCGGGAGGCTTCGCCCTGGCGGGCGCCTGTGCGCTTTTCCCATGGTACATCTTCTTCAACCAGGATCAGTTCGGCGTGCGTCCGCTCAGCCTTTCCGGCGAAACCACCGCTGCCGCCTCCGGCCTTGCCGAGGACGATGCGTCGCTCGCCATGGAGGCGATGCCGCAGCTTGATTTCTTCCCCACCGGCACTGTGCCGCAGGCGCCCGAACACCAGCCGGATACCCCGCCGCCGCAGCCCTATCCCGGCGACCGGCAGGCCTTTCGCTTCATCCACCTGGAGAATGGGGAAGCTATGATCGAGGACGAGGACGGATTCTGGATCGTCAGGCCCGGCTCGCCCCTGCCGGACGGCAGCCGCCTTGCGCGGATCGAACGGCGCCGCGGCACCTGGCTTCTCGTCACCAGCGAAGAGGGCGAGATCGCGCTGTCGCGCTGAACGGGACGCAAGGCCCGCGCAAGACTGGCCTCCTAGTCTGGCTCACGCGAGTCTGGAGGCCTCAAGGAAACGTGGGACAATGCCGATGGAACCCGTCAACCTGTTCGATCTGGCCACGCAACAGGCGCGGTGGCTCTCGGTCCGCCAGACGGCGGTGGCAGGCAACATCGCCAACATCAACACGCCGAACTACAAGGCCGTGGACGTGGAGCCTTTCGAGAAGGTTCTCGACGGCACGCGCGTGGCCATGAGCGCCACTCATGCGCAGCACCAGGATACCGGGGTGACGCCCGCCTCCTTCTCCCTCGACGAGCGCGATGATCCGCAGCTCCTGCCGTCCGAAAACAGCGTCGTGCTGGAGGACGAGCTGGTGAAGGCCGGCGAGGTGCGCCGCGCCTTCGAACTCAACACGGCCATCGTGAAGGCCTTCCACCGCATGCTGATGATGACGGCGAAGGGCTGAGCACGATGGATCCGCTCTCCACCGCTCTCAAAGTCGCAGGCTCCGGGCTCACCGCCCAGTCCGAGCGCATGCGCGTGGTCTCCGAGAACCTCGCCAACGCGCAGTCCACGAGCGACGTCCCGGGCGGCGATCCCTATCGCCGCAAGACGATCAGCTTCGCGGCCGAGCTCGATCGCGCCAGCGGCGCAGCCATGGTCGAGGTCTCGGCCATCGCGCGCGACACGACCGAGTTCCCCGCCGAATACATGCCCGGCCACGAGGCGGCCGACGAATACGGCTATGTGAAGATGCCGAACGTGAACATGCTGGTCGAAATGGCCGACATGCGCGAGGCGAACCGCAGCTACGAGGCCAATCTGCAGGTCATCAAGCAGGCGCGGGACCTCATTTCGATGACGATCGACCTTCTCAGGAGCAATGGATGATTTCCGGCATCGGCGACCTGACACGGCTTGCCCCCTTGGGCACGACCTCCCTCCGCCCTTCGGCCGAGGCAGCGCCGGCCGACGGTGACGCATTTGCGGCGATGGTAAGCGAACTCGCCACCAGCACTGTGTCGCGGCTCGAGGCCGCCGAGACGCTTTCCGTGAAGGCGCTGGAGGGCGAGGCTGATACCCGCGCCGTGGTGGATGCGGTGATGAGCGCGGAACAGTCGCTGCAGACGGCGATCGCCATCCGCGACAAGATCGTCTCCGCCTATCTGGAAATCAGCCGCATGGCGATCTGAGGAGAAGCCCGTGAAAGCCCTTTCCATTGCCGCCACCGGCATGTCGGCCCAGCAGACCAATCTCGAGGTCATCGCCAACAACATCGCCAACATCAACACCACCGGCTTCAAGCGGGCGCGGGCGGAATTCTCCGATCTGCTCTACCAGGTGGAGCGGCTTCAGGGCGTGCCGGAGCGGGCGAACCAGAACATCGTGCCCGAGGGCGCCAATATCGGCCTCGGCGTCAAGACGGCCGCCGTGCGCAACGTGCACATCCAGGGCTCGCTCAACAACACGGGCAACAAGCTCGACGTGGCGCTCGTCGGCAAGGGCTGGTTCCAGATCGAGGGGGCCGACGGCGAGCCGCTTTACAGCCGCGCCGGCGCCTTCAACACGAATGCCACCGGCCAATTGGTCACCGTCGACGGCTTTCCCGTCGCGCCGGCCATCGTCATCCCCGAGAACTCGGTGGAGGTGATCATCAACAAATCCGGCCAGGTCTTCGCACGGATCGAGGGGCAGAACGAGCTGCAGGAACTCGGCCAGCTCACGCTCGCCAATTTCGCCAACGAAGCGGGGCTCGCGCCGATCGGCAACAACCTCTTCCGCGAGACCGCCGCCTCCGGGCCGGCGACGATCGGCGTGCCCGGCGATCCGGGCTTCGCCACGGTCGAACAGGGCTATCTGGAGAGCTCGAACGTCGATCCCGTCAAGGAGATCACCGAGCTGATCTCTGCGCAGCGGGCCTATGAGATGAACTCCAAGGTGATCAAGGCGGCCGACGAGATGGCCGCCACCGTCACCCAGTCGATGCGATAGCCATGGCTTCACTCCCCACGCGGCGCATTCTGATGGCCGGGCTGGTCGCGGCCCTGCCCTGGCTTGCCGTGCCCGCTTCCGCTCAGGAGATCGTGGTCGTGCCGGTGCGCGTGATCTATCCCGGCGAGACGATCGCCGCGGAAGCGCTCCAGGAGATGATGCTGCGGCGCCCGCCGCGCGGCAATCCGGCGATCGCGCGCTCGCCCGCCGATGTGGAGGGCAAGGTGGCGCGGCGCACCCTCCTTCCCGGCCGCCTTCTGCCGCTTTCCTCCGTGCGCGATGCCTATCTGGTCGAGCAGGGCTCGACGGTGACCGCCGTCTTCGCCGACGGGCCGCTCACGATCTCCATCCTCGCCGTTCCGCTGCAGGCTGGCGCCGCGGGCGACCTCATCAAGATGCGCAATATCGACAGCGGCGCCGTCTTCACCGGCACGGTGATGCGAGACGGCACCGTCCGGGTCGGCGCGTCATGACGAAGCGCCGGCTCGGCATGTCCGGACTGGGCCGCCTGGCGGCGGCGGTGCTCGCGGCGCTCGTTGCCGGCGTCGGCCGGCTGCCGCCGGCACCACGCAGATCAAGCATGTGGCGCAGCTTCAGGCGGCGCGCGACAACCAGCTCGTCGGATATGGCCTCGTCATCGGCCTGAACGGCAGCGGCGACAGCCTGCGCAATGCTCCCTTCACCGAGCAATCCATCCGCGCCATGCTCGAGAATCTGGGCATCGCCTCGGAAGGGGGACGGGCGCGCGCGGAGAATGTCGCCGCCGTCATCGTCACCGCGAACCTGCCGCCCTTCGTGCAGTCGGGCGCCCGCATCGACGTCACCGTGTCCTCGCTGGGCGACGCCGACTCGCTTGCGGGCGGCACGCTGGTGATGACGCCGCTGCGCGGCGCCGACGGCGAAGTCTACGCAGTCGCGCAGGGCCCCGTCGTCGTATCCGGCTTCAGCGCCCAGGGCGAGGCGGAGACCCTGACCCAGGGCGTGCCCACGACCGGCAGGGTGCCCAACGGCGCCATCATCGAGCGCGGCGTGCCTGCCGCCCTCGACGACCTGCTGATGCTGACCCTGCAGCTTCGCAATGCGGACTTCTCCACAGCCGTGCGCATCGCCGACGTCATCAACGCCCACACGAGCAGACGCTTCGGTGCCCGGCTCGCCAGCGAGCAGGATTCGCGCACGGTGGTGGTCCGCAAGCCCAAGAACATCTCCGCCGCGCGCTTCTATGCGGAGATCGAGAACCTGCCGGTGGAGGTGGACGCGCCGGCCCGCGTCGTCATCGACGAGCGAACGGGCACGATCGTCATCGGAAACGACGTGCGCATCTCGCGCGTGGCCATCAGCCACGGCACACTCACCGTGCGCGTGACGGAGATGCCGCGCGTGATCCAGCCGGAGCCCTTCTCGCGCGGCGAGACGGCGGAGGAGCCCTATACCGTGGTTCAGGCCACGCAGCCGGACGCCACGGTGGCCGTGCTCGACGGGCCGGACCTGCAGACGCTCGTCTCCGGCCTCAACAGGCTCGGCGTGAAGCCGGACGGCATCATCGCCATCCTGCAGGGCATCAAGTCCGCCGGCGCCCTGCAGGGCGAACTGGTCTTGCAGTAGGGGATGACCGGGATGCTCCTTTGCGACCTCCTTCGACGCAGGAAGCCGCGCCTGGCGATGGCCGGGCTCGCCGCCCTCCTCGCCGCCGCCCCCGCCGGAAGCGGTGCCCGCGGCGAGGAGGCCGCGCCAACCACGTCCGACGAGATCGCCCGCTACTGCAGCAACATCGCCGATGCGGCGCGCGACCGGCGCTACGCCCTCCAGGCGCAGGAGCTGGAGGACCTGCGCAGCGAAGTCGACCAGCGCATCACCGCGCTGGAGGCCAAGCGCGCCGAATACGAGGCCTGGCTCGCCCGGCGCGAGGACTTCCTCGCCAGGGCGGAGGACAATCTGGTGCAGATCTATTCCAGCATGCGCCCGGACGCCGCCGCCGAGCGCCTGGCCGAGGTCCGCATGGATCTCGCCGCGGCGATCCTGATGAAGATCGAGCCCCGCGCGGCAGGCATCATCCTCAACGAAATGAACAGCAAGGCCGCCGCCGTCATCACCGGCATCATGGCGAGCGCCGGCCGCCCCGAGGACCCCTCATGAGGACGCTTGTAAGAACACCGCTGCTCCTTGCCGTCCTGGCTCTCGCAGGCTGCGCAGCCCATGACGAGATCGGCAAACCGCCGGCTCTGTCGCCGGTCGGCTCCGGCGCGGAGCCGACCGTGCTGCAGGCCTATCACTACCCGGAGCGGAAGCCGGCCCATGTCAGCCGCTACTCGCTCTGGAGCGACCGCCAAAGCCGCTTCTTCACCGATCCCCGCGCGCTCGAGGTGGGCGACATCCTGACGGTCTTCATCTCGATCAACGACAAGGCCAAGTTCGAGAACGAGTCGGAGCGTTCGCGCCGGGCGAGCCGCAACCTGGGTCTCGCGGGCTCCTTCGCCATCGGCAGCGCCACTGGCTCGGCGGAAGCGGAGGGCGAGATCGGCTCCGGCACCTCGACCACGGGCGCGGGCGCCACGGAGCGCTCGGAGGATATGAGGCTCGTGATGGCCGCGATCGTGACGGAGAAGCTTCCCAACGGGAACCTGCGCATCTCCGGCACGCAGGAGGTGCGCGTCAATGCCGAGCTGCGCGTGCTCACGATCGCTGGCATCGTGCGGCCGAGCGATATCGGCCCCAACAACACCATCTCCTATGAGCGCATCGCCGAGGCGCGCATCTCCTATGGCGGGCGCGGCAGGCTGACGGAAGTGCAGCAGCCGCCCTGGGGCCAGCAGGTACTCGACAACGTGCTGCCGTTCTGAGCGGGGCGCAGGATCGTGGCACTCGACACGCAGACAGAAAATCAGAAGAAGGGTCCGTCCCTCATCATGCAGGCGGCCGCCCTCCTCGTCGTCACCGGTCTTGCGGCGGGAATGGGCTGGCTAACCGGCGGCTATCTGGATACGCGCCATGCGCAACCCGGAGACCAGCAGGCGGCGAACGAGACCGAACACCCGGCGGCCGAACAGACGGACGGCGAAGCCGCCGGCGCGCCCAATGTGACCACGCTCGATCCGATCACCACAAACCTCGCCGATCCCACTGACGTGTGGGTGCGGATGGAACTCGCCGTCGTCTTCGACGGCGAGGCGGATCCCGCGCTCGCGCGTGCGATCCACCAGGATCTCTTCGCCTTCATGCGCACCGTGAAGCTGCGGCAGATCGAAAGCGCGAGCGGCTTCCAGCATCTCAAGGCCGACCTTGCGGAGCGCGCCAGGATCCGCAGCGAAGGGAAGGCTAAGGACATCCTGATCATGACCTTCCTCTACGAATGAAGCGCGCCGCCCTCGCCCTCTGCATGCTTCTTGCCGGCGTCACGCTCGCGGCGGCGCAGACGATCGATCTCGGCCCGCTCGCCCAAGGGGCGAACGGCACCACGGTCGGCTACATCATCCAGCTCTTCGGCCTGCTGACGGTCCTCTCGATCGCGCCGGGCATCCTCATCATGGTGACGAGCTTCACCCGCTTCGTCATCGTCTTCTCGATCCTGCGCACGGGGATCGGCCTGCCCTCCACCCCCGCCAACCTGATCCTGGTGAGCCTCGCGCTCTTCATGACCTTCTACGTGATGGCGCCGACCTTCGACCAGGCGTGGAACAACGGCGTGCGGCCGCTCATGAACAACGAGATCACCGAGGCGGCGGCCATGGAGCGGATCACCGATCCCTTCCGCGCCTTCATGACGGCCAATGTGCGGGAGGAGGATTTCAACCTCTTCGCGGACCTCGCGGCGGAGCGCGGGGGGATAGAAGCCTCCGCGGACCGGGCGGACCTGCGCGTGCTCATCCCCGCCTTCATGATCTCGGAGATCAGGCGCGGGTTCGAGATCGGCTTCCTGATCGTGCTGCCCTTCCTGGTGATCGACCTCATCGTGGCCACCATCACCATGGCGATGGGCATGATGATGCTGCCGCCCACGGTGATCTCACTCCCCTTCAAGATTCTCTTCTTCGTGCTGATCGACGGCTGGAACCTGCTCGTGGGCAGCCTCGTCCGCTCCTTCGTCTGAAGTCGGGCGAGCCGGCGGTTATCCTTTTGGTAGCAATTGGGCGTCATAACACTGCCGTTGCATGACGGAGTGAGCCCGAAGGCTCACGGCATGACGCCTCTCCGCCATCACCGGTCGGCCCGGTATGTCCCTCGTCAGTTCTCATTCAGGGGCGTAATTCCCATGGCAAGCATCAACACCAATGCGTCGGCGATGACGGCGCTGCAGACCCTCAACACCATCTCCAAGAACATGGCCACCACGCAGTCGCGGATCTCGACCGGCCTGCGCGTGGCGGAAGCCTCCGACAACGCCGCCTACTGGTCGATCGCGACCTCGATGAAGTCGGACAACAAGGCGCTTTCCAGCGTGCAGGACGCGCTCGGCCTCGGCGCCGGCAAGCTCGACACCGCCTATACCGGCATCAACGAGGTGATCGAGACGGTCGACAAGATCAAGCAGAAGCTGGTGAGCGCCCGCGGCGCCAGCCAGGAGGATCAGCAGAAGATCCAGACCGAGGTCGAGGCCCTGCAGGACCACATCGTGTCGGTGGTCGGAAACTCCAACTACGCCGGCTCCAACATGCTGCAGGACGGCACCGACGTCAATGTCGTCGCGTCCTACAACCGCACGGGAACGACGGTCAGCGTCGACCAGATCACCATCACCGGCGCCGATGTCCAGGTGCTGAGCGAAGACGGCACGACGGGCATCGTCTCCGCCATCGCGGCCGACGGCTGGTTCGATGCATCCGGCGGCGCGATCGCGGATACAGCCGTC
This sequence comes from Chelativorans sp. AA-79, assembly GCF_029457495.1. Lineage (NCBI taxonomy): Bacteria > Pseudomonadati > Pseudomonadota > Alphaproteobacteria > Hyphomicrobiales > Phyllobacteriaceae > Chelativorans > Chelativorans sp. AA-79. The sequence goes on from NZ_CP120361.1 coordinate 4,062,144, forward strand.
GACACCATGCTGGGCGCTGTCGAGACCGCCCTCGCGTCGCTCTCCGAGCAGGCTTCGGTGCTGGGTGCCGCGAAATCGCGCGTCGACCTGCAGAAGGACTTCGTCTCCAAGCTCTCCGACGCCATCGACCGCGGCGTGGGCCAGCTCGTGGATGCCGACATGAACGAGGAGTCGGCCCGCCTTTCCGCGCTGCAGGTCCAGCAGCAGCTCGGCGTTCAGGCGCTCTCCATCGCCAACCAGAACACGCAGTCGATCCTCTCGCTGTTCCGCTAAGCGCGGCCGCCGGGCGCAGCCCGGCCTGACGCAGCCTATCAGCCGGGCCGTCCCAGGGCGGCCCGGCTTTCGTTTGCCCGCGCCTCTCGGGTTAAGCGAATGTTAACCATAGCTGCTTACGTATGGTTAATCATTCGTATCCGCCAGTCATTGGCGTCGGGCAAGGGGCAGGCACGTGGCAAGCATTATGACGAACACCTCTGCAATGGTGGCGTTGCAGAGCCTGAAGGCGACCAACAAGGCGCTCGAAGTGGTGCAGGGGCGCATCTCCACCGGCTATCGCGTAGCGGAGGCGAGCGACAACGCCGCCTACTGGTCGATCGCCACCACCATGCGCTCGGACAACAAGGCGCTTTCGGCCGTGCAGGATTCGCTGGGCCTCGGCGCCGGCAAGGTGGACACGGCCTACACCGCCATGAACGACGCGATCGAGGCGGTCGATTCGATCAAGACCAAACTGATCAACGCACGCGGCGCGAGCGGGGAAAACCAGACCAAGATCCAGGCCGAGATCGATATCCTGCTCGATCAGATCCGCGATGCCGCCCTTGGCGCCAACTATGCCGGCACGAACGTGCTGGCGACCGACAGCACCGCTCCGCTGGAGATCGCCGCCTCCTACAACCGCGCCTCCGACGGCACGGTCAGCATCGGCACGATCTCGCTCGACCTGACGGGCATCCGGCTCGTCGCCGCCGACGGCACCACCGTCGACGCGACCCAGCACCTCGCGCATGACATTATGCAGATCGACGTCGTGGCCAATGGGAGCGACGCTTCCATCGACGCTTATCTGGAAGACGTGGAGACCGCGCTTGGGGCCATGTCCACCGCCGCCGCCAATCTCGGCGCCGTCAAGAATCGCCTCGACCTGCAGAAGGACTTCGTCTCCAACCTCATGGATTCGATCGAGCGCGGCGTTGGCCAGCTCGTGGACGCCGACATGAACGAGGAATCGACCCGCCTCCAGGCCTTGCAGGTGCAGCAGCAGCTCGGCATCCAGGCGCTCTCCATCGCCAACCAGAACGCGCAGAACATCCTCTCCCTCTTCAAGTAGCGGGAAGGGGCCGGGAAAGACCCGGACAAAGGGCCGCCCCATCCTTATATCTGAAAACCAGAAAGCCGCGTCGAATCTGACGCGGCTTTCCGGCCATCTCCAAAGGAAACTTCGGCCGCAAAATCAGTTGTTCGAAGTTCCGCCTGGAGCAGCGTTCGGCGTCGCTCCGTTGCCGCTGCCACCGCCTCCGAAAACGGAGGAAATGACGCCGAGGATTTGGCGGCTCTCCGGGTCGGCAATCACCGTCGTATTGTCGTCGACCTTAGCCACATGATGGTTCTGCGCCTCGGGCAGAGCCTGCGCAGCCGCTTGCGGCATCGGCTGGAGCTGCACATTGTCGGGGAGGGTGTCGCCGATATTCGGCGAGTAGTTCGGCGAACCCTGTCCCTGAACCAGAAGGCCCGCGAGGCTCTCGAACAAGGTGTCGTACTGATCGCCCGACGCGTTGGCGTTGGCCTGACCCGACTGCGCAGGGGCCGTTGCCGAGGTCGCCTGCGAAAAGGCGGGCGCGGCGGCAAATGTAGTTGCGCAGAAAACCGCGATCGCTGGCACGATAGCTTTCGATACAAAATGCATAGACTATTCTCCGGTTATCGGAAACATATTGGAACGCACGCTACATTCTCATGAAGGTTCATCTCAGAGAACAAGCGATGCAGACCTTAACGCCTGCTTGTAAATCGGCGTTTTATACGATGCATGTCCTTTTACTACAAAGATCCGCATCGTTTACTCAATATCGGCAGAAACGCCTACCAGGTTCCAGCCTCTGCTGAGACGCCCCCACCCCGCTGCGCGATCGACCTCTCCTCATTTCATTTTCGCACAAGCTTCGCGTCCTAGGCTCACAGGGCCATTCGCCTGGGGAGCGACATTTGCCGGAGCAGCTTCAGACCATCGTCGAGAACCTGAGAAGCCTGGGGCCGCGCCGGCTTGCCATGATGGGCGGCGTGCTGGCGCTGGTGATGACCCTGATCGCCGTCGGCGCCTTCTACCTCAACCGGCCGGCCTACGAGACGCTCTATGTCGGCCTGGAACGCTCCGACGTGAACCAGATCGGCCTCGTGCTGGGCGAAGCGGGCATCAGCTTCGACGTGGTCTCCGACGGCACCGCCGTCCTGGTGCCGGCCGGCAGGACGGCGGAAGCGCGCATGCTGCTTGCGGAAAAGGGCCTGCCGTCGAGCACGAATGCCGGCTACGAGCTGTTCGACAATGTCGGCTCCCTGGGACTCACCACCTTCATGCAGGAGGTGACCCGTGTGCGCGCGCTCGAAGGAGAGATCGCCCGCACCATCCGTTCGATCGCCGGCATCCGGGCCGCGCGGGTTCACATCGTCATGCCCGATCGCGGGAATTTCCGCCGCGAGCAGCAGGAGCCCACCGCCTCGGTGGTGATCCGCACCTCCGGCATCGATGCGGCGGCGAAGGCCGCCTCCATCCGCTATCTCGTCGCCGCCGCGGTGCCTGGGCTGAACGCGGAGGAGGTGACCGTGCTCGATTCCTCCGGCACGCTGCTTGCGGCGGGCGACGATCCCGCCAACAACACCGCGCAGCGCTCCATCGGTGTCGAGCGGTCCGTCGAGGCGCAGGTGCAGGAGAATATCCGCCTGGCGCTGGCGCCCTATCTGGGGCCGGAGAACTTCCGCGCGAGCGTGAAGGCGGAGGTCGACACCGATACGCGGCAGGTCGAGGAGGTGATCTACGATCCCGATTCGCGCGTGGAACGCTCGGTGCAGATCGTGCGCACCGCCGACAGCGCGACGCGCGAGACCGCCGCCACGCCGACCACCGTGCTGCAGAACCTGCCGCAGGAGGAGACGCCGGCCGGCGAAATGCCGCGCTCCTCCGAGGAAAGCGAGCGGCGCGAGGAAACGACGAATTACGAGATCAACACGAAGCGCATCGCCACCGCCAGCAACGGCTATCAGGTCACGAAGCTCTCCATCGCCGTCGTCGTGAACGAGGCACGTCTTGCCGCCATCCTTGGCGAGAACGCGGCCGCCGATGCGCTGCAGGCGCGCATCGAGGAGATCCAGTCCGTGGTGGCGTCCGCCGCCGGCTTCGACGAGGCGCGCGGCGACGTTCTCAAGGTTGCCGCGGTCGAGTTCATCGACGGCCTCGACGGCACGGAGATGCCGCAACCGGGCATCCTGGACATGCTCGGCCGGCATCTGGGCACGATGATCAACGCGGGCGCGTTCGTGCTCGTCGCTTTCCTCGTCACCTGGTTCGGGCTGAAGCCGCTCGGCGCCGCCTTGATGCGCACGACCGGTGCCGAGGAGCCGGCCGTGGAAGACGCGCGCGCCGCCCTCCCCGGCCCCGCCGACGGCGCGCTGCCGGTCATCGCGGGCGACGATGCGGCAAGCCGGGATTTGGAAGAGGCAGGTGACGGGACGGACCTGAAGATGAAGCCGGCGCCACAGGCCCGCCTCGCGCGGATGGTCGACCTCAACGAAGAGCGCACCGCCCATATCCTGCGCAAATGGGCGCGGGCCGAAGCGGAGGCAGCGGGATGACCGCCGCTCTCGCACTCGCCGATGCGCTGCCGGATTTCGGTGCCGGGCGCCCTTCCGCGAAGGCGCATCCGCCTGCCGTTTCCATGGAAGACGAAAGGCGGCAGACGCAACCGCGGGAAACCGAGGAGATGCGGATTGCGCGTGCGGTCGCGGCGGCGGAAGAAGCGCTGCGCGAACGCCTCGTCCGCGAGCATGAGGATAAGCTCGCCGCCGAGCGCGAGCGCCACCAGGCGGAGCTTGCCGCGCTCACCTCCAGTCTGGGAGAGGAAGCGTCGCGGATCATCGCCGAGCGCTTCGCGGATATGGACCGGCAGGTCCTGTCGGTGACCGGGGCGGCGGTGGCACGCATCCTCGGGGCGATCCTCACGGAAGACCTGCAGAAGCAGGCGGTGGATGAACTCGCGCATGTCCTGGCCGAGACCATGAAAGACGGCGGCGCCGTGCGCATCCGCGTGAACGGCCCCGCCTCCCTGCGCAGCGCGCTCGAGGAGCGTTTGGGCGAACGCGCGCGCCAGGTCGAATTCGTCGATGCGCCGGGCGTCGATCTCACGGCCGAGATCGACGAGGCTCTGGTAGAGACGCGCCTTGCCGAATGGTCAGAGGCATTGGCGGAGGTTCTCCCGTGACGGCCGGGAACCCGGAGGAACGGCATCCGGAGATCATCATCGTCCGCCGCGGCGGCGATGATGAGGAGGAGGGCCATCACGGCGGCGTATGGAAGATCGCCTTTGCGGATTTCATGACGGCGATGATGTGCTTCTTCCTCGTCATGTGGCTCATCAACGCCGCAAACGAGCAGACGCGCGCGGCCCTCGCCAGCTATTTCAACCCGGTCAAGCTGATCGACCGCAACACGAACCGCAAGGGGCTGGAGGAGATCGGCCAGGGACCGCAGACGGCGACGGAAGCGGACGAGGCACAGAAGATCACCGACCAGCCCGCCGGAGAGCACGACAAGACGTCCGGCCCGGCGAACTTCCAGAACGCGTCGGACCTCGCCGACACGCGCAAATATTCCGACGAGAACTTCTTCTCCAACCCCTATGCGGTGCTGGCGGAGATCGCCGCCGAAAGCGGCAAGGACCAGAACGTTTCCGCCAGGGGCGAAGGAGGGCAGCAGATCGCCGGCCCCTCCTCCGGCGCGTCCGGAGGCGAAGCCTATCGGGATCCCTTCGCTCCCGATTTCTGGTCGCAGCAAGTGGCCGTGCCGCAGATCGGCGTGGAGGGCGACCCGGACGAAGCCCGCGAGCAGCCCGCGGGTGCCGATCGAAGGGCACGGGAGACGGGCGCATACGAGCTTGCCGCGGCAGCGCCGGAGGCGGATACGGGCCGCGAGGACGAGGTCTTGGCGATACCCCTGAAGCCCGTCCCGCAGGCAGAACCGCTCGCCGGCGCGGTGGCACGGCAATCCGCCGATGATCCCAAGACGGCGATCGCTGCGGCGGACGAAGGCGAAGCAGATGCCAATTCCGTGAAGGAGACGGCCGACGCCACCAAGGCTGCCAAGGAGCGCCAAGTGCCAAGCGATGCGCGTGAGGCAGAAGCGGAAGCCCTGCGGCAAGCGCTCACGCAGGCATTGAAAGGCGAAGGGCTCGCAGGATCGGTCGCGGTTTCGGCAGGCGACGAAGGCGTGATGATCTCGGTGACCGACGATGTCCGCAACGGCATGTTCGCCGTCGGCTCGGCGGTCCCGGAGCGCTCGCTGGTGCTCGCCATGGAGAAGATCGGGAAGACACTCGCCGAACAGCCCGGTACGGTCCGAATCCATGGCCATACCGACGCGCGTCCCTTCAAGGGCGGCAGTTATGACAATTGGCGGCTTTCCACCGCCCGCGCCCATGCCGCACAGTACATGCTCGTGCGCGGCGGCCTTGAGGAGGATCGCATCGCGGAGGTGGCGGGCTTCGCCGACCGGCGGCTCAAGCTGCCGGAAAACCCGCTGGCGGACGCCAATCGCCGCATCGAAATCCTGCTCGAGGCGCCCCGATGAGGCGGAGAGCGCGCGTACTCGCGCTGGCGGCAGTGCTGGCCTGCCCCTTCTCGCCGGCATCCGCGGAGGGCCTGGAGCCGTACCAGATGGTACGGTCGCTGCAGCTCGTGCAGGACCGCATCGCCGATGGGGACCACGCCGCCCTGCCGATGCAGCGCAAGCTGCTCGCCGTGATCGACGAGCGGTTGCAGCTCGTGCAGCCGGAAGCCTTCGCGGACAGGCGCAATTTCGAGGCGCTGCTGATCTACGGGACCAGCGGCGGCAATCCCGCGACCCTGGAGCGGCTCGTCTCGCGCCTCGAACCGGAAGGCATCGACGGAACATTGAGCGAGGCTGTCGTCAGCTATGCGCGCGGCGATCTGGCGCGCGCCCGCGAACTTCTGGGCAGCATGGAACCCGAGCAGATGCCGGGGGAGGCAGCGGCGTCGCTGATGCTCGTCGCGGGCTCGCTCGTTGCGCCCCAGGATCCACGGCGCGCCCTCCAGTTCTTCGATGCCGTGCGCCTGATCGCCCCGGGAACCCTGCTGGAGGAGGCCGCCTTGCGCCGGTCGATCCCGTTGAGCGCGGAGATTGGCGATACGGCGCGCTTCAGCCTCGCCTCGCTGCAATATGTCCGCCGGTTCCTGCGTTCGCCCTATGCCAGTCAGTTCGCGGAGGCTTTCGTTTCCGCCGTGATGGCACTGCACGACAGGATGGACACCGGCGTGGTCGAGGAGGTCGCGGCGGGCATGGAGCCCGAGCAGGCGCATGTGACCTATCTGCGCATCGCGCGGCAGAGCGTCATCGAAGGCCACGACCGGCTTCTCGCCTTTGCCGCCGCGAATGCGGAGCGCTATGCGGAGCTTGCCGGCGAAGCCGATCCGAGAGCCGTGCTCTATGCGAATGCCGCCGCCGTCGCTTCGCAGGATGTGGAGGCGGTGCTTGAAACGCTCGATAGCATCGATGAAAGGCGGGTCTCCGTAAATGACCGGAAGCTGCTTCGCGCAGCACGCCGCATCGCGCGTAGCGTCCTCGCTCCGCCGCCCTCCGTACCGGCCGGTACGCCGCGCGTGCTCGCCGCTTCCGCCGGCAGGGATGTGCAGGCCGGCGAAGGAGACATCAACCGGGCATTCGTCGCAAGCGCGCGCGAGAGGCTCAAGGCGATCGACGCGCTTCTCCAGGAGGATACCCGGTGACCGGATCCATCAGGCTCAACCTGCCGGCCGCCCTGCTCGGATCCCACGGGCAGGGACGCGGCCTCAGGAACGCACCTGCCGAAGAGATCGCCTTCGGGAGTGCGCTCCAAGAGAGCGGACCGAACGCTCCGGTGCCGGAAAAGGTCCGCCCGCCCTTGACGCGCGAACAGGACGGCTGGCGTGTTGCGAGAGGTCTCATGGAAATCCCGGCGGACTGGCGGGAGGGTCCTGCCGGCGAAGGCGACCGCCCCGCGGGAGGGGAAGAGGCGGCCGAGTTGTCCGCCGCGTGGATCACGCTCGCAGATGCCGCAGCCGCAGAGCAAAGGCTGCCGCGGGGAGGCGCAGGGAGTTCCGGGGATACCGTGGCGGCTCAGGTGCCGCCGCGCACCATGGAGAGCCGCGCCGTCGCGCGGGAGAGCCGGCCTGTACTCGCCGGTTCGCGCCTGGCGCAGGCGACATCGACTGCGCCGGGAGAAATGGCCCCCTTGCCACGCGAGGGTGCTCCTGCGCGAACCGAAGGCTCCGGTTTCCGGCTCGAAAGGGCAGAGTTGTCACTCGGTCCCACGGCATCCCGCACACCCGCTCACTCGGCTGCAGAAGAGAACAGGCCGCTGTCCGAACGGCCTTCCGCGAAACCGGAAGCCGTCCCCCCTCAAATCCGTGTCCTTGGCGTACAGACGGTCCCGTTGCCACAGGGACAGCCGCCGTCCGGCAGCCCGGCGGCAGCCGTCCTCACCGCTTTCCAGACTGATCCGGGCTTCTCCCCGGCCGTGGCCGAGGCGGCCCTCGCGACCGCCCGGAACGGCTCGGCCGCGGGTGAGCCCCTGCACACACTGAAACTTCAGCTGCAGCCAGTCGAACTCGGCACCGTTACTGCCCGTCTGAGCCTTTCCGGAGATCAACTCCTGGTAGAATTACAGGTCGAGACGGCCGAGGCCCGCCACAAGCTTCAGGCCGACGGGGACGCCATGCGCGAGGCGCTGCGCACACTGGGCTACGACGTCGACCGGATCGTCATCCAGCAGGCGCCGGCAGGCTCCTCCGCAAGCACGCCCGGGGCGCCCTCCGCGCGCGATCCGGGAGCGCAGAACGGCCCGGGGCAAGGCCATCAGGGCGGCGGCCAGTCAGACCCGCGGCAGGGCGGCGGAGGCAGGGGCGAAACGGGGACGGGAAAACGGCCGGAGGCGAGGCAGACCGATGCGGCGGGCAACGGCCTTTATATTTAGCCTCCTGCTCTCCGCGCATTCCGCGGCGGCTAATCCTTGCGAGGCCGAGGTGCTGCGCGCGGCGCAGAAGTATGGCGTGCCGGCAGGCATCCTTTATGCGGTGGGCCTGACGGAAACCGGCGTGAAAGGCAGCCTCCAGCCCTATGCCCTCAACATCGAAGGCAAGGCGGTCTTCGCCCACAGCGCAGCCGAGGCAATGGCTGAGTTCGTCAAGGCGCAGAAAGGTGGCGCCAGGCTCATCGATCTCGGCTGCATGCAGATCAACCATCACTACCACGCCAGCCATTTCCGCAGTCTGGCGGACATGCTCGATCCGCGCCAGAATGTCGACTATGCGGCGCGCTTCCTCACCCGGTTGAAGAAAGAGCACGAGACCTGGTCGATGGCCGTGGCGCGATACCACGCGGGCCCGAACAACGACCCCGCACAGAAGCGGTATCTCTGCCGGGTGATCGCCAATATGGTGGCCACAGGCTTCGGATCCTGGACCTCGCCGGCCCGCACCTTCTGCAATCTAAAGTAGATAACGCTATCCTGGGTGAACCTTCCCGAAAAACACGCCTCGGAAATCCCTAACATTTTATTACAAAAAGTAGTTGCGCGTGATTCCGCCCAGCATGTACCTCTTGGAACAATAACTGATTCGGGGGCGGGCCGATGATAGTAGTGGTAGACGAGCGAGAGCTCGTCACTGAAGGATATACTTCGCTTTTCAATCGAGAAGGTGTCGCGACGGCGGGCTTCCGTCCGCCGGAATTCGACGAGTGGGTCGGCACGGCGGCGGACGACGATCTGAGATCCGTGCAGGCGTTTCTGCTGGGACAGTGCAGGACGCCGGAAAGCCCGGCCCGGCGCATCCGCGACAGGACACGCGCTCCGGTCATCGCACTGTCGGAACAGAACTCGCTGGAGGACACGCTGCGTCTCTTCGAAAGCGGCGTCGACGACGTGGTGCGCAAGCCGGTCCACGTGCTGGAGATCCTGGCGCGCATCTCGGCCATCAGCCGCCGCGCACAGCAGCAAAGGCAGAATTTCGCTCAATTCGGACGCCTACGCATCTTTGCCGACGGGCGCGACCCGGAAATCGACGGCGAGGCCATGCCCTTGCCGCGGCGCGAGCGGCGCATCCTGGAATATCTCGCGAACAACGCCTCGCGGCGCGTCACCAAGACCCAGATCTTCAACGCCATCTACGGCATCTTCGACGAGGACGTGGAGGAGAACGTGGTCGAAAGTCACATCAGCAAGCTGCGCAAGAAGCTGCGCGGGCGGCTGGGCTTCGATCCAATCGATTCCAAGCGGTATCTCGGTTACCGGCTGATGCCTGACTAGCGAAGCGGGCGCGAAGGCCAGTTTCACGCAAGTCCCATCCGGTAGCCTGCTCGCGGCGAGCAATAGGAGAGTCCGATGAGCCTTTACGGCATGATGAGAACCGGCGTTTCCGGCATGAACGCCCAGGCGAACCGCCTTTCGACGGTGGCCGACAACATCGCGAACTCCAGCACCAACGGCTACAAACGGGCGAATACGGAGTTCTCCACGCTGGTGGTCCCAAGCACCCAGGGCGCCTACAATTCGGGCGGCGTGACCACGACGGTGCGCAACGCCATCTCCACGCAGGGCGTGCTGCAATACACGACCTCGGTCACCGACCTCGCCGTCAACGGCGACGGCTTCTTCGTCGTGCAGAACGGGGGCGGTCAACCCTACCTCACGCGCGCCGGCGCATTCGTCCTCGACGGCGACGGGCGGCTGGTGAACGCCGCCGGGTTCCAGCTCATGGGGTACAGCTACGCCAATGGCGCGCCGTCGGCCACGGCGAACGGCTATGCCGGCCTGGAACCGATCACGATTACCCAGCCGGAGCTCGTGGCGACGCCTTCGCGCAACGGCCTCTTCTCGGGCAACCTGCCGCTCGGCGCCGAAGCGGTTCCGGCCGCCGACCTGCCTTCGGCCAATGCGGCGACGGCCTCCTATTCGGCAAAGACTTCGCTCGTGGCCTATGGCAATCGCGGCGAGGAAGTCCTGCTCGACGTCTATTTCACCAAGACGGCCGACGACACCTGGGAAGTAGCGGTCTTCAACCGGGCGGATGCCGCGCCGGACACTTCCTTTCCCTATGCCTCCGGTCCGCTGGCGACGGAGACGCTGTCCTTCGACCCGACGACCGGCAGGCTCGGCGGCACCAGCGCCAATGGCATCACGGTCCCGGTACCCGGCGGCGACAATCTGGAGATCGATCTTTCCGCCGTCACGCAGCTCCACGCGGGGTTCCAGGTGCAGGACGCGAAGGCGGACGGCGCGCCGCCGAGTTCCATCGAGAGCATCGAGATCAGTTCCGACGGCATCATCTATGCGCAATATGCCGACGGCTCCTTCGAGCCGCTCTACCGCATCCCCCTCGCGAGCGTGCCGAGCCCCGACGAGCTCCAGGTCCTTTCGGGCAACGTTTTCGCCGAAAGCGCCACGTCCGGCGGCGTTCGCCTCGGCTTTGCCGGCGCGGACGGTTTCGGCGACATCGCGTCCGGGGCGCTCGAGAACTCGAACGTGGACATCGCCGAGGAGCTGACGAACATGATCGAGTCCCAGCGCAGCTACACGGCGAATTCCAAGGTGTTCCAGACCGGATCAGACCTGATGGAGCTCCTGGTCAACCTGAAGAGATAGCAAGGCTCAAGAAGGCTGGCGTCATGGACGCCAGAAAGAGGAGAGATGTCGCTCACGTCTGCACTGAGTATCGCCCAATCGGCGCTGTTCAACACGTCACGCCAGACGAGCATCGTTTCGCGCAACATCTCGGAAGCCTCCAATCCCGACTATACCAGGCGCTCCGCATCGCTCCACAGCACGGCGGGCGGAGCAAGGATCGGCGATATCCGGCGCGCGACGGACGAGGTGCTTTTCCGTCAGAACCTCTCCGCACAGTCGGGCTGGCATGCCCAATCCAGTCTCTCCAAGGGCCTCGACACGCTGCAGGTCAATGTGAACGGCGTCGACAATGCCTCCTCGCCGGCCTCCGCACTCGGTGCGCTGCAGACGGCGCTGCAGACCTATGCCGCCACGCCTTCCAACAGGACCCTGGCCGAAAGCGCGGTCGAGGCGGCGCGCGGCGTGGTGCGGTCGCTGAACGACGGCACGGCGGCGGTACAGTCCTTCCGCTCCAGTATCGACCGGGAGATCGCCGCATCGGTGGACGAGCTCAACCGGCTTCTCGCCGATTTCGGCGCGGCCAATGAGGAGATCGTCTCCGGCACACGCGCCGGTCGCGATGTCAGCGACGCGCTCGACCGGCGCGATGCGCTGCTGAAGCAGATCTCGGCCCATGTGCCGGTCTCGACCGTCATGCGCTCCAACAACGACATGGTGCTCACCACGACGGGCGGCGTCACCCTGTTCGAGACGGTGCCGCGGCCGGTCACCTTCGCGCCGACGGCGACCTATACCGCCTCGACCGCCGGCAACGGGATCTATGTGGACGGCGTGCCGCTCACGGCCGGCAGCGGCGGCAACACCTCCGCCTCGGGAAGCCTCGCGGCCAATCTGCAACTGCGCGATCAGGTGGCCGTGCAGATGCAGCGGCAGCTCGACGAGGTCGCGCGGGGGCTGATCACGGCCTTTGCCGAGACCGACCCCGGCGGGACGCTCGCGGATGCCGCGGGGCTCTTCACCTGGCCGGGCGGCCCCGCGCTTCCGGCTGACGGCACCCTCGTGGACGGACTGGCGGGTGCGATCCGCGTCAACCCGGCCATGGATTCGACGGTGGGCGGCAACCCCGAACTGCTGCGCGACGGCGGCGCCAATGGCGGCGCCTATGTCCACAATGCCGACGATGCGGCTTCCTATTCCGGCTTGCTCAACAGCTATGTGGAAAGGCTGGAGGAGCCGGTCTCCTTCGATCCGGCGGCCTCGCTCGGCACGTCGCGAAGCCTCATGGCCTTCTCCAGCGAGGCGATCGGCTGGCTGGAAAGCCTGCGGCAGGACGCCGCCCGCGGAGCGGAAGCGAAGGAGGCGCTGGCGATGCACACCGCCGCTTCGCTGTCCAACGAGACCGGTGTGAACATGGACGAGGAGATGGCGCTGCTGCTCGAGCTAGAGCATGCCTACCAGGCTTCCGCCCGGCTGATGTCGGTCATCGACGAGATGCTTGCGACCCTGATGGAGGCGACGCGATAGCCATGAAGGTTTCCTTCGTATCCACGAGCGCCATTTCGCAGACGCTGCGGTTCCAGATGATGCGGATGCAGGCGGATCTGGTGCAGCGCCAGGAGGAGGCGACGACGTTGCGCCTGTCGGACCCTGGCAAGGTTTTGGGAGCGCGCGCCGGCTCCAGCTTCTCCATGACGCGCGAGATCACGCGGCTTGAAGGCCTTATCGACTCCAACAGCCTGGCCGGCAACCGGCTGAAAGCCACGCAGGACAGCCTGACGCAGCTCGGGGAGATCAGCCAAGGCCTGCTTTCCACGCTGACGGCGGCGATGTCCGGGGTGAACGATACGGCGATCGTGCAGGCGGAAGCCAAGCGCGCGCTGGAATCCATGACAAGCGTGCTCAACGGCAACTTCAACGGCGAATATCTCTTCGCCGGCATCGACACGGACGTGAAGCCGCTGAACGACTTCACCGATCCCGCCTCGCCCAACAAGGCCCAGTTCGACGCACAGTTCCTCGCCTATTTCGGCTTCAGCCAGGACGATCCAGCGGCGGCGGGAATCACGGCGGGGCAGATCGATGATTTCCTCGACACCGTCATCGAGCCGAGCTTCATGGGCGCCGGCTGGCAGACGGCCTGGTCGAACGCCTCGGACCAGCGGGTGACGAGCCGCATCGCGCCCAACGAGACGGCGCAGACCTCGATGACCGCCAATGGCGGCGGCATGCGGAAACTCGCCATGACCACCTCGGTCCTCAGCGAATTCCTCGCGATCTCGCTGGGCGACGAGGCGCGCCAGGCGCTTTACAAGCAGATGACCGCGACGGTGGGCGAAGCCGTGCCGGAAATCGCTTCCGCGCAGTCGGAGGCGGGCGTCATCGAGAAGCGCGTCAAGGATGCGAGCGAGCGCATCTCGTCCCAGATCGACCTCTACAAGATGTTCGTGAACGATCTCGAAGGGGTCGATCCCTTCGAAGCGTCAACGCGGGTGAACGAGCTCCTCACCCAGATCGAGACTTCCTATGCGCTCACCGCGCGCATCCAGCAGCTCAGCCTCCTGCGCTACCTGCCGTAACAGCCAAGCGAGACGGGACACTTCATGTACCAATTTTCCTACAGCGAAATTCAGACCGACTCGCTGGCCGACGCGAAGGATCGCGAGCACCAGCTGCTGACGCGCTCGATCGATCTCCTCACCACCGCGCGGACCGCCGGGCCGCAATCGCGCGAGGCAACCGAAGCCATACTCTTCATGAACCGGGTCTGGACGTCGCTGGTGGAGGATCTCGGGCATCCGGACAACGCGCTGCCGAAGGAGTTGCGTGCGAACCTCATCTCCATCGGCCTGTGGCTCCTGCGCGAGGGCGAAGAGGTGCGGCAGGGCCGCTCGGACAATTTCGACGGGCTTATCGAAATCTCCCAGATCATCCGCGACGGTTTGCAATGAAGAAGACACTCAAGATCTCGCTCAAGCCGAATGAGAAGATCTATGTCAACGGGGCGGTGATCAAGGTCGACCGCAAGGTCTCGCTCGAGTTCCTCAACGATGTGCAATTCCTACTGCAGCAGCATGTCCTGCAGCCGGAGGAGGCGAGCACGCCGCTGCGGCAGCTCTACTTCGTCGTCCAGGTGATGCTGATGAGCCCAGACAATGCCGAGAAGACGCGGCAGCTTTTCAAAAGCACGCTCGGCAATCTTCTTTCCGTCTTCCGGAACGAGCGCATCCTTGCAGGCCTGAAGCACATCGACACGCTGGTCGGCGAAGGCGACGTCTACGAGGCGCTGAAGGCGATCCGCGCGCTTTATCCGCTGGAGGAGGAGATCCTGTCGGGGCAGCGCCAAAGCCCCGAAACGAACAGCCCCGAATTCAGCTTTGCACGCGCGGTGGGAGAATAGAATGAATGTCTCGACAGTGAATTCGGCCTCGCAATCCCAGCAGCAGGCCTCCGCTCCGCAGACCGTCGACTATCAGGCCTTTCTCAAGCTGCTCGTCGCGGAGATGAAGAACCAGGACCCGACGAGCCCGATGGAATCGACCGACTACGTGGCCCAGCTCGCCACGTTCTCGCAGGTCGAGCAGTCGGTGCAGATGAACTCCAAGCTCGAGCAGATCCTGGCGGCCTCGTCGCTCTCCCAGGCGGGCAGCCTCGTGGGGCGCGAGATCACCTCCGCCGACGGCACGGTGAAGGGCACCGTGGCCGAGGTGAAGCTCTACAGCGACGGCGTCGTCGCCAAGCTCGACAGCGGAGAAGAGGTGATCGTCGGACCCGGCGTGGTGATCCGCTGACATGAACGAGGCCGACGCGCTGGAAATCGCGCAATACGCGATCTGGACGGTGCTGCTCGCCTGCGCGCCCGGCGTCGTCGTGGCGATGGTCGTGGGCATCGGCATCGCGCTGGTGCAGGCATTGACCCAGGTACAGGAGATCACGCTGACCTTCGTGCCGAAGATCGTCGCCATCCTGCTCGCGGTCGCCCTGTCCGGCCCGTTCATCGGCGCGCAGATCTCGTCCTTCACGACCGTCATCTTCCAGCGCATCGAGAACGGGTTCTAGCTCTCCGCCTTCGCACAAGCTTCGGCCGGTAACGTGCCTTCCATGGAGGCGTGACATGGCATCGAGCGAAGGCGTTCTCGTCCCGGAGAGGGGAAAACACGGCCGCGATGTGGGCTTCGCGGTCGGCATCGTCATCATCCTCTCGATCCTGTTTCTGCCCGTACCGGCCTTCCTCATCGATGTCGGGCTCGCCTTCTCGATCGCCTTCTCGGTGCTCATCCTGATGGTGGCGCTCTGGATCCCGCGGCCGCTCGACTTCTCGTCCTTCCCCACCATTCTCCTCATCTCCACCATGCTGCGCCTTTCGCTCAATATCGCGACGACGCGCATGATCCTGTCCGAGGGGCACGAGGGCACGAACGCGGCCGGCTATGTGATCGGCGGCTTCTCCAAGCTGGTGATGAGCGGCGATTTCGTCATCGGCCTGATCGTCTTCCTCATCCTGATCGTGGTGAATTTCGTCGTCATCACCAAGGGCTCCACCCGCATCGCCGAGGTGGGCGCGCGCTTCACGCTCGACGCCATTCCCGGCAAACAGATGTCCATCGACGCCGACGTCTCGGCCGGCATCATCGACGAGAAGGAGGCGCAGCGGCGCCGGCGCGAGCTGGAGGAGGAGAGCGCCTTCTTCGGCGCCATGGACGGCGCCTCGAAATTCGTGCGCGGCGACGCGATCGCCGGCCTCATCATCACCGCCATCAACATCGTGGGCGGCATCGCCATAGGTTACGCCCGCCACGGCATGGATCTGGGCGAATCCGCCGACATCTTCACCAAGCTTTCCGTGGGCGACGGCCTCGTCTCGCAGATCCCGGCGCTCATCGTGTCGCTTGCCGCGGGTCTCCTCGTCTCCAAGGGCGGCACGCGCGGCTCGGCGGACCAGGCCGTCTTCGGCCAGCTCAGCGCCTATCCGCGCGCGCTCTTCGTGGCCGCGATGCTGCTCGGCGTGCTGGCGCTCGTCCCCGGGCTTCCCGCCTTGCCCTTCCTGGCGCTCGGCGGCGTCATGGCCGGGCTCGGCTATGTGCTGCCCAGGCGGGAGAAGCAGCGCGCCGACGCCGCCGTGGAAGCCGAACGCCAGGAACAGCTCGCCGCGTCCGAGGAGGAGCAGAACTCCGTCAAGGCCTCGCTCAAGACGGCCGAGATCGAGCTGCTCATCGGCAAGCAACTCTCGACGCGGCTCATCGCCTCGCACCAGGAACTCGCCTTCCGCATGAACAAGATGCGCAAGAAGTTCGCCACCCAGTACGGCTTCGTGGTGCCGGAAGTCCGCCTCTCCGACGATTTTTCCATCCCGCCCAAGAGCTACCGGATCAAGGTACACGGAACCGTGGTCGCCGAATACCAGCTCCGCGTGGGCGAGCTCATGGTGCTGCTCGGCGGCAGGCCCGCACCCGAAATTCCCGGCGAGGAGGTGAAGGAGCCCGCCTTCGGCATGCGCGCCTATTCGGTGCCGGAGATGTTCGCGGAGGACCTGAAGAACGAGCAGCTCTCCTATGCAGACAACATGTCGGTGCTGCTCACCCATCTTTCGGAGGTCATCCGCAACAACCTGCCGCAACTTCTCTCCTACAAGGACATGAAGGCGCTGATCGACCGGCTCGACCCGGAATACCGCAAGCTCGCCGACGAGATCTGCTCTTCCCACATCACCTATCCCGGCCTGCAGGCGGTCCTGAAGCTGCTCCTGGCCGAGCGCGTTTCGATCCGCAACCTGCATCTCATCATCGAAGCCATCGCCGAGATCGCGCCGCATGTGCGCCGCACGGAGCAAATCGTCGAGCATGTGCGCATCCGCATGGCACAGCAGATCTGCGGCGATCTCAGCGATGCGGGCGCGCTGAAGGTGCTCAGGCTCGGCAACCGTTGGGATCTTGCCTTCCACCAGGCGCTGAAGCGCGACCCCAAGGGCGAGGTGCGCGAGTTCGACATCGATCCGCGCCAGCTCGAGGAATTCGGCCAGGAGGCGGCGAAGGCGATCCGCACCCAGATCGATGCCGGCGAGCGTTTCGTGCTCGTCACCGCGCCCGAGGCGCGGCCCTATGTGCGCATGATCATCGAGCGCCTGTTCCCGACGCTCCCGGTGCTGAGCCATGTCGAGATCGCCAAGGGCGTGGAGATCAAGGTGCTGGGGGCGATTTCCTGACGGACATGCCGAGCCGCTGCGCACCCCCTCTGCCCCATACCATCGCCACGTCCGCACCGCGCGGCCATGATTGAGACGGCCGTCATCGCCGCCTTCCTCGCCTTCTGCCGGGTCGGCGCCTGTTTCATGCTGATGCCGGCGCTCGGCAGCGCCCGCGTGCCCATGCAGGTGAGGCTCTTCGTGGCCGTCGGCGCCTCGCTCGCCCTCCTCGCGCATTTGTGGGACACCATCGCGCCCCATGCAGGAGACCGGCCAGACAGGCTCTTCCTGGTCATCGTCTCGGAGCTTCTGATCGGCGCACTGATCGGGCTCGTCGCGCGCTTCTACGTGCTCGCGCTCCAGTTCATGGGCTCGGCCATCGCCATGATGATCGGCTTCGGCATGGCCGGTGGCGGCATTGCCATCGAAGAGAACGAGCCGCAGCCAGCGGTGGCGGCCATCATCTCCTTTTCGGCGCTGATGCTGCTCTTCGTGCTCGATTTCCATCATGGGGTCATCCAGGCCCTGGTGACCTCCTACCGCCTCGCGCCCATGGATGCCCTGTTCGATGCGCAGTCGGCACTCATCGACCTGTCGGACACGCTCTCGCAATCCTTCTTCGTGATGATCCGGCTTGGCAGCCCCTTCATCGCCTATGCCATCCTGATCAATCTCGCCTTCGGCTTCATCAACAAGCTCACGCCGCAGATTCCCATCTATTTCATCTCGCTGCCCTTCGTCATCGCGGGCGGACTTGTGCTTCTCTATTTCGGCATCGGCTCTCTGCTCGCGCTCTTTGCCGACGGCTTCTTCCCCACAACGATCGGAAGGTGAGCAATGGACAGGCGGCACCGGCTGGCGAAACTCCTCATCCTGCAGCAGCGGATCAAGGGACTGCACGAGGCGCGCCATGCCGCCGGTCTCAAGCAGGCTGCCGACGCCCAGGAAGAGGCGAAGACCCTCATGGAAAGCCTCGCGGCCCCCGACAGCGTCTCCTCCCTCTTTCCCGGCCTCTGGCACGAGCGGATCGGCAGGGCGTTCGCCAGGCGCGATGCGCATCAGGAGGAAGCCCGGGCGGAGATGGAGAAGGTCGCCGCGGCCAGCGCCCGCGCCGACATAGTGAAGCGCGCGCATCGCACCGCGCAGCAGCGACATGAGCGGAACGCGGAGGAACGCGCCGTGCTCGAGATCATCGAACGCATGCCGAAGCCTGACGGCTCCCAATAGACCTGCAAAATGCTCAGGCAAGTCTGCCGCAAGCTTCCCCTGCCATATTGGCTTTGTTGAAACGGATCATCGGTCGTGGCGATTTCACCTCCAGGCGACATCCTTCTCGAAGTGGCCCGCGCGGCCAGCCCGGAAAAGGTGCAGGCGGCCCAGGTGCGCCTGCGCGCCATCGCCGGCGCCGGCAATGGCGCATTCGACCACCACACGGCAGTCGAGGCCTCCGCCCATGCCGGGCAAAGGCTCCCTGCCGCTGCGGATCAGCCCGATGCCTTCGTGAAGTTCGAGGCGATGGTGCTGGAAAGCTTCTTCCAGACAATGCTGCCCAAGGATGCCGGCACCGCCTATGGCGAAGGGCTTTCCGGCGAGATGTGGCGCGGCCTGCTGGCCGGTCAGCTGGGCGAGGTCTTCGCCAGGCGCGGCGGCATCGGCATCGCCGGGCGCGTGCTGGGCGATCATTACCTCGAGGACGGAACGAAGATTCCCGTCGCCGGAGTTTCCTTCGGCCGGCAAGCCGCGGAGGCCGCGGAGCAGGCGGCCCTCTCTACAGCGCTGGTCGAGGAGATCGAGCGCCAGGCGGCAAAACCTCTGGCCGGCGGGGCACCGTCCCCGGAGAATGGAGAGTAGCAGGAGATGCGGAAACCGCCCATGCAAGATCTGATCACCAAGCCTGGTCCCGGTCCGGCCGCGGACGCGATCCCATCGGACGGACGAGGCTCCAGCCTGCTCAGCCTGATGGTTCGGATCGAGGACTGCATCGAGACCGAGACGGCGTCGCTGCGCGCGGATCCCCGTTTCGACATCAAGGCGTCGAACGCGCGCAAGGGCCGCCACCTCCACGAATTGACCAAGGCGCTCAAGGGAATGAAGGAGAGCGACCTCGATCCCGAGCACCGTGCGGCGATGACCCGGCTGCGGGCCAAGCTGGCCATCAACGAGGCAACGATCCGGGCTCATCTGAGCGCGGTGGGCGAGATCGCATCTCTTTTGCAGAACGTGATCGAGCGCGCGCAGGCCGACGGCACCTATTCCATGCACGAGTTCGGGCAGCGATAGGCCGATGTTCAAATTCGTCCTGGCCGCCATCTGGATCAGTGCCGCCACGCTCGGCGCCGTGCTCTATTCCTTCCAGATGTCGCAGGCGCGCGGCAATGCGGAGCCCGCACCGCCCTTCTTCGGCGGGCTCGATTATGTGCGCACCGGCGTGATGTCGGTGCCCGTCGTGAAGAACGGCCGGGTGGACGGCTATTTCCTGGCGCGTCTCGTCTACACGGTCGAGCCAGCCAAGATGAAGGCGCTCTCCCTGCCGGCGAACCTCCTCCTGCTCGACCAGCTTCACTCCTATCTCTACGGCAATCCCCAGATCGACTTCTCCGACAAGGAACACGTCGATCTCGACGCGCTGCGCGGCGGAATCCGCGACAGCATCAATGCACGTGTGGGCGACAAGCTCGTGCACGAGGTGCTGGTCGAGCAGATCGACTATCTCTCAAAGGCCGACATCCGCGACAACGCCATCCGCCGACGCCTCGGCCCGGAGCCGTGAGGACCAGTCCTGTAAGCGAAGTCACCTTCCGACCGGCAGCGCGGCTGTTTGGTCTTGAAAAGCAGCCTTCGGGCGGTATTGGATAGGACGGTCAGATTGGCCGGGGCGGATTTCCCCCAGGTACGACCGGCATAAATGGCATTATGCCGCTGCTGAAGCAGGGTTGACAGGACGAACGGCCTGGGGCTTTTGTCGCCCACTCGATCTTCACCCATGGTGACGAGATCTGGTCGACCATCGGAAAGGCGTTGTCTCACTCAATGACAATCATTCCCGCAATCATCAGCGGCGGAGCCGGCTCGCGGCTTTGGCCATTGTCGCGCGAGATGCATCCGAAACCCTTCATCGAGCTTCCGGACGGGAGCACGCTCATCGGGCGCACCTATTCGCGGGCGGCGCGGCTCGGCGGGGTGCGATCCGCCATCACGGTCACCAATCGCGAGCTTCTGTTCCTGACCTCGGACGCCTATGCGGAGGCGGCTGCGCCCGAAGTGGCGAACACCTTCCTTCTGGAGCCCTTCGGCCGCGACACGGCCGCGGCGGTGGCGCTCGCCACGGTCCATGCCGCCGCCGAGAACGGCCCCGACGCCAAGCTGCTGATCCTGCCTTCCGACCACCTCATCGGTGACGAGGCGGCCTTCGCCGCCGCGGTGGCGAAGGCGGAGCAGATCGCCACGGGCGGTCGCATCGTGACCTTCGGGATCGTGCCGGAGGGTCCCGAGACCGGCTACGGCTATATCGAGGCCGAGGACGGCAACGTCCTTCGCTTCGTCGAGAAGCCCGACCTCGAGCGGGCGAAAGAGTATGTGGCCAGCGGCCGGTTCCTGTGGAACTCCGGCATGTTCCTCTTCGCCGCCGGGACGATGCTGCAGGCCATGGAAGCCCACTGCCCCGACGTGCTTGCGGGCGCGACGACCGCCTATGAAGCCGCGCGCAGAAGCGAATCCGACCGCCGCACGGCGTTCGAGGTGGACCCGGAAGCCTTCGCGGCGACGCCGGCCATCTCCTTCGACTACGCGGTCATGGAAAAGGCGGAGAACGTCGCCTGCGTGCCCGTCGAATGCGGATGGTCCGACATCGGCTCCTGGGCCGCGCTGGCGGATGTCTACCCCGCCGATGAGCAAGGCAACCGCTCGGCCGGGGAAACGGTGTTCCAGGACGTGGAGGGCTGCTTCGTCCAGGCGCAGGACCGGCTGGTCGGGCTGGTGGGCGTTTCCGACCTGCTCGTCATCGACACGGCGGACGCGCTTCTCGTCGCGCACAAGGACAAGGCGCAGGACGTCAAGCATCTGTTCAGCTGCCTGAAGGCCCAGGGCCACGAGGCGGCCAAGCTGCACCGCACCGCCCATCGCCCGTGGGGCACCTATACGGTGCTCGAGGAAGGCGACCGCTTCAAGATCAAGCGCATCGAGGTGAAGCCCGGCGCGAGGCTCAGCCTGCAGGCCCACCATCACCGTTCGGAGCACTGGGTCGTGGTTTCCGGTACCGCAAAAGTAGTGAACGGCGAGCGGGAGATCCTCCTTTCCACAAACGAATCCACCTACATCCCCTGCGGCCACAAGCACCGCCTGGAGAATCCAGGCATCCTGCCCCTCGTCCTCATCGAGGTGCAGAGCGGCGAATATCTGGGAGAGGACGACATCGTGCGGTTCGATGACGTCTACGGCCGAGCGTAGCAGACGAAGAAGGATTCGGACGTGCCAAAGAAGAAAGTTGCGCTGATTACCGGAATTACGGGACAGGACGGGGCCTATCTAGCAGAACTTCTGCTGGCGAAAGGATACTCCGTGCACGGCGTTAAGAGGCGCTCTTCACTGTTCAATACGGACCGCATCGATCATTTGTATCATGACCCGCATGAGAGTGGGGTCGACCTTACACTTCACCACGGCGACTTGACAGATTCGTCGAGTCTCATGCGCGTTATACAATTGGTTCAACCAGACGAAATTTACAACTTGGCCGCTCAGAGTCACGTAGCGGTTTCCTTCGAGGAGCCTGAGTATACTGCAAATTCAGATGCGCTGGGCGCATTGCGCATTCTCGAAGCCATCAGAATTCTGGGCATGGTTGACCGCACGCGCTATTATCAAGCCTCGACATCTGAATTGTATGGACTGGTTCAGGAAACACCACAGACTGAAGTGACGCCATTTTATCCTCGCTCCCCTTATGCCGTAGCCAAGCTGTATTCGTATTGGATTACGATAAACTATCGGGAATCTTACGGCATATATGCCTGCAATGGAATTCTATTTAATCACGAATCCCCGATACGCGGCGAAACCTTTGTAACACGCAAGATCACGCGTGCGCTATCTCGAATTAAACTTGGAATGCAGCGGCGACTATTCCTCGGCAACCTTAATGCACGGCGTGATTGGGGCCACGCTCGCGACTATGTTGAAATGCAGTGGTTGATGTTACAGCAGGAGGCCCCTGAAGATTTTGTGATCGCAACTGGAGAGCAACACTCCGTGCGCGAGTTCGTGACGATCGCGGCGGCTGAACTCGGTATCGACATTCGCTGGGAGGGTGAAGGAGTCGACGAAAAGGGTTATGATGCCAAGACAGGCACTCTTGTCGTAGAAGTGGATCCCCGTTATTTCAGGCCAGCGGAAGTCGAGACGCTCCTGGGCGACGCACGCAAAGCCAAGGAAAAACTAGGATGGGAGCCTAAGATATCATTCATTGAACTGGTCAAGGAAATGGTTCGCGAGGACCTGCGGGCGGCAGAGCGCGATGCGCTTTTGATGAAGCAGGGTTATCATTCATACGCTCCGAAAGAATGACGATGGCGAGCATTCCTGTTTATCGACCGCGGCTAACAGGCAACGTCACTGCCTATGTCAATGAATGCCTGTCGTCGGGATGGATTTCCTCAAGAGGAGAATTTATTTCTAAGTTCGAGAGTGGGTTCGCGGAGTATGTCGGTGCGGCTGAGGCAACATCTGTAGCGAATGGAACGGTAGCGCTCCACCTTGCCCTCGTCGCTCTCGGCATCGGACCAGGTGACGAAGTAATCGTGCCGAGCTTAACATATATCGCCTCCGTCAACACGATACTCCAGGCAGGCGCCACGCCGATCTTCGTCGATTCGCTCGAAACCACACTACAGTTGGATCCGCAAGCCGCCCATAAAGCCATCACGCCGCGCACGAGAGCCGTGATGGCCGTGCATCTCTACGGTCATCCCTGCGCGATGGATGCCATTGTCGGCCTGTGCGAGGAGCACGGTCTTCTTT
This sequence comes from Chelativorans sp. AA-79, assembly GCF_029457495.1. NCBI lineage: Bacteria > Pseudomonadati > Pseudomonadota > Alphaproteobacteria > Hyphomicrobiales > Phyllobacteriaceae > Chelativorans > Chelativorans sp. AA-79. Next base: position 4,085,223 of record NZ_CP120361.1, read on the forward strand.
TGATCGAAGACTGTGCCGAAGCCGTCGGCACCCTCTGGAAGGAGCAGCACGTGGGCACTTTCGGTGATGCGGCGACATTCAGCTTCTTTGGCAACAAAACCGTCACCACAGGTGAGGGGGGCATGGTTCTGGCCAAGGATCCGATCGTGATGGAACGTTGCCGACATCTAAAAAGCCAAGGGGTCTCCAAAACGCGCGAATATTGGCATGACACGCTAGCTTATAATTATCGAATGACGAATATCCAAGCGGCGATTGGGCTCGCGCAACTTGAGATCGCCGAAAGCATTCTTGAGCGCAAGAAAGCGATTGCCGAAAGCTACCGGGGGGCACTTGTCGGCCTGCCTTTGAGGATGCATGATCCGGTCGGGCCTGTAGAACATTCCTTCTGGATGTGCTCCATCCTTGTCGATGATCCGTCCCGTCGCGATCCGCTCCGCGAGCACCTTGCAGGACATGGGATCGAGACTAGGCCATTCTTCCCTCCTGCTCACCTCATGCCGCATTGTCGAGCAAACATCAGCCTGCCAGTGGCGGAAAGCATAAGTGATCGTGGGATCAACTTACCTAGCTATCCTGACTTGACCTCTGAAGAGATCGAGCGCATCAGCGAAGCCATCGCATCCTTCTACCGATAGAAACCCGGTATGAATCCGCTCGACTACATAAACGGCGTGTGGGCAGCGCGCTACTTTTGGTGGCATCTGGCGATGTCCGATCTTCGTGCGCGCTGGAGACGTTCCTTTTTCGGTGTCTTCTGGTCGATCCTGCAGCCGCTAGGCCTGACACTTCTCATATCACTGGTCTTTAGCAATATATTCGGTAGTTCGCTTGGCGCTTATGCCCCATATATACTTTCGGGAATGCTTGTCTGGGACTATGTCATTTCGACCGTCGTCGGCGGTGCCTTGGCTTTCGTCCAGGCGGACGCCTACATCAAGCAAACCAGGCACCCACTGGCCATATACACATTGCGTAACGTCGTGGCGGGACTTTTCATTTTTGCGCTGGCCGGCACGGCGCTTATTGTCTGGGTGCTTGCCGCGTTTCCGCAAAATCTCTCGTGGAGTTGGCTGGCCGCGCTGACGATCTTCCCGATATTGGCGATGATCGCCTGGCCGTGGGCTACCCTAATGGCTTATATTGGAACGCGTTTCCGAGATTTGCCGCACGCGCTTGGCCTGGCTATGCAGGCAATGTGGTTCGTGTCGCCGATCTATTTCGAGGAAAGCGTCTTCCGGCGTGGCGATCTGCATATCCTACTCGATTACAATCCCATCTACCATCTGCTCGAGATCGTCAGGGCGCCCCTGTTGCGGGGAGAATGGCCGACGCTCCTCAACTATGGGTGGTGCATCGCCACGGCGCTGGTAATCGCAGCGCTTGCCATAATCATTGGACGGCGCGCGGAAAAGAAGGTGATCTTCTATCTATGAAGAACGCAATTCGGCTTCACAGGGTCAATTTGCATTACGCCTCCACGGCGTTTCACGAATCGTCCCTGAAGACTATTCTTGCCTCCGCGCTGCATTTCCGGCGCCAGAAAAAGGAGATTGTGGACATCCATGCGTTGAAGGACATCAGCCTTGAGATAATGGAAGGGGAGAGGGTCGGCCTGCTCGGCCACAACGGAGCGGGCAAGAGCACGTTCCTCAAGATGGTTGCCGGGCTATATCCCATCTCGTCTGGATCCCGAGACGTGAGGGGCGTCGTGCGGTCTCTCTTCGATCTCAGCCTAGGTTTCGAGCCGGACGCAACGGGCCGGGAGAACATTCTCTATCGCGGACTTCTGCTTGGCCTCACGCCGAAATTCATGCGTTCCATCGAGGAGCAGATCGTGGCGTTCGCAGAGATCGGTGAATTCATCGACTATCCCATCAAGACCTATTCAGCCGGAATGCAGATCAGGCTGGCCTTCGCCATATCGACCGCGATCGGAGGCGACATACTTCTGCTCGATGAGGTCGTCGGCGCGGGCGACGCGAACTTCATGGTGAAAGCCAAGAAGCGCATCATGGAGCTTGTCGACAACGCGGAAATCCTTGTTCTCGCCTCGCACGATCTCGGCACGCTGAAATCGCTCTGCAAACGCGGTGTCGTGCTTCATCACGGCGGCCTCGCCTTCGACGGCCCGATCGATGAAGCCGTCACCACCTATCGCCGCATCAATGGAGTTGCCGCATGAGCGGAGGCCGGCCCCGCCGTGTTATGTGGCTGCTCAACCACAAGGCAGCTCGCGAGTTCGAAATCCCGATGCTGAAACGCGTGGGTTTCCAGGAGATATTCCTGCCCAAGAGTTTTCCTCAGGACCACAATTTCCGCTCCGCCGACGTCGACCGTTCCGAAGACCGGAACCTCACAATCCCTTCGTCCGACCTGGAGAAGCTCAACGCGACCAATTGGTACGCGCCGGTGCCGCGCGATATCTGGGAGATCGCCAACCGCCACTTCGATCTGGCTTTTTTCACGCTTCACAATCTGGACGCCGTGGAGCGCATGGCCGCCAGCTTCCATGGCGCAATGCTCCTGCGTGCATTTGGTTTGGTGAGTACGACCTTGTCCTCGTACAACAAGCTCCTTGAGCTGCACGCCGGTGCACATGGAGCGCTCAGCCAGGCACGCCATAGACTTTGGCTGGCGGAAGCCTATAGAGGCATAGGTGCAAACGAAGGCACGTGGCTCGGGCGCCGCTCCGTATATTTACCTCTGGGGCTTGCCGCCCCTGCCCCAACGGACAAATGGGTCGGCACGGACAACCGCTTAATGTTCATTTGTCCAGATATAGAATTCAATCCATATTATCACAACATATACAAGAGATTTTTGCGGGACTTTAAAAAAATCCCATATATTATCGGAGGCGCACAGCTTATACCTGTAAAAGATTCTGATGTAACCGGCTTTCTTCCCGCTGAAGAATTCAAAAGGTATATGCGCGAGCTGAAGGTGATGTTTTATCACTCTTCGGAGCCTCGGCACGTTCACTACCATCCTTTCGAGGCAGTGCGGACGGGAATGCCGCTCGTCTTCATGGCCGGCGGTGTGCTCGAGAAGCTTGCCGGCCGGCCGCTTCCCGGCCAGGCAAAGACCACTGCCGAAGCCCGAACGAAGATTGAACGCATACTTCGGGGCGACAGGCGGCTGATCGATTCAATACGCGAGAGCCAGACTGTGCTTCTGGATGCGATGGCGCCGGCGCATCTGGAACCGTACTGGCATGAAGGATTGCACCGCATTCTCGCCAATCTGGACGAACAGCGCTTGCTGGCGGCGGAACATGCCAGGCGAAGGAAGAAGGTCGCCGTCATCGTACCCCTCGGGTATCGAGGCGGCAGCATGCGCGCCGCCAAGCTCGTGGCCGAGGCGCTGCTCCTCGGCAGCCGACAGTATGGAGAGGAGGCACAGATCGTCCTTGCTCATCTGGAGGAGCCGGGAATTTATTCCGAAAGAGAGTTCGATGATCTGGCACCGAGCATTCAACTGCGCCCTTTCCAGTGGCAGGAAGTTGATGCCAGCCATGCCCGAGACGCAATGAAACTGGCACAGCACGACGGGTGGAAGCCGAAGTGGAACAAATATCAGGTTCCGGATGACGGAATCAATCACCTGCTCGATTGCGATGTCTGGGTCATAGTATCGGATCGCGTTGATTGCCCAATATTGCCTATGCGCCCGCGTGTCCACATCATATACGACTACATACAACGCTACATCGACATAATGGAAAGCTATCGGGATTGGCCCTTTCTTAACGCCGCACTGGATGCGGATCATATTCTTGTAACGACGGAGTTCTCACGCAAGGATACCATCCAATATGCTGGCGTGAATCCGGATCGTGTAACCAAGATGCCAATGTTGGCTCCCCGCTTCAAGAAATCCTCGCAACTCGGAAAGAAAAGCGCCCCCGACTATTTCTTATGGACTACCAATGTCGCCCCTCACAAGAATCACGAGCGCGCCTTACAGGCGCTATCGATCTATTATGGGGAGTTGAATGGGGGGTTGCACTGCTACGTCACCGGCGTCGACAGTGAGCGCCTACTTCAAAAAGACGTCAAACATCTGAAAGAGGCCAGAAAGGTTTACAGAGGGGATCCCAACCTCTCGGCGAAGGTGAAGTTCCTGGGTGAACTCCCGGACAAGCGCTATCAATCGCTTTTGGCCCAAAGTGCCTTTCTCTGGCATCCCGGACTTATCGACAACGGGACTTTCAGTGTGATCGAAGCCGCCTATCTCGGTGTCCCTTCCCTTTCGAGCGATTATCCGGCCATGCGGGAGATCGATCGGCAATTCGCGCTCAACCTGACGATGTTCAAACCGACCGATATCGGGCAAATGGCCGAAAAGCTGAAATGGATGGAAGAGAATTTCAGCCGGGCGCGAGAGATATTGCCCGAGCAGGAAATCCTGGACAGCCAAGATGTTTCCAAGCTGGCCGGAGCATATTGGGCGGAAGTGAGGGAATGGCTGTGAAGACCTACGGCATTTTCCTTGCATATCCACCCACCGTAAGCCTCCGTGCGGAGGGGCTGGGTCGTTATCTGGCAGCCTTCGTCAAGGGGGCTACGCATCGGGGCGACATCAACTTGGTAATTGCAACTCCGAGCTGGTTTCGCCAACCGCTGCAGGAGTTGTTTGACGAGCATGGCATTCCACTGGCGGCCATAAAGTTCGTCGGGCCGGAAACTCAACCCTTGCTGCTCACTCTGCACCAATGGGTTGGCCGTGCTACCCGGCGAGTGGTGAAAAGACCCCGGTTGCATTGGGCCAGCAGATTGCTTCACGCGATGCGGGCGCACGCGCGCTGGCTGAGCTACCGTATCGTTGGCTCGCGCGATCCCATTTCTTTCGCAGTAGTCATTCTTTATTCGGCATTTCTTCTGTTGCTTGCCTCGCCTGTTATTCTGGTCGCCTTCCTGATCCATCTTGCACGCCGCTTCCCCAACGCAATGCAGAAACTTGTTAACCGGGGTATTGGCCGCTTGCAGATTCGACAGCGGTTGGCTCAACCGGTACGCCGTTTGCTGCCAAAGGGTGGCGTTCAACGCTTTGCCTTTACCCGCATGCTAGAGCGCGAAGTGGAGGTAATGGTGGAAAAGGCGAACAAGGCTGGCGCTGTTGCCGCCTGGTATTCGCCGACCTCTCTGTGGCCTGGCTTCAACCGGTTGCGGGCTCCCAAGCTTGCCTGTTTTCCCGATCTCGTTTTTTTGCAATTTCCAGTGGCCTTCGGCGCGGAAGGATTGGCCGCTACGAGCCGGATGGATGGAATTCGAGAAACGGTGGAGGGCGGTCAGCTTTTCGTCACCTACAGCGAACACGTCAAGCGCTCTGTGATGATGAGAGCCCTCGGCGTGCCGTCCCACCAGGTTGAAGTGGTGCTACACGGGCCGAGTTCCCTGAATTCCCGGGTCGATGTCCAGGGTCTCGGGGATAATGATGCGGCTGCCCGCAGCCTATGTCTGGAACTAGCGAGACAGGCACTCTCCAATGCCACCGGGCCATCCCGCGGACAGCGCTTCGACGAGGTGCGATTCGATTTCCTGTTCTATGCAAGCCAGTTCAGGCCGTCGAAAAACGTCACCACACTTTTGCGTGCTTACGAATTTCTGTTGCGCAGGCGGTATATCGGTCACAAACTGATACTCACGGGCCATGGCGACAGTCCTGACATCAAGCGGTTCATTCGGGATCACAAGCTCGAGCGTGATGTTCTGTTCCTTCATGGCCTGAGCGAAGCGCAGCTCGCCGCACTTTACAAACTCGCCGATCTGGCCGTGAACCCCACCCTCTCGGAGGGGGGCATGCCCTTTACTTTCACTGAGGCGGTTTCCGTGGGGACGCCCGTCGTCATGAGCGACATAGAGGTTACGAGGGAAGTCATCAAGGATCCCGACCTGCGGGCGGCGACGCTGTTCGACCCCTATGACTGGCGATCCGTTGCCGACAAGATCGAATGGGCGCTGGAAAACAAAAATTCGCTCTATGCCATGCAGCGCAAATTCTACGACAATGTGCTATCCAAGCGGACGTGGGAGGACGTCGTGGCGGAGCACATAGCGATCCTTGATCGCATCGTTGCGCACCAGAAGGTGGTGTCTGCGTAATGCCAGGGGACATTCCGCGCGGCCTCTACATTCTGGGTTATGGGGGCCATGCCCGCAGCGTCGCCGACGTCGCCCTGCAGATCGGCATCGAAAACCTCATTTTTGTCGATCCAAACGCCGCGGAGGCGGAAGCTTTCGGGAAATTCCCCGTTTTGCGTGGCCTGCCCGGCCAGATCGAGGATGGTTGGGCGATGTTCCCTGCAATTGGAGACAACGGAATCCGTAAAGCCGTCAGTGACGACCTCATGAGCAAATTGATCACCATCGTCTCGCCGGACGCCTCGATTGGGCTGCAAGCGGAGATCGGCCCGGGAACCTTCGTGGGACGGCATGCGCATGTCGGTCCCTTCGCCCGGATTGGAATGGGCGTGATCGTCAACACGGGAGCCGTGATCGAGCACGACTGCGTTGTGGGTGATTTTTCACATGTTTCCGTAAACGCTACCGTGGCGGGAAACAGCCGCATAGGCAACAATGTGATAGTTGGTGCGGGTGCTACCGTCATCGATAAGATTGCCATTTGCGACGATGTCATTGTCGGTGCAGGTGCGACCGTTGTCCGTGACATCGGGCGGGCCGGCACATATGTCGGCATACCAGCGAAGCTGTCTTGAAACCGCTTCTACCGTCATCGTACCGGCAACTTGATAGCTATTCGACAAACAACGCGTTTCATTTCCCCATCCGGGATAGGTTGACTTGGCCCAGCATCGAACCGTGGTCGTGCACGATTATTTCGCCATTAGAGGCGGAGGCGAACGTCTGGCGCTGACGCTTGCGGAGGCGTTGGAAGCGGATATCGTCTACAGCTTTCGGGAGAAAGAGAGCTATCCCGAGAGCATGTTCCGTCCGTCCATCGACTTCAACTTGCCGCCAATGCTGCGGCAAACCAGCATTCGAACAGTGGCATTGGCCTGGCACTTCTTTCGCGCCCAAAATGTCGTACGCGACTATTCCATCCGAATTTTCAGCGGCTCCTTCGCGCCCTTCGCCGCCCCTGACCGCCAGGCCGGGGGCGTCAATATCTTCTATTGCCATACGCCACCGCGCTTCCTCTACGACCAGCGCGAGCATTTCCGCAACCGCCTGCCGGGGCCGCTCCGCCTCCTCGCGCCGGCGCTGCTCCGGCTCTTCGAGCGGGGCTACACCCGGTCCGTCGCGCGCATGGACGTGGTCGTCGCCAATTCGCAGAACACGCGCGCGCGCATCCAACGCTATCTCGGGCGGGACAGCGTGATCGTCTACCCGCCCGTCGATACAGACCGTTTCCTCTGGCGCGGGCAGGGAGACTACTATCTTTCCACCGCGCGCCTCTCCTCGCTCAAGCGGGTGGACAAGATCGTGGAGGCCTTCCTGCGGATGCCGGAGAAGAAGCTGGTGGTGGCCTCCGGCGGCGAAGACCTGGAAGCGCTGAAGCAGAGGGCGGCCGGCGCACCCAACATCACCTTCCGCGGCTGGGTGGACGACGACGAGCTGCTCGATCTCGTGGGCAACGCGACCGCCACCATCTATCTGCCGCGCGAGGAGGATTTCGGCATGTCGCCGGTGGAATCCATGGCCGCCGGCAAGCCGGTCATCGGCGTGGCCGAGGGCGGGCTCCTGGAAACCATCGTGCCGGAGGAGACGGGCATCCTGCTTCCGCCGGATTTCAGCGACCAGGATCTCGTCGCTGCGGTGCGGAGGATGACGCCGGAGCGCGCGCTCGCCATGCGCCCCGCCTGCGAGGCGCGCGCGCGCCGCTTCACGCGTGAGACATTCGTTTCGGCCATGCGCGAGGTCATCGAGGACGCGCTCAGGAAAGCGTCCGGTAAAGACCGAGATACTGCCGGCACATCTCCTCCGCCTTGAACAGGCGCTCATAGCGCGCGCGGGCGGCCTGCCCCATCCGCGCGACGGCTTGCGGATCCCCGGCAAGCTTCCTCATGGCTTCACCGAGCGCCTGGGCATCCGCCGGCGGGACCGCCAGGCCAGTCTCGCCGTCCAGATTGACATAGGTGGTGCCCGTACCGATCTCGCAGGAGATCATGGGCTTTCCCGCCCGCGCAGCCTCCAGCAGCGCCACGCCGAAGGCTTCCGAGCGGAGATGGGACGGGAACACGAATGCCCTGCACAGATGGAGGAGAGCGGCCTTGTCGCGATCGGAGAACGTCTCCACGAGTTGCAGGTTCGGCAGCTTGCGCGCGCGGATTTCGGCCTCCATCGCGCCCTTTCCCGCGATCACCAGGGGCAGGCCGGTCCGCTCGGCCGCATCCAGGAGGAAGGGCAGGCCCTTATAGTATCGCAGCGCGCCCACGAAGAGGAAAAAGCCTTCACCCATCCGCTGCCGCCACTCCTCCACCAATGCGACAGAAGGAGCCTCCTCGTCGGCCAAGCCGATGGGAATGACGGAGGTCTTGTCCCGATAGCGCCGGAGCACCGCGCTGCTCTCGGCGTAGTTGGGCGAGGTCGCGACGATGCGGTCGACGCCGTCGAGGAACCGCCGCATCATCGGCTCATAGAGACGGCGCAGCACCCGCTGGCGCACGATGTCCGAGTGGTAGGTCACCACCGTGGGGCGATCCGGCCTCTCCAGAAGATGAAGAAGATCCGCCATCGGCCAGGGAAAGTGGTAGTGCACGATGTCGGCAGTGCGCGAAAGCTCGCGAAAGGCCTTGAAGACGGAGAGCGAAAGCCCGGTCGAGGCCATATAGAGGTCGCGCTTGGCCTGGTAGCCGAAATGGCTGCCGACCGGGTAGCGCCCCGCGCCGACCCGTTCGCCCAGGGAAAGGACGCAGCTCTCGACCCCTTCAGGCGCCAGCCCCTCGGCGATCTCCCAGATGACGCGCTCGATGCCGGTGAAGCTGTCAGGGAGATAGGTCTTGAAGACGTGGAGAACTTTCACTGGCTGATCCTGTCGGACGGCGGAATTCCGCGTGCAATGCCCGTCCTATTCGGGAGTGCCCGCACGGGCAAGCTTACTCCGCCGTCAGCACCACCTTCACGCTCCGGCTCCGGTCGAGGGCAAGCCGGAAGGACTCCGGCGCCGAGACGAGCGGGCATTCGGCCGTGACGAGGCGCGCGACATCCACCTCGCCGCTTGAGATCAGGTCGACTGCCCGGCCGAATTCCTCGCCGAAACGGAAGGTGCCCTTCAGGTCGATCTCCTTCGCCATCACCGCATTTGCGGGCACCGGGATCTTTCCGCCCGGCAGATTGCCGACCTGCACCACCGTGCCGCCCCGGCGGACAGTGCGGATGGCCGAGTCGAGCCCGGCTCCCGTTCCCGAGATTTCAAAGACCACGTCGAAAGGCTGCTCGCGCGCAGTCTCGGCGAGCAGATCCTCGCCCGCCGAGACGTCGATGGTGCGGTCCGCCCCGAGCGTCCTGGCGAATTCGAGCGGGGCCGCGGCGATGTCGATCACCGTGATTTCCCCGGCGCCAGCGAGCTTCGCCGCGAGCATGGTGAGAAGTCCGATCGGCCCCGCGCCGATGATCGCCACATGCGCTCGGCCGACATCGCCCGCCCGTGCCACCGCATGAAGGCTCACCGCCAACGGCTCGGCGAGCGCCGCCGCCGCGAAGGGCACGTGCTCCGGCACCTTCACGCATTGCGCCGGCATGGCGTCGAAGAGCGTGGCGAAACCGCCCTGCATATGCGGTGTCTTGGAGGCCGAACCCATGAAATAGATGTTCTCGCACAGATTGGGCCGCCCCTCGCGGCAGCGCGCGCAATGCCCGCACCAGCGCGAGGGATTCACCGCCACGCGGTCACCGACCTTCAGGCCCGGCGTCTCGCCGCTGATCTCCGCGATCTCTCCGGCGATCTCGTGGCCCAGGATCAGCGGCGCGGTGACCACGAAATCCCCCGTCCGGGCATGGCGGAAATAGTGCATGTCCGAGCCGCAGATTCCGCCCGCGCCGAAGCGCACGCGCACCATGCCGCGCGCCAGCGCCCCCAGCGGGTGCTCGCTCATGCGCAGGTCTTCGGGCCCGTAAAGGGTGGCCGCCAGGGCAGTGATCATCGGATCAGTCCCAGTTGTGTCGGCAGCCACAGCGATATGGCCGGAACGAAGGTGATGATCAGCAGCGCGGCGATCAGCGGCACCAGCCAGGGCAGGATGGCCATGGCCGTCCGTTCGACCGACAGTTTCGAGATGCGCGAGAGAACGAACATCACCACACCCACGGGCGGCGTGAGCAGTCCGATCATCAGGTTCAGCGTCAGCACCAGGCCGAAATGCACCGGGTCGATGTCGAACTTGGCGATGATCGGCATCAGGATCGGCACCATGATGGTGATGGCGGCGATCGTGTCGAGGAAGCAGCCGATCCCGAGCAGCAGGACATTCACCAGGATCAGGAACACCCACTTGTTGTCGGTAACCGAGAAGACGAGATCGGAGAAATACTGCGCCGCCTGGCTCACCGTCAGAAGCCAGGCGAAGATCGAGGCCGCCGTGACGATGAAGAGCACGGAAGCAGTCGTCTCGATCGTCTCGAAGCTCGCCTTGGCGAGCGAGCGAAGCGTCATGGAGCGGTAGCGCACGAGCCCCAGGAAGAGCGACCAGATCACGGCGGCCACGGCCGCCTCCGTCGGCGTGAACCAGCCCATGGTCATGCCGCCGATCAGGATGATGGGCGTCATCAGCGCCATCACGGCGGAGAAGTCGAAATACCAGTCGAGCAGCACCAGCGCGACCAGCGCGATGCCCACCGCGACATTGGGCGAAAGCCCCGCCATGATGAGCAGGTAGACGGCCACGGGGAAGGCGGCGACGACCAGAACCTCGGCGGAAGCCGCCGCCAGCCGGCGCAGGCTGAAGGGCGTGTCGGAGCCCCAGCCGCGACGGTAGGCGAAGAAGGCGACCGTTCCCATCATCAGCGCCATCATCACGAGCCCGGGCAGGATGCCCGCCATGAAGAGCGCGCCGATCGAGACATTCGCCATCATCCCGTAGATGACGAAGGGCAGCGAGGGCGGCATGATCGGCCCGAGCGTGGAGGATGCCGCGGTCACGCCGACCGCCGCCTCCGTGGGATAGCCGTGGTCCTTCATCGCCTTGATCTCGATCGTGCCGATGCCGGCGGCGTCCGCGAGGGCGGCACCCGACATGCCGGCGAAGACCACCGAGCCCAGTATGTTCACCTGCGCCAGGCCGCCTTTCATCCAACCCACCACGGCGAGCGCGAATGTATAGATGCGGCCGGTCACGCCGGCGGTGTTCATCAGGTTGCCCGCCAGGATGAAGAAGGGCACGGCGAGCAACGGAAAGCTTTCCACACCCGCGATCATGCGCTGCGCGGCGATGATGTCGGGCGCCACGCCGTAAATGACGAGATAAAGCAGCGAAGCAGCGGCCATGGACACGGCCACGGGCACACCGACGATCATGAGGAGGAGAAAGGAGCCGATCAGAAGCAGCATGCTCAGGCTCCGTAGCCGTCGAATTCGGCGGGGCGCTCGAGCACGGAATAGCCGCGCCTCAGATCGGCCACGAAGACCTGGATCTGCCGCAGCGTCATCAGCACGAAACCGGCGAAGACCGAATAGAAGACGATGTTGCGCGGCAGGTTGATTGTCACCATCCGCTCGCGATAGACGACGGCGGTGTAGCGCCACAGAAGCCACGACATATAGGCGAAGAAGCCGATCGTGATGAGGCTCACCAGAAGCGCCATCGCGCGGCCGGCCCGCGGCGGCAGGTAGCGGTAGATGATGTCCACATGGATATGGCGCATCATGCGCGTGCACATCACCGAGCCGAGGAAGACCACGACGACGAGGCAGTTGATGGCGATCTCCTCCGTCCAGGCGAAGCTGTTGTTCAGCACGTAGCGGGTGAAGAACTGCAGGAACACGCAGGCCGCCATGCCCCAGAAGACCACGAGCGTCACCCAGTCCTCGACGGCGAAGCGGGAGAGATCGGCTGCTGCCGCCTCCTCATCGAAGGCATGCGCGAGCTCTTCCGCGGTGATTTGCGTGTGCACTTCCTTATCCATTGGCTGGCTCCGGACGCGAAGGAGGAGAAGGCCCGGCGCATCCGCGCGCCGGGCCTGTCGAGCTTTGACGACTTACTGGACGGCGCGGATCGCCTCCCAGTCCTCCTTGCGGTAGCCGAATTCCTCGAAGCTCACCTTTTCCATCACGTTCTTCTCGAAGTCGGCCCTGTCGACTTCCGTGACGGTGAGGCCGCGCTCCTTGAACACGTCGACCAGTTCTTTCTCGCGCGCAACGATCTTGTCCGTCGCCCGCTTCGCCGCCTCCTGCATCACCTCCGTGAAGATCGCCTTGTCCTCGTCGGAGAGCTGCGACCAGCGCGTCTGCGAGACGATCGTGTTCAGGTGGTCGACGATATGGCCGGTGAGCACGATATGCTTTTGCACCTCGTAGAACTTCTTGGCCTCGATCGTCGTCAGCGGGTTCTCCTGCGCTTCCACCGTCCCCTGCTGCAGGGCGAGATAGACCTCGGCGAAGGCGATCGGCGCTGTGTTGGCGCCGCAGGCCCGCGGCATGGCGAGATAGGCGGGCACATCAGGCACGCGCATCTTCAGGCCCTGCATGTCCGCGCATTTCTCGATCGGCCGGTTCGACGTCGTATGCCGGGTGCCGTAATAGGTGGTGGCGGTGATGTGGTGGCCGGAGGCCTCTTCGTAACCGCCCGTCAGCTCCTTGTATTTGTCGGACTTCGTGTAGGCCAGCAGATGGTCGGCGTCACGGAAGATGAAGGGGAAATAGGTGACGCCGATCGGCGGATATTCGCGCGCGGCGAAGCTCGAGCCGGAAATGATGATATCCACCGTGCCCAGTGTGAGGCCCTGGTTGATGTCGGACTCCTTGCCAAGCTGCGAGGCCGGATAGACGTCTATGTGATAGCGCCCGTCGGTGCGTTTCTCGATCTCCTCCGCGGCCCACACCGATTCGGTGTGGAACGGCTCCGTGGTTTCGTAGACATGCGCCCATTTGAGTGCGGTCTGGGCCGCGGCGGAGCCCACCGAGATGGCGAGCGCGGCGGCGGCGCCGAGCAGGACAGTGCATTTCGAAAGCATGGTTTTCCTCCCTTTCTGATGGAATCGTTGATTGTGGGCCGGTCTCCTCCCGGCCCTGCTTCACTCCTCCGCGACCTCCTTGACCGCGGTTTTCTCACCAAAATTGCGTGAGAATCTGGATTGCGAGCGGCTCAAATGCCGTTCCATGGCCGCCTTGGCGCGCTCGGGATCGTGCGCGGCAATGGCGTCGCGCACCTCGCCATGCTCCTTCCAGGCGGCGTCCCAGGAATCGCGGTTCTCGAAATAGCTGGAGAGGCGGCGGAAATAGGGGTTCATACGCTCGTCGAAGAGTTCCCGCACCACCCGCACGAGCACCGCATTGCCGAGGATCTCCGCCACGGCCATATGGAATTCGCGGTCGAGGTCGACGACCTCGTCCGACGGGTGTCTGCTCGTCTCCATGCGCCTGAGCACGTCGTCGAGCCGTTCAAGATGGCCCGCATCCACGCGCCGGGCGGCTTCCGCCGCGATCGCCGCCTCGATGAACCCGCGCGCCCGCAGCAACTCGAATGGCCCTTCGCCGTTCTCGGTCGAATTCTCGTCGGCGCGCGATGCAGTGACATAGATTCCGGAGCCCACACGGATGCGCACATGCCCCTGCACCTCGAGAGCGATCAGCGCCTCACGGATCGTCGGGCGCGAAATGCCCATCCGCTCCGCAAGCTCGCGTTCCGTGGGCAGGCGATCGCCGACGGCATATTCGCCGCTCTCGATCAGCTCACGGAGCTGGTCGGCAACCTGCTGGTACAGCCTGCGCGGAACGATCGCTTCGATCGGCATGGTCGCCGCATTCTCCTCCCTGATGATGCCGAACCAAAGCGGTAAATTGGTCTGGCCAATCGGAAAGTGGCGCAAGATCGAATGCAAGTCAACGGGGGATGGTGGAGGGGGAGGCAACACCTCACGCCGGCATGCGCGGCACGCTGGCGAGCAGTTTCCGCGTATAGGGGTGCTGCGGGCGAGCGAGGATGTCCGCCGTCCTCCCGCTCTCCACGATCCGTCCCCGTTCGAGGATGATGATCTCCTCGCAGAGTGCCGCGACCACGGCCAGATCGTGCGAGACGAGCAGGACCGTCATGGATTTCGAGAGGGTCTTGAGCAGGTCGACGATGCGGATGCGGGTGGAAAGGTCGAGCGCGCTCACCGCTTCGTCGGCCAGAATGAGTTGAGGGCGCGCCACGATCGCCCGCGCGATGGCGATGCGCTGGCGCTGGCCGCCGGAGAACTCGTGCGGATAGCGTGAGATCGCTTCCGCCGGCAGACCGACATCGGAAAGCGCGGTCTCGATCGCCCGACGGTGTGGGCCCGGAATGCCGAGCGCGCGCAGCGGCTCTGCGATGATCGCCTCGACCTTCTGGCGCGGATCGAGCGAGGAATAGGGGTCCTGGAACACCGCCTGCACGGCCCGGCGGTAGCGGCGCATGAACCCCCGGTCGCCGAGGTCCAGCACCTCGTCCCCGAAGCGGATCGCGCCGGAGCCCGGCCGCTCCAGTCCGAGCAGGAGCTTCAGGATGGTCGATTTCCCGGAGCCCGACTCGCCGACGAGCCCGACATTCGTACCGGCCTGCACCTCGAACGAGACATCGTGCAGCACCGGCTGCCGGCGCGAATAGCCGAAGGAGACCGCATCCGCGGAAATCAGGCTCATCGCGCGCCTCCCAGCGCCTCGTCAAACGCGGCAGCAGCAGCCACCAGTGTCCTCGTATATTCGTGCGCGGGCGAACTGAAGACGGACCTGACCGCCCCCCGCTCCACCACCTCGCCACGGCGCAGCACCGTCACCTCCTCGACGATTTGCGCCACGATGGGCAGGTCATGGCTGATGAACAGGAGCGCCATGCCGCTCTCGTTCACGAGATCCGAGAGGAGCTCGAGGATTTCGGCCTGTGTCGTCACGTCGAGCGCCGTCGTCGGCTCGTCTGCGATCAGCAGCTTGGGCCGGCAGGCAAGCGCCATCGCAATGGCCACGCGCTGGCGCTGACCGCCGGATATCTCGAAAGGATAGGCGTTCGCGATGCGGGCGATATCGGGCAGGGAAACCCGCTCCAGAAGCTCGCGCATCTCGCGATCCACCGCCCTCCGGTCGAGCGCCCCGCCCTCACGGCGGTAGCGGCGTACGAGCGGCTCGGCCACCTGCCGCCCGACCTTCATCAGCGGGTCGAGTGCGGTCAGCGGCTCCTGGAACACCGTTCCGGCAACGGCACCGCGCAGCGCCACCAGATCCTCCTCGCGGGCGCCGACGACCTCCTTGCCGTCCAGCAGGACGGAACCTTCCGCCCGGATGTCCGGCGGAAGAAGGCCGATGGCTGCAAGGGCCGTCAGCGACTTGCCGGAGCCCGATTCCCCGATCAGCCCCATCCGTGCGCCGGACGCTACGGAGAGCGAGAGGTCCGAGACGAGCGCCTGGCCGCCGGTGCGCAAGGTAAGGCCCTTGATCTCGAGAAGGCTCATCGCGAGCGCCTCCGCGTCGGATCCCCGACATCGCGCAGGCCGTCGGCGAGAAGGTTCATGCCGATGACGAGCGAAACCAGCGCGATGCCCGGCGCGATCGCGCCGAAGGGAGCGGTGTAGACCGTGCCCTGCGCCTCCTGCAGCAGCCTTCCCCAGGACGCATTGGGCGGTGGTGCGCCGAGACCGAGATAGGAGAGCGAGGCTTCCGCGATCACCGCCAGCCCGAACTGGAGCGCGAAGTTGACCGAGAGCGTCGGCCAGATGTTCGGCAGGAGATGACGGAAGACGATGCTCGGCCAGGACGAGCCCGCCGTGCGCGCGGCGGTGATGTAGTCCATCGCGAGCACGCGCTTTGCCAGGATTCGCGTCAACCGTGCCACGATCGCGGAGATCGCGATGCCGAGCGCCAGGATGGCGGAGAGAAGGCTCGCGTTTCCGGTGGCCGCCACGACGAGCATGGCGAGCAGCAGAGTCGGGAAGGCAATGAGGATATCGAAGGTCGCTGCCAGCGCATCGTCGAGATAGCGCGTGGCGAAGGCGGCGAGCACGCCGAATGTCACGCCGATCGCCGCCGCAATCGCCACGGCGCCGGCACCCACCGTGAGCGCGATGCGTGAACCGATCATGATCTGGGTGAAGAGGTCGCGTCCCAGCCGGTCCGTGCCCGCCCAGTGCGCCCAGGACGGTGCTTCGAGCCGGCCGCCGGCCATGCCGGAGGGATCGTAGGGCGTCCAGAAAAGCGTGAGGAGCGCCACGGCCACATGCAGGCCGACCAGGAGCAGGCCGACGCCAAGGGTGAGCGAGCGCGGCGTGCGGCGCGCCGGCATTGCCTGCGGCTCGGCAAGGTCGGTCATCGCTCCCTCCCCCTCGCCTCACGCAGGCGCGGATCGATCAGGCGTTGGGCGAGATCGGCGAAAAAGCCGATCAGAAGCACGAGCAGCGTCGAGATGAAGAGCACGCCCTGGATGTTCGGATAATCGCGCTGCTCGATCGCCAGAAGCAGCATGGAGCCGAGCCCCGGCAGCGCGAAGACGCGTTCGACCACGACGGCGCCGAGCAGCGTCGTCGCAAGCTCGATGCCGAGGATCGAGACCACCGGCACCGCGCCGTTGCGTATGCCGTGGCGGACCAGCGCTTCGGAAAAGCCGGAGCCCAGGGCCCGTGCGGTGCGCAGATAGTCGCTGCCCAGCACGTCCTGCGTGGCCGAGCGGACGTAACGCAACAAAGAGGCAGACATGACGGCGGCGATGGTGACGATCGGCAGGAACAGCGCACGCAACGCCTCGAAGGGGGCGCCCCAACCCTGCGGGGGGAAGCCGCCGGAGGGAAAGAGCCTGAGATTGACGGCAAAAAAGGTGACGAGAAGAATGCCCACCCAGAAGACGGGGATGGCGATGCCGAGCTGCGAGACGACGGAGATCGCCGCTCCGTACCAGCGATCCGCCTTCACCGCCGCAAGAATGCCGAGCGGTACCGCGATCAGGAAGGCGAGCGTGAAGGAAAGCAGCGTGAGCGGCACGGTGACCGCCAGCCGCGCCAATATCTCCTGCAACACGGACGTGCGGCTGACGAAGGACGTGCCCAGGTCGAAGCGCGCCAGGCTCAGGATGAACTGCAGGAACTGCTGTGCCAGAGGCAGATCGGAGCCGACCTGCCGACGCGCCGCCTCGATCTGCGCCGGATCGGCACCGACCGAGACCAGCGCGTTGGCGGGGTCGCCCGGAAGCAGGCGCAGCAGGATGAAAAGGACGATGCAGGCCGCCAGGAGCGAGAAGAGGAGGATGGCGAGCCGCCGCAGGATGTAAGCGAGGATATCGACCTCCTTCCGCGGCTCGCCTGACCGGCTACTCCGCGCGCTTGGTAATGTCGTATGCGAAGAACTGCGAATTCAGCCCGTTGATCGGATACCCGCTGACCGACGCGCTCGATACCACGATCTGCGGATAGAGATAAAGCCAGCCGCTCGCGGCGTCCTCCGCGATGATGCGGTTCGCCTCCTTGAGCTTCTCCACCTGCTCGGCTTCGCTGGTGCTGGTCTCCGCCGATGCGATCAGTTCCACCACCTCGGGATTGTTGTAGCCCCAGTAGAAATCCGGATTGCCGTAGAAGACGATGTCGCGGTGGTTCACGTGCTCCTGCAGCGTCGCCTGGAAGTCATGCGCCTGGTAGATCTTGGTGTACCACTCGTTGGCGGTGATGATGTTGATGTTCACCGTGATGCCCACCTTGGCGAGTTCGTTCTGCACGAACTGCGCCACGAGTGGATGCGGATCGTAATTGGGGGTGTCGAGCGTGAAGGTGAAGCCGTCGGCATAGCCCGCTTCCGCCAGAAGCTGCTTGGCGCTCTCTGGGTCATACGGGTCGACATCGGTGAGGTCGATATACCAGGGGTCCGTCGGCGGCACGAAGGAGCCGATCAGAGTGCCGTACTCGCCCCAGATCGAAGAGAGGAGCTTTTCCTTGTCGATCGCGCGCGCGATCGCCTTGCGAACCTTCACGTTGTCGAAGGGCTCGACCCGGTCGTTGTAGGCCAGCACCTCCTTGGTGGTCGACTGGCCCTCCGTCACCACGAATGCCGGATTGTCCCGGAACTGGGCGAGCGAATCCGGACTCTGGACGCTGGTGATGATGTCCACGGCGCCGGTGAGCAGCGCGTTGTTCAGGGCAGTCGCCTCGGTGAAGTAGTTGAAGGTGACGCCGCCATTCGACGGCTCCTCGCCCCAATAATCATCGAAGGGCGAAAGGCTGATCGAGGAGCCGCGCCGCCAGGCGTCGAGCTTGTAGGGGCCCGTCCCGTCCTCGCTCGAGGTCAGATCGCCCGCCGCGTCGTTGACGATCCAGACATAGGTCAGATTGTAAGGCAGTGAGATGGAACGCTCCGAAAGATGGACGACCACGGTCCGGCCGTCGGGCGTCTCGATGCTCGAGATGGTCGAGAGGCTCTTCTTGCGCGAGCTCTTGGAATTTTCGCTCGTCACCCGCTCGATGCTGTACTTCACGTCGGCCGCCGTGAGCGGATCGCCGGAATGGAAGGTCACGTCCGGCTGCAGCGTGAAGGTGTAGGTCAGGCCGTCCTCGCTCATCGTGTAATCGAGCGCGAGCTTCGGCACCACCTCGCCGCTGTCGGCAAGCTGGAACAGGCCCTCATAGACATTGCCGTTGAAGGCCTCGTTGATGCCCTGCCCGGCGCCCGCAGTGTTGTCCAGGTTCTGGGGCTCGTAGAGCGAGCCGATGCGGATGACGGCCGAAGCGTCCGCGTTCTGCGCCTGCGCCCCGGCGCCGGGAAATCCCCCGAGAACCAGGAACCCGGCCGCGGCCAGAAGGCGAAGGCCGTTGTCCTTCCATTTCCTCGTGTCTGTCATCTCATCATCTCCTTGGTTCGCGCGCGGATCGCCATCCCCTGCGGGAGGCGGGAGCTTCGGGCGCAATCTAATCCGCTCCAAGCCGCCCCGCGAGGCAACAGGGTTCCGAGAATAGTGGATTTGGCGCAATGGTGCCCGCGCTATGTGACGTTTCACAGCATACTTTTTCAACGGGCGGGGGAAGGCCGGCTCGATCGCGCCGCTCCGGCTGAAGCCTTTGCCGTTGCCGTCGCCCGGTTCGTCCCCTATGTCTGGCGCTCCACCTGTCCACCGCGCGAGCACCCCAGCCATGGTCAACATCGTCAAGCGTTCCACCGTCGTCGGCGCCTTCCTGCCCGGTAAGGGCCAGGGCAATGTCGAGGCCCGTTCCGGCGCCCGCCTCGATCTCGCCGGCCTGGCGACCGAAAGCGGCATGACCCCGGTCGAAATGATGGATGCAGCACTCGCGGGCTGCCTCGTCCTGAGCGCCCGGATCGCAGCGCGCAATCTCGGCTGGCACGAGCGGCTCGTTTCGGTGAAGGCCGATGTGCGGCACGAGAAGGCGCCCGACGCCCCCTCGCGCGTGGCGGCGTTCGACTGCGCCTTCCAGATCGAAGGCGATTTCTCCCCCGAAGAACGTGAGAAACTGGTGGCCGAGGCCCACCGGCTCTGCACCGTCGGCAATACGCTGGAACGCGGCGCGACCATCCGCGACGTGGAACGCATTCCGGACGAAGGATAGGCGGACGACCCTCTAGGCCGGTTCGTTCCGGCTGCGCTCCGTCAGTTCGATCAGGACGCCGTCGGGATCGCGGCAAAAGGCCACCTTGTGGACGATGTCGGAATTGTAGGCGAGCCGCGGCGCCTCCACCATTTCGACTCCTGCCTCCTCGAGCTGTCTATAGGTCTCGTCCACGCTGTCGAAGCTGAAGGTCAGGTGCCTGACGCCGGCGCGGCCCTCCGCGACATCTTCCGCAAGCAGCGCGCCCGTCGCAGGGCACACCAATTCCAGCATGCCGTTTCCGGTGCTCACGAAAGCGATTTCGTTGCCATGAAGCCCCGGGCGGCGCACGACCAGACTCATGCCCAGGAGATCGACATAAAATTTAAGGCTGCGGTCGATATTGCGGACCGTAAGCCCCACATGCTCGAAGCCTCTCAACAAGGAGCGCCTCCCTCACCTTGCACCGGCTACTCCGCGGGGGAAGCGAAGCGGCCGCGTTCATCCGCCTGCAGCAGTTCACTTATAACGTTGCTGATGTGGTGCGTCATCGCCTTATGTGCGGCTTCGGGATTGCGCATCTTCAGCGCCGCCACGATGGCATGATGATCGCCGATCCAGAGCGGGCGCACGCTTTCGGCGTGGATATGTTCGTGCAGCTTCTTCCACATGCGCGAGGCATCTCGCTGCGCCCAGAGCGCTTCCACCATGGAATAGATGATGGCGTTGCCGGTGATGCCGGCGATCGACATATGGAACTCGCGATCGCCCCTTTCGGCCAGGAGAGGCACATCGGCCTCTCGCTGCATGCGGGCGATGCATTCCTCGAGTTCCATGATGTCGTAATTCGTGGCGCGCTGCGCGGCGAGATAGGCCGCGCCGGATTCCACCGCCAGCCGCGCCTCGAGCAACTCGAAGGGACCAGGACCGATATCCGTGTTGATGGCGTCGAAGCCGATCTGGCTGAAGCGCGCCGGCAGAACGACGATGCCGGCGCGTCCCCTTACCTCCACGACGCCACGCATCTCCAACGCGATGACAGCCTCGCGGATGACGGTACGGCTCACCTGCAGCTCTTCGGCAAGCTCCCGCTCGGACGGCAGGTGCCAATCCGGATTGCCGGCGTTCTCCTCGATGATCCGCGCGATCCGGCGCGCGACGATCTGATATAGTCTCTTGGACTCCAAAATACGGGTCCTGCCTCGCGCCTTCTCCAACCTGCTCTCCGTTCCCGACCGCCTCTCCCGTCTTCGCGCCCGCGGGAGAGGCGAGCAAGAATACTACGCGCTCCTTGCTGCCGCTACGGACGGTTCCGGAAGCCAGGAGCGGTAAAGGGGGTGATCGGAGGTGATCGGCAACGGCGTGGGCCTGCCGGTCCGGTCCGAATGATAGGCGGCCGTCACGAGCTCGAGCGAGTTGCGCGCGTCCTGCAGCGTCACCGGCGGCTCCTCGTCGTTCACCACGGCCGCGTGGAAAAGCTCGAACTGGCGCGTGTAGCCGTCTTCCGTGGGCACGTATTCGGCAAGCGCCTTGTCGATGCGCTCCTGATGCTCCGGGTCGCCGGCGATGAACGTCCAGGGGTCGCGCGCCATGGTGTAAGGCTCGGTTATGCTTTCGGCCGTCAGCTTCTCGAAGCAGAAGCGCAGGCGCGAGATCTCCTTGCGCGAGCCCAGCGTCATCGAAAGCGAGGCCAGCGAGCCGTTCTGCATGCGTACGGACAACGCCATCGTGTCCTCGACCTCGATCCTGTTCACCAGCGTGGCGCCATAGGCGAAGACCTCGGCACAGGAACCGTGGACATAGTTCAGCATGTCGTGGGCGTGGATGGCATGGCCAAGAAGGCCGCCGCCCAGTTCCGTCGCCCATTTGCCGCGCCATGGCACCTCGTAATAGGCGGGGCCGCGCCACCAATGCGTCTCGATCGTGGTGAGGAAGGGCTTTCCCGCCAGCCCGCGCTCGATCAGAAGCTTCAGCTTCTGCAGGCCCGCGCCGTAGCGGTACTGGAAAATCGGCATGAACTTGCGGTCGGTCTTCGCGACGATTTCGCTCATCTCGTCGACCTCGGCGAGCGAGCCGAAGAGCGGCTTTTCGCAGATCACGTGCTTGCCCGCCTCGATCGCACGCCTCGAGAGCTCGAAATGACTGTGCGGCGGGGTGCAGATGTCGACGACGTCGATATCGTCCCGGTCGAAGAGCGAGTCGGTCGCCTGCGTATATTCGGGAACGCTGTGCTGCTCGCACAGGAGCTTGCCGCGCTCCTCGTCGAGCGAGCAGAGCACGGGCACTTCGAACAGATCCTTGTTCCAGCCGAAGCCGGCGAGATGGCGCTGGGCGATGCCTGCGCCGATCACCGCCACACGCAGTTTCTTCGTCATGATGGTCAATCCTGTGGGTTGGATGCGATGACGGCCGCTTTGGCCTGCGCATCGAGCGCGAGACGGCAGACCTCGAAGACGTGGCGCTGCGGCATGGCCGTCTCGGTGCGGTCGCGCACGTCCTTCACGAAGGCGGCGAAGTATTCGAGCGGCTCTTCCGAGCAGTCCGTGTAGCGCACGCCCGACTTGTCGGCGAGGAAAAGATGGTCCTTGCCTTCCCGCCCGGCGATGTCGATGTATTTCCTGAGCTCGATATAGCCCTCGGTGCCGAGGATGGTGAGCCGGCCGTCGCCCCAGGTGGGCAGACCGTCCGGCGTGAACCAGTCGACACGGATATAGCCCGAGGCCTTGCTGCTCCTCAAAAGAACCTCGCCGAAATCCTGGAACGCGGGCGATTGCGGCGTGCCGAAATTGCCGACCGAGCTTGCCACGACCTCACCTTTCTCCGAGCCGGTATAGAACAGGAACTGATCGACCTGGTGCGAGGCGATGTCGTTGATGATGCCGCCATAGGCTTCCGGCGTGAAGAACCAGTCGGGGCGGCTGAAGAGCGACTTCCGGTGCGGTCCCATGCCCAGGGTCTGCACCACCCGGCCGATGGCGCCCTCGGCCACCAGCTTGCCGGCCATCACCGCCGAGGGAACACAGAGGCGCTCCGAAAAGCAGACGGAGAAGATGCGGCCCGTGCGCTCGACGGTCCCTTTCACCTCCTCGAGCTGCTCGGAGGTGGTGACGCCCGGCTTGTCGACCATCACATCCTTGCCGGCTTGCATCGCCCGGATGGCGATGCCCGCACGATCGCGCGGAATGGCGGCGGTGCAGATGACATCGATCGACTGATCCGCGAAGATCGCGTCGCGGTCGAGGGGCTTCGCATCCGGATAGGTCTTGCGGAACTGCTCCATCAGGGCGGGCACCGAGGTCTCGGGGCAGTAGCCCGCGAATTCCGCACCCTCTCCCAGGAGCCCATTCACGTGATCGAATATATGGCCGTGATCGATGCCTACGGCGGCAAATCTCAGCATTGCCGGCTTCCTCCCAACGCGACCTCGTTCAAAAGCGAACGTGACCTGCCGCCCGGTGCTCCTTTTCCGCAGGCAGGCCTTCGTGGTTAGACCAGAACCGAATTCCTGAAAGATGTCAAGCCTGGCGAGGGCGCCGGTGTTTCGGTGAAAATTCTGTACCTTACCCCGTTCTGTGCAGCATTTTTACAGAGGCTATTGACTTTTCTCACGGTCCACAGAATCTTTCTGGTTAGACCAAAGCCGATCGGCCAGGAATCGAGGGGCCGATCGGGACAGGAGGAGAACGGTCGAAATCGGGCTTGAAGGAGCCAGGGAGGAAGAAAATGTCCATGAAACTCGCCGCTATCGTGCCGGGCACGGCGCTCGGGCTGCTGATCACCGCGGCCGCCCATGCCCAGCAGATTACAGTCCAGTGCGACGATCTCGGCTTCGGCTGCGACACCATGGCGCCGGTGGTCGAACGATTCAACCAGGAGCATGCCGGCAAGACCGTGAAGCTCGAGAAGGTCTCCTACCAGACGATCGTCGAGGCGCTGCCGGTGCAGCTCGAATCAGGCGAAGGGCCGGATGCCGCCATCGTCACCGACCTGGGAGGATTGAGCCGCTACTATCTCGACCTCACGCCCTATGTGGACGCCGCTCATTTCGAGCAGGAGTTCGGGCGCACGCTGCAGTGGCTGCGCGGCAGCAACCCGGATGGCGAGGCCATCAACGGCATGCCGACCTCGCTGACGGTGAACGGCGCCTATGTGAACCTCACGTTGTTCGAGCAGGCCGGCGTCCCCGTGCCGCAGGAGGGCGCCACCTGGGACGAGTGGGCGGAAGCGGCACGCCAGGTGGCCGACGCGACACAGACGGACTTCCCGATGGAGATGGACCGCTCGGGCCACCGCTTCGCGAGTTTCGCGATCAGCCACGGCGCGGAGCTGGTGGACGACGAAGGCAATCCCGTCGTCGATGACGGCCTGCGCACCGCGATCGAGAAGTTCGTCGAGTGGCACAAGAACGGCACCATGCCGCTCGATCTGTGGGGCGCGGTCGGCGGCTCCACCCATCGCGAGCTCTTCACCGATTTCCTGAACGCCAATGTGGTCTTCTATTTCGGCGGCTCGTGGACGCTGAACCAGATGGACACCGAAGTGGGCGACCTCTTCGAATGGGCGGTCGTTTCCGCTCCATGCGGCCCTTCCTCCTGCACCGTGATGCCGGGCGGCGGCGCGCTGGTCGGCTTCAGGCACACCGACAATCCCGAGCTCGTGGGCGAGTTCATCAACTATATCGCCCAGCCGGAGAACTATAAGGAAATCATCGCCGCGTCGGTGGAGATTCCGGCCGCAGCTTCGCTGATCGAGGGCGGTGTGGACTATCCCAGCGCATCGGAGCGCACGCGGGAAGCGCTCGCCACCTTCACGAACCAGATCCCGAAAATGGCGCCGGCGGCCTACCGCTTCCAGGGCTGGCGGTTCCAGCGGGCGATGATGAACGCACTCACCACGCGCATCAGCCAGGTCATCAATGACGAGCTTACGGTGGATGCGGCGCTGGAGCGCATCAAGCAGGACGTAGAGCTCGCCATGGACGCGGCCAAGGCCGGCAACCAATAACCACCGCGAGAGGAAGGGCGCATGGCCGTCGGAGCCACGCTATCGGGAGCAGCCGCCGCCCTTGCGGCGCTCCCCGCAAAGCTGGTCGAGCCCGTCATGCTCGGCCTGCAGAAGCTTCTGGGCGCCCGGCGCATGCCGTGGGTGTTCCTGATCCCCAATCTCACGGCCGTGCTCCTCTTCTCGCTCCTGCCCGTCTTCATCAACATCTTCTATTCGGTGACGGGCAGCGACCGCCTCTTCCCGCAGGAGCGGCCCTATGTGGGCGCCGCGAACTACGAAACGCTGCTGGATTGCGGGAATTATCTGGACCCGTCCACCTGCTCGCGCGATCTCTTCTGGCGGGCGCTCGGCAACACGCTCCTCTTCGTGCCGGTCCAGGTGGCGGCCATGATCGGCATCGCGCTCTTCACCGCCATCTGCATCAATCGCGACATCAGGGGGCGCGGCTTCTTCCGCGGCATCTTCTTCTTTCCCGTGATGCTGTCGCCGGTGGTGGTGGCGCTCACCTGGCAATGGATCCTGCAGCGCAACGGCGCGCTCAACGGCCTGCTCACGGCCGTCGGGCTTCCGCCCGTGAACTGGCTCGTGCTGCCGGACATGGCCTTCTTCTGGTCCGTCTTCGTGACCGTCTGGGCGCATATGGGTTTCTTCACCATCATCCTGCTCGCCGGGCTCCAGTCCATCCCGCGCGACGTCTACGAGGCGGCGAAAATGGATTCGGCGAGCCCCTGGCGCGTCTTCACGCGCATCACATTGCCCATGCTGAAGCCCACGCTGCTCGTGGTCTTCATTCTCTGCGTGATCCGTTCGGTGCAGACCTTCGACGAACTCTATGTGCTGACGGGCGGCGGGCCGGGCTCGGCGACGATCCTGATCGTGCAGTTCATCTACGAGACGGGCTTCGCCATCCAGCCGCGCAATTTCGGGCTGGCGGCGGCCGCCTCGCTGCTTCTCGGCGCCGTGCTGCTCGTCTTCACCGTCATCCAGCTCAGGCTTGCCCGGGGGCGGAGCTATGACTGAGCTGATGGTGCGCGACGAGCAAGGATCCATCCTGCGGTTCCTGACCCGCCGCCGCGGCAAGATCCGCGCCGACTGGACCGACTGGGCGACCTATCTCTACCTGTTCCTCGGCGTGGCGATCATGTTCGCGCCGGTGCTCTGGGTGGTGACCTCATCGTTCAAGACGCCGGCCAATCTTGCCGAATTTCCGCCCACCTTCCTTCCATACGCCACCGAGACCGTGGCAGTGGAAGACTATGACGAGCCGCTGCCCCTCTATGAGGTGAAGACCGAAGGCGGGGAGACGCGCCTCCTGGCGCAGGTGCGCCGGGTGGGCCTGAGGGCGCAGATGGTGGATCCGGCCAATCCGGAGGCCGGCCGGATCGTTGTGCCGATCGCCGACGCCGAGCCGGTACGGCGCATCTCCTTCACCTTCGCCAATTACGCGCGGCTGCTCTCCACATCGGGCTCCGACCTGTGGCTGTTCGTCTACAACTCGCTCTTCATCACCGTGGTGGCCACGATCATCACCGTGATCATGAACTCCATGGCGGCCTTCGCGCTCTCGAAATATAGATTCAAGGGCAATACCGTGGCGCTCGTCGCCATCCTGATGACGCTGATGATACCGCCGACCGTCGTGCTCGTGCCCACTTATCTGATCGTTGCGGAACTGGGCCTCGTCGGCAATCTGTGGGGTGTGATCCTGCCCACGGTGGCAACGCCGACAGGCGTCTTCCTGCTAAGACAGTACATGCTCACGATCCCCGACGAGCTCATCGAGGCGGCGCGCATGGATCATGCCAGCGAGTGGCGCATCTACTGGCGCATCATGCTGCCGCTTTCGGCACCTGCGCTCGCGGTGGTGGCGATCTTTTCGATCCTGTCGCGCTGGAACGACTTCCTGCTGCCGCTCGTGGTGCTCAACCGGCGCGAGGTCTACACGCTGCAGCTCGCACTCGCCTCCTTCCAGGACGAGAACCGGATTCAGTACGATCAGCTGCTCGCCATGACCACGCTGACCGCCCTGCCCCTCGCCTTCGCCTTCATCTTCCTGCAGCGCTACATCGCAAGCGGCATCGCCTCGACCGGAATCAAGTGAGAAAGAATGGCCGAACTCGCACTGGAACAACTGAGCAAATCCTTCGGCGCCGTCGAGGTGATCCCAAGCCTCGATCTTCAGATCAGCGACGGCGAGTTCGTCGTCTTCGTCGGCCCGTCAGGTTGCGGCAAATCCACCTTGCTCCGGCTCATCGCGGGGCTGGAGGAGGCGACCTCCGGGGACATCCGCATCGCCGGGAAAAGCATGGTCACGGTGCCTGCCGCGGACCGGGGCGTGGCCATGGTGTTCCAGTCCTACGCGCTCTATCCGCACATGACCGTGCGCCAGAACCTCTCCTTCGGGCTCGAGAACATCCGCATGCCGAGGGAAGAGATCGTGCGGCGGGTCGAGGCGGCGGCGAGGATGCTGCAGATCGAGGACTATCTCGAACGCCGCCCCAAGGAACTGTCGGGAGGCCAGCGGCAACGTGTCGCCATCGGCCGGGCGATCACGCGCGATCCCAAGATCTTCCTGTTCGACGAGCCGCTGTCCAATCTGGACGCCGAGCTGCGCGTGCTGATGCGGGTGGAGATCACCAGCCTGCACGAACGGCTGGGCAACACCATGATCTACGTCACCCACGACCAGATCGAAGCCATGACCATGGCCGACAAGATCGTGGTGCTGCGCAAAGGCGTGATCGAGCAGGTCGGGGCGCCCCTCGACCTCTACAACCGCCCGCGCAATCTCTTCGTCGCAGGTTTCATCGGCTCGCCGCGCATGAACTTCATCGACGGCGTGGTCAGCGAGGTCACCGAGACGGGCATCGCCTTCCAGAGCCCGCATCTGCCGCCTTTCACGCTTCCTGCCCGGCCGGGCGCCGTGCGCGCGGGAATGCCGGTGACGCTTGGTGTCCGTCCGGAGCATTTCGCCCTCTCGGTCGACGGAGAGGGTTGGCCGCTGGCATTGGGCGTGGCCGAGCAGCACGGCGCCAACAGCTATCTTCACTGCACGACGCCGGACGGTACGCCGATCCTGATCCATGAAGCCGGCCAGAGCCGTGTCCGGCGCGGCGACCTGCTCTTCGCCAAGCCCCAGGACGGGCATTGGCACCTCTTCGACAGCGAAGGGCTACGCCTGCCGCTTGCCGAGGACTGATCTTCGTCAGCAAATCACGCGGCGCCGGCGCGTAGACTGCCTTGCCGCCGCCGGCATGGCCGCTACCGCACGACGAGAACCGAAATCATCGCATGCCGGACGACGCGCGCCGCATTCGGACCGATGAGATAATCCTCCGGCCCCGGCCGCTTGGCGGACAGCACGATCAGGTCGGCCTTGACCAGCCCCGCATAGCGCAGGATCTCGCGGTAGATCGAGCCGTGGCCCACGATGTGGCGGTGCTTGATATCCGTCGGCACGTGCTTCGTGGTGAAGTCGTGCAGCGCCTGGTTGGCGTGATCGAGCGCCTTCTGCTCATGCCCCTTGGGGAAGAAGCCGCCGACGATCGACATGCCGTAGTCGGGCACCACCGTCATGACGTGCAGCCGGCTGCGGAAGGCGCGGGCATATTCGACCGCGGTCTCGACCGCGCGCATCTCGCTTTCCTCGTTGCCGAGATCGATGGAAAGGAGAATGTCCTTGTACATGGTCTTGCTCCTCCGTCAGACCGCCGGCCGCGGGACCGGTTTGCCGGCGATCGTGCCCCCGCGCCGGCGCTGCAGGAACACCACGAGCGCAAGGATGAGGACGGCCGGGATGTAGAAGACCTGGCGCGGCATGCGATCAGCAGCCGTCACCTCCACTGCAGTGAGTTGCACCGGCTGGTCGGCGTAGAAGTCCATGTTGGAAAGCGTGCGGCCGGCGAAGCTGTTGAAATCGAGCGGCTCGTCGACGATCACCGTCCCGTTCTCGATGCGCACGGGCAGGCCGGTGGCCTCCTCGAAGCGAGCCTCGCCGGTTTCCCCCGCTTCGCCGAGATTGAAGGCCATGGTGCGCTCCAGCATCTCGTCGGGATTCTCGAAGCTCGGCCCCCGGATGACGAGGCGCGCCTCCGCGCCGGACGGCTCGTTCTCGACCGCTTCGAACACCCGCTGAGGCTCGATCTGCTCGTAGGGCGGCTGGACGAGATCGAGGAAGAAACCGGGCCGCAGAAGCATGAAGGTGACCAGCAGCAGCGCCACCGATTCCCACAGGCGCGACTTCGTCATGAAGAAGCCCTGCGTGGCGGCGGCGAAGATCAGCATCGCCAGCAGCGAGAGGCAGAAGATCCATATCGCCTGCACCAACCCGACATTGATAAGCAGAAGGTCCGTGTTGAAGACGAAGATGAAGGGCAGGATCACCGTGCGGAGCGAATAGAAGAAGGCGGTGAAGCCCGTCTTCAGCGGGTCGCCTCCCGAGACCGCGGCCGCGGCAAAGGAGGCAAGCCCCACCGGTGGCGTCACATCGGCCATGATGCCGAAATAGAAGACGAACATATGCGCGGCGATCAGCGGGATCAGCACGCCGTTCGCCGCACCGAGCGTCACGATGACCGGCGCCATCAGCGAGGAGACGACGATATAGTTCGCCGTCGTCGGCAGGCCCATGCCGAGCACGAGGCTGATCACGGCCGTGTAGACGAGGATCAGGAAGATGTTTCCGCCCGACAGGAATTCGACGAATTCCGCCATGACCTGGCCGATGCCCGTGAGCGTGACTGTGCCCACCACAATGCCCGCCGCCGCCGTTGCGCAGGCGATGCCGATCATGTTGCGGGCGCCGGCGATGAGGCCGGCCACGAGATCGGCGAAACCTTCCGCGAAGGCCCGTCCCGTATCCGACTGCAAGCCGCGGAACAGAGCCTTCAAGGGCTTTTGCGTGAGAACGATGAAGATCAGCAGCAGGACCGCGTAGAAGGCCGACAGCCCGGGCGAGGTACGCTCGATCATCAGGAACCAGATGAGGACCACCAGGGGCAGGAGATAGTAGAGCCCGGTCTTCAGCACCTCGGTCGCGATCGGCAGTTGCACGACCGGCGCGTCCGGATCATCCAGTTCGAGATCCTGCCCCTGCGCCGCATACCAGACGAGCAGGACATAGACGCCGAGCAGAGCGAGAATGAGAACAGGGCCGGAAATGCCGGGGACCAGATAACGGATGAAGGCGACGCCGTAGTATACGATACCCGCCAGGATGACCATCGAGGCGATGGTGATGCCCGTCCGCATGAGGGTCACCGGCAGCGGGTGCGCGATGCGCTTCTCCAGCACCGGCATGTCGTTCTTCACCGCCTCCAGATGCACGACATAAAGGAGAGCGATATAGGTGATCACGGCCGGCAGGAAGGCATGCTTGATGACCTGCAGATAGGGGATGCCGACATATTCCACCATGAGAAAGGCGGCAGCCCCCATCACCGGCGGCATGATCTGGCCGTTCACCGAACTCGCCACCTCCACCGAGCCCGCTTTTTCGGGCGTGAAGCCCACCCGCTTCATCAGCGGGATCGTGAAGGTGCCGGTGGTGACCACATTGGCGATCGAAGAGCCGGAGATGAAGCCGGTCATCATCGAGGAAAGCACCGCCGCCTTGGCCGGGCCGCCGCGCAGATGGCCAAGCAGCGCGAAAGCGAGCTTGATGAAGAAGTTGCCGGCGCCCGCCCGGTCGAGCATGGAGCCGAACAGCACGAACAGGAACACGAAGGCCGAGGAGACGCCGAGCGCGACGCCGAAGACGCCGTTGGGCGACAGCCACATCTGGTCCATCGCGCGGCTGAAGGAGGCGCCTCCCCAGCGGATGATATCGGGCACGACCGGGGACGAACCGAAGAAGACATAGGCCAGGAAAACCAGTGCCACGATCACAAGCGGCGGGCCGAGCGCGCGGCGCGTGGCCTCCAGAAGAAGCAGCATGCCGAGCCCGGCCACCACGAGATCCCGCGTGATCGGCAGGCCCGGGCGCTGCGCCAGCTCATGGTAGAAGACGAAGATGTAGAGCGCACAGGCGGCGGCAGCCAGGGCCAGGATCCAATCCTGGATCGGCACCCGGTCGCGCGGGCTGCGGGTCAAGGCGGGGAACGCCACATAGGCGAGGAAGAGGCCGAAGGCCAGGTGGATGGCGCGGCTCTGCGCGTCGTTGAGCACGAGGCCGAGGCCGGTGAAGCTCGACAGGATATAAGGGAGCGGCGAGGCGATGTAGAGCTGGAACAGCGACCAGCAGAGCGCCACGCCGGCAATGATGTAGCCCGCCGTTCCCGCCGGATTGCGCGCGCCGGTATCGGTGGAGGCGACGAGATCCTGCAGATCGTCGCCGGAAAGCTGCGCCTGCCCCGGAGCACCCTTCGGATTGTCGGCCATCACTTCGTTCCCCAACAAAAGGAATCCGGATTATGATTGTTGCGCACGCGCCCTTCCAGCGGGCAAGTGCGATTCCTTCGGCCAATATGAAAAGGGCGCCCGCTGGCGGGCGCCCCTTGGCAACCGGCTCAGTTCAGCCAGCCCTGTTCGTTGTAGTACTTCTCCGCGCCGGGATGAAGCGGCGCCGAGTTGCCCTGGCTCACCATCTGCTCCGGCGTGAGATTGGCAAGGGCCGGATGCAGGCTCTTGAAGTCCTCGAAATTGTCGAAGACCGCCTTCACCAGCCCGTAGACCACATCCTCAGGCACGTCGGCGGAGCTGACGAGCGTCGCGCCCACGCCGAAAGTGTTCACATCCTGGTCAGTGCCGCGATACATGCCGCCCGGAATCACCGCCTTGAAATAATAGGGGTTTTCCTCGACCAGCTTGTCGACCACCTCACCTTCGACGGGCACGATTACGCTGTCGCAGGTGGTGGTGGCCTCTTCGATGGCGCCGGCCGGATGCCCGACCGTATAGGCGAAGGCATCGATGTTGTTGTCGCAGAGCGCCGATGCCTGCTCGGTTGGCGCAAGCTCCGCCGCAAGGGCGAAGTCCGAATTTGACCAGCCTTTCTCGGCAATCAGGATATCCATCAGCGCGCGTTGGCCGGAGCCGGGATTGCCTATATTGACCCGCTTGCCCTTGAGGTCGTCGAAATCCGAGACGTCGGCGTCCTGGCGGGCAACCACCGTCAGCGGCTCGGCATGCAGCGAGAAGACCGAGCGGAGGTTCTCATGCGCCCCGCCATCGGCGAAATTGGCTTCGCCGTTATAGGCATTGTACTGCACATCCGACTGAACGACGCCGAACTCGAGGTCGCCGCCCTTGATGGCATTGACGTTGAAGACCGAGCCGCCGGTCGATTCCACGGAGCAACGGATGCCCGTCTCGCGACGGTTCTGGTTCATCAGGCGGCAGATGGCGCCGCCGACGGGATAGTAAACACCCGTGACACCGCCGGTGCCGATCGAGACGAATCGCTGCTCCTGCGCCGTCGCGGCACCGGCCGACAGAATGCCGATCATCGCGGCCGCAACGCCAAAGCCGAGGATTCGATTTTGTTTCATGTTGTGTCTCCCTGAATGCACCAACTACTGTCTACGTCCTGCCTCCCACACGGAGGCACCTGCCAGAAGATGTTTCCGGCGGTTCTTACGCACAGCCCAAGCAGTGAACCTGAACGGCCATTCCCTTCAAGTCAATGGATAGACTGCGCAGTTCGGCGGAAGATGCAACGCAAAGTGGTGGTTGGTTGCCTCCGCCCACGGCCCTCATTTTCCTTCCTTTCTCCATCCGCCTCAGCTCAACGCACCGTCTATCGCTTCGCCGAGACGCTCGACGACGACATCCGCCGTCGCCCTGTCCAGGATGAAGGGCGGGGCGAGGAGCACATGGTCGCCGCGTGCGCCGTCGATCGTGCCGCCGGCGGGATAGACCATCAGGCCGCGCGCCATGGCCTCCTTCTTCACCCGCGCATGCATTTTCCGGGCAGGATCGAAGGGCTCCCTCGTGGCACGGTCCTCGACCAGTTCGAGGCCGAGGAAAAGCCCGCGGCCGCGGATATCGCCCACATGGGCATGGTTGCCGAAGCGCGCTTCGAGGCGGCCGCGCAGATACGCTCCCATCTCGCGGACATTGGCGAGCAGGTCGTCGCGTTCGATCACCTCTTGCACCGCGAGGGCGGCCGCGCAGGCCATCGGGTGGCCGATATAGGTGTGGCCGTGCTGGAATAGCCCCGATCCCTCTGCAAAGGCATCGAAGATCCGCCGCGAAAGCAGCACGGCGCCGATCGGCTGATAGCCGCCGCCAAGGCCCTTCGCGATCGTCACGAGGTCCGGGGCGACTCCGTCCTGCTCGCAGGCGAAGAGCGTGCCCGTGCGGCCCATCCCGCACATCACCTCGTCAAGGATGAGGAGAACGCCATAGCGGTCGCAGATCTCGCGGATATGCCTGAAGTAGCCGGGAACGGGCGGAACCGCACCCGCCGTGGCGCCCACCACGGGTTCCGCGATGAAGGCCATCACCGTGTCGGGACCCAGCTCCAGGATCTTGTCTTCCAGCTGCTGCGCCGCGCGCCGGCCGTACTCCTCCTCGCTTTCGCCCGGTTCCTTGTAGCGGTAGGCGTAGCAGGGGTCGATGTGATGCGTGTCGATCAGGAGCGGGCGGAACTGCGCGCGGCGCCACTCGTTGCCGCCGGCGGCCAGCGTGCCCAGCGTGTTGCCGTGATAGCTCTGCCGGCGGGCGACGATGTTGCGCCTTTGCGGCTCGCCCTTCTCCACGAAATACTGCCGCGCCATCTTCAGCGCCGCCTCGTTCGCCTCCGAGCCGCCGGAGACGAAATAGGCGTGGCTGATGCCCTCGGGTGCTGCCTTCACCAGCCGCTCGGCCAGCGCTTCCGCCGGCTCGGTGGTGAAAAAGCTCGTATGCGCATAGGCGAGCCGGTCGGCCTGGCGCTTCAGCGCCGCAACGATGTCGGGATGGTCGTGCCCGAGGCAGGAGACCGCCGCGCCGCCCGAGGCATCGATATAGGCTTTGCCCGTGTCGTCGAAGAGCTCGACGCCCCGGCCGCCCACGGCGACCGGCAATTCTCCATGGATCTGGCGATGCAGGATGTAGGTCATGAACGGTTTCCCTGCCGCTGCGTCGCGGCGAATTCGAAAAGATGGACCTTGAGTTCGGAAAGCTGCCGCTCCGTGCGCGCGATCGCCTCCAGCGCCTCCTCCCCGCCCTCGCCCGCCACGAGTGCCGCGAGGATCTCCACCGCCGCGAAGGCCGGCGCCATGGCATGGAAGAAGGAAGGGCTGTCGGTGCCCACGATGACGGCATGGCGGGCGAGCCTTGCCACGGGCGAAGCCTGACCGTCGGTGAGCGCGACCACGAGGAGTCCCTTGGTGTGAGCATGGCGCGCGGCCTCGACGGTCGTCCGCGTATAGGGAGCGACCGTGGCAACGAAGACCACGTCCTCCTTCGTGGCGAAGCGGAACGCGTCGAGCCCGGTGCCGCCATCGAAATCGAGATAGACCGCCTTCTCGCCGAGGAAATTGAGCAGATAGGCGAGATGCCCGGCCACCGGCCGGCAGGAGCGCAGGCCGACGCAATAGATGCGTCGCGCGCGGGCCATGGCGGCGGCTGCCTCCGCCAGCGCCGCAGCGGTATCCTCGCCCAGCGCAGCGGTCTGGCGCGCGGTCGCGGCGGCGATCTCCCGCGCCAGCGCCAGTCCGCCCGCCTCGCGCTGGCGGGCGACCTGCGCGCCGGCCCTGCCCGAGAAGCCCAGCGCCTGCTCCTTGAGCGCCTCGCCATGGATCTGGCGCAGCTCCTCGTAGCCATCGAGGCCGAAGCGCTTGGCGAGACGCGTCATCGTCCACGGCCGAACGCCCGCCCGGCGCGCCTGCTCGCGCATGGAAAGAAGCGCCACGTCGCCCGGATGCTCCAACACATAACGCGCCGCCACCTCCATCTGGCCGGGGAGCGTGTCGACCGTACGCGTGATCTCTTCGGCAAGCGCGGCACAATCCATGCAGGCATCCTAGACCCGCTTTCAGGAATGTGCAACAAGTGTTGCATCTTCTGCAACGAATGGAGGATGCGCGTGATGCGGATGGACGGCGTCGCGATTGCTGTGGCCCCCAATGGCGGACGGCGCACCAAGGCGGACCATCCCGCCCTGCCGCTCGACGCGCCGGAACTGGCGGAGACGGCCGTTTCGTGCCTCGATGCGGGCGCGGCCATGCTGCACATGCATGTGCGAGACAAGGTTGGCCGGCACATTCTCGATGCGGAGGCCTACCGCGAGGCCATCCGGGCCGTGCGCCAGGCGGTGGGCGACCGGATCGTGATCCAGATCACCACGGAGGCCGTGGGTCTCTATCAACCGCAGGAGCAGATGGACGTGGTGCGGGCGGTCAGGCCCGAGGCGGCATCGATGGCGCTGCGGGAACTCGTGCCCGACGCGAGCCATGAAACCCGGTTCGCGCAGTTCCTCGCCTTCACGAAGGCGGAGGAGATCGTTCCCCAGATCATCCTCTATCATCCGGACGAAGCGCGGCAGCTCAAGGACATGATGGCGCGGGGGATGGTTCCCTACGACGACCTCCCGGTGCTCCACGTGCTCGGCCGCTACACCGAGGGCCAGCGCTCCGCACCCGCCGACCTGCTGCCGTTCCTGGCGCCGGACATGCCGCGCTTCGGCCATTTCATGGTCTGCGCCTTCGGCGCGCGCGAGGCGGCCTGCGTGACGGCGGGCGCGCTGCTCGGCGGCCATGTGCGGACCGGTTTCGAGAACAATCTCCTGCTCCCCGACGGCAGCGCCGCGCCCGACAATGCCGCCCTGGTGTCCACGGCGGCGCAGGCGCTGAGCGCATTGGGCCTCATGATCGCGGATGCCGACGGTCTGCGCACCGCGTGGCAGCGGCTCGTCGGCTAGGATGGCCTACGCAACGCGATCGAGAATCCCGGCAAGCGCCACCCCCGCTTCGGCGGCTTCGGCGCGGAGCGCCTCTTCCGTCGCCTCCGCGCTGACGCCGAGCCGCACGAGCACGGCATGAATGCCGAAGGCGGCCGCACCCGCAATGTCGTGCTCCAGGCTGTCGCCGATGGCGACGATCCTTTCCTTCGCCGGAGCCCCGCAAAGGCGATGGGCGTATTCATAGATGGGCGCATGCGGCTTGCCGACCCAGAGGACGCGCCCGCCCAGGGTCTCATAGAGTTTCGCGATGCTGCCCGCCGCCGGGGCAAGGCCGTTGGGCGTGAGCATGCGGATGTCGGGGTTGGTGCAGATGGCCTGCACGCCCACCTCCGCGGCCGGGCGCAGAAGCGCCGCGTAACCGTCGAGCCCGATGCGGTCCGCCTGGCTACCGGAGATCACGACAAGATCCGCGTCGCCGGCGCGCTCCACCACAGCGAGCCCCAGCCGCTCGGCGAGATTGGCGTCGTTCCCGCTCGAGATCGTGAAACATCTTGTGGCCGGGGAAACCGCCAGCCCCGCCGCACCCGATCTCAGAAGATCGACCGCAACATCCCCCGAAGTGACGAAATGGTCGAAGGAGCCGGCCGGGAATCCCAGCCCGACGAAACGTGCCGCATTGTCGGTGCCGGATTTGCCCGAATTGGACAGGATGACCACGGTCTTGCCCGCCTGCCGCATCGCAAGCAGCGCCTCCACCGCGCCCGGATAGGGGCTGGAGCCGTCGTGCAGCGTGCCGAACTGATCGACGAAGAACACGTCGTGGGCCGCGATCAGCGCTTGCAGTTCCCTTGAGACGCCCATCAGGAAAGTGCCCGCAATGCGAGCCGAGCCGTGCCGGCGGCGGCTTCGGTGGAAGCAGCCTGGAGGAAGGGCACGCCGAGCCGGCGCTGGCGGATGCGCATCCAGGCCGCGTTCGCCGCGCCGCCGCCGACGCTTCTCACCGCTCGCAGGGCCGGCGCTCCAAGCTCCGACAGCCGCGCATATCCCTGCGCCTCGACTGCAGCAATCCCCTCCAACAGGCCCTGGAAGAAGACCGCGTCGTCGGAAGGCCTGGGATCGAGCCGCGGCGCAAGAGCGGGGTCGTTCACCGGAAAGCGCTCGCCGGGACGCAGCAGCGGATAGTAGTCGAGACCGGTCGGGCGATCAGGGTTGAGCCGTTCGGTGAGTTCGGCAAGCCGGTCATCCGGGAAGTACGCGCGGATGACGGCCCCGCCCGTGTTGGACGCTCCCCCCGCAAGCCACATGCCGGCAATGCGGTGGCTGTAGATGCCATAGGCCGGCGCATTGATCTCGCGGTCCGACAGAAGCTTGAGGACGAGCGTCGAGCCGAGCGCTGTCACGCCGTCGCCAACATCGCCTGCGCCTGTGGCGAGGAAGGAGGCGCAGCCATCCGTGGTGCCGCTGACGATGACCGCGGAGGCAGGCAGGCCGAAGGTGCGCGCCTTCTCCCCCACCGGGCAGAGTACCGTACCGGCCGGTACGACTTCGGGAAGGATGGCGGGATCGAGCCCCAGCTTCGCGATCCAGTCCGGCCACCGCCTCGCCGTCAGGTCGTAGCCGGTCTTGAGCGCGTTGTTCTCGTCGCTCACCGGCCCGCCGCCCAATTGCATGGCGATCCAGTCGGCCTGGTGCACGACGCGGGCGACCGCCGGCTGCCGGGCGAGGAAGGCCGCTCGGGCGAGAGCCGAATGCTTGCCGCGCGCGGGGCTTTCCGCCGGTGCAATCGCCTCCAGCAGCGCGGTGACGTGCGGGTCCGGACAGGCCACGTCATACATCAGCGCCCGGCCGAGCGGCGCACCCGCCCCGTCCAGCGCGAGCACGGTTCCGGACGTGCCGTCCACGGCGACGGCAGCGATGTCCTGGAGAGAGACCTTGCGCGTGAGATCCTCGAGACAGGCCTCCACGCCCCGCCACCAGGCGGCCGGGTCGTCCCGCTGGGCCGCGTTGCGGTAGCGTTCGGCCGCGAGGGCGCAGGTCCGGCCGTCCTCATCGAGCGCCGCGATGCGGACGCCGGAACTCCCGACATCGATGCCCAGGGCCCGCGGAGGCTTCGGAATCATTTCAGTTCCCCGCCCGATCCAGCTTCTGCCGGTACTGCTCCGCTTCCCAATGCGTCAGTTCGTATTCCTGCGCGGAATCCAGATAATCGACCGGCGCCTGGGGATCGATGCGCAGCGCAACCTCCGCCAGGCACCGCGCCATGGCAAGGCCGCCGGGCGAAAGCTCCTTGGAGACGAGCACGCCTCGGCCTGGATCGAGGATCATTTTCGGATGCGGCTTGCCGGCCGCGTCCGCCGCCTTCAACAAATCACCGAGCGATTGCCCCTCGAGAAGACCGAGTTCAGTGCCCAGAAAGATCACATGGTCGGGATAGAGCGAACCCGACCGCGCGATCCTGCAAGCATCCGGGTCGAGCGCCACACGATGCGTCGCCTCATCGTCCGGGAGGCGGTATTGCGAACCCGATGCGAGGCCGGAAAGATGGCCGGGATCCGGCGCGGCGCTCTTCCTCGGCTCCGCCGCGAGCGCCGAGGTCACCGCCTCGATCCTCTCGTCCACCTCCTCCACGCTTTCCCCGGCGATGATGATGCCATGGTTGCGCAGGACGAGCACGTCCGGCCCGTCCTTCGCCACCAGCGCGATCTCGCGCGCAAGCGGCATGCCGGGCCGCCGATAGGGGATCATCCCCCAGCGCAGATGAGGAAGGGCACTCATCCGCCGCGACACCACCTCTTCGGCGTCGGAGCGCACGGCATGCGCGATCGTGTTCACGCAGTGGAAATGGGCGACGACCGGCTGCGGCATCACGGCATGGACGCTCGTCTCGATGGAAGGCCGCAGCCTGCTCGCGTTCAGTTCCTCCACCACGAAATCGGTGGCCTTGTCGGCGCGGATGTCGCCCGCTTCAAGAGCCGACACCAAGGGCGCGACGGCGACCGGAACGAAGATTTCCTTCTCCTCCGCCTGCGCAAGCCAGGTGCCGGAAGCCTTCACCCACATGGTTCCATCGGCCTTGACGGAGGTGTTGCCTCCCGCGCCCTGCGTGCGCGTGATGTCTCTCCCCAGTCGTGCCGAGAGTTCCTTGAGCGCCGGCAGCGCCGAAGCCTGGGCCACCACGTCCCCCTCCGTCAAACGATGCCTTCGGGGCGGCGCGCACCGCCGACCCTTTGTGACTCCTACACAGTATGATGTAGTTTCGTCAATGGTGAGCAAAGTCGCTTGCGAACGAGGCGCATATTTGATTATATCCGATCAAAAGGCGCCCATGCACCGGGGAGGAATTTCGGTTGTGAGTGATCTGGATCGCCACAGAGCCATCAAGGACCTGCTGAAGGAGCGCCCGTTCGCATCGGTGCGCGACCTGCAGAAGGTGCTCGGTGTCTCCGCGGCGACGGTACGGCGCGACATCGACAAGCTCCACGAAACCGGCATCGCGCGCAAGGTCTATGGCGGCATCTCCGCAACCGACGGTTACGGCTCGACGGCCCGTGCCTCGGCGCGCCCCTATGACGAGAACCGCGACATCGCGGTGGAGGCGAAGCAGGCGATCGCGCGCATGGCGGAGACGCTGGTGCGCGACGGCGATTCCATCATGGTCCACGCGGGCTCCACCTGCTACCATCTCGGCGTGCGGCTCGCCCGCCGGAACCTGAAGATCTATACCAATTCCATGCCCCTTGCCGCACATCTGGGCGAGCGCGGCACGTGCCAACTCGTGATTTCGGGCGGCGAGCTGCACCGGGAACCCGGTATCATCCATGGCATGGATTCTTCGGTGTCCTCCTTCTTCGCCTCGAAGTTCTTCCTGGGAACCCAAGGCATCAGCGAGGATGGAATCCTGGAGTCGCACCCACTTCTGGTGCGGGCCATCACGCATCTGAGCGAGCGTGCCGACGAGATCGTCCTCCTTGCCGACAGCCGTAAGTTCTCGCTTCGCCCGCGCCACGCCGTCCTGCCACTCTCGCGGATCAGCACCCTCGTGACGGACGATGGTGTTTCCGACAAGAACGCGAAGATGATCGAGGACGCCGGCATCCAGCTTCTCATTGCGCAGGTTGCGGGAGAGCCGGCATGACTGGCCCGCTCGCCGTCTTCGATCTCGGCAAGACGAACTCGAAGCTGTTCGTCTTCTCGCCCGAGGGTGAAATCCTGGCGGAGGAGCGCACGGTCCCGCAATGGCGCGACCATGGCGGGATCAGGGTGCTGGACGACACGCAGCTTCATGCCTGGATGCAGGCGGCGCTCGCAAAGGCCGTGGAAGAGCACGGCGTTGAGGGCGTGATGTTTTCCGGTCACGGCTGCACTTTCGCGCTCGTGGCCGACGGCGCGCTCACGCATCCGATCCTGGACTATGAGCAGGAGCCGCCGGAGCACATCGCCCAGGAAATCGACGCACTCGTCCCGCCCTTCTCCGAGACCTATTCGCCGCGCCTGCCGCTCGGCTTCAATTTCGGGCGCCACATCCTGTGGCTGGAGAAGGCTGCGCCGAGGGCGGTTTCCGATGCGGAGCACATCCTCGGCTACCCGCAATTCTGGAGCTGGCGCTTTTCCGGCGTGCCCGTCTCGGAGATTTCCTACCTCGGCTGCCACTCCCATCTGTGGGCGCCGCTCCGGGAGAAATTTTCCTCGCTCGTCGATCAACGGGGCTGGCAGGAAAAGATGCCGCCCTTCGCGCGGTCGGGGGCCGTTCTCGGCACCACGGAGGTCGCGCTCCCGTCGGGGAACAAGCACACGGTCGACATCCACAACGGCGTGCACGACTCCAACGCCGCGCTCCATTGCTACCGCGCGGCGGGGCACCGGTCCTTCACCCTCGTCTCCAGCGGCACCTGGGTGATCATCTTCAATACCGACAGCCCCCTGGAGACGCTCGACGAGCGGCGGGACATGCTGGCCAATGTGAGCGTCGACGGCGTGCCGACGCCGACGATCCGTTTCATGGGCGGCCGCGAGTTCGACACGATCCGCGCCGGCGCCGCCCCGAAGGTGAGCCTCGGCGATCTCCAGGCCGTCATCGACAACCGGGTCTTCGCGCTCCCAAGCTTTGCCCCCGGCGGCCCGGTACCCGAAACCACGGGCGAGATCGTCGGCCGGACCGGCTCCGACGCCGAACGGGCGGCGGCAGCCCTTCTCTACGTCGTGCTCATGACGGATCTCTGCCTCGACCTCATCGGCTCGGAAAACACCGTCATCGTCGACGGCGGGCTGGTGAAGACCGGTTTCTACGTCGAAATGCTCGCGCAGCTCCGCCCTGGCCAGCGGCTTCTTTCGAGCGACAATCCCGAAGGCTCGGCAGTGGGAGCCGCGATCCTCGCCTTCGAGGCGAAGAACGTCGGACTGAACCCGGTGCACTGCGCCGAAGCCAGCGCCACTGCGCTTCGCGGCTTCGAAGAGTATCGCAAGCGCTGGCGCGAGATGGTGGAACAGAGACGGGCGGGGCAAGCGATGCCCGCGAAGAAAGCCGCGGGAGCTGCACCATGACGCCAGTCACCGACAGCGCACCCGTTCTGGAGATGCGCAACATCAGCAAGACCTTCGGGGCGATCCATGCCCTGAAGAACGTCTCCCTGACCGTGAATGCCGGCGAGCTGCACGCGCTCATGGGCGAAAACGGGGCCGGCAAGTCCACGCTGATGAAGGTGCTCTCCGGCGCCTATGTCGCCGATCCCGGCGGCGAGGTCCTGGTGGACGGCAAGCCGATGGTGACGGGCAACCCCAAGATCGCCCGTGCCAACGGCATCGCCGTCATCTACCAGGAGCTGTCGCTCTCGCCCAATCTCACGGTCGCGCAGAACATCTTCCTGGGCAACGAACCTTCGCGCTTCGGCCTCGTCGACCGCCGGGCAATGCTTCGGGCGGCCGGGCCGATCCTCCAGAGGCTGGGCGTGAGCTTCTCGCCGCAAACCCAGGTGGGAACGCTCTCGCTGGGCGAGCGGCAGCTCGTCGAGATCGCCCGGGCGCTGAGCACGAATGCGCGCATCATCGTCATGGACGAGCCCACCACCTCGCTCACCACGCGCGAGACCGAACAGCTCTTCGAGGTGATCCGGAATCTCAAGAAGGAACGGATCGCCGTCATCTATATCAGCCACCGGATGGAAGAGATCTACCGGCTTGCCGACCGCTGCAGCGTGCTGCGCGACGGCGGCTATGTCGGCACCCTGGAACGGGAGGAGCTTTCCGCCTCCCGGCTCGTATCGATGATGGTGGGGCGGGATCTCTCCTCCTTCTACAAGAAAGAACACTACACGCCGAAGCAGGGCGGCGAGGTGATCCTTTCCGTGCGCGATCTCGCCGACGGCGTGCGCGTGCACGGCTGCTCCTTCGAGCTCCATCGCGGCGAGGTGCTCGGCATCGCCGGCCTCGTCGGCTCCGGCCGCACCGAACTGGCGCGCCTCATCTATGGGGCGGACAAGCGCACCTCGGGAACCGTCACCCTCAACGGCAAGGAGCTCTCGATCCACTCACCCCGCGAGGCGCTGGATCAGGGCATCGCCTATCTCACCGAGGACCGGAAGGCGCTCGGCCTGTTCCTCGACATGTCCATCGCCGAGAACGTCAATATCAGCGTGATCGAGGAGGATGCCAGGCCAGGCGGCCTGCTCGACTTCAGGGCGGCCGCCCGGCGCGCCGCCAAAGCCGTCGAGGCGCTGTCGATCCGCGCCCACAACACATCCGTCAATGCCGGCTCGCTTTCGGGCGGCAACCAGCAGAAGGTGCTGCTGGCGCGGCTGCTCGAGACCGCACCCAAGGTGATCATCCTGGACGAGCCGACGCGCGGCGTGGATGTGGGCGCGAAGTCCGAGATCTATCGGCTGATCGACGAGCTTGCCCGGCAGGGCATCGCCATCATCATCATCTCCAGCGAGCTGCCTGAAATCATCGGCGTGGCCGACCGCGCGCTGGTCATGCGGGAGGGGCGCATCGCCGGCGAGGTGGCGGCCAGCGCGAAAACCCCGATCGACCAGGAGGCCGTCATGGCCCTATCCACCGGCGCCGCCACGGCCGAGGCCGCATGAACGGAAAAGCCCAGGGACCGAGAATCCGATGACAGACGCAGTCGCACAAACCGAGAGAGACCGCCAGATCAAGCTCCGCCTCATGATCACGGCGCTGGGCATGCTGCCGGTGCTGGTGCTCCTTGCCATCGGCTTCGAGCTCCTCACCGGGCGGTTCCTGACCTTCAACAACCTGTCGATCGTCATGCAGCAGGCGGCGATCAACATCGTGCTCGCCGCCGGCATGACCTTCGTCATCCTGACGGGCGGCATCGATCTCTCGGTGGGCTCCATCCTGGCAGCCTCGGCGATGGTCGCCGTCATCATCTCCCTCGTCCCGGAATGGGGAATGCTCGGCATCCCGGCCGCGCTCGCCATGGGGCTCGCCTGCGGCCTCGCCAACGGCATGCTCATCGCCTATCTGCGGCTGCCGCCTTTCATCGTCACGCTGGGATCGCTCACCGCGGTGCGCGGCCTGGCGCGGCTTCTCGGCAATGACACGACGGTGTTCAACCCGGCCCTGCCCTTCAGCTTCATCGGCAACGGCACCCTTTTCGGGGTGCCGTGGCTTGCGATCATCGCCGTCGCGGTCGTGCTCGTCTCCTGGTTCATCCTGCGCCGCACCGTGCTCGGCACGTGGATCTACGCTGTCGGCGGCAATATGGAAGCGGCGCGGCTTACCGGCATCAAGGTCTCCCTCGTCCTGCTCTTCGTCTACGCCATGTCGGGGCTTCTTTCAGGATTGGGCGGTGTGATGTCGGCCGCGCGTCTTTATGCGGCCAACGGCCTGCAGCTCGGCCAGGCCTACGAGCTCGACGCGATCGCCGCCGTCATCCTGGGCGGCACGAGCTTCGTGGGCGGCGTCGGCTCCATCTGGGGCACGCTGATCGGCGCGCTCATCATCGCCGTCCTGTCGAACGGGCTCATCCTCGTGGGGATCTCGGACATCTGGCAGTACATCATCAAGGGATTGGTCATCATCGCCGCTGTCGCGCTGGATCGCTATCGCCTCCAGGGCGCCAGCAGAACCTGATCGATGATCGAGTGCCGGTTATCGACCGGATCTAGTCGCGCCTTGCGCGCAATCACCATGGAGGAGAAAGGAATGCGTTCCATGCGTATCGTCAGAAACCTGCTTTGCGGCGCCGCGCTCGCGGCTGCCATGGCCGGGTCGGCCGCGGCCAAGGACCTCAACAGCATCGGCATCTCGGTCGGCCTGCTCGGCAACCCGTTCTTCGTGGCCACCATCAAGGGCATCGAGGACCGGGCCAGGGAGATCAATCCGGATGTGAAGATCACCTCGGTCTCGGCCGACTACGACCTCAACAAGCAGGTCTCGCAGATCGACAGCTTCATCGCGGCGGGCGTCGACATCATCATGCTCAACGCCGTCGATGCCAGCGCCATCGCGCCCGCCGTGCAGAAGGCCAAGGATGCCGGCATCGTGGTCGCCGCCTTCGACGTGTCGGCGCCCGGCGCCGACGTGACGGTGATGACGAACAACGTGAAGGCCGGCGAGATCGCCTGCCAGTACATCGTCGACCAGATCGGCGGGGAAGGCAACGTCATCATCATCAACGGCCCGCAGTCGTCCTCCATCATCGACCGCGTGAAGGGCTGCAAGAGCGTGTTCGAGCAGAACCCGGGCATCAACATCCTGTCCGACGACCAGAACGGCCAGGGCTCGCGCGAAGGCGGCCTCGACGTGATGCAGGGCCTGCTCACCCGCTTCGACGACATCGACGCGGTGTTCGCCATCAACGACCCGACGGGCATCGGCGCGGAGCTTGCCGCCCGGCAGCTCAACCGCACGGACTTCATCATCACCGCGGTCGACGGCGCGCCGGATATCGAGCAGGCGCTCAAGACCGGCAACTCCATGATCAAGGCGTCCGCCTCGCAGGACCCCTATGTCATGGCCGGCCAGGCGCTGGAGATGGGCTACAAGGCGCTCCAGGGCGAGACGCCGGATCCGGATACGGTGCTCCTCGACCCGAAGCTCATCACGGCGGAGAACGTCGACGAGTACCAGGGCTGGACGGCGGTCCGCTGATCCGAGCTCTCGTCCCTCGCGTGCAGCCGGC
Source organism: Chelativorans sp. AA-79 (assembly GCF_029457495.1). Taxonomy (NCBI): domain Bacteria; kingdom Pseudomonadati; phylum Pseudomonadota; class Alphaproteobacteria; order Hyphomicrobiales; family Phyllobacteriaceae; genus Chelativorans; species Chelativorans sp. AA-79. The sequence continues at coordinate 4,129,840 of NZ_CP120361.1, forward strand.
CCTCACCGGCTGCACGCTCTTCCCAAGAGGTTATTTGCGATGTCCAAGTTCGGCATTCACTCCTTCGTCTGGAGCGCAGGGTCTTCCCGGCAGGAGCTCGAGGCGGCGCTGACGCGCAGCAAGGAGGCAGGATTCGATCTGATCGAGCTCTCCTATCTCGACCCGAAGGTGGTGGATATCCCCTGGCTCGCCGGGCGCCTCGAAGACTTGGGGCTCGGCGTCGCCATCAGCATGGGCCTGCCGGCCGACGGCGACATTTCCAGCGCCGATACCGATATCGCGCAGAACGGGGTGGAGATCCTCGACCGGGCCGTCGCGCTCACGCGCGACCTCGGCGGCACCAAGCTCGGCGGCATCCTCAGCTCCGCGCATGGCTATTCTCCCGAAGCACCGACCAGAGCCGCGTGGGATCGAAGCGCGGGCAATCTCGCCAAGGTAGCGGACCGCGCGAAGGCCGCAGGCGTCACGCTCAATCTGGAGATCGTCAACCGCTTCGAGAGCAACCTGCTCAACACCGCCGCGCAGGGGCTCGCTTATATCGAGGACACCAGTGCCTCGAACGTCTTCCTCCACCTCGACACGTTCCACATGAACATCGAGGAGGCCGATCTCGGTCTGGCGCTGCGCAACGCCGCGGACAAGGTGGGCTATGTCCACATCGGCGAGAGCCATCGCGGCTATCTCGGCACCGGCAGCATCGATTTCGCCGCCGTTTTCGACGCGCTCGTCGCCATCGGCTACGACGACTACGTCACCTTCGAATCCTTTTCGTCTGAAATCGTCGACAAGGACCTGTCGCTGAAGACCGCGATCTGGCGCAATCTCTGGTCCGACAATGTGGACCTCGCCCGCCACGCCCGGACATTCATCGCGCTGGGGCTGGAGACGGCCCACCGCAAGGCGGAGCTCGTCAGGCAGGATCAGCGGCCGGCTCGGTAGCCGGGCTGCTGCAGCGCCGGTGGAATACCGACGTTCAGGCATGGATCCTCGGGCTCGACCCGGGGATCCATGCCTGAACCGTGAACCACCACCAGCGTTGGTCACTACAAACTTGCTACGTCCTGCTCGACACGTGGTTGAGCGCGATCACCCATCGTCCGGCACGCTTGCGCATCAAACGTGTGTTGATCCCCTGCTGCGGATCGACCGGGCGGTCGAGCATGAAATCGCTGACAAGTTGCGCCGCATCGGGCGCCAGCATCTCGACGCGGATATTGCTGAAGCGCAGGCGCCCGCGCCTTTCAGGGTCGCCGCCGTAGTCGCGGATGTAATGGTCGAGCGTGCCCTGCCAGTCCTCCTGCATGCGGCCGCGTGAGACAAAGACGACGTCGGGATTGGCGAAACCTGCCATGTAGCCCGCAAAGTCGCCGCGGTTCCACGCCGCTTCCATGCCGTGGATCACGGCTTCGATGGCGGCCCGCTCGCTGCCGTCGGGATCGAGCGTAGGATCAGTCATGCTTCGCCTCCGCCTCGCGCCGCACCAGCACCTCCTGCGCGGCCGAGATCAGATGCCGGCGCAGGGCCGTCTCGGCCGCCTTCGGGTCCTGGTCGAGCAGCGCATCGACGATCTGCTGGTGCTCGCTGCAGGAGCGTTTCAGCCGCCCCGTGTCGCGCAACTGGTATTTGCGGAAGGGCGCGAGCTTCAGGCGCAGCGCCGCGGCCAGCGCGACGAGATCCTCGTTATGGCTGCCGCGGAAGATCAGGTCGTGGAATTCGGTGTTGGCGCGCTCGTAGGCTTCGTGATCGCCCTTCTCAGCAAGCTCGTTCATCAGCCGGTGCAAGCTCTCGAGCTCGGCACGCTCGATCATGCTCATGCGTTGCGAAGCAATGCGGCCGCACACCGCCTCCATCTCGGCCATGGCCTCGAACATCTGGCCGATCCGTTCGGTCGATATCTGCGCCACGACCACACCCTTGTAAGGGATGCGTTCGGCCAGCGAGCGGGCGCAGAGCGCATGCAGCGCCTCGCGCACCGGAGTGCGCGACACGCCGAACCGCACGGCAATCGAACTCTCGTCCAGACGCGAGCCGCCGGACACCCGGCCGGTGATGATCTCCTCCTCGAGCTGCTCCGCGACGATGTCGCTCTGGACTTGGCGCTTCCCGGCCGGCCTGTCGAGCATGTCTTCTCCTGACTTCAAAGGTGCCCCTTATGCTTGCCGACAAAAAGTATGCAATAGGCTTGCAATCCACAGAGACAATATACAATAATGCGCCGGCTGTCAGGCAATGGCGATCTCTTTCGGGATTCAAGCGAAGGTCGCGGGAGAATCGTATACAAAAAATGCGATCCTGCTTCACTTCGTCCACAATTCGGCTAAAAGCAATCGGGCGCTGATGCCCGTTGTAGCAGAAGGGGTAACGGATGGGCTTCACCACGCGTCCGGAATTGCGGGGAACCTTCGGGGCCGTGTCCTCGACCCATTGGCTCGCCTCGGCCGTGGGCATGTCCATTCTCGAGAAAGGGCATACCGCCTTCGACGCGGCCGTGGCCGCGGGCTTCGTGCTGCAGGTGGTGGAGCCGCATCTGAACGGACCGGGCGGCGAGGTGCCGATCATCGTAACGCCTGCCGGAGCGGACGAGCCGATCGTCATCAGCGGCCAAGGGCCCTCCCCCGCCAAGGCCACGATCGCCTATTTCCGCAAGCTCGGGCTCGACATCATTCCCGGAACCGGTTTGCTGCCGGCCTGCGTTCCCGGCGCGTTCGGCGCCTGGCTGACACTCCTGCGCGACCACGGCAGCGCCGAGCTCGAAGAGGTGCTCGCGCCTGCCATCCATTACGCGGAGAACGGTCATCCGCTGGTGCCGCGCATCGCCAACACCATCGCCACCATGCGCGAGCTCTTCACCACGCACTGGCCCTCTTCCGCCGACGTCTATCTGCCGAACGGCGAAGCGCCCGAAGCCGGAAAGCTCTTCCGCAATCCTCAGATCGCCGCGCTCTATGGGCGCATCCTCGAGGAGGCGAAGACGGCGCCAAGCCGCGAGGCGCGCATCAATGCGGCGCTCGACTTCTGGTATCGCGGGCCGGTTGCCGAGCGCATCGAGGAATTCTGCGCGACGGAATCGGTGTGGGACGTCTCCGGCCGCCATCACAAGGGGCTGCTCACCGCCGACGACATGGCTGCGTTCAAGCCTGAGATCGAAAAGCCGGTCTCCGTCGCGTATGGGGAATACCAGGTCTTCAAATGCGGAGCGTGGTCGCAGGGACCCGTGCTCCTGCAGATGTTGCAACTGCTCGCGGACACGGAGATCGCCAGACTCGATCCGCTCAGCCCCGATTTCGTGCATCTCGCCGTGGAAAGCGCGAAACTCGCAATGGCCGACCGCGAGGCCTGGTACGGCGACAGCCCCGAAGTACCGCTCGGTACGCTGCTTTCCTCTTCCTATGCCGCAGAGCGCCGCGCGCTCATCGGGGAGACTGCTTCCATGGAAGTGCGCCCCGGCAGCCCGGACGGGCGCCGGCCGATCCTTCCTCCGCTCATGGAAGTCGGCACGATCCCGCAACCCGGTCTCGGCGGCGGTGAACCAACCGTCGCCCGCGACCGGCAATTGCCGAACGACAGCCAGGGCGAGCCTTCGCTCAACAAGGAAGGCGCGCAGCGGGGCGACACCTGCCAGGTGAGCGCCGTCGACCGCTGGGGCAACATGGTGTCGGCCACGCCCTCCGGCGGCTGGCTGCAGTCGAGCCCGGTCATTCCCGGCCTCGGCTTCTCGCTCACCACGCGCGGGCAGATGTTCTGGTTGGAGGAAGGGCTGAACTCGTCGCTGAAGCCTCGCGTGCGGCCGCGCACCACGCTCACGCCGTCGACGGTCCATCGCGGCGGCGTCCCGTATCTCGCCTTCGGCACGCCGGGCGGCGACCAGCAGGACCAGTGGCAACTCCTGATGCTTCTGCGCCATATCCATGGCGGCATGAACCTGCAGGAGGCCATCGATGCGCCCGCCTTCCATACGGATCACCTGCCGAGTTCCTTCTGGCCGCGCGAGATCAGCTTCGGCTCCGTCACGCTGGAGGCGCGTTTCCCCGGTGAAACAGTCGAAGAGCTGCGGCGGCGCGGCCATGTCGTGACGGTCGGTGACCCGTGGTCCGAAGGCCGGCTCTCGGCCGTCGCCCGGGAAATGGACCGGGGAAGCCAGATCATAAAAGCGGGGGCGAATCCCCGCGGCATGCAGGGCTACGCCGTAGCCCGATAGAGTAATTCCGGGAAAAGCGGCCACCGCTTTCCGTCCGGAATCGCGCAAGAACAACAAGTGGAACGCAGCCAAAAGAGGGAATAGTGATGAAACCGATCCACCTCGCACTGATGACGGGAATCGCGCTGGGCGTGCTCGGCGCCGCACCGGCTTCCGCCCAGTCCGTGCTCAACATCGCATTGCAGGACGATCCGGACACGCTCGATCCGGCGACCAACTGGAGCTTCGTCGGCCGGCATGTCCTCCAGTCGCTTTGCGACAAGCTGGTCGACATCGACGCGGAGGGGCAGATCGCGCCCATGCTCGCCACGAGCTGGGAATGGAGCGACGACAGCAAGATGCTCACGTTCAAGCTGCGCGAGGGCGTCACCTTCCATGACGGTGAGCCCTTCAATGCAGAAGCGGTGAAATACAACCTGGAGCGCGCGCTCACCATGGAGATCTCGCGCCGCAAGGCGGAGATCAGCTCCATCGACAGCGTCGAGGCCGTCGACGAGCATACCGTCCAGATCACGCTCAAGGAGCCGTCCGTCCCGCTGCTCGCCGCGCTCAGCGACCGTGCCGGCATGATGATCAGCCCCAAGGCCGGCGAGGAGCTCGGCGAGAACTTCACGTCGAGCCCGGTCTGCTCCGGCCCCTACAAATTCGTCGAGCATGTCGCGCAGGACCGCATCGTGCTCGAGAAATTCGCTGACTATTACAACGCCGGCGACTACCACTTCGACCAGCTGGTCTTCCGCGGCATGCCCGACAGCAATGTGCGCCTGCTCAACCTGCGTTCGGGCCAGATGGACCTGATCGAGCGCCTGGCGGCGACCGACGTGGCCTCGGTGAAGTCGGAGTCGAACCTGGCAGTCTCGCCGGTGGTGGGCCTCGGCTATTACGGCATCACCTTCGATATCGGCGGTGAGGGGGCCAATCTCGACATCGCGCAGAAACAGGCCGTTCGCGAGGCCTTCAGCCTTGCGATCGACCGCAACGCCATCAACCAGGTCGTGTTCGAGGGGCAGTTCGCCACCGGCAACCAGCCCTTCCCGCCGTCCAGCTTCTACTACGACAAGGACAATCCGGTGCCCGAGCGGGATGTGGAAGCCGCCCGCGCCAAGATGCAGGAAGCCGGCGTGGACGAGGTCGAGTTGGAGCTTCTCGTGCCGACCGATCCCGAACGCCAGCAGGTGGCGCAGATCATCCAGGCCATGGTGGGCGAGATCGGCATTAAGATGGAGATCAAGCCGACCGAGCTGATGACGCTGCTCGACATCGCCCGTCAGGGCAAGTTCCAGGCGCATCTGGTGGGCTGGAGCGGCCGTGTCGACCCAGACCTCAACATCACGCCGATGCTTGCCTGCGGCGCGGCCGGCAACGACGCCCATTACTGCAACGAGGAGCTCGACGCCGTCCTGGCCGAGGCCCGCGCAGTGGCGGACCCCGAGACGCGCAAGGCGAAGTACAAGGAGGCGGTCGAAATCCTGCTTCATGATCTTCCGATCGTCTATCTCTACCACTCGCAGTGGATCTTCGCGCACAACGCCAAGCTGCAGGGGTTCAACCCCTATCCGGACGGCATCATCCGGCTTGTCGGCGTGACGATGGCGGAATAACCGGCGATCGCGTGAACGACACTCGCGAGCACAAGGCGGCAATCGCGTCCCCGGCCCGCCCCCCTCGGGCCGGGGACGTCGCGCGTCCGCTCCTGGAAGTGCGCGACCTCGGCGTCACCTTCCACAATGACGGGCGCAGGGTCCATGCCGTGGACGGCGTCAGCTTCACGGTCGAGAAAGGCCGGACGCTCGGCATCGTCGGCGAATCGGGCAGCGGCAAGAGCGTCACCTCGCTCTCCGTGATGCGGCTTCTGCCGCGTCATGGGGCGGAAGTATCGGGCAGCGTCTTCTTCGAGGGGCGCGAGCTTCTCGGCGCGCCCGAGAGCACCATGCGAGACCTGCGCGGCAACCGGCTCGCGATGATCTTCCAGGAGCCGATGACCTCGCTCAACCCCTCCTACACGATCGGAGAGCAGATCACCGAGGTCATCCTCCGCCACCGCAGGATCAGCCGCTCCGCCGCGAGGGAGCGCGCCATCGCCATGCTGAAGCTGGTGCGGATCCCCTCGCCTGAAATCCGCTACGACCAGTATCCGCACAATCTCTCCGGCGGGATGCGCCAGCGCGTGATGATCGCGATGGCGCTTTCCTGCGACCCGGACCTCCTGATCGCCGACGAGCCCACGACGGCACTGGACGTCACCATTCAGGCGCAGGTGCTCGATCTCATGAAGGATCTGCAGGAGGAGACCGGCACGGCGATCATCCTCATCACGCACGATCTCGGCGTGGTGGCCGAGGTCTGCGACGACGTGATCGTCATGTATGCCGGCCAGGTCGTCGAGCATTGTCCGGTGGAAGAGCTTTTCTCCTTCCCGCAGCATCCCTACACCGTGGGGCTGCTTGGCTCGCTTCCAAGGCTCGAAGAGGAACGGGAGCGACTCGTCTCCATCAAGGGAACGGTGCCGGACCTCGCTAACCCGCCGAAGGGCTGCCGCTTCCAGTCCCGCTGCCCCTTCCGGATCGGGAAATGCGCCGAGATGCCGCCCTTGATCGAGGTATCGGCCGGTCATTTCAGCCGCTGCTGGCGGGCGCCGCTGTCGGAGATGGCGCTATGAACGCCATTGCGCCCATCCTCGAAGCGCGCAATCTCGAAAAGCGCTTCGTCGTGAAGAAGACGCTGCTCGGCCGTCCCCTCCTCGAGGTGCGCGCGGTGGAGGGTGTTTCCCTTTCTCTCATGCCCGGCGAGACCCTGGCGATCGTGGGCGAATCAGGTTGCGGCAAGTCGACCATCGGCCGCCTCCTTGCACGGCTCATCGAGCCCACCGCCGGCACGGTGGTGCTCGACGGGCAGGACATCACGAGCCTCAGTCACCAAGCCATGCGGCGCCAGCGGCGGCAGATCCAGCTTGTCTTCCAGGATCCCTATGCCTCGCTCAATCCGCGCATGACCATAGGCCAGGCGATCGCCGAGCCCCTGATGCTGCACGACGTCGTGCCCGCGGCCCAAAGGGCGAAGCGCGTGGCGGAGCTTCTGGAGATGGTCGGGCTCAGGCCGGAGCATGCCGGCCGCTACCCGCACGAGTTCTCCGGCGGGCAACGCCAGCGCGTTGTCATAGCCCGCGCGCTGGCGCCCGAACCCAAGGTCATCGTCTGCGACGAGGCGGTCTCCGCGCTCGACGTCTCGATCCAGGCGCAGATCCTCAACCTGCTGAAGGACATCCAGGCGCGGCTCGGCCTTTCCTTCATCTTCATCTCGCACAATCTGAGCGTCGTGAAGCACATCTCCGACCGCGTGGCGGTGATGTATCTGGGCAAGCTCGTGGAACTCGGCACCACGCGCGAGATCTTCTCCGCGCCGCGCCATCCCTATACCCGCGCGCTGCTCTCCGCTATCCCTGCGGCCGTGCCCCATGCCGAGAGAAGGACGGAAGGGCTCACGGGCGACCTGCCGAGCCCTCTGGAGCCGCCGCCGGGATGCAGGCTCCACACGCGCTGCCCTTATGCGCGGGAGGCATGCAAGACGGTGCCCATGGTGCTCGATTTCGAACCCGGCGGCCACGGCAATGCCTGCGCCTTCTGGCAGGAGCTTCCGCCTGCCGAAGCGCTGCTTCCGACGGCCGGCATCCGCAATCCGAAGCTCGACCGGCTCTTCGCCGCCTTCGACGATTTCACGCCGCGCGCGATGGAGGACACGGCATGACCACGCTGCTCGCCCGCCGCCTGCTCCAGCTCGTGCCGACGCTGTTCCTCCTGTCGCTCATCATCTTCTCCCTGCAGCACCTCCTGCCCGGCGACCCGGCCCTGGTGCTCGCGGGCGAGAACCCCGACCCGGAGACGATCGCGCGTATCCGCGCCGCATACCATCTCGATCAGCCGATCTTCGTGCAGTATCTCTACTGGATAAAGGGCGTCTTCATGGGCGATCTCGGGGTGTCGCTGCGGCACAACCAGCCGGTCCTCGACCTGATCCTGCAGAAGCTGCCCGTCACCCTCCAACTCGCCGTCATGGGCATCCTGATCGCGCTCATCCTGGGCATCGCAGGCGGGCTGATCTCGGCGGTGAAGCGGGATTCGGCGGTCGACTACGCCACGAACGTGGCTTCGCTCGCCGGCATCTCCATCCCCAATTTCTGGCTCGGGATCATGCTGATCCTCTTCTTCTCGGTGCATCTCGGCTGGCTGCCGGCTTCGGGCTATGTGAGCCCGTTGAAGGACTGGCGCATGAACCTCGCCACAACGGTCATGCCGGCCTTCGTGCTCGGCACGGCGGTCGCCGGCATCATCATGCGTCACACGCGCAGCGCCATGCTCCAGGCGCTCGAAAGCGATTATGTGCGCACCGCACGCGCCAAGGGCCTCTCCGAGCGAACCGTGGTCCTCAAGCACGCGATGCGCAACGCGCTCACGCCCATCATCACGCTGGGCGCGCTTGAATTCGGCGCGCTGCTTTCCGGCGCCGTGCTCACCGAGCAGATCTTCACCATTCCCGGTTTCGGAAAGCTGATCGTCGACGCGGTCTTCACGCGCGACTATGCGGTCGTCCAGGGAGTCGTTCTGGTGACCGCGGTCTTCTACATCGTGCTCAATCTTCTGGCTGATATCGGCTATGTGCTCGTCAACCCGCGTCTGAGGAGCTGATCTTGGAAGCGGCCATCCCAAAACCGGCAGAAAATCCCCTGCAGGCCTTCTTCGCCAGCCGCACATGGCGGCGCCTGGTGCGGCGCAAGAGCGCCGTTTTCGGCCTTGCGGTCGTGCTGTTCGTCATTGCCGTTGCCATCCTGGCGCCGGTGCTGGCGCCCTATGATCCCACCGCACAAAGCTGGACGGCGGTGCGCCAGCCGCCATCGGCGGATTATTGGCTCGGCACGGACGAAACGGGCCGCGACATCCTCTCGCGCATCATCTACGGCGCCCGCGCCTCGCTGATGGCGGGCCTCATTTCCGTCGGCATCGCCATGGCGATCGGCGTGCCGCTGGGGCTTGCGGCCGGTTTCATCGGCGGCCTGATCGACGGCCTCATCAGCCGCTTCACCGACGCGATGCTCGCATGCCCCTTCCTGATCCTCGCCATCGCCTTCGCCGCCTTCCTCGGCCCCAGCCTGACGAACGCGATGCTCGCCATCGGCATCACCGCAATGCCGCTCTTCGTGCGGCTCACGCGCGGGCAGGTCCTTTCCATCAAGGCGGAGGACTATGTCGAGGCGGCGCGCGCGGTGGGCAACCCGCAATGGCGCATCGCCTTCCGCCACATCCTGCCCAACGTCCTGCCGCAGCTCATGGTGCAGGCGACGCTGACGATCGCTGCCGCCATCATCGCGGAGGCGAGCATGTCGTTCCTCGGCCTCGGCCAGCAGCCGCCCGCGCCCTCTTGGGGTTCCATGCTCAACTCCGCCCAGCGCTTCCTCGGCAACGCGCCGTGGATGGCGCTGTGGCCTGGCATGGCGATCTTCCTCACCGTGCTGTCCTTCAACCTTCTGGGCGACGGGCTGCGGGATGCGCTCGATCCCCGCTCCAAGTAACCGCCGGAACCGAATGGCCGCAGACGCATAAAGGAACGCATCTTGTATCTCGACCTGGATTGGCCCGAAGTCGTTGCGCTTGTTGCGGGCGTCCTCCTTACCGGCTCGATCGGCGGCATCCTTGCCGGACTGCTCGGCGTTGGCGGCGGCATCGTCGTCGTGCCCGTGCTGTTCTGGCTCATGGAGCTTCTCGATTTCCCCAGCGATACGGCGAGCCATCTCGCGGTCGCCACGTCGCTCGCCACCATCATCCCGACATCCATCTCCTCCATGCGCGCCCATGCCAAGCGCGGCACGGTGGATACCGGTCTCCTCAAGCTGTGGGGGCCGCTCGTCTTCCTCGGTGCGCTGATCGGCGGCATCCTCTCGCGCTATATTCCCGGCGAAGGACTGCGCGCCGTCTTCGGCGTGGTGGGAATCATCGTCGCCGTCAACATGGCCATCCCGAAAACGCTGGTCCTGTCCGATCACCTGCCCGCTTCCCGCATCGTCAATGGCTGCATCGCCGGCGTGATCGGCTTCATCTCGTCGTTGATGGGCATCGGCGGCGGCACGCTCTCCGTGCCCACGCTCTCGCTTTTCGGCTACCCCGTCCACAAGGCCGTGGGGACCGCCGCCGCCCTGGGCCTGCTGATCGCGCTGCCGGCGGTGGCGGGCTTCATATGGGCCGGCTGGGACATGCCGGAACGCCCGCCGCTCAGCCTCGGCTATGTCAATCTCGCGGCCGTGGCACTCATCGCCCCGGTCAGCTTCCTCTGCGCACCGCTCGGTGCGAGGCTCGCCCACGCCATGAACGCACGTTACCTGAAGATGGCTTTCGCCTTCTTCCTGTTCGTCACGGCGGTGCGGATGCTGATGAGCTGATCCTTGCCGCCTACGCCCGACGGATGAGATCGCCGACCGGGGCGCGAGATTGAAAATGAGCGCAGCGCCCTGCAGGACGAGGATTCCCCGTCATGCCCGATCGAAAGCGGTAGGCCGAGAGGCCGGTGATCCGCCAGCAATGACGGATTGACTTGCATGTGGTTGAAGCCGATCTTTATACGCCAACGGGTCGGTGCCCGCGCGCATGCAGGGTGCCATCGGCGGTCATCTGCGTGATCGAGTTCGGAGGCGGGAGGAGATGAGCATTACGCCTGTCATCATGAGCGGAGGCGCCGGATCGCGGTTGTGGCCGCTTTCGCGGGAAGCCCGTCCGAAGCCCTTCATCGAGCTGCCCGACGGGACCACCCTGATCAGCCGGACCTATGCCCGCGCGGCCAATCTCGACCGGGTCGAGCGCATCGTCACTGTCACCAACCGCGAGCTCCTGTTCCTCACCGCCGACGCCTACGCGGATGCCAGGGCGCCGCAACGCGGGAACACCTATCTTCTGGAGCCGTTCGGGCGCGACACCGCAGCCGCCGTCGCTCTCGCCACGCTTCATGTCCATGCCGTTGAAGGGCCGGGGGGCATCCTCCTCGTCCTGCCTTCGGATCATCTGATCCTCGACGAGGCTGCCTTCGCGCAAGCGGCCGGAGAGGCCGCTGCAATGGCCGAAGAAGGCCGTATCGCCACGTTCGGAATCGTGCCGGAAAGGCCGGAACCGGGCTACGGCTACATAGAAGCCAAGGACGGAAACGTGCTGCGCTTCGTGGAAAAGCCGGACGCGAAGAAGGCGGCCGATTACGTTTCGAGCGGCCGCTTCTACTGGAACTCGGGCATGTTCTGCTTCGCGGCCGGGACCATGATCAAGGCCATGCAGGAGCACTGCCCCGAGGTGCTGGCCGGCGCTCGCGCTGCTTACGAGGCCGCGCGCACATTCCACTCCGACAACCGCACGGTCTTCGAAATCGACCGGGAGAGCTTTGCCGCCACGCCCTCGATTTCGTTCGACTATGCGGTGATGGAAAAGGCGCAGAATGTCGGCTGCATCGCGCTCGATTGCGGCTGGTCCGATATCGGCTCCTGGGCGGCCGTGGCGGATCTCACCGCGCCCGACGAGAACGGCAACCGCTCGCGCGGCGAAACCGTACTGGAGGGTACGCAAAACTGCTTCGTCCATTCGGAAGACCGGCTGGTGGGGCTGGTCGGCGTCACCGACCTCCTTGTCGTGGACACGCCCGACGCCCTCCTCGTCGCCCACAAGGCGAAGGCGCAGGAGGTGAAGCATCTCTTCAACAGGCTCAAGGAACAGGGGCACGAGGCCGCGAAGCTGCACCGCACGGCGCACCGCCCCTGGGGCACCTACACGGTGCTCGAGGAAGGCGACCGCTTCAAGATCAAGCGGATCGAAGTCAAGCCCGGCGCGCGGCTGAGCCTGCAAGCCCATCATCATCGCTCCGAGCACTGGGTGGTGGTGAGCGGAACCGCCAAGATCGTCAATGGCGAGCAGGAGATCCTGCTTGCGACCAACCAGTCCACCTATATCCCCTGCGGGTTCAGGCACCGGCTGGAAAATCCGGGAATCCTGCCGCTCGTCCTCATCGAGGTGCAGAGCGGCGACTATCTCGGCGAGGACGACATCGTGCGCTTCGACGACGTCTACGGGCGGGCGTAGGGGTTTCGACCGGCCGTCAAAGGGAAAGACTCCGCCCTTTCATACCCCCTCTGGCCTGCCGGCCATCTCCCCCCTTGAGGGGGGAGATTGCATCTGCCGCTTGCTCACCACCGCCAATATACGCCCGCGATTGGCGAAAGTCGTCGCCACGGCTGATCTCCCCCCTTGAGGGGGAGATGGGCGGCAGGCCAGAGGGGGGTGCGAAGGGCGCTGGCTGTGCCATGCCGACGCCGCCGGGATCATCTCACTCCACCTTCGCGTCCCGCTGGAAGATCCAGTCGTGGTCGGGGTGGTTCTTGAAGCGCCAGGCGCGGCGCGGCCCGGCCATGACGTTGAGATAGTACATCTCATAGCCGTAGGGCGCGGCGCAGGGATGATGTCCGCGCGGGACGAGCACCACGTCGTGGTTCGAGACGGCCATGGTCTCGTCCAGGCTGCCGTCCTCCGTGAAAACCCGCTGGAAGCCGAAGCCCTGCGCCGGGTTCAGCCGGTGGTAATAACTCTCCTCCAGATAGGTCATGTTCGGGAAGTCGTCCTCATCGTGCCGGTGCGGCGGGTAGGACGACCAGTTGCCCTGCGGCGTAAAGACCTCCGTCACCAGCAGGCTGCCGGCAACGTCGCGATCCTCCATGGCAATGTTGTTGATGTAGCGGGTGTTCGCCCCCTTGCCGCGCTCGGTGAGCGCAATGCCGGCGGGGCCGATCACCTGCGCATCATGCCCGCCCTCGCCCGGCGCCGAGCAGACCGCGAGCGTGCAGTCCGTGGTGGCCTTAGCCGACCAGTGGGAACCGTTCGGGATATAGGCCGCATGCGGCGGGCGGCGCTCGAAGACATCCATGCGGTCGCCAAGCTCGCCGAAATCCTTCCCGTCGGCGGCGATCTCCGCCTTGCCTTCCACCAGCACCAGGATCACCTCGCGGTCGCCGGTCTCCTCCTGCGCCGTCTCGCCCGCCTTCAGGCGGTAGAGGCCGAAGCCCACATAGCTCCAGCCGGCCGAGCGCGGGGTGACGTCGTGCACCTTGCCGGCGGTGCCTGCGGGCTTGACGAGGAGTTGCGGCATCGTCTTCTCCTTACTCCGTCTTGTTTTCGGTGCCCGCCTCGGGCTTGTAGTCGATCAGGAATCCCCAGACGCAGTAGACGCCGAGGCCGGCAAAGAGCGTGCCCCAGAAGGGGTTGCCCATGATGAATTCGAACAGCCCCCAGCCGAGGCAGAGCGCGATGATGGCCAGCCGCCGCCAAAGCGGCCGGAAGAAGGGGTGGTCGAGATCGAACAGCTTTTGCATTTGGTGAATATAGACCGCGCTCAGCCGCGGTCCAGCCCGGCAGCTCTGGCCGCCTCTTTGAGCGCCTCCAGCCCCATCGACTGATAGGTCACCGGGTCGGCCTTGCGCGGGTCCTGCTCGGCTTCGATCACCAGCCAGCCCTCGTAGCCGTGCTCGGCGGCGACCTTCAGCACCGGCTCGAATTCGATCCCGCCTTCCGGATCACCCGGCACGGTGAAGACGCCGCGCCGCACACCTTCGAGGAAGGAAAGCCCCTCCTCCTCCACTTGTCGGCGGATCGCCGGGCGCACGTTCTTGGCATGGAAATGGCGCACGCGCGGCATGTAGGCGCGGGCGAGCTCCACCGGATCCGAGCCGCCGAACCAGGCGTGGCCCGTGTCGAGCAGAAGCTTCGTCGCCGGGCCGGTGCCCGCCATCAGCCGGTCGATCTCCTCGCGCCTCTCGACGATCGTGCCCATGTGATGGTGGTAGACGAGATCGATGCCCTGACTGCCGCAATGTTCCGCGATCGCCTCCACGCCGGCACAGAAGGCAGGCCAGCGATGATCCTCCAGCACCGGCTTGTCCTTCAGCGCCACCGCGTCGTTGCCATGGATCGCATTCGACGTTTCGCAGACGATGCAAACCTTGCAGTCGTTCGCCTTCAGCATGTCGAGATGCGGCTGGATCGCCCGCTTCTCCGTCTCGATGTCGTTGGTAAGCAGGTTCAGCGAATGCCAGCCGGAGACGAATATGAGCCCGTGCTGTCCCAGCACCGCCTTCAGCTCCCTGCCGTCGGAGGGCATCTTGTGCCCCTTCTCTATCCCCTCGAAGCCGATCTCGGCGGCTTCCCGCAGGCACTGCTCCAGCGGGATATACGCGCCGATCGACCGGTCGTCGTCGTTCGACCAGGCGATGGGGTTGGTACCGTAGCGGATCATCGGTCAGCCTCCTGTGGGCAACGGCCGGGGAGGCTTCGACGTCCAGGCATGGATCCTCGGGCCGAGCCCGAGGATGACGACGTTGAGATGCTCGCCGCAATTCTCCTACGCAGGTGACCGGCTGAAACGCTCAATGCATTCGTCATCCTCGGGCTCGGCCCGAGGATCCATGCCCGACCATCGCCACACCACCTGCGGCCGACCATTTCCTTCATTCAAGCTCGCTCCCTCAGCGCGGCTTCGTACTTCTCGCGCGCTTTTCTCACCTGCTCGCGTTCCGACACCTCGGGCACGGCCACGTCCCACCAGTGGCCGCCGGCCTCCGTCGAGGGATAGGGATCGGTGTCGATGACCACCACGAAGGGCCTGTCGGCCTCCCGCGCCCGCTCGAGCGCGTCCTCCAGCTCGGCGATCGAGCCCGCCTTCTCCGCATGCGCTCCCATGGAGGCCGCATGCGCCACGAAGTCGATATGTGAAGGATTCACGTGGCGCGCATCGTCCAACAGGTTGTTGAACTCGGCCCCGCCGGTGGACATCTGCAGCCGGTTGATGCAGCCGTAGCCTCGGTTGTCGGTGATGACGACCGTGATCTTGATGCCCATCATCACCGCGGTGGCAAGCTCCGAGTTCATCATCATGTAGGAGCCGTCGCCCACCATCACGACCACGTCGCGGTCGGGCTCGGCCATCTTGATGCCCATCCCGCCGGCGATCTCGTAGCCCATGCAGGAATAGCCGTATTCCATGTGGTAGGACATCGGCCGCCCCGCCTTCCAGAGCTTGTGCAGCTCGCCCGGCATGGTGCCGGCCGCGCACATCACCACCGTGTCTTCCCTTGCGGCGCGCTGCACCGCGCCGATCACCTGCATGTCGGTGGGCAGCGCGTTGGTGTCTTCCGGCGCCGCGGTCACCGCGTCGGCGGCGGCGAACCACTCCTCCTTCAGCGACGCGGGCGGCGGCTCGAAGCGCTTGTCGCCCAGCGCGCGCCACAGCGCCTCCACCCCCACGCAGGCATCCGCGCAGACCGGCACCGCGCCGTGCTTCACCGCGTCATAGGCGTTGACGTTCAGGCTTATAAGCTTGCGCCCGGGCCGCGAGAACAATGACCACGAACCGGTTGTGAAATCCTGGAACCTTGTGCCGACGCCGATGATCACGTCGGCCTCGGCGCAGCGTCTATTGGCGCTGGACGAGCCGGTGACGCCGACGGGCCCGAGATTGAGCGGATGGTCCCATGGCAGCGACGACTTGCCCGCCTGCGTCTCCACCACCGGGATCCGGTGCGCCTCGACGAAGAACCGGAACGCCTCATAGGCATGCGAATAGTGGACGCCGCCGCCCGCGACAATGACAGGCGTCTTCGCGGCCGCGATGATCTTCGCCGCTTCCTCGACCTCCACCGGGTCGGGCTGCACGCGCCGCATGCGCCACACCCTCGGTTCGAAGAAGCTTTCGGGCCAGTCATGGGCTTCGGCCTGCACGTCCTGGCAGAAGGCGAGCGTCACCGGCCCGCAATCGGCGGGGTCCGTCATGATGCGGAAGGCGCGCGGCAGCGCGGTCAGAAGCTGCTCGGGCCGGGTGATGCGGTCGAAATAGCGGGAGACGGGGCGGAAGCAGTCGTTGACGGTGATTGTGCCGTCGCCGAAATCCTCGACCTGCTGCAGCACCGGGTCAGGCCCGCGACCCGCGAAGACGTCGCCCGGCAGGAACAGCACCGGCAGTCGGTTCACATGGGCGAGTGCCGCCGCCGTCACCATATTGGTGGCGCCGGGGCCGATGGAGGAGGTCACCGCCATTGCCCGCCTGCGGCCGAGCTGCTTGGCATAGGCGATGGCCGCATGGGCCATGGATTGCTCGTTGTGGCCGCGATAGGTGGGCAGCGTCTCGCGCACCGCATGGAGCGCCTCGCCGAGGGCGGCCACATTGCCGTGGCCGAAGATCGCCCACACGCCGGCAATGAACGGTTCGCCGTCCTCGTTCATCTGCGCCGCGATGTAGCGGGTGGCGGCCTGGGCTGCGGTCAGTCGGATCGTCTTCATGCGGACCTCCCTTTCCCGGTCCGTGCGCGGTCCCAGATCGCGCACAGGGACTGGTATCTTTGCGCGATGTCGGCTGTGGCCTCCTCGTCGCTCGCCTCACCGGCGAGCCAGCGCCGGGCGGCATCGGCGAAAATGGTGCGGCCGACGGCGAAGCCTTTCACCAGATCGAAACCCGCGGCAATGGAAAAGCTCTCCTCGAGCTCTTGCAATGGCGCGTCGAGCCCCAATACGACAATGCCGCGCGTGCGGGGGTCGTTCCGCATGATCGCCTCGCAGGCATTTTTCCATGCCGCGTTCGAGGTCATGGGCTCCAGCTTCCACCAGTCGGGATAGACGCCGATCTCGTAGAAGCGCTCGATGACGGCGGCGGTGGCCATGTCGTCGGCGGGGCGCACCTTGGACGGGATGATCTCCAGGAGCATCTCCAGCCGGTTGCGGCGGCAGGCGGCAAAAAGCCTCTGCACCACGTCCTCCTGCCGCGCCTTCATATCCGCGTCGTCGTCCGGATGGTAGAAGCAGAGCACCTTCACCACGTGCTCCAGCGGCCACTCGACGAGGCCGCCGAAATCCGGACCGAGGTCGGGCTCCAGCTCGAGCGGGCGAGAGCCAGGCCACTCCACCGGCCGGCCGATCCACAATCCGCTGCCGGCGGCGCGGTAGAGCGCTTCGCGTCCGAACCGTCCATCGCAGAGTATGCCGTAGCCCTGCCTGCCGCCCTCCACCTCGCGCGCCGCTTCAAGGCAGAGCACCTTGAAATCGCCAATGCGCTCGCGCGGCGCGCCGGCGGCGTCCGCCATTTCCTCCAGTTGCATCCGGTGGTCGAAGGCGAAGACGCGCATTTCCGGCCAGTCGCCCTTGCGGTTGGTCGACCAGTGCACCTGTTCCAGGGCCGCATCCTTGCGCAGCGCGCGGTTCCTGATGCCGGTGCGGAAGAAATATTGCAGCTCTTCCCAGGAGGGATAGGCCGGCGTGCAGCCGTGGCGGGAGACGGCAAAGGCGCCGCAGGCGTTCGCGTATTTCAGTGCGGTCGGCCAATCCTCACCGGTGAGCCAGCCCTTCAGCAAACCGGCCATGAAGCCGTCGCCCGCACCCAGCACGTTGAAGACCTCTATGGGAAAGCCCTCGCCTGCCTCGCCCTCGTCGAGCGTGTCCGGGATTTCGCCTGCGAAGGCGGAGGCCCCCATGGGCCCGCGCTTGCACACGAGCACCGCGTCGGTCAGCCGCCGCACCGTCTTCAGCGCCACGATCGTATTCGTCGAGCCGCCGGCGATGTGGAACTCCTCCTCCGTTCCCACGATCAAATCGAAGAGCGGCAGGGTTTTCTGCAGCTTGGCCGTCACGCGCTCGGATTCGACGAAGCGGCTTTCGCCGGCTCCGTGGCCGGCAAGCCCCCACAGGTTGGGGCGGTAGTCGATGTCGAGCGCAGTTTTCGCGCCGTTCTCGCGTGCGAGCCGCAGCGCCTTCAGAACCGCGGCTTCGGTGCGCGGATGGGAGAGATGGGTGCCCGTCGCGCACACGCAGCCGGCCTCGGCGATGAAGGCGGGGTCGATATCCTCCTCCGACAGCGCCATGTCGGCGCAGTTCTCGCGATAGAAGATCAGCGGGAATTGGTTCTGGTCGCGGATACCGAGGAGCACCAATGCCGTCAGCCGCTCCGCGTCGGTCTTGACCCCGCGCACGTCGACACCTTCGCGGCTCAACTCCTCGCGGATGAAGCGGCCCATATGCTCGTCGCCCACGCGGGTGATGAGTGCCGATTTCAAACCGAGGCGCGCGGCACCGGCGGCGATGTTGGTGGGGGAACCGCCGAGATATTTGTTGAAGGAGGCCATGTCCTCCAGCCGGCCGCCGACCTGCGCGCCGTAAAGGTCGACCGACGAGCGGCCAATGGTGATGACGTCCAGCGGTTTCGTCACATCACTCCTCCCAGATCGATGCGCATCCTGCTCGCCTTGAAAGGCGATGCCGGTCCGGGGTCCCCGCGGGCAAGCCTCTCACGCGGGCGCCGTATGCCCTTCCTGATCTTCACAGGATATGGAAGATATGTTCCATTTTTATCGCAATTTCAATCAGGAAATTCCATTTCTCTTCGTGCGGGTCGCCGTGCCCACGGCCACGACCAATGCGACGGCGAGCGACAATGTCGCCGAAAGGGAGCGGAAATCGCCGAAATCGGCCTCCGAGACCGTCAGGAGCAGCGGCGTCACGGTTCTGAGCGGGCTCGCGTGGGAATCGGTGATGGCCACGACCTTGGCCCCGGCGCGGCGGCCCGCCTCCGCAAGCTCCACCGTCTCGGGCGTATATGGGGCAAAGGTGATGGCGATGACCGCGTCGCCGGAGCGGATCGCATGGCGGCTGTCGAGCTTGCCCACGCCATTGTGCAGCATGGTGGGCACGTCCATCTTGTCGAAAGCATAGGCCAGGTAGGAGGCCACGGAAAAGGCCCGGCGCAGACCGACGATGTGCACCATATTGGCTTCCGAAAGCGTCTTGATGGCGGCGTCCAACGCGCGTGGATCAACGGTCTTGGCAAGGTTCTCCAGCGAAAGCCGCCCTGCCTCGATGAATTCGGCCAGAAGCGCGGAGGGGCTGCCGGCACCGCTCTCGCGCAGTTTCTCCAGCCGGGTGGCATAGTCCGGCCAGTTCTGCGCATAGGATTCGCGGAACAGGCGCTGCATCTGCGAATAGCCGGAAAAGCCCAGCACCTGGCAGAAGCGCATGAAGGCGGAAGGCTGGACGCCCGCACCTTCGGCCATCTCGGCCACGGTGGAAACCGCCACGCGGTCCGGATTGGCGGCCAAATGGTCGGCGCATTGCTTGAGCCGCTTCGGCAGGTCGCCGGACAGCTCGTGGATACGGTCGAGCAGTTCCTCGACATTGGCCGGGGCGGTGACTGCATCCATGGAGCGTCTTTCTCAGCTTGACAAAACAGCTGTCCCAATCCTAACCGCATTGGAATAAAAATTCCAATGCAGTCGTTCAGGGAGGCCTACCATGCGCAACGTCGGAATTGGACTCATCGGTACCGGTTTCATGGGGAAAGCGCATGCGCTCGCCTATCGCGCGGCGAAGGCGGTGCTGGGTGATGTGCCCGAGGCGCGGCTGGAACTTCTTTGCGATACGCCGTTGGACAAGGCACAGGAAATGGCCGCGCAGTTCGGCTTCGCGCGCGCCACCGAAGACTGGCGGGCGCTCGTTTCCGATCCACGCGTCGACATCGTCTCCGTCACCACGCCCAACCGCATGCATCGCGAGATGGCGCTTGCGGCGATCGCGGCGGGCAAACACGTCCATTGCGAGAAGCCCATGGGGCTGACGCTGGGCGAGGCTCAAGCGATGGCCGCTGCCGCCGCAAGGGCGGGCGTGAAGACCATCGTCGGCTACAACTACATCAGGAACCCTGCCTTCCAGCATGCCTGCCGGCTCCTGCGCGACGGCGCCATTGGCCGGCCGATCCATTTCCGCGGCTGGGTGGACGAGGATTACCAGGCCGATCCCGACCTGCCCTGGACGTGGCGGGCACGGCTTAAGGAAGCCGGCCTCGGCGCGCTGGGTGACCTCGGCTGCCATCTCGTTTCCATGGCCCACGGCCTCATGGGGCCGATCGAAAGCCTCGTCGCGGACATGCAGACCGTGCACGAGACACGCGCCCTGCCCGATGGCGGCGAGCGCAAGCCGGTCGAGAACGAGGATGTCGCCACCGCCTTGGTGCGCTTCCGGAACGGCGCTCAGGGCTCGCTTTCCACCTCGCGCACGGCCTGGGGCCGCAAGAACAAGCTCGGCTTCGAAGTGCACGGCACGAAAGGCATGCTCGTCTTCGACCAGGAACGCATGAACGAATTGCAGCTCTACCGGAACGATGGCGAAAAGGCGCTGCAGGGCTTCAAGACCATTCTTACTGGCCCCGCGCATCCTCCCTACGGCCTCTTCTGCCCCGCGCCCGGCCATCAGCTCGGCTTCAACGACCTCAAGGTGCTCGAAGCCGGCGCCTTCCTGCGCTGGATCGGCGGCGGCGAGAAATCCTCGCCGGATTTTTCCGAAGCGCTGGAGTTCGAAAAGGTCATCCACGCCATGGCCGCCTCGGCGCGGGAGGGGCGGCGGGTGGTGGCCGTCTAGAGCAATTCCCAGCAAAAATGGAAACCGGTTTTCCGTCCGGAATTGCGTAAAATCAAAAACTTAGATCATTTCAGCGTTTCCAGGAAACGCTGAAATGATCTGACCGTATTTCGCTCGAACGGCTCTTGAATTTCGCCGACTGCCGGCTGGATGCTTGGCAATCGAGTAGCGAAGGGGAACAAAATTTGCGGCTTTCCGGGCACACGAAAATTATTTCGATGCAAAAACAGCTATTTACCTGCCATGCTCTGTTTTTCTGTTAGCCTTTTTCTCCCCACTTCCTCCGCCCGGTTTATTCTTTCCCCATCGCTCTCGCGGGAACCGGATGCGCACCGGGTGTTCGGGAGAGCGGCGGAAACCTCCCTCCCCAGGATCGGAACCCGGGGATCCGAGGGCCCGCGACAGGCCGGCGGTGCCGGGGCGGTGGGTGTGAGACGCCGTTTCCGGAAAAACGGATGCTGGGTGAGAGACGGCATCGCGGAAACCGCGGAGAAGCCGCTAGGGTTCTCCTTCGGCCCGGCAGAGACCACCCCCTTCATTGGGTGCAGCCGGGAAGGAGAAGGGTCCGAGTGATCGGCCGAGGTCGGGACAGACTCCGGCGGGGCGCGTTGGGAGCGCCTTTTTTAATTTTGTGGCGTGAACGGTGCGCCCCGCTTCCCAAACCAATCAATGGCCAGACGCGAAAGCGGGCGTGGCGACGGTGAGGCACGGCTCTACTTTCCCGGCTGTCGGGCGAAGCACCAAGGATAGTCACCCCCACCGCACCTTAGCGCCCTAACCCAGCACCTCCGCCACCTTCACCGCCCTGCCGTCGGCGATCGAGCGGTAGGCAGCCTCGGCGAGAGCCAGCGCCTTGAGCCCGTCCTCGCCCGAAGGCATCGCGGGCTTGCCGCCGGCGAGTGCTGCGATGAAAGCGGCGATCTCGGCGGCGTAGGCTTCCGTGTAGCGCGTCATGAAGAAATCGTGCAGCGGCGGCTTCGTATAGCCTTCGGCATTGGCGATCTCGATCGAGACCGGCCGCTGGTTTTCTGCCGAAACCGCGCCCTTGGAGCCATGCACCTCGATGCGTTGATCGTAGCCATAGGTGGCGCGGCGCGAGTTGGAGATGGAGCAGTGCTTGCCGGAGGATGTGGTCAGCACCACCGACACGCTGTCGTGGTCGCCGGCAGCGCCGATCTCGGGATCGACCAGCACGGAAGCCGTGGCAAACACCGTGTCCGGCTCCTCGCCCAACAGGTACCGCGCCATGTCGAAGTCGTGGATCGTCATGTCGCGCAGGATGCCGCCCGAGGAGCGGATGTAGCTCACCGGCGGCGCGCCCGGATCGCGCGAGATGATCTGCACCATCTCCACGTCGCCGATCCTGCCCTCGTCGATCGCCGCACGCACGGCGGCGAAATGCGGATCGAAGCGGCGATTGAAGCCCACCATCAACGCGGCGCCCGTGTCCCGCACCACCTTCAGGCAGGATCTCACGCGGGACAGATCCAGGTCGATGGGCTT